>CAZIFI010000084.1:0-2575 GCA_964539105.1 uncultured Anaerolineales bacterium | reverse complement strand
CGTCACCTTTTTTGAAATCGCCCTGCAGCAGTTTCTTGGACAGGGGACTCTCAAGGTGTTTTTGCAGGGCACGGGTCAGGGGCCGAGCGCCAAAATCGGGATTATACCCCTTTTCCGCCAGCCATTTCCGGGCTGTTGGAGTCAGTTCCACCTTGAGACCGTTTCTTTGCAGCCGCTTTTTGACGTCTTCCATTTGCATATCCACAATTTCCACCATCTGTTCACGGCTGAGAGGGGAAAAGGTGATGATCTCATCAATACGGTTCAGGAACTCAGGACGGAAATTATCTTTTAGAACCTTTTCGATCTTCTCCTGATCTTCCTGGGAATCACCCTCAGTTCCACCATCCAGAAAGCCTAGGCTGCCGGATCGGCTGACATATTCCGTGCCCAGGTTGCTGGTCATGATTAAGACGGTATTCCGGAAGTCGACCACATGGCCCTGACCATCTGTCAGCCGCCCTTCATCCAGAATTTGAAGCAAGGCATTCCACACTTCAGGATGAGCCTTTTCAATCTCATCAAAGAGGACCACCCGGTAAGGCCGCCGCCGCACAGCTTCCGTCAACTGACCTCCCTCCTCATATCCTACATAACCGGGAGGCGCGCCGAACAGCCTGGAGACGGTGTGCTGCTCCCGGTACTCACTCATATCCAGGCGCAGCAGGGCATCCTCATCATCAAACAGGAATTCTGCCAAAGCCTTCGCCAGTTCGGTCTTCCCCACACCGGAGGGACCAATAAAGATGAACGAACCAATCGGCCGTTTGGGATCTTTTAGGCCGGACCTGGCTCGCCGGATGGCATCCGAGATAGCTTCAATCGCCTCATGCTGACCGACAATTCGATCATGGATCCGTTCTTCCATGTGCAGCAGCTTTTCTGCCTCTTTTTCAAGCATCTGCGTCATGGGTATGCCGGTCCACTGGGAGACGACTTCAGCGACATCGTTTTCATCCACGACTTCGTCCAACTCATGTTCAGATTCCCATTGATCCCGCTTTTCCATGAAATCGTTTTCCAGGCGGATGCGTTGGGTTTGCATGGTCGCTGCGCGTTCGTAATCACGCTCCTGACCGGCTATCTCCTCTTCCTTCTTGAGCCGTTCGATCTCCAGCTGCATTTCCTTTAGATCGGGAGGCAGCGAGTAAAGGGCAACGCGAAGCTTCGCTGCAGCCTCATCCATGAGGTCAATGGCTTTATCTGGCAGATATCGGTCCGACACATAACGGTCTGCCAGATCTGCCGCCGCAACCAGTGCTTCATCCGAAAAGCGCACTTTGTGGTGCGCCTCATAGCGGTCCCGCAACCCTTCCAGCATTTCTATCGTTTCGTTCACCGAAGGTTCTTCCACAAAAACCGGAGCAAACCTGCGCTCCAGGGCACTATCTTTCTCGATATATTTATGATACTCATCCAGCGTTGTTGCCCCCACACACTGCAGCTCACCTCTGGCCAAGGCAGGTTTCAGCATATTGGAAGCATCCATGGCACCCTGGGCTGCTCCAGCACCGACCACGGTATGCAGCTCATCAATAAACAGAATCACTTCCCCTTCTGCTTCTTTGACATCATCAATCGCAGCCTTCAACCGTTCCTCAAATTCTCCCCTGTACCTGGAACCGGCAATCATCGAACCCATATCCAGGGAAATAACCCGCTTGCCAGCCAGGATTTCTGGCACATCATTGGTGGCAATCTTCTGGGCCAACCCCTCTACAATGGCGGTTTTTCCAACTCCCGCCTCCCCGATCAAAACCGGATTGTTCTTTGTGCGCCGGGATAAAATCTGGATCACACGCAATATCTCTACATCCCGTCCAATCACAGGGTCCAGTTTTCCTTCCCGGGCCAGTTTTGTCATGTCGCGGGAATATTTTTCAAGGGCCTGGTAGCGGCTTTCCGCTTTAGGATCAGTCACCCGCTGCCCGCCGCGGATCTGATCAATGGCATCGTATACCCGCTCTTTCGTCACCCCTTCCCCTTCCAACAAACGGGCGGCGGGCGTGTTCTTCTCATTCAGAATGGCCAGAAAAAGATGTTCAGTAGAAATAAATTCATCTTTTAGACGGTTGGCTTCTTGATTAGCGACATCCACAATCCGCTTTACACGGGGTGTGATAAAAACCTGCCCTGCTCCCCGGCTGCCAAAAATGCTGGCTTTTTGGGTATTCTTCAGAATATAGTCCAGGCGGTCTTTTAATTCGGCACTGTGGGTGTTTAACTGATCCAGAATCTGAGAGATGGCACCCTCATGCTGTTCAATCAAGGCCAACAGGATGTGTTCAGTATCAATCTGGTTATGTCCGTAGCGTTGTATCACTTCCGCGGCCCGTTGGGCTGCTTCTTGAGCTCGTTCCGTAAAACGGTCAAAACGCATCATAAGCTTTCCTTCCTGAATTGATGAAGAACAGGATTCTATCTCACCATGGATCACGATTTAGAGTATCTGCCAAAATTATATCAAGCACTCGTTAATTATTTGTATGAAACCGGCGCAACTGGTGCATCCTTCCACCCAGAAATCGTTGATCAGTGGAATCTCTCTTCAGTCCTGGATTGAATTCCACAATAT
>CAZIFI010000083.1:0-4235 GCA_964539105.1 uncultured Anaerolineales bacterium | reverse complement strand
GCCAGACCAATGGAGCGGGGGTGGTTTCCACTAAATAGGCCATAAATGGCTTCCTGTGGGACATATAACTGGATCATGGCCCCGATGACCCACGCCAAGAGCATGAACTTGAGGACCATGGATGCCGCATTCCACCCTTCGCTTGATAACTTGTGCCAGAAGCGAGGGGGATCCCCGCTTTCAAGCGTGCATGTCCCGCTGCAGGCCCGTTGGCCGGAGGGGTCGGGGGCATGGTGGATGGAAGCTGCGGGTTGGAGAATCAGGTCTGCTTTCGATGATGAGGTCCCTTGACCTTCACAGCACACGGCAGCGGTTTGAGGCAGGAACGTTGGTTCCGCGTTTATCAACGCGTGCCAATGCTCTTTGATCCTGATCCAGATCTTCTGCAGATGATCAATGAATTTCTGGGGCAGGGATCTGACCCCGGGGGGCTGTGTTTTACGCAAGTACGTGTCCCCCAGCCAACCGTTTTCAACCAGCAGGTGGGTGGTCAGTCCCCCTCCCAGGCTCAACACAAAGCTGGTTCCCAGGCGCCAGACTGCCAACTCCCAGCCCAGGGCACTGACCGACAGAAAGAATATTTCAGGATCCATGGAGGGGGAGGCCAGCCAGAAGGCCATGACCGGTGCCAGGGGGACACCTCCGATCAGCAGGGCGGACACGACCGGAATGACGCTGCAGGAACACAGCGGGCTGAAAGCACCCACTGCTGTGGCCAGTGATATGGCAATCAGGGGGCGGGCCGAAAATACGCGCTCGATGTGCCGGGAAGCATCCGTCATGTTGACCGCAACTGCCACAGGAATGGTGAGTAGCAAGTAGGGCCAGGTGTGGAGAAAGCTTTCCAGGATGTACTGCAGGATGAACTGCACAGCGGATTGCATGTTAGCTCCTTTATCGTATTATTACGATAAAACCCGGTAAAAAAAGGGTTTCTAGAAAATGTCACCCACTTTGCGGCGAAACCAGGTGATGTTTTCTTCATTCAAGCAGTAGCTGGTGGCGGTGCCTTCTACCGTGCCCTCTACCAGGCCGGCCTGGCGCAGGACCTTGAGGTGTTGGGACACCGTGGCCTGGGCGATGGGAAGGTAGTCTACAATGTCACCCGTGATGCAGCCGGGGTGGGTGACGAGGTATTTCATAATTTCGAACCGGGTCGGGTTGCTGAGTGCATTAAACATAGCAATCAGCTTGTCCTGGTCTTGACCAGTTATATCCAGCGTGCAGCACGCCTGGGTTGGGGTGGGTGTGTTTGTATTCATCGTATATTTACGATGATTATAGGGTACCTGATCCATATGTCAAGGGCATCTATCGGATCGGTTCCACTGAACTCGTTTCACCGGGTGGATGGGCTCAGGTGAGATGTAAATCTTTCTCGACCTGGTTGAGACCGGCTGGCCCCCACACTGTTTCGCATAGTCATTCATCTCAATGGTGGATGTGAAAATAATAGATCCAGGGTTGAATATCTGTTGATCGGGGAATGGACTCTATGGGCTATATTGTCTTATACTTGAAGGCAGTCAAGGGATGTTCACGGGTACACAGGGCTGAGGGGTGGGGTCATGTATTCGTTACAGGGAGGAACTAGTGAGGGAAAAAGTCAAACAACTATCCTTGTGGGGTAGGGGCACATGGACCATAGTCGTAATACTGGTCCTGACAGGTGCAGCCTGCCGGTTTACTTCATTGGACCTGGGAGCCCCAGCCTATCAGGAAACCATCGCCGTGCAGGGTAACCGCATTAACCATCTTTCGACGCAGTTTGTACAGCAGGAGGAGACCAACCAATCCCAGTGGGAAATTATTTCCCATCTGGCAACCCAGATGCCGCAGGCCCTGGATTTGATCACACCGATTCCAGGTGACGTAACAATCACCCCAACTCCTTTTCCAAAGTGTACGCCGCCAGCCTGCAAGGAGGGTGAGGTGTATCATTGTCCGGATGAGTGTCCCGGAGGATGCGGTACGACCTGTGCCACGCCCACCCCCGGCGGATAGGATGGTTGTTTTATCCAGGCCCGGGACGGAGACATTTGTAAGCCGTCAATGTGGTTCCCGCATTAGAGTAGAGCCCCATGACTTTCCTGAAATTGACGCCTTCATGGTGCGTTGAGGAGGAATGTCTCGCACCCGGATTACGTGTGTTGGAACTCGTGGTGCAGCAAGGGAGGAGGAAATGTTATGTTCTCGAAAACCAGGACAGAAATCAAGCCTGGGTGACCGGGAGGTCGGATTTGTTTCGAAGCCACCATACGGCGACTGCCAGGGGGAGGACGGAAAGCCCTGCGCCGATGAATCCCATGTTTTGATACCCGACGGCAGCATAAAAGTAACCACTTCCCAGACTGCCAACTGCGGAGGCTATCCCCACGAACAGATCGTTTATGCCCTGGGTCCGGGTTTGTTCTGCGCTGGTGAGATGGTCGGTGAGGAGAGTGGACCCGGCCACATAACAAAAATTCCATCCCAGGCCGAGCAGAAACAGGGAAACGGCAATGGGCAGTATCCGGGGTGATAATCCGGCACTTAACCCCGCCAGGATCAGAATGGCGGATCCCAGAATGATCACCCTTTCCCGGCCAATACGGTCTGCCAGACGGCCAGAGATGATGGAAAAGGCAAACATCCCGAAGGTGTGGGCAGAGAAGACGATTGAGATGCTGGACAGCGGATGCGCCAGGGCATTCATGTGAAGGCTGGTAATGACCATAATCATCACCATCACAACTTGACCGATGATCATTGCTATTCCCGCGACCACGATTCCAGGTTGGCGAATGATTGATGATAAAGACCCGGGATCTGGTGACGGGTGCTGCGAGGCATTGTCCTGAGCGGCCATTTTTCGGGCAATTTCCATGGGTTCGGGCCGGAGCCAGATGGTGATAATTACTGTGGCAGCAGCAAACAATATCAGGGCGGCGAGATAGGGGCCGACGAGTTCGCTCAGTCCCATTCTCTGTGTGGTGATGCCGGAGGGGCCGACGAGAAGGGGGCCGACCACGGAACCCACGGTGCCGCCCAGGACAACAGTGGCGATGGCCCGCCCCCGTTTTTGTGTCGGGCTGACATCGGCAGCTGCAAACCTTCCTAACTGCATCACGGCACGCGCGATACCGAACAAACCCATCCCGAGCAAAAAGAGCAAAAAGGAACCACGCCAGATTGCCGTACTCGCTGAGATCCCCCCGAATACCCCCAGAACAAGGCCTGACGCCAGCCCCTTACGGCGCCCGATTCTTTCCATGATCACCCCCCACACCAGGGCACCAAAGGCTGCGGATAATAGCAGCACTGCGGATGGCAGCCCCGCCCAGGCAACGTTCCCGCTTAACTCTGCCCCGGCGATGGCGTTGACCGTGCCTGTCGTGATCAATGCTGCTGAGACCACACTCTGGGCAAAAAATAATGTCCCGGTTATTTTGCGTTGTATTTGCAGATGCCCACTCAACGAACTACCGCCTATGGATCTATAAGGTTTGTCCTGATCTGAGATTGTAATTTGGTATTGTATCTTATGATCTCAAATCTGCAGGATCAATCTAATGGAAAACGAAATCAGAGGATAGTTTCCGTTTATGATACGATGTGGATAATTTCCTATGGTTATTTTAGAGGTGGACAATGAAAAAACTTTTACCTTTTCTATTCTTGTTATCTGCTCTTCTAACATTGACCGCTTGCTCCTCTCGGGGGACGCCTGGGCCTGAAATGGTGGGCCGGAGCGCTCCGGAGTTCACGCTGGACAATGCCCTCGGCGGCCAATTTTCGCTGTCAGATCGGGATGGCGAGCCTGTCTTACTCTATTTTCACATGGCGGTGGGTTGACCCCCCTGTATGCAGCAAATCGTTGATTTGCAAAACAGTATAGAATTTCAGGCGCTGGATGTGCAGCTTGTGAGCATTGCCCGGGATTCAACCGGTGTGCAGGCTGAGGCGGCCCGTGATCTGGGGATTACGGATGTGCCCCTTCTTTCCGATCCTGTCCTTCAGGTATCCGAAGAATATCAGGTCCTGCAGTGGGCGGTTGAAAATGGGGAGCCGAGCCACTCCTTCGTGTTGGTTGATGAGAACGGAGAAATCGTGTGGATCAAAGACTACGGTGCTCCGGACAAACCGGACCGCACGATGTATGTGGAAGTGAACGAGATTGTCCGCTTGGTTAAAGAAAACCTTGATTAAGGCTGGAAAAAGGTGTGAGATTCAACAATTGAACGGGACCAGGACAA
>CAZIFI010000082.1:0-4448 GCA_964539105.1 uncultured Anaerolineales bacterium | reverse complement strand
ATCATTTGGAAGAACTACTGCCTTTCGGTAACATTATCATTTGACTGGACACGGATGATCGGGATTTTCCTTCTCAGGAAGAGTGATTACTTATTCTGTGAATATTCCCCGGAAGACATCAAATGCAGCCTCACGCTGGTCGGCAGGTCGGTCTACCAGGTCTGGTGGGTTGTCTTATATTGCGGCTGTTTGAAAACATTGGCCAGCACAACGCCTGTGACAAATCCGCCGATGTGAGCCCAGAAGGCCACCCCGCCTACATCCGGTCCACCCAGGGTCATCACACCCTGGAAAAATTGCAGCACAAACCACATACCGAGTACCAGGCTGGCAGGAAGCATGGCGATACGCATGAAAAACCCCAGCGGGATGACGGTCAGCACCCGCTGCCGGGGGTAGAGGATGAGATATGCTCCTAACACAGCGGCGATGGCGCCACTGGCTCCCACGGTGGGGATCTGGGACGTGGGATTGGTTAAGATGTGAGCCAGGGAAGCGGTCACGCCTCCCAGGATATAAAACACGACATAACGGCCCTTGCCCATGGCATCTTCCACATTGTCCCCGAAAATCCACAGATAGAGCATGTTGCCTATGATATGGGCCAGGCCGCCGTGCATGAACATGCTGGTGAGCATGTTTGCCAAGTTTCCGATTGAAAAACCGGATGTGAAACGGCTGGGAATCAGTGCAAACCGGTAGACAACTTCCTGCACTCCCGCTCCCAGCGTAGTCTGAAAGATGTATACCGTGATATTTAACAGGATCAATAGATAGGTGATCAGTGGAACACGATGGGTTGGGTTTTCATCTCGCAGGGGAATCATGTCGGGTCCTTAATCTGGCAACGGGTTTAAATGTGTGGTCTTTTCATTATACTTCGTTCGCAGCAGGGATGCCCACCTTTTTATTCGCACTGGTGAAAATCGTGGTCGAGGGGTAAACCTTGACAGATGAAGGTGCTCTGGTACACTACACCCATCATGGATGAAAATACATTTTTTCAGGTTCCCGTCCCTACCATGCCGCAAGCAAGGGTCGCTTGCTTTCCATCCTGTAGACGTGCCTGAAATGGTTTGTGATTGATGTCTACCCTCTGGACTGGAAAGTCAGAGGGTATTTTTTTTTGCGTTTATGATTTGTTGCCCACTTTGTTGAAAGAGGAGTGTTTCTATGCGGATGTCGAAATTATTCAGTCAAACCTTGCGGGAAGCTCCAGCAGATGCGGAAATTCCCAGCCATAAATTACTGGTCAGAGCCGGGTATATACGCCAGTTGGCGTCCGGGATTTTCACGGCCATGCCGTTGGCCCAACGCTCTCTGGTAAAAATTGAGAACATCATGCGGGAAGAGATTGATGCCATTGGCGGGCAGGAGATGATGATGCCGGTCATCCATCCCGCCGAAATCTGGAAATCCACCGGTCGGTGGTCCAAGGTTGGGGCTGAAATGGGCCGCTTTAAGGACAGAAACGAGCGCGATATGGCCCTGGCCATGACCCATGAGGAAGTGGTGGTGGATATTGTCAAGGATGAAATCCAGTCCTACCGGCAGCTGCCGGCCTTGATTTACCACATCCAGACAAAATGGCGGGATGATCCCCGGCCCCGGGCAGGTTTGATCCGGGTCAGAGAATTCACCATGAAAGACAGCTACAGCCTGGATCGGGACTGGGACGGATTGGATGAACAATACCGGGCCCATTACCAGGCCTATTACAATATTTTCAATCGCTGTGCTCTCCCGGTGACTGATGTTGAATCTGATGTGGGCATGATGGGGGGAAATATGGCTCATGAATTCATGTATCTCACCCCGGTGGGGGAGGATACGCTGCTGATTTGTGATGAATGTGGGTACCAGGCCAACAGGCAGATTGCGGTCTTCGATAAAGGGCAGCCGGCCCAGGAGGATCCCAAACCGCTGGAAAAGGTTGAAACACCGGATGCCACCACAATAAAGGCCTTGACCGCGTTTTTGGATATCCTGGAGCGCAAGACCTCCAAGGTGGTGTTCATGACCGCCACCGTTACGGAAGAC
Source organism: uncultured Anaerolineales bacterium (assembly GCA_964539105.1). Classification (GTDB taxonomy): domain Bacteria; phylum Chloroflexota; class Anaerolineae; order Anaerolineales; family UBA11858; genus B10-G9. The sequence continues at coordinate 2,408 of CAZIFI010000082.1, read as the reverse complement.
GGTGCGGATGTAGAAAAATTGGTCTTTGCCATTGTCCGCGGGGATATGGACCTCAATGAGACCAAACTGGCCAATACTATCCAGGCCAAGAGCCTGCGTCCGGCAGAACAGGAAGAAATCCGGTCTGTGGGGGCGGTGCCCGGATACGCCTCACCCATTGACCTGGATGGGGTGTTGGTCGTGGTGGATGACCTCATCCCCCAGTCTCCCAATATGGTAGCCGGTGCCAATCAGGAAGACCACCATTACATCCATGTCAACTATGGACGGGATTACGAGGCAGATATTGTGGCTGATATTGCTGCAGCCCAGGATGGGGATGCCTGCGCAAATTGTGGAGCGCCCCTGCATGCGGTGCGTGGGATCGAGGTGGGAAACATATTCAAACTCGGCACCTGGTACAGCGAGGCAGTCGGCGCCACGTATCAGGGTAAGGAAGGAACGGAAAAGCCCGTGGTGATGGGGTCATATGGGATCGGCAGCGGCCGGTTGTTGGCCTCGGTTGTGGAGGAATACCATGATGAATACGGGCTGATGATGCCCATCAGCATCGCCCCATACCAGGTCCATATTGTTTCTCTGGGCGAAGGGGGAGGGGATGATGAGGTGCACGCCGCGGCACTGGATGTCTACCAATCCTTGCAGCAGGAGGGGATCGAAGTTCTGTTTGACGATAGGGATGAAAGTCCAGGTGTCAAATTCAACGATGCCGATTTAATTGGCGTTCCCATCCGGCTTACGGTTGGAGCGCGGTCTTTGGAAAAAGGGGGCATGGAACTGAAACGGCGGGATGAAGACGAGCGAAAACTTATCCCCCGGGATCAGGTTCTGGAGCAAGTCAAGATCCTGATCGAAACCCTGCAGGATGAGATCATGGAGCGGGTGGTTGCGGTTGAACTGGAAGATTGACGATACGATTGACTTCAAACCGGGGGACCGACAGAACCCGGTTGGGGCTGATAGGGAAGCCGCTACGGGCTGCGGCGGGTCAATCCTTCGATCAACAACTTGACGTAGGCTTGCTTGCCGTGGGCCGTGAGGTGGACCCGGTCATCACCAAACCAGCCGGGCTGGTCCTGGGAAATTTGATGCCAGTCCAGCAGTTCCGCTTCTTCCCAGCGTTCCACACCTTTCTGGAAGCGTTCATTAGCCAGATCCTCCCACCGGATGGGGCGGTACACATTGACAAATAATATCCTCCGCACACCGTGCTCAAGCAGTTTGCTTACTGCCTGGTTAAAAATATGATCTTCAAACAGCTGATTGGTACCAAGGTGAATGACCACAATGAGTGCCAGGGCCTGTTTTTGAGCCAATTTTTCTGTGAGCTGCAGCAGGTCCTCCATGTTCCGGCTGCGGGCCGTGTCAATATAAATCTTTCCATTTACAGCTTGCTGGATGTCTTCCTGTGCTCCTCGCATAACCGAGTCCCCGATAAAGGACACCACATAGGGAACTATGGTGGGGGTGTTAATGACAGATTCTTGATCCAGCACATCCAGATCAGGTGTGGGAGAACGCTGGTCTGAGGATAAGCTGGTGGCCAAAGGTGTGATCTTTAGGGGGGTAGGCTCCGCTTCTGTGGGGTGGGGGGTACTGGCAGCGGCGGATGGGTTGAGGGAAGGCGAGGGAGAGGTGCCCGGGGAGGGTGGGCTGGCTGGATCAGCCTGGCCCGGGCCCGGATTTTCCCGGACCAGGGAGAGGGCGGGGATGTCGTTCCACCCCCGGGTGAAAAACAGGCTCCCGGCGTCCAAAAGAAGAAATGAACCCATGAGCAGGGTGAGGATCGTCGGGGCTGCCCGTTTCCCGAGAAGGGATTTGTGGTGCTGGAAGAATGCTTTAAATCCATCCTTGCGAATGGGTTGTTCGATCCACTGATAGCTGATTTCAGTTATGATCAGCGTCAGGACAATTTTGATGCCAAACAGGGGCCAGAAAGGGAACTGTATGTCAAACCCCGCCCGGGCCATGCTGAAAATGGGCCAGTGCCACAGGTAAATCCCGTAGCTCCGTCTGCCGATCCAGCGCATAACGGGGGTTTCAAACAACTTCCCCAACAGCGTCGCAGGGTGGGAGGCAGTGATGATCAGCAACCCGCTAACCGCGGATGTCAGGGTCAGCCCTCCTCGATACAGGGAAGGTTGATATTCATGATAGCGGCTGTAGATGAAAATCATCCCGGCCAGGGCAGCCACACCCGCTGTCTCGAAGAGTACTCTAAAAAGGGGAGCAGATTTCATCCGGTCCGTCAGCTTCCAGGGTTTCCAGAAAAAGGCCAGCACGGCGCCCATCAAAAACCCCGCAGCTCTGGTATCCGTTCCGTAGTACACCCGGGAGGGATCTGTATAGGGTTCGTACAGGTTGATCATCCACAACACTGAAACCCCCATCAGAATGGAAAGGAGAAT
>CAZIFI010000081.1:0-4449 GCA_964539105.1 uncultured Anaerolineales bacterium | reverse complement strand
GATACAGGGTTAGCCGAACAACCTGCGGGCGTTTTCAATGCAGTCATCCGGTCCCAGCACGGTCAACTGATCTCCGGCATCAAGCCGGGTGTCCCCGCGCGGAACGACCAGTTCACCCTCTTTGCGAACAGCCATGATCACCATATCAGACGGCAGATCAATGTTCCGCAGAGGAACATTGAGAAATTCCCGCTTGCGGACTGTGATCTCACATACCTCGCGGTCCGAATCCGTGCGGGTCAGCAGTTCATAAAGGGAGGGGTTCCGTACCAGCAGGCCCAGGAACATGGCCTGATCCGTGGCGGCGTTAATGGCGGTCACGCCTATTTTTTCGAAGCGGTGAATATCCCCCGGGGCCGCAACACGGGAGATGACGTGATCAATGCCGTAAGTATGCCGGGCCCGCTCGCACACCTTGTAGTTGCGCTCCACATCGCTGTAAACGCATACCAGCCGTTCGGCGTCGTTGAGATATTCTTCGGACTTGGGATCATATTGATCACAGCGGGCGTGGATGACATCAAAGCCGCGATTTCTGCCCCGTTCGACACGGTTTTTAGAGTGTTCGATGAGGACCACGGGATCGTTATGCGCTATGATTAGCTCTGCAACCTGAGTGCCGACCTCACCGGAGCCGACAATCACAATGGGAGCACGTTGAGCCATTTCTTCCACCGGGAGCAGGCGGTTGAAGATGAAGGGAGCAAAGATGACGGTGATAATGGCGATCAGAATGATGGCTGCGTTGATCGGTTCGCTGATCACACCCAGACGGAGGCCGATGGCGGAGGCCGCGATGATCAGTGACAGCCGGGCGGATAGGATGGCCCCGGCACCAAAAACTTTTTTCCAATCGTAATTGATCCTGTAAACCAGTGCAGGCAGAAATTTGACCGCTGCGGCAGCAATCAAGAGTAGAGGCAGAAGCAGCAATGCCCGCGTGGAGCTCAAAAGGGAGGATAAGTTGAAATCCACGCCGACCATGATGAAGAAGATGGGGATGAAGAAGCCGTACCCCATGGCATCCAGGCGGTGCAGCAGCTCCTCATCCTCATGGGTGCTGAGAAGGGAGATAATTGCTCCCCCCATGAAAGCTCCCAGGATGACTTCAGTACCCAGCATTTCCGCCAAAGCCACAAAAAGAAGCATCATTGTAAACGCAGCCCGGACTTTGATTTGGGCCGTGGCCTGGCTGATCTCATCCATCACCCGCCTTATGGCACCTTTTTCATTGAAAAGCTGCTCCCCGAAATACCAAAATAGGAAAAATGCCACAAAGAGCAGACCGATGAGCAGGATGTCAAAAGTCAGACCGTGGGAAAGGGCAGCCACCAGCACGGTGATCAGGAGCATGGTCATAAAGTCTGCAATTAAGGAAGAGATGAGCAGGGTCTGGCCGTAGCGCCCCTGACTCAGCCCCTGTTCTTTGAGAACAGGTACCACGACACCGAGTGAGGTGGTGGAAAGGATCAGCGCGATCATCCAGGGATTATTGACCAGGCCCATTTGCTGCAGGATGAACCCGAAACCGATGGATAAGAGGAGGGTAAGGCCAAAGTTGATGCCAGAAATGACCAGGGGATTCATGGGTTGATCTTTCGCTCTTTTCTTTCCCAGAGATTCCAATCCCAAACTGGAGAAATCGATTTCCATCCCGGACAGGAACATCAAAAACACAAATCCAAACTCCGACAGCAGGGTCAGGATTTCGTCCTCATGACCGACCCAGCCAAAACCACTGCGGCCGACAATCATCCCGGCGATAATTTCCCCGACCACGATGGGTAGGGTGAGTTTTTTGAATCTGGTGAGTATGATCGGTACCAGGAAAGCCAGGGAGATGACAAGCAGCAGCGAATAAAATGAGACTTCAGCTTCCATGAAATAAACCCTTTTTGAAATTATGGTCGTAAGTTATAGCATCAGACGCTGACCTGAAAGCGGTCGCTGAGTTCGCGCACCTGTTCTGCAGCGTGGTATGAAGAACGTACCAGGGGAGCGCTTTCAACCCATTTGAATCCCAGGTCCTGGGCAAAATTCTTCAGTTCGGCGAATTCGTCCGGGTGATAGTATTTTTTGATCGGATAATGGTGCCGGCTGGGCTGCAGGTATTGGCCGATGGTCAGGATATCCACATCCCAGGAGCGCAGGTCCCGGATGGTGTCTTTGACCTGATCCATCGTTTCTCCCAGGCCTACCATCAAGCCTGACTTGGTAAGCACGCCGGGGTTCAGGCGTTTGGCGTTGACCAATGTAGCGCGGGAGTTATGATACTTGCTTTGCGGTTGAATCTCCCGGAACAGATCCGGTACGGTTTCAATATTGTGATTGAGGATATCGGGTCCGGCATCCATCACGATTTGTAGGGCTTCCAGGCTGCCTTTGAAATCGGGGATCAAGACTTCGATGGAGCATTTTGGCTGCAGCTCCCGGCTGCGGCGGATGAGCATGGCAAAGATCGGCGCCCCCCCATCGCGGCGCTCATCACGGTTGACGCTGGTTACCACAGCATGGTTGAGGTCCATCTTCTGGATAGAACGCGCGGTACGCTCCGGTTCGTCCCAGTCCAGCACACCCGGTTTGCCGTGTTTGATGTCACAAAATTTGCAGGAACGTGTGCATACATCGCCTAAGAGCAAAAATGTGGCGGTTCCCGCTCCCCAGCACTCACTCTGGTTGGGGCACATGGCCTCCTCGCATACGGTGTGCAGGGATTCATCTTTGAGGATGCGGTTCACTTCCTGGTAATCGCCGCTGAGATCCATTTTGACCCGGATCCAGGGCGGCCTGCGTTTGGGTCGGGTTTGAATTTCTTGTGGATCTACTCTATCTCTTGTGGGCGCATTCGACATAAATTTTCCTTACCTGTAAATGGTGTGTTGATTATGATAACTGCGAGGTACAGTTCGGGCAGCGGGTGGCGCTGGAGGGGATATCTGTCTTACAGTGGGGGCATTCTTTGGTGGTCGGAGCGGACTTTTCTTGCTTTTTTTCCCGGTTCAGGCGGTTGATGCCCCGGATGAGCAAAAACATCACGAATGCCACGATCAGGAAGCTGACCGCGCTGTTAATGAAAAGTCCATAGTTAACCGTCACAGCGCCAGCTTCCTGGGCATTTGCCAGGGAAGTATAGGGGCCGGCAGGTGTGCCTGCATTGACCAGAATAAAGAATTCCTCAAATTCCACACCTCCCAGCAGCCAGCCCACGGGGGGCATAATGATGTCGTTGACCAGCGAGTTGACGATGCTTGTGAAGGCAGAACCGATGATGATGCCCACTGCCATATCCAGCACATTGCCCTTGAGGGCAAATTCTCGAAATTCTTTAAGCATGACCTACTCCTCTTGCAGCGCCGCTTTCCAAGGGTTGATTTTACTTTATCAGTGCGCTGACCCGCTCGGGCATGGTCCGTCTTGTGCTTTTCCCGCACTGCCCATTCTAACGCATTCCAGCCCATAAAGGTACCTATCTAACCGGAGATAGTGAGGAAAAAAGCGGATTTTATGTTCTGTTAACACAGCTCAATGGATTCGATCCGGTTCTATATTACAATCGGCGGGGTGTCAGATCACGAGGAATGGCCTGTGATGGATTCTGTTTATGTACCGTGGAACTTTTTTCCCCATCTTCCCGTCATGTATAGTGCAAGTCCATTATTAGTTACGTTAGTCCGAATGGAGGTCGATTTTATGCGTGTTGACCGCAAGGTGTACGGCGTATTGCTGTTGATAATTGTGGTAGGCGCTGCAGCAGGATGTTCTTCGATGAAAATCAATGTGCCCCTGGATGCACAGCCCCCGGCATATGGGGGGGATCCAGCGTCTACCCCGACAGACAGGCAGAGTTGAACACCCATACACCTGCCAGCTCCCCCACATCCCCGCTTTCCACACTGACCGACCAACCTGCATCCGGTCCACCGGCTATGTCTGTATCTCCGCGCCATGCAGCGCTTGGAAGCGATGTCACAGTTAGATTGCGAGGTTTCCCGGAACAGGCGCCTGTGGATATTGGGATCGGCCGTGTCAATGCTGGATATGATGTCATCGCCGAAGGTATGACAGGACCGATGGGCTCCATGGAAATTGTCGTTTTCATCCCGGAGTTTGTCGACCCGGACGATGAGTGGGTCATGGTGGCAGCAGCGGAAAAAGGTCAGGTCAAGCTGGTTTCAGATCGGATGCATTTTTCGGATAATACCAGGCAAGCATCCGTTGAGGTTTCCTCTCAGAGCTTGGAGCCGGGATCGACCGTCGAAGTCATGGCTCAGGGTTTCACTGCCGGGGCAGACCTGAAGATCGGCATCGGCAGGGTAAATTCTGAATTTGATGTCTTCAGCCAGGAGAAAGCGGGTCCGGATGGAAGCCTGGTGGCCGTAGTGACAATTCCCGATTTTGTGGACCCGGATGATGAGTGGGTGATTGTTGTCCAGGATGAAGAGTCCACGG
>CAZIFI010000080.1:3251-5288 GCA_964539105.1 uncultured Anaerolineales bacterium | reverse complement strand
TGGTGAGATCGGATTCTTGCATTTCAGGTTCTTCAGCTAAAGTTTTTTCGTCTTCGGTCATGTTTCCTCCAGTCTATATGGAATTTACCTTCTGCATAAAATTATAAATGACTTTGCGCCAGGTTGCAAAGGAAGTTTACGGTTTGTACATGTTCCAACCCTCTGTGACGCCTACCCGGCCAGGAAATTCGTTGGTGATATACTGATGTTGAAACCCGGAACCGGTCCAGATTGAGGGAGGTACGATGCCGGAAAGACAAAAACGCATCCTTCAAGTGAAAATCATTGCCCGCACAGGGATGCTCATATTTTCCGCCTTCTGGTTTGGCTTTGCACTGCTGTCAGGCGCGGAGACCTTCGGGGCAGGCATGAGGGGCATTTTACACAACAGCCCCAATGCTTTGCCGTGGTTTTTTCTGTTAATTTTCACATATATGTACTGGTACTATGAGATTGTCAGCGCCAGCCTGATCATCCTCATCGGTCTGGTGACCCTTTTTTACTTTGACGCCTTCCAATCTCCCTTTGTGCTGTTCGCCATTTCTATCCCCATCCTGATCCTGGGAAGCACTCTCCTCACCACAGCCCTGCTTTCCCGCAACAAGAGCCTACCCCAGGAATAAGCCGGTCAACCCTTTACCCGCACAACGAACAGAAGGAGAAGAATGGCTGCCCCACTCAAAGCCGCGCTGAGTACAGCATTGGGACGGATGGTTCCGGAATATATTTGGGATCCAAGATAACTTCCCAACGCATCTCCCCCCGATAAGGCTGCAGCATTAAACGCCATCAGCGTGGCCCGGGCCCTGGGTCGCAGTTCGCTGAGGAGCGAAAACCCCGTCACAACTGTAAATTCAAAGGAAGCGAAAAAGAGGAACATAGCGCTCACCGTCACCCATACCCGGTGACCCAGAAAAGGGAACGTAACGGCCGCAAAAAGATTGATCGATAATCCCAGGATCATGGACCAGCGCTTCCCTAAAGCATCGGAAATCAATCCTACGAAAACCAGCCCCACGAGACCTGCTGCGCCGACCACAGAAGAAACAATCCCCAGACGTTCAGGGGACATGCCGAAGGCAGTTTCAAACCAGGCACCGTAGATGATCATGATCGACCGGGTGCCGGTGATCATCACGAAGGTAACGGCCAGGGCTGCTATGGATGGCACATGGGTGACAACGTCTTTTAATCCCTCTCCCAAAGTGATGGTTTGCCCTTTTTCGACCACATCCCCGGGCAGGACTGCAATCATCAGCACAGCAGATAACACCCCTAACCCCGCCAGGCCATAGAAGGGTATATTCCACTGGCTTCGTTCGATGGTCATCCCCACCAGAGGAACACCCAGCAAGAAGGCACCCGACCAACCAAATTCCACAGCCGCCATGCCCAGCGCGCGTCGTTCATAGGGAACTCGATCTCCCACATAGGCCTGGATGGCAGGATCAAAGAACATTAAACCGACACCAGCCAGAATCAACCCTGCTAACAAACCGGTATAAGTGGGGAGGACAGCGATTACCAGCGAGCCAACGATAAAACAAAGGATCCCCACCAACATGGCACGCTTTCGGCCCTGCACATCCCCCAGGGCTCCCAGAACGGGACTGAACACGCCCAAGGCCGAACGCACAGTCACAGCAAGCGCTGCCATTTCCAGGGAAACACCTAACCCACGGGCAATGACAGGCAAAAAAGGATACACCATGCGGTGGCCTGTGTACAAAACGGTTCGTGTGAAAGCAATTCCTGAGAGCTGGAGTGGCAGGCTGGATTGCGATGTGTCGTTATTCCCTGCCTGCGGATCTTGTGGGGTATCCATCAAAACAATCCTCCCTTGCGGACGTTAAGGAACACAATTCCCTATTATATCTTGTTGTCCCACACCGCTCAGCACCCCTTGCACCAAGTCCAGGTTCCCGCTGTGTCCCTGCTCGTAGGCTGCCCACATATCTTCCGCCCCACATCTTTCGCCTTCATGGCATGGGAAGGTTGTTTATAGGGCACTTTGTGCCATATATCCGTGGCCACTGC
>CAZIFI010000080.1:0-3151 GCA_964539105.1 uncultured Anaerolineales bacterium | reverse complement strand
TCACTGGAGCCACCGGATACATTGGCGGCCGGCTCATCCCCCGGCTGCTGGAGCAAGGATATTCAATAAGGGTCTTTGTGCGGGACGCTGACCGCATTCAAGGGCGAGCCTGGTTGGATGATGTGGATGTCGTGGAAGGAGATGTCCTTGATCCCGAAACCCTGCCCCCTGCCCTGGCTGGGATCGATGCAGCCTATTATCTCATTCACAACATGAGTGAAGAAAGAGGCTACCGCCGGCAGGAGATCATTGCTGCCCGCAACTTTGGTAAAGCAGCGGAACAAGCACAGGTGGACCGCATCATCTATCGTGGCGGCCTGGGCGACCCGCAGGAGGACCTCGCTCCCCATTTACGTTCCCGCCAGGCTACTGGAGAAGAACTGGCAAATCATGGCATACCGGTGACCGAATTCCGGGCCGCGATCATTGTTGGCTCCGGCAGCATGTCATTTGAAATGATTCGCTACCTGACGGAACGCTTACCGGTCATGATCTGCCCCCGCTGGGTCTATCAAAATGTGCAACCCATCGCGGTAGATGATGTGCTGGCCTACCTGACTGCAGCTCTCGAAAAACCGGAAAGCCTCGGAAAAGTGATCGAAATCGGGGGGCAGGATATCCTGCCTTATGCGGAGATGATGAAAACCTACGCCCACCAGCGGGAATTGAAGCGATTGCTGATCCCTGTCCCGGTCCTCACACCGGGTTTGTCCTCCCACTGGGTGCACTGGATGACCCCGGTACCAGCCAGTCATACCCGGCCCCTGGTGGAGGGATTGCGGAATGAAATCGTGGTCCAGGATCCATCAGCCACAGATCTCTTTCCTTCTATTCAACCCATATCCTATCAAGAGGCTGTGAAGCGGGCCCTGACCAAACTGGATGCCGGGCAGGTAGAAACTCGCTGGACAGATTCACTCCAGTCCAGCCAGGGAGATCGCAAACCAGTTATTTTAAAAAATCAGGAAGGACTGATATTAGAACGGCGCGAAACCACAGTCCAGGCGGAACCGGAGCACATCTTCAAGGTTTTTTCCACCCTGGGGAGTGAAAAAGGCTGGTTATACTTAAACTGGGCCTGGCGTTTACGGGGTATCATAGACCGCCTCCTGGGAGGGTCCGGGTTACGGCGCGGCAGGCGAGATCCCCACCATCTGCGGGTAGGGGATGCTGTTGATTTTTGGCGCGTGGAAGCTGTTGAACCTCCAACCTTGCTCCGCCTGCGGGCCGAAATGCTGCTGCCTGGTGATGCCTGGCTGCAGTTCGAAACCCGATCCAACCAGCCAGGCGAAACAGCTTTACAACAAACCGCTTTTTTTGCTCCCAGGGGATTGGCTGGCTTTTTATATTGGTACATGCTTTATCCCCTACACAGCCTTGTTTTTTCAGGCTTGATCCAATCCATTCAAAGAGAGGCTGAAACCAATTACCAAAAGGAGGGTCCCCATGTCGCGGACCCTGGATGATTTCCAGAACTACCTGGAGCGGATAAAGATCCCCCTTCGCCTGTCCTGCCGGACAGAATCCGAGTGGCCCATGATCCTGTCTTTGTGGTTCATGTGCCAGGACGGACAAATTTTATGCGCCACCCCCCGTTCTGCCCGGGTCATCCGCTACCTGGAAAATGAACCCCGCTGCGCCTTCGAGATTGCCGGAGATTTGCCCCCGTACTGCGGCATCCGGGGTCAGGCCCGCGCTACCATAGATCCTTCACGGGGTGTTGAAGTCTTAGAACATCTTCTCAAACGTTACCAGGGATCTCTGGACACTCCTCTGGCAAAGAAACTTCTCTCTCAGAAGGACACCGAGGTCGCTATCGTCCTTAAACCGGTCAACCTTTTTGAGTGGGATTTTTCAAAACGTATGAACTCCCGGCAGCCCGCTGATCTCCACCTGGATGCCTGTCCCTGAACTGCACCAAATGCGGTTTATGGGGGAGGTTCCAACGGAAGTCAAAGACAGATCAGGGCAGCCACAGCCGCAATTCCTGCCCCTCATGCCCCACCCCCAGGGCAATCCCCTTATCCGGCAAAAATACCGCCGCAAGATTGGTGGTGATGCGCTGCCCCACCGGCAGTGACCACACTTCTCGGGCTCCCTCCTCGCTATGCCGGACTGCGGCCAGGGAGATCTGGGCTTGATCCGGCACCAGCACTTCCACTGCGCCATCCCCATCGAAATCCCCTGCCAGGGCCATATCCAGATTCCGGGATCCAATTCCGTGGGAAGAATATCCTGCGATCTCCGCCCCTTTCGTTAGAGCATCATCCTGCCAACGGAAATACTCCACCCTGCCCCCGATATGCGGGGTAAGCACATCCACGACCTCCCTTTCCCCTGCCGGACCCAGGGGAGCGGCCGCAATCTGATGCCGCCAGCGAAACCCCTGCCCCACTCCCGGACCTTCCGCTAATATTTCTCCATCTTCTGCGTACAGGGCCAGGCGGGCACCGTTTTCTGGGTCACTCACGGTGACCAGGATTTCTCGCTCCTGATCCCCGTTCAGATCCACCCACAGCGGCATAATCCCTTCAATCACCCCCGGCGGGGAAACTTTGAACTTGTGGATGAGTCTGAGTTTTGGCTCCATTTCCAACAAGGTAATTGACGTCGCTTCCAGGTCATCACCCAGCACGGCATGGGGATAACGCCGGGTGGGGTCGGTGAGCAGCAGAACCCGTCCCTGACCGTCCATCACAATGCGCCCATCCGGCAGGGCGTTCAGCGCCAGCCGATCCACTTCCCGCTCCCCTTCCCACAACACAAGATCTCCTTTCTCTGTGACAAAAACCAATCTCCCGCTGTCAGGGTTGAGGACAACGGGGTGAGTCAGATCAGATCCTTCCGGCAGCGGCGGGTGGACCAGGCGAACCTCTTCCCCTGTGGCAATCACCAGCGGCGGCATCTCCGGCGGCAATGTTCGAGTGGGCAGTTGGACCTCTTCTACATCCCGCCCCTGTAAAGAAAAGGCCCGCACATCACCCTCTTCCAGCACCACCACCCACAGCATACCGTTCCGATACGGCACCACCGTTAACCAGCGGGGAACCGCCCCCAGAGGGATATCGACTGTTTCCATCTCAGGGAAGGTGCCTTTTCCATCCACCCAGCGGTTGCCGTCTCGAGAATGATAGGTGTAACCAAAGAACAC
>CAZIFI010000079.1:2387-6177 GCA_964539105.1 uncultured Anaerolineales bacterium | reverse complement strand
CGAACAAACTCTGATAACCCGCCTGGAGAACAGCACGGGGTATCCCATCCGGGTCCCTTCCCCCCCACTGGAATACCCGCCGGATTTACCTGTCGCACAGTACGCGGTCAACCTGGGGTTGGTTTTGAAAGGGACCGCATGACGTTCCCCGCCTGGGTGTTCGGTATCTTAGGAGCCGTGGTAGGCAGCTTTTTAAACGTATGCATAGACCGCCTGCCGCACGATAAATCCCTCCTTTCTCCCCCGTCCCACTGCCCGCACTGCGAACGACGCCTGCAGCCTTATGAATTGATCCCCATCCTGAGCTTTCTATTTCTGAAAGGTCGCTGCCGCACATGTCAGACCCGAATCCCCCTCCGCATCCTGCTGGTCGAGGTGGGAACAGCGTTGCTGTTCTGGCTGGCATGGCACAGGGCCGTTACGGGTTGGATGGCGCTGTACTTCTTTGTGAATATTTCCCTTCTGTTGACCATCGGCGGGATCGACCTGGAACACGAGCGTGTGCTGAACAATCTGGTCTATCCCGGGGTGATTTGGGGCGGGATCGCCATCCCGCTCTTCCATCCCACTGCCCCCTGGAACCACCTGGCGGGAGGTGGGCTGGGATTCGTGACCCTGCTGCTCATCGCCCTCATCTCCTCCGGGGCCATGGGCATGGGGGATGTCAAACTGGGGCTGTTTATGGGTCTGATCCTGGGTTTCCCGGACGTCATCCTGGCCTACCTGATCGCTTTCATCACCGGGGGGCTGATCGCGGGGATCCTGCTGGTCTTGAAAAAAATCGGCCGCAAAGACACCATCGCCTTTGGCCCCTTTCTGGCCACGGCGGGCATCATCACCCTGCTGTATGGGGACCTGATATTGAGATGGTGGTTGAGGAGTATAATATGAACATTGAACACTTATTTCACACCATGCGCGAAAAAGAGGCGTCGGATCTGCACCTCAAGCCCGGGGCCGTGCCCACCTTACGTGTCCACGGAAATCTGCTGCCGCTGGAAAATTTCAAGCCCCCGTCCTCCCGTGAGCTGCAAGCCCTTTTCGAGGACATGACCACACAAGAGCAGCAAGCGGAGTTCGAACAACAGCAGGAATTAGACTTCTCCCACCACACTGAAGAGGACATGCGCTTCCGCGTTAATGCCAGCCGGCAGCGGGGCCGGATCAGCCTCGCCATCCGCCAGGTGGCGCTGGAGATCCCCACTATCGATGAACTCGGATTGCCGGAGATTTGCAAAACACTGGCCCTGAAGAAACAGGGGCTGATCCTGGTCACCGGACCTACCGGAAGCGGGAAATCCACCACACTGGCGTCCATGATAGACCACCTCAACCAGCGTGAAGCGCGGCGGATTGTGACCGTGGAAGACCCCATTGAATATCTGTATCAAGACAAGAAAAGTTTCATCACCCAGCGCGAGCTGGGATCCGACACCCGCTCCTTTGCCGCGGCCACCACCCAGGCCCTGCGCCAGGATCCGGATGTGATCCTTGTGGGAGAGATGCGGGACCGGGAAACCATGGCGGCCTGCATCACCGCCGCGGAGACCGGGCACCTGGTGCTGTCCACCCTGCACACCAATAACGCCCCCCAGACCATTGACCGCATTGTGGATTCCTTTCCCCCCCACCAGCAGTCCCAGATCAGGATGCAGCTCTCATTGACCCTGCTGGCGGTGCTGGCTCAACGGCTGCTGCCCCGCCAGGACGGCAAAGGACGGCTGCCTGTGATGGAAATCATGGTCGCCAACAACGCCGTCCGCAACCTGATCCGGGAAGGCAAAACCCACCAGATGGGCAATGTGATCCAGACCGGACAGGGCCAGGAAATGCAGACCCTTGAGCGATCCTTGCACCAGCGTTACAGGGAAGGTTTGATCTCCCTGGACGCCGCCCTGGCCAACGCCAACGACGAGAACGCCTTGAAAACCCTCCTCCGGGGACAAGCCAGCCCCGGCCTGTAAGGTCCTTGTAAGGTGAAACCCCTTTACCTTTTGTTTTAATAGGACTACGTCATTGATCGACATCCATACACAAGGATCTTATAAAGATTTAAGGAGGTATCAACCATGTTTAAGAAATTACACAGAGCCGAAGGCGGCTTTACCCTTGTCGAACTTCTGGTCACTATCGCCATCCTGGCCGTGCTGTTTGGCGTCGTCACCCTCAGCCTGACCGGTGTGGGGTCCAGTGCTGAAGCTACTGTCATCGACGCTGAGTGTGGCGTTGTTCAATCAGCAGCAGATATCTATCTAGCTGAGGATACAGGCCACACAATAACAGCTCGGGATTCTGGTTCTGCCGATGTTATCGACAGTGGTGATGCAGACTTTGCAGATGAATATCTGAGGGATTTACCAACCTCATATACTTACTCTTGGACAACCGATGGTGATGTAACATGCCATGATCAATAAACAACCAAAACAAATTTGATCTATAAAGAGGGGCTGAATAAAAAGCAGCCCCTCTTTAGTTTAAAGTGTGATTCACACATATTAACCGACTTTCCCATAAGCGTTTATTCTGTCATCCAGAACAGCATCCTGCGGATGCTGTTCTGGATCCTTTCTGAGACCATCAAACCTAGACCAGGGCCTACTCAAAATTCACCCACAACGAAATATAGGCCACGGCTCCTTTTGTTTGCGACTGCCTCAAGGACCCCTCGCAGGCCTGTCCTGAGCAGCGTGAGCGTACCGCAGGGCTCGGTATGACACCCCCGATCGCGACGACGTCCCCGTCGGAGCTTCACCTCTTCCCCCGTGGCGGGCACGTCCCGGGGATCATGCTTATTTCGATCGCGACGACGTCCCCGTCGGAGTTTCTACCTTCCCCCGTGACGGGGACGTCCCGGAGATAATTCTGATCTCAACCCAGGCCTAGATCTCCTCCGGGACCTGGCGGATCACGGCCTAAACCATAAACCTCCCAGGGTTGTAGAACCTGGGAGGTTTATGGTCATTGGCATGAATTCATTTTGTTTGAGGAAATCGGCCTACTGATTTTCCCCTTCAACCACCTTCAAAAACGCCCTCACCACCTGGGGATCAAAATGCTTCCCGGACTCCTCTCTAATATGCTCCAGCGCCTTCTCATCCGACCACGCCGAGCGGTACGGGCGCCCCGAACGCAGCGCGTCCCACACATCTACCACAGCGAAGATGCGCGCCGAGAGCGGGATTTCCTTTCCTTTTAGCCCCTCCGGGTACCCCAGCCCATCCCAGCGCTCGTGGTGGTACAGCGGGATGTCCAGGGCTACCTTTAAATACTCATTGGATTTTAAAATCTCATAAGCATACAGCGGGTGCTGCCCGATCTCTTCCCGCTCTTCTTTGGTCAGCTTTTCTTTTTTCTGCAAAATCCGGTCCGGGATGCCCATTTTGCCCACGTCGTGCAGGTACGCTCCCCGCCGGATGTGGTCCATTTTCTCCTCTCCCAGCCCTAACCTGTGGGCCACATCCAGAGAGAGGTCCACCAGGCGCTGGGCGTGGCCTTTGGTTTCGATATCGCGCAGCTCCATGGCTTCAGCCCAGCTCTCGATGATGCTGTCATAGGCCTCATACAGCTGCTCCTTTGACCGCCGCAGGTTCTTATATAAATTACGCTGGTCAATGGCAATCGCCGCCTGACCGGCCAGGGTTTTCAGAAAGTCAAACCATTCCTGATCTGCCTTCAGCCGCTCCCGGTGGAAAACCTCCAGCACACCGACCAGATTTCCTTTGGTTAGCAAAGGAACGCCGACATAGGAGACAAACTCCTCCTGGTCAAAATCCGGCGAACGGCTAAA
>CAZIFI010000079.1:0-2287 GCA_964539105.1 uncultured Anaerolineales bacterium | reverse complement strand
TCCAGCCCGTTCATATCATCCAGATCAGGCACATTGACCGCTCGACCGTCCTGGAGAACCAGCCCCAGCGGGCTGAGATGATTGTCCGACAGTTCTGAAATCTCGGGGAAGAAGTCAGTATCCAGGCTCTGACCCGCCCCCCAGGCATATTTCAGCTCCACATGCTCACCATCCAACCCATAGAGAAGGAAATAATCCATCTCAAACAGGTCAAGAAAATGGGCCTGGATGCTTTCATACATATCCTCCAACTCCAGCGTAGTTCGGAGCTCACTTGTCAACTGGTCGATAATTTCCTGACGGCGGGCGATGGCCTGCCGCTCTTCCTCGATTTCTTGTTCCCGGCTTAAATCCCGGATGGTGCCCTGATAGCCGATCACCGTTCCGTCCACCTCATACACGGTAGAGGTAATCAAAGCCGGAAAGGATTCCCCGTTCTTTGTCCGCAGGGTTAGCCGGTAATCCCTGGCAAACCCCTTCTCTTTGAGTTCTCCGGTGTACTGGGCGCGGTCTTCGGGCCGCAGGTATAAGTCCTTCACCGGCACTCCCATCAACTCCTCTTTGCTCTCATAGCCAAAGAGATCCACAGCAGCCTGATTCATGTCCACCCACTCCCCTTCTTCGGTGGTCATAAACACCGCGTCCTGCGAGGTCTGGAAGAAACGGTGGTATTTTCGTTCACTTTCTTCCAGCGCTTTTTCCGCATTTCTGCGCTGCGATATGTCGCGGCTGATGGTGACGACCGCCTTCTGACCATGGTATTCGATCATGCGGCTGGATAATGCAATGGGACTTTCAGCCTCATTTTTCCCTTGATAGCTGGTCTCTAAGTGGAGAAAACCTTCTTCCTCCAGCTGGTTAATACGGTGCGGTGTAAGCACCGCTCTCAGGCCCTCCAGGTCATCCAGCGACATCTGTAATAATTCCGGTCGCTTGTGTCCCAGCCACTCACAGGCCCGGTCATTTACATCCAGCACATCACCTTCTATGTTATGCACAAAGATAGGGTCGGACGCGCTGTTAAAAACCATGGTGAAGCGGGTCTCGGATTCCCGCAGAGCATCCATGAACTCCAGACGCTGCTGGGTTTCCATCGTTAAGCGCTGGTTGGCTTCCAGCAGCACCTGGGTGCGGTCAGAGACGATTTGCTCCAGATCCTGCCGGTACTGCATATGTTCTATTTGAACGTTTTTTTTGTGAACCGCTTTCTTCAGGACCTCCGGAAGTCGGGAAATATACTCCCCCTCCCCATCCCTCACCACAACATCCATGGCTCCGGAACGAAAGATGTTTTCTACAGACCCACCGTTGTTCTCATCCAACAGCACCACAAAGGGCAGCTCTGGGAAATCCTTGATGGTGTCAAGCGCCTCATCGCCCGCATCCTGGACATGCAGCAGCACAACTGTCGCGCCAGAAGACTCGCGGAGTTCCTGCAAATCTTCCCCGGAGTGGGCCATTTTCAGGTGCATGGAATCCCCACCAACGGAGTCGAGTTCATCCAGCACAGAATCTTCCCGACGGCCGGTTTTCCAATAGATTAAGGATAATTCTGTCGCCATAGCCATGTATGCGTTTTCCTCTGTACTTATGTCAAACTACACCCTTGAAGCAGTCACCTTGACTTTCGGAACACAATCAATCCAGGGGTAGTGGTTTACGATCATCCATCCTGCCCTGGTGGCGGCCTGTCATGACCCATTATATTTGAATGTGGGGATACCTTTGGGCTAGATGATTATCAGATTTGTCAGCAACAGAAAAGGGGCTTACAGCTCACCCACGACATCCAGAAATACCTTTACCACGCTGGGGTCAAAATGGGTACCGGACTCGTCTTTGATGTATTGAAGCGCTTTCACATCCGACCAGGCATCGCGGTACGGGCGATCCGATCGCAGCGCGTCCCACACGTCCACCACGGCAAAAATCCGGGCTGCGAGAGGGATCTCTTCCCCTATGAGTCCCTGGGGATACCCGCTGCCGTCCCATTTTTCGTGATGGCAGTAGGGAATGTCCAACGCGGGTTTTAGATGTTCAATCGGGGAGAGCAATTCATACGCAAAGGTGGGATGCTTCCTCATCACATCCCACTCCTCCTCCGTCAGCTTCCCGGGTTTTTGCAAAATGCTGTCCGGCACCCCCATTTTGCCGATATCGTGCAATAAAGCTCCCTGGCGGACATCGGCGATTTCACTTTCCTTCATCCCCATTTCCCGGGCCATGGCCAGAGTGAGCTGCTCCACCCGGCGGCTGTGGCCTTCCGTTTCCTGATCCCGGAGTTCCA
>CAZIFI010000078.1:4161-6231 GCA_964539105.1 uncultured Anaerolineales bacterium | reverse complement strand
GGGAAGCCAAGTATAATGCTATTAATCAGCCTACATTTGCGGGGAGGGAATATCTGCCATGTTGTACGGATATACGGGAAAAATATTACATGTTGATCTGACTGAGGGATCTTTCGAGGTGGAACGTCCGCCGGAGGACTTCTACCGCAAGTATGTGGGCGGCAGTGCTGTGGGGTTGGTGTATTTACTTCGCAATACCCCGCCGGGCGCCGATGCGTTGGGTCCGGAAAACACCTTGGTTTTTGCCCTGAGCGGGTTGACCGGGGCGCCCATCTCGGGCCAGAGCCGGATGACGGCGGTGGCCAAGTCGCCCCTCACGGAGGCGGTGGGGGATTCCCAGTGCGGCGGATTTTTCCCGGCAGAATTGAAATGGTCCGGGTTTGATGCCGTGGTTCTGACCGGAAAAGCCCCCGAACCGGTCTACCTGTGGATCAAGGATGGCGAGGTGGAACTGCGATCCGCCGACCATGTGTGGGGCCAGCCCACCGCGGTGGTGCAGGAAACGCTGCGGGAGGAGCTGGGGGATCAAAAAATCAAGGTGCTGCAGTGCGGCCCGGCTGGAGAGCGGGGCGTACGTTTCGCGGCTGTGATGGCGGATGCCAACCGCGCCATGGGGCGCACGGGTATGGGGGCGGTGATGGGCAGCAAAAATCTAAAGGCCATCGCGGTCCGGGGCACGCAGCGGCCGCCGCTGGCGGATAAACAAGAACTGTCAGACCTGCATAAACTGGGGGCAAAACACTATCCCACCTCGGGGATCTACAGCACGGGTGAGCTGGGCACGGCGGATGTGGTGGAGTATCAGGATAAGGCGGGGGGTCTGCCCACCCGCAACTGGTCCAGCGGCACCTTTGAGGGGCACATGGCCCTGGATGGGTCGACCATGGCTGAAACCATTCTCCAGAAACGGGACACGTGCTACAGCTGTGTGGTGCGCTGCAAGCGCGTGGTTGAGGTGGACTCGGATCGTTTCCAGGTAGATCCGGTCTACGGCGGTCCGGAGTATGAAACCGCGGCAGCCCTGGGCAGCTACTGCGGCGTGGATGATCTGGAGGCAGTGGCTTATGCCAATCAACTGTGCAACATGAACGGGATGGACACCATTTCCTGCGGGGCGACCATCGCCTGGGCCATGGACTGCTTCGAGCAGGGTCTGATCACCCGGGATGAGGCGGACGGCGTTGACCTGCGCTTCGGGAATGAGGATGCCATGGTGGCCATGGTGGAAAAGATCGCCCGGCGGGAGGGGATCGGGGATAGGCTGGCGGAAGGATCGGCGCGGGCAGCGCAATATTTTGGACAGGAAGCGGAAGAACTGGTGGTGGCTGTTAAAAAGCAGGAATATCCGGCCCACATGCCGCAGGTCAAGCGCAGCCTGGCCCTGATATATGCCGTGAACCCCTTTGGCGCGGATCACGAATCCAGCCAGCATGATCCCACCTACCGCGGGTATCCGGAGCAGATGGCGCGGCTGGGGCTGCATGACCCGCAGCCGGATGAGGTCTTGAATGAGGAAAAAATACGCTTTGCGCTGATCACGCAGTATTTGCATTCCTTCACGGATTCCATCAATGTGTGCAATTTTGTGTACGGGCCGTCCTGGCAGCTGTATGACACCGGGCAGCTGCAGGAAGCTATCCGGGCGGCTATCGGTTGGGAGATGGAGGTGGAGGACATCCTGGAAGTAGGGGAGCGGCGTTTGAACCTGCTGCGGGCCTTCAATGCCCGGGAGGGGATGGGTCGGGAGGCGGACACGCTGCCCAATAAGATCCAGAAGGCATTGCAAGGGGGCAAGACGGACGGGGTGGCGATTTCTGCGGAAGAGATCGAGCGCGCCAAGGACATGTATTATGACATGGCGGGCTGGGATGTATACAGCGGAATTCCGACGAGAGAAAAGCTGGTTGAACTCGGCTTAGAGTGGGTGGCAGAGGAGTTATTTCCGGAGGGGGCGTGAGGATTAAGATGTTTAGTTACAGTTTTTTGGCTTACTGGTTTCTATACAATTATGAGCGCTGATTCGCCCTGCGTCCCCGAAGGGGAAGTGTTTTCCGTGCAGTGGCAAATGTA
>CAZIFI010000078.1:0-4061 GCA_964539105.1 uncultured Anaerolineales bacterium | reverse complement strand
CTGATTCGCCCTGCGTCCCCGAAGGGGAAGTGTTTTCCGTGCAGTGGCAAATGTATCAAAATCAAGCTGTACGATGTCGCCCACTGGTTTCGATAAATCCCTCACCTTCGTTCGGGACACTAAACCGATGTTCGCGAGCCTACAACCTCCCTCATCCCTGCAGCACGCGGTGATAGAGTTCCACGATCTGGCGTGTGACGGAGGTCCAGCTGTATTTCTGCACCACATAAGGGCGGGCGTTTTCCCGATACTTTTCGTTGGTGGGGGGAAAGGACTTCAGGCGCTCAATCTTATCTGCCAGACTGCGCGGATTGCGGGGGTCAAACAGCAGGCCGACATGATCCTCTTCCACGGATGATTTCAATCCACCGACACGGGAGGCAATCACGCTGCTCCCGCAGGCCATGGCTTCAATGGCTGTCAGGCCGAAGGGCTCATAATAGGAAGGGACGACCGTGACATCGGCGGCGCTGTAATACTTGGAGAGCTCTTTCTGATCCTTCCCGCCTGTAAAGGTGATTTGGCCAGCCAGGTCGTATTCCACGATCAAGGCCCGGTAGGCCTGAAAGGGCTCCTCACCCAGCTCCGTCCAGCTCAAAAAATCCTTCCGGGTCTGGGGACCGCCGACGATGACTGCCTGCACCTTGTCATCCTCCAGGATATGCAGGGCTTGGATCAGCGTATCGATGCCTTTGCGTTTTTCCAACCGGCCCACATAGGTGACCAGAAAATCGCGCGACGAGAAGCCGATCTCCTGCCGGGCTTCCTCCTGGGGCACGGGCTGAAAGAGCTCCAGGTTGACCCCGCAGGGAATGACAGCCACTTTGCTGGAATCTGTACTGTAATACTTCGCTAGATCCGATTTTTCCTGGGGCGCGGTGGCAATAATGCGGTCCGCGTTTTGGCTGATTTTCTTTTCCACCGCAATACGCTGCTTGGGGCTGGGGTCATCCCGGCCCAGGGCCTTCTCTTTTACTGCGCCCAGGGAGTGGTAGGTATGAAAGAGGGGGATATCCCACAAATTGCTGAGGTACACGCCCACAGCGCCGCTGAAGTAATAATGACTGTGGATTAAATCATAGACCAGTTCATGCTCGCGGCAATAATCGACCATCCAGCGGGAGATGTCCGGCAGGAGAGCGAGGGTTTTTTCTTTGGGGATGGAACTGGCGGGTCCGACATTGATGCGGATGACCTGAGCGCCTTCGGTGATGGTTTCGCGGGCAGGCTGCTGTTCCGACTCCCACCTTGAATAAACGTCGACTTCTACACCCAGCTCTGTCAGGTGGCGCGACAGTTCTTTGACATACACATTCTGGCCCCCGTGATGGGTTCCCCCTAAACGGGCCAGCGGATCTCCGTGCAATGAAAGTAAAGCAGCTTTTATGGTCATAAATCCCTCTTTTCTAAAGCCAATCCTTCATGTCTGTTTCCAATTTTTGATAGATCTTCTGGCGGTTGATGTTTTCCTGCACATGGCCCACATTGGCCAGCTTGTGAGCTGAAATCTGATGGGCGAAGCAGATTGCTTCCGTCCAGGATTTGCCGTCCAGATGGGCAACAAGCAGCCCGCCCCAGAAGGCATCGCTTCCGCCGATCACGCTGTTGACCTCGACCATCGGCAAAGGACCGATGTGCTGGAGTTCTTTACCGTTGGACACGGTCACCTTTCCACCGCTGCGGGTGAAGATGACGACTTCAGCTCCCAGGTCGTGGAAGCGTTCCAGGCAGGCTGTTTCCAGCTCTTCCTCCTCCAGGTTGGGATCAAACAGGTACCTGGCGTCTTTCAAGGAGGGTTTGATCAGGGTCACGTAGGGCATGATCTGGGCCAGCACCTCCCATGCTTCTATTTTATCAGGCCATACCCTGGGATTATAGTTGGGATCCAGCGACACGATTTTGTCGTGCCGTTTTGCCAGCCGCAGCGCGCGCCTCACAGCTGAACGCGTCGGTTCGCGGGACAGGGCAAAACAGGAGGTGTGGACCACTTTGCTGTGTTTGATGAGTTCTTCCGAAGTTTCCTGAATGGTGAGCAGGGTATCGGCACCGCGGTTGACCTGAAAGTCAGGCTCCCCCTTGGTGCGGGTCAGGAAGACGGATGTAGTAGGGAGCTGATCGGATTTCAGAAGGTGCCGGGTATCCACCCCGTGGTAGCGCAGCTCCTCTTCCAGAAACTCGCCAAAGCGGTCCTGGCTGACCATGGACAGCACTGCGGAACGGGCTCCCAGCTTGGCGGCGTACACCGCGACGTTCGTGGGCTGGCCGCCCAGATAGCGGGTGAATTCATCCGCCGTACGCAGGGAAGTGGCCCGGCGATTGGAGATGAAATCAACCAGGGTTTCTCCCACCGCAAGCACTTCATAGTTCAAGTACAGCTCGGCAAGCTCATTGGTGGAGATGTCGTTTTCTTGCATAGGCTCCTTGAAATAGGGATGAATGGGTAGGTGATGTTCCTGTTTCTGGGACTTTGGTTGTGTGGAGAGGGTCCGGCGGATAACCCTAACATAGCCTTCCGCCGTGCGCTGCCAGATGTAGCGATCCCGCACCCGGCCGTATCCAGCCTGCGCCATCTCCTGCCAGCGATCCGCATCTGCCACCAGTTCGTAAAAGGCAGCGCTGACCTCCTCGGGATCGGTGGGATCCACCAGGACGCCGAATTCGTGCTCTCCCTCCAGCAGGCTTTCACTGGGTCCACCGAATTTTGTGACCACGGCGGGCATGCCGGCGGCCATGGCTTCCAGGGGTGCTAACCCGAAGGGTTCATACAGGGCGGTCAGGGCGAAGATAGAGCGCTTGCCGGCAAAATAGCGGTAGGCAGCCCCCAGTTCCTCCTGGCCCTGGATGGCGAACATCGAGACCTGGCCGGACATGTCCTGATTTTCGATCACGTGCATCAAGTCGCCCAGGACTTCCCGTTCGGTCTCCCCGGCGCCGCGGTATTCATTGAGGGGATTAGGGATATTTCCGGTGATGATTACCAGGTTGGCCCGCTCCCGGAGTTCCGGGCTGGAGGCGAAGGCTTTCACCAATCCGAGGTGATTCTTTTTGGGATCAAGGCGGCTGGCAGCCAGAACACAGGGATAATCCAGGCGGTCCTCCCCCAGATCGCGGGCCAGCATGTCCTCGATGTGCTGGACCACCTGCTCTTCCTTTTTGAAGCGGGCATTTTTGTCGAAGATGTCCAGGTTGACGCCGGGCGGGATGATCGCAAAGCGCTTGTCATCCGTCCAATCCACGGCACCGCGGTAGGCGTTGTGGCTGTACTGGTTGTAGCGTTCTTGTTGGGTGCTGGTGATATTCACGCAGGAGCGGCTCATGGACAAACGCTCGGCTGCCAGGCGGCGCCCAAAATGATAATGGTCGTCCATGCTTTGCAGATTGTCTTCCCCCACCTGGAGCTTGTCCATCTTCTGGGCGCCCAGAGAGTGGGCTGTGAAGGTAAAGGGGATCCCCAGTTTCTCCTGCAGCAGCACGCCGCATAATCCCCCGTCGCCGTAGTGGGTGGTAAAGGCGTCGGGCAGTGAACCTTCCTGATCATAAAATTGGATGATGTTGGGGATCCAGTCCTGCACCAGGTGGGGCCACAACAGTTCTTTGCGCAGGAAGCGTTCCGGCCCGGCGGGCAGGCGGATGATGCGCACCCCGGGTGCTCCGGGATAGGCGTCAAAGCGCCCTGAGAATTCAGGCCACTCGGGGTCCACAATCTGCCGGGTGAGAATATCGACCTTGTGGTCCAGGTCATCCAGGGCCAGGGCCACCTGTTTGACGTACACCAGCTGCCCCCCGAAATCGGGATGTTCTGTCCAGTAGCTGTCCTGGGGATCGAAATTTCCCTGCGGGTTGAGAAAGGCGATGTGCATAAAGTGATCCTCGGCGGATGGCCGTCAGGCAGCATCAGCCATGAGTGGTTGATTCCTCCCTATAGTATAAACCACCAGCGCCAGGATCGGTAGCGGGGAGGGCGATTTTTTAAATGGCAACGAGAAAGGAAAAAGGGGTGGCCCTCAAAAACGGGGCCAGGGAAGGACGGCCGGTGATCAGGGCCGGGCGAAGTCGACAGT
>CAZIFI010000077.1:0-6246 GCA_964539105.1 uncultured Anaerolineales bacterium | reverse complement strand
TGTGGCCCGCGCTGCTGGCACCACTCCGGTCATAAGAGGGATGGCGCTGACAATGGTAAATTCAAAGCTGAGATAAAAAAGAAAGAGACCGCTCAAGGCACCCAGCTGGGTCCGCCCCAGCCAGGGCAGAACAACGGCCGACAGAATGCTGGACAGAACTCCCACCCGCACGGCCCGTTTTTTGCTCAGCCGGTCCGAGATGATACTCACCCCACCTTCGCCCACAAATTCCGCAGCACCGATCACCGCTGAGGCTATTCCTAACGCCGTGGCCTGGAGGGAAAAGGAATTGTTAAGCCACACACCGAAGGAAACATTCACCACCTGATTGGCCAGGCAAATCAGGATCATCAAACTTAACCCGGCCCAGGCTGAAGGGGAAGAAAATACAGTCCCGAAATTTGCCAGGATTGTGGGTCGACCGCTGTCCGGATCCGGGTCCGGGGGAATCAGCCACACCACGGTGATAAAGCTGAACACACCCAGGGCAGTCAACAGCACAAACGGCGCCAGCAAACCCACCCGTTCTAATAAGAAACCTACCAGAGGAACGCCAATAAAGAACGCACCGGACCAGCTCATCTCCGTCAATGCCAGAACCATTCCCCGCCTTTCATATGGGACATGGTCCCCGAAATATGCCTGCATGGAAGGATCAAAAATCGATTTCCCCAGCAAGGACAGAATCAAAAAGAGGAAAAAACTGAAGACCGTTGGCCGCAGGATGACTACCAACCCACCCAGGCTGAAAAGGGCCAACCCCACCAGCATACCGAACTTCCGTCCCTTGCGATCGGCCAAGGACGCCAGCAAGGGACTGATAACCCCCACAAACGATTGTCCAGCCAGCATGCGTGTCATCTGCCCCAGTTCAATCCCCAGTTGCTGCATGAAGATGGGTTGAAAAGGGAAGATCATCCGGAAACCGGTATTGAGCACCAGGCGGATGACTGTAACCGCCGGGATTTGAACGAAGAACTTTTTTTTCATAGGACAGAGAGGGAACCGTCGTTTGCGCGCCTGGTGCCCTTTTTAAGCCAATGGATCCTGGACTGATAGCGTAGTTTTTCCGGGATGGTGACGCTTCTCTTCCACCCGGTGATTATACATCACAATCCCGGAGAAAAGGTCCCCGCAAAGTAACCAGATCCCTATTCGTTCTCTTCAGGGAACGGAAAAGCGTCCGATATCAGCGTCCATTCTTTCGTGTATCGAAACTGGTTGGAAAGGTCCGGGTTCATGGATTCCGTAGCACTCATCCCCCCTACCTGAATAGCGTATTCTCGGGTCGTCAGAGAGGGCGGGTAAAACGGAATGTAGGGCTGGGAGATGTCGGGGCAGTTCATGGCACCGTCATAACCCGCGCCCGGGTCCATGGTTTCTGTCAGGGTCAACACAATCACCCCATCCTGACACACACCTTCTTCCAGGGAGATCAACGCAAAACCGCTGGCGGTGATATCACACATACCATCATCTGATTTCATGAATCCGGTATTCGTGATGGGGATGATGCAATCCGCCATTTCAACCTGGCTGCCGTGGATCGTCATGGCACAGGAAGCCAGCTCACCGGTCCTGCCGTCCACACTCATCTTCTCTGTTTCCCGATTGGGACTGAAATTCCAGGTATGGTGTACAAACATGGTGACCTCAATAGGGTCAGCCGGGCAGTGGGCCCACACAGGGGGAACATCTGCCCCAGAATCGGAGGAGTCTGCTTCAGACACTTCATCATCGGATTCCAGGGCTTGTTCCTGAGTGGCGAGACGGCTCTCCTCTCCTTGACTGCTTTGTTCAACAGGAGCGGACAGCACACTGCATGCCGTGAGCAGCATACTGCCCATCATCCCCATCATCACAAGGCGGGAAAAGGATTTTGGGTTGAAAAATGGAAGTAAACGAGACATCAGGACCTCCCTTCCACACGCCATCGAAACAGAGTGTGGGGACTGGATTGGGGTAGATTGACAGCCTACCCCCTAAAACAAGGGGATAGATGTTATTGCAACCGGTAAAAAGGAAAACCTGACCTGTCCAAACTGCCGAAGCCATTCCCCCTTGAAATACCCGAACCTGTAGTTCAAGTTTGCAGTTCTACGACATCTTCATCCTGCAGCACATGATCGCGGCTGACCTTCTGTCCCTCAAAATCTGCACTGCTGCCCCAGATGCGGGCCGTCTTGAGGTTATCCTCAAAGTCCTTATGCACTTTCGCCGCAAACTGGCCCACGGTTGCCCCTTTCTGGATCACAAAGGGAGCGTTGAAATCGGGTTTCTTCCCAGGTGCCTGAGAATAGACCCGGATCACGCCCAACTGCTCAAAAACCGCCTGGCGCAAAGCATCGAGATTATATCCTGTTTCAGCCGAGATCGGGATGGTCGAACACTGCTGGTCCTTGAGCTGGCGGAAAATATGGTAATTCTCCTCATATTCCTCCCCGTCGTATTTGTTCACCAAGACCAGGCAGGGCACATACAGGACATAACCGTCCTCTTCGATTTCCCCCCGCAGGTGGCTGGGTGCAATCCTGTTTTCCAGCAACCGCTCATAGACGGCATTCAGTTGTTGGACCGGGTCCGCCTGAAGGTCGATCAGCACCAGCAGAAGATCTACCCGGCGGAGAAGATTAAGGAATTCCGGATCAATGTACTCTTCACTCAAAGGCGGTGTGTCAATCAACTGCACCTGGATGTTTTCGATGGCCATCATTCCCGGTGTGGGTCCCCAGGTGGTAAATGGCGCCGGTGACACCTCAGGTTCTGCGTTGGTGGCCGCCTGCAGCAGCGCGGATTTGCCGGCATTGGGAGGTCCGATGACAGCCACCTGGCCCGCACCTTCTTTGTCGATATGATATTCGGATACGTGGCGCTTGACCCCCTTTTTGGAACGCGCCGCATCCTTCAATTTTGACAACTTTTTGCGCAAATCAGCCCGGAGGTGGTCCGTACCCTTATGCTTGGGCACGATACTCATCATTTCTTCCAGATGGGTGATTTTATCCGCAGGGGTAGTTGCAGCCCTGAATCTTTCTTCCGCTTTATAATAGTCAGGAGGTAGATTTGTAGGCATAAGTGGTTGAAAGTAGCTTCCTGGATTTCCATTTTACCCTAATTAGGGCAGCAGACTTCAAAAACCTATCTTTTTTCTTAAGTATAGTCAGATCAGGAACAACTACAATCATTATACACATGACAAAAAGGGTGCCCAAATGGATTTAATGCTGGGAACAAGCAATCCGGGAAAATTAGAAGAATTCCGCTCCCTCCTCAAGGAACTGGATATTGATCTCTATGCTCCGGCTGATGAGAGCCTGGCGTTGGACATCAAGGAGATCGGGGATACCTACCAGGAAAACGCCGTCCTCAAGGCGCACAGGTTTGCAGAAGAATCCGGGATGTGGTCCCTGGCAGATGATACAGGTCTGGAAGTTGATGCGCTGGACGGCGCTCCTGGCATTCGCTCTGCCCGCTACGCTTCCGCTCCCGACGCCAGTGATGCCGACCGGCGCAAACTGCTCCTGCAGGAACTGGAGGAGCACCCTGCACCGTGGACGGCTCGATTCCAATGTGTGGTTGCCCTGGCAAATCCAGAGGGCCTGGTGTATACCGCCCAGGGAAGCTGCGCGGGACAAATCGTTCCCGAAGAAAAAGGAAGCCATGGATTTGGTTATGATCCGATATTTCTCGTCCTGTCCAAAGGACGAACCATGGCTCAATTGCCCATGGAGGTAAAAAACCAGGTCAGTCACCGGGCGCGAGCCCTGCAAAACCTGGAGCCCCATCTCAGGGAAGTCATGGGCCAAAATTAAGAATAAGCTCGGAAGACTGCCAACCCCTGCTTCTTTTCACCCAACTTGAAAAGGGTGAAAAGTTTACCGAGTTAAGATATGATATAGAAACATAACGCCGGAAGACACGAAAGACATGAACATCTCCTCTGTTGAATTCCTGATTATGATCAGCCTGACCGGGATCACCGCCATGATCATCGGCGGCGGCATCGGGTATCTCATCTTTTCTGACAACAAAAAAGAGCCACAATCCGAATCAAGATCAGAACAGGCTTCTGAAAAACCAAACAAGAGTGTCGATAACACCCGGATGAGGAAGATGTACCAGCTGATCACAGACCTGACCACCACCCTAAATTATGAACGTGTGTTAGAAAAGAGTCTGGATGCTGCCCTGGTCGCCCTCAGCCTGGCAGACCATTCCACAGATCAACTGGTGAGCGCTGTGTTATTGTTTTCAGAGGACAACATGGTTGATCCGGTCGAGCTGTATGTGGCCTACAGCCGCGGCTTACCCCGCACGGATCAACAGCGGACCACCCCGGGTATGGATGGATTGCTGGAATCCACTATTGAAAGCGGTAACTCCCAACTCACAAAAGAGTCACCTAAAGATCCGGAATTAAAAAAATTCCTCGCTTTCCGAGCCTGTCAATCCGCGTTTTGCATTCCGCTTCGATCAGGGCTGGACACATTCGGGGTACTGCTTTTCGGCCATCCCAGCGCGACTTATTTTAACGCTGACTGCCGGGAAATTCTAAGCACAGTTGCCCACCAGGCCCAGATTGCCCTCCAGAACGCCCATCTTTTTCAAGAACTCAAGGCTGAAAAAGACCAGATCATAAAAGTGCAGGAAGAAGCGCGCCGGAAACTGGCCCGGGCCCTGCATGATGGACCCACCCAGACGGTGGCCGCCATCCCCATGCAAATCAGCCGGGCCCGGCACCTGCTCAACCGGGATGTGGATGCTGCGGCGGAAGCGCTGTACCAAACGGAAGATCTGGCACGGCGTACTTCAAAACAGATCCGGCACATGCTCTTCACCCTGCGTCCCCTGATCCTGGAATCCGAAGGATTGGCTGCAGCGCTGAGTTCTATGGCGGAAAAAACCCGGGAAACCTTCGGGCAGAATGTGCGCATCAAGACCGATCCCCACCTGGTGGACGAGCTGGATATGAACACCAAAACGGTGATTTTCACCATCGCGGAAGAAGCCGTGAACAACGCCCGGAAACATGCTGAAGCGGAACATATCTGGATTCGGTTGCAGCGCCTGCAGGATGACCTGGCCTTGCTGGAAATCGAGGATGACGGCAAAGGCTTCGATGTTGAAAAGGTAACCGGGAATTATGAAGACCGCGACAGCCTGGGCATGATCAACATGCAGGAACGGGCAGAGCTGGTCGAGGGCGTCTTTCACATCAAATCCAAGATCGGGAAGGGGACCTCCATTCAGGTTGTGCTCCCCTTGACCGACGACGCGGCCGACCGGCTGCGATTGATCTAAGTTATTCCCCTATTCCGTCCAAAACACCCATTATGCCATACCAGGATGAGCTCTATTACTACGCCTATCACGCCCGGGACAAGGATCGAACCCCTGTGGTCTTGATCCACGGCGCGGGCGGGGATTACCTGCACTGGCCGGTCCACATGCGTCGCATGTCCGGGTTCCGGGTATATGCCCTGGATTTACCGGGACACGGCAAGTCTAAAGGTCACGGCTTACAGAGCATCGAGGGCTATGCGCAGGCCGTCACCGGCTGGCTGAATGGGATGGAAATTCCCAGAGCCGTGCTGGTTGGTCATTCCATGGGAAGCGCCATTTCCCTCTGGATGGCCCTCCACCACCCACAAAGGGTGTGGGGGGTAGGGTTGGTGGGCGCAGGCCCCCGCCTGCCGGTCAACCCCACTTTATTGGAAGAAACCGGTCACAGCGCCACCTTTCCCACCGCGGTGGATAAAATTATCAAGTGGTCTTTCAGTCCAGATACCGAACGGTCCCTGGTGGAAACGGCCCGGGAGCGCATGCTGGAAACCCGTCCTTCCGTCTTGCACGGAGATTTCAAGGCCTGTAATGAATATGATGTAGCAGGAAGACTGGATGAGATCAAAACCCCGTCCCTGATCGTCAGCGGCGAAGACGATAAAATGGTTCCGCTATCCCTGTCCCGGGAGCTGGCGGGAGGGATCCCGGAGGCGGATCTGGAGGTCATCCCGGGAACGGGACACATGATGATGATTGAAAAGCCTGAGGCTGTAGTTGAGGTGGTGCGGCCCTTCTTAGAGGGCATCAGCCTTAAATCCTAGCGCCGGACACAAGTATTGCATATTCAAGGGCGAGTGGGTATAATGTGCCCCACATGGGCGGTTAGCTCAGCTGGTAAGAGCGCTGCGTTGACATCGCAGAGGTCGTTGGTTCGAGTCCAATACCGCCCACTGGCCAAACCAG
>CAZIFI010000076.1:0-6456 GCA_964539105.1 uncultured Anaerolineales bacterium | reverse complement strand
CCTGTTCCCGCATATAAAAGACCAGCTTCCGTTTCAAGTGCCGCCTTACTGCCCACAACTCTTCGTCTGGAATGGCCTCAACGGCTTCCCAAACTTCCGGATCGTCAATATTCTCCATCCAGTCGCGGCCCAGATACCGTCCGTACAAATGCCGCAAACGGCGCGCTAGCCAGGTTCCAGTATGGATGCCATTGGTAATATGGGAAATGGGGACATCTTCCACGCTGCGTTCCGGCCACAGATACTGCCACATATCCCTTGCTACTTTGCCGTGCATTTCTGAAACGCCGTTTTTTAATGCCGACATCCGCATGGCCAGAACGGGCATACTGAAAGTTTCACCCCATGAAACCTGATGGCGTGCCAAATCAATAAAGTCCTCCCTCTCCAATCCTAACTCATCGCGATAGGAAGCAAAATATTTGTCGATCAACCACAAGGGAAATTCGTCACTTCCGGCTGGAACCGGTGTATGGGTCGTAAAGATGGTTTTGTCATTAATGACGTGATTGGCCTCTTCAAAATCCATGCCCTGACTGACCAGTTCCCGGGTCCGTTCCAGAGCCAGGAAAGCAGAATGGCCTTCATTCATGTGCCACACACCGGGTTCATGACCCAGTTCTTTCAATGCCCGCACGCCGCCGATGCCCAGGATCATTTCCTGAGATATGCGCAAATCGAGATCACTTCCATATAATCGGGATGTGAGTTCTCTATCCTCTGGGGAGTTCCCTTCCACATCACTGTCCAGCAAATATAGAGGAACACGGCCTACCTGAATCATCCAGATTCGTGCGCACACCTTTCTTCCGGGCAAATCGACATGGATTGTTAGGGGCTCATCCTCTTCATCCAGTACCGCAAAGACGGGAAGCTCATCGAATTTTAATCGCACATAATGCGCTTCCTGCCAGCCATCCTCACTGATCTTCTGGGTGAAATACCCTTTGGTATATAAGAACCCCATAGCAATCAGCGGCAGCCCTAAATCGCTGGCTTCCTTGATGTGGTCTCCTGACAGCACACCCAATCCCCCGGCGTAAAAGGGTAGGGTTTCGTGCAAACCAAATTCTGTGGAAAAATAGGCGATCTCTTTGTCCATGGCATGCCCGTGGTTTTGCTCGTACCAGGTGTCATCCCGCGCCATGTATTGATCAAAGGCTAACAACGCTCGATCATAAAAATCAAGATAATAGCTGTCATGGGTTACTGCATTTAGTTTTGCCCGGGCCACATTCCTGAGAAACAGGATCGGATTATGGTCATACTTTTCCCACAGATCACTGTCAATCCGCTTGTACAAGCGCTGAACATCAGGATTCCAGGTCCACCACAGGTTATACGCCAATTCCCCTAAACGTTCTACTCGCCTGGGCAGACTGAAGTGATTCGAGGTCTGGGTACGATAGTTTTCATTCATAAGGTATATTCCTAAAATCCGGCATCCATAATCTCAATTGTTATTGTAGAAAAACCTTGTAGATTCTACCACTGGCAAACCTGCGCGTAAACACTGCTGCTTTTGACCATCCTATACGAAGGAACCTTTTATAAAAGACCGGTAATTAAACACTGAATGGTTCCCCTATCATGCTCCCACCGGACAACATCACCCCTATCCATATCCCCCCCACTGGATGACTTCCTCCACAACGCGTTCCGCCACCTCCTGCTTGCTCATCAGCGGCAGTTCTTCATGCCTGCCATCAGCCCACAGAAGCAGAACCTGATTGGTATCCCCACAGAATCCAGCATGCGGGGAAGATATATCATTGGCAACCATTAGATCTACCTGCTTTTCCCTCAACTTTTTTGAAGCGTTTTCCTTGAGTTTTTCACTTTCTGCTGCAAACCCCACAACAACTTCAGGTTGGTTATGTTGGCTGCGGTATTCGGCAATCGAAGCCAGGATGTCTCCGGTAACCGTCAGATCAAGGGAGATTTGGTCCCGGCCTTCTTTTTTGATTTTGTGTGTTTGCGGGGAGGAAGGCTGATAGTCCGTCACGGCGGCCGCCATGATAATAACATCCATATCCGGCAAATGGGTCATGACTTGCTCTTCCATCTCCCCGGCTGTGATAACCGGCACATGCTCCACCCCTACAGGAACGTCAAGGGCGGTAGGGGCAGAAACTAACGTAACTTCCGCTCCTGCATCCAGAGCAGCCCGGGCCAACGCATAACCCTGTTTTCCCGATGACCGGTTTGTCAGAATACGTACCGGGTCCACCACCTCTTGCGTACCCCCCGCAGTGACCAGCACGCGGCGTCCGGACAGAGGTCCCTTTTCAGCCAATGCCAATCGGAGGTACCCCATCAGGGTTTCAGGCTCAAGCATACGTCCTTTCCCGGAAAGGCCAGAAGCAAGATGTCCTTCAGCCGGTCCAAGCACTTTTAAGCCCCGCTTCCGGAGCAGGGCCAGATTTTCCTGAGTGGCCTGGTTTTCAAACATCCCGCCATCCATGGCCGGCGCTACGAGGGGGTATGTCCGGGAAGCCAGGGCAGTGACCGTCAAAAAGTTGTCAGCGATGCCGTGTGCCAATTTGGCAATCGTATTTGCCGTCGCCGGGGCAATCAAAAAAGCATCGTTCTCCTCGCCCAGCTTAATATGCAGGACATGCTCACCTCCGCCCCACAGGTCCCGATCCAGATACGCCTTTCGCCCGGTAACTGATTCAAAACTCAGGGATGATACCAGCTTCGCAGCGGATTCCGTCAGGACGACATCTACTCTGGCCCCGGCCTGGGTCAATCGGGAGGCCAGGGTGACCGATTTATATGCGGCAATGGAACCCGTTACCCCCAAGACAATGTGTTTTCCCTCAAAAATTTCCATCTCCAGACTTCCTTTCCGCTCCATCTAATCTCTATTCATGGCCCAGATAATACGCAGCCCTTCCAGAGTCAACCAGGGAGCGATGTATTCGATCACATCCGTTTCTTTGGCAATGATATCTGTCAGGCCGCCGGTGGCAATCACTTTCATCTCCGGCCCTAATTCCCTTTTAAAGCGGGCGACCATTCCCTCCACCAATCCGACATATCCGTACAGCAAACCGGACTGCATGGCATAGGGGGTATTTTTCCCGATCACGGAGGGTGGCCGGACAAGATCAACCCGCGGCAGTTTGGCAGCTTTCTGAAAGAGAGCATTCGCGGCAATATTTATCCCGGGAGCAATCGCCCCACCCAGATAATCGCCTTCATCGGAAATAGCATCAAAGGTCGTGCCAGTGCCAAAATCGACCACACATGCCGGGCCTCCATACAGATGATGGACAGCGGCAGCATCAACAATGCGATCTGCCCCCACAGAACGGGGGGTTTCATACAGGATTCTGACACCGGTCTTCACACCAGCATCCACGACCAGAGGAGTCTGTTCCAGATATTCCTGACAGGCCTGTGCAAGGGTGCCAGTGAGAGTCGGTACCACAGATGCCATGCAGGCGCCGGTCAAATTATCAGGTGAGACCCCTTGATGCTGAAGCAAACCAAGTATTTGAAGCCCGTATTCATCAGGCATGCGTTCATGATTAGTTGACATGCGCCAGCGCGGGCCCAATTTTTCACCCTGGTAAATTCCCAGAGAAATATTCGTGTTTCCAATATCAATCGTCAATAACATGTCCCACTTCCCTTTTTAATTCCCTTCACCCAGGAGAAGGTTGTCAATTAATCGTGTGTCCCCTACATAAACAGCCAGGGACAGCAAGCAGCGCTCGACATCCCCCTCAAGCTCTTCCAGAGAATCCGGATCTGCACAGGAAACATACACCAGGTCAGTAAGAGATTCTTCCTGGATCCGCTCCCGGACGATGCGCCGCAGACTCGCTGCATCTCGCAGCCCTTCCTGAAACGCCTGACGTGCCTGGAACAATCCCTGGGACAAGGATAGGGCAGCCTGATGTTCTTGCGGATTTAAATATTCATTCCGGGAGGACATTGCCAGGCCATCTTCCTCCCTGATGATGGGACAAACCACAATATCCACAGGATAATTCAAGTCGCGTACCATCTGTTTGATCACCACGGCCTGCTGGGCATCTTTCTGTCCAAAATAAGCCTTATCAGGACGGGTGGCGTTTAATAACTTGGCCACAACTGTGGTTACCCCTTTAAAATGTGTCGGGCGCCGGGCACCCTCCAGGGGTTGAGTGACTTCTTCTACGATCACCCAGCTGTGATAATTTTCGGGATACATCTCGTCTTCATCAGGCACCCACAACAGATCAACACCCTCATTTTCGAGGAGAACTTTATCCCGCTCAAGATCCCGGGGGTACTCCTCAAGATCCTCATCCGGAGAAAACTGAGTCGGATTGACAAAAATACTGACGACGACACTGGCGCATTCTTCCTGGGCCCGCCGGACCAAGGACAAATGACCTTCATGCAGATACCCCATGGTAGGCACAAACCCAACCGGGGCAGACAACTTCTCACGTTTCTCAAGCAAATTCGAAAAAGTGATTACTGATTCCATTTATGCGTTTCCCTTCTTCTCTACAAGAGATTTGATCAATAAATACAACGTGCGGTTGACTGGCGTGGCGATGGCGTGTTTTTTCCCGCCCCGGATAACTGCTCCACAAATCATATCAATCTCAGTCGGGGCGCCGCGGGACACATCTTGCAGCATGGAGGACCGGTTGCTGGCAGTTTTCCTGGCCACATTTTCTGCCGCAGCCAGGGGATCATCCAGATCTATATCGATCCCTTCCGCCCGGGCCACAAGTTTGACTTCCCGGACTGCATCCGCCATCAACTGACGTGCAGCTGGCCTGTTTAGTAATTCACCGTTGGGGATATCCAGGATGGCTGTCAATGGATTGATGGCAACATTAACAATCAGTTTCCGCCACAGCACCCTTTCCACATCCGTCACACAATCCACCCTGAACCCAGCTGCGCGGAGTTTTTCCAGCAAGGGCCCGAGCCCGGGGTGATCTTCCACAGTAATGACCCCTTCTCCACCCGGCCGCACATGGCCGGGTCCCAGCAGCGTGGCCCCCGTGGTCGTTGCCCCCTGAACAACCCGATCCCGTCCCAAAACCCGGGCCAGGATTTCACGATTTCCGATTCCATTCTGAAGAGTGAGGACCAGCCCATCATCCTTTAAAATCTCCAGAAGTTGATTTGCTGCCCGCTCCGTTTGCCAGGATTTGACCAGAATTAGAGCGTAAGTGGCCGCCGCGGCCTCAGAGGGATATCGGACTGCCTTGACGGAATATATTTTTTGCCCATCCGGAGTTTCAAGTCGGATGCCTCCCTGGCGCAGAGCCTGCAGGCCGGCCTCCCAGGTTCCCAGCAGCGTGACATCGAACCCCGCGGAGGAAAGACGGGCGCCAAACAATGAGGCCAGGGCGCCGGTCCCGACAATCAGAAGCGATTCCCCGCCTTTCATCGATCCGCCTCGGAGAGAAAATCTTCCCATTCCTCATCAGATATTGAGAAGGTGTGTTCCTGACTCGGGAATTCGCCTTTCTCTACCTCCGCTTTGTACGCCTGCAGCGCCTCCGTAATGATGCGATGCAGCTGAGCATACTGCTTCACAAAGCGGGGAATGAAGCGGTCGAACATGCCCAGCAAATCGTGAATGACCAAAACCTGTCCATCACATCCTGCCCCTGCCCCGATGCCTATGGTAGGAATGTCAACCGTGCGGGAGATATACTCTGCCAGACGGGCTGGTACTGATTCGAGGACCAGTCCAAAGCAGCCTACATCAGCCAACAAGTGGGCGTCCTCTAAAAGAGTTTTTGCAGCCCGGGATGATTTCCCCTGTGCTTTAAAGCCTCCCAACTGGTGCACACTCTGGGGTGTGAGGCCCAGATGGCCTAAGACCGGGATGCCAGCATCTAAGATAGCCCGGATGGCCCCCAATCTTTCTCGACCGCCTTCCAGTTTTACCGCATCCATCCCCGCCTCCTGCAAGAACCGCCCGGCATTACGAACTGCGTCCTGCACGGAAGCCTGGTAAGACATAAACGGCATGTCACCGATCAACAAAGGATGCGACGCGCCGCGGGCTACCGCCCGGCAGTGATGAAGCATATCTTCCATGGTGACGGGCAGGGTATTTTCATACCCCAGAACAACCATACCCAGTGAATCCCCCACCAGGATGGAATCGATGCCCGCTCGATCTACAGCCACCGCAGTTGGATAATCATAGGCGGTGAGCATGGTGATCCGGTCCCCACGGACTTTCTTTTTACGAAAGGTTTGTGTTGTGATTCGTTCGTTAGAATGGGATGTAGAAGACACGGTACCCTCCTTAAGGCGGTAGGGGCCATTAAAAATATTAAATCAGATTCTTTTTACTGGCTGTCCCGGTTGACTCGCAATCCGGGCAGCGCCTTTATTATCCCTTAACCCGTTCATTCTTGCAAGAATGGCGCATTCTTTCATCTAAAATGTTACTGAAGGTTTATAGTTCACTCAAAAGAAAAT
>CAZIFI010000075.1:0-6731 GCA_964539105.1 uncultured Anaerolineales bacterium | reverse complement strand
TGTTTTTTATGTGTCCCTGATGTTCTGGCTGAAGCCGTGAATGCCGGTCGCCCCATCCGGCCGGGGAGGGGATTCTTCCGTGACCTGCAGGTCTCCGTTCCCATCGTAACAGCGAACCCGGAACTCATGCTCCCCTTCCTGGAAGGGCCAATCATAGCGCCACAGCACCCAGGTTGTGTCGGACAGGGGGGATCGCAGCTGAGCCTCCTGCCAGGGACCTTTGTCTATGCTGATTTCAACTTTGGATATACCCCGGTCTCCGGCAAAGGCGATTCCGCCCATGGGAACGAATCGCTGGCCTTCTTCCTCGTAAATTTCATTCACTGCCACATTGTCAATCACAGATCTGGTCCGGATGCGCGCAATGCGGTCCCAATCCCGTTCAACCCAATATCCTTCTTTGTATTCTCCGATCACCTCAACGCTGGTGATCCATTTGGGCTGCTTCATGCCGAAGCGGTCCGGGATCCAGATCCGGAGTGGAAATCCATGACCCTTGGGAAGCGGTTTTCCATCCCATCCGTAGCAAAACATGATGCGCGGGTCCGCGTTGATCAGGTCCAGAGGGACAGTTTCATAAAATCCGTCTTCAGAGCGGATATGGAGGTACTCAGCCTCCTCCTGCACGCCCGCGTCCGCCAGGATATCTTGCACGCTGACGCCCGTCCAGTATGTGGTGGAAATCAAGGTGGTCGGAATGCGCCCGGAAATACAGGACAGCGTGATATAACGACTCATGGACTCATAGTTAGTTTTTATGTCTTCCAGCGTAAGTTCAAGGGGATTGTCTACCAGACCGGTCACGGGTAGGGTCCAGGAGGTGCCGTCGATGTTTTCCGGCTGGAGTCCGATGAAAACCTGATAGTGATCCTCAACAGGTGTGTATTCCGGTCGGGCGCCCGCCACGGGACTCACCGGATCATCTGTGTTGGGCAGGGGAAGAGGATCGGGAATAATTGAGGATTCTGGGTCTCCTGCGGCGCTTGGTTGCCCCCCGCCTTTCTCTTTGTTGAGCAGCGTACCCAGTCCTGCTCCGACCACGGTAATCGTGGCTGCGCTGGCACCGAGGGTGATTAAGAACTGCCGCCGGTCGAGTTTCTCGACAGCTGGCTGTTCCTGATCAACCGCCTCAGCTTCTTTTTTGTCCTGGGAGCGCTGCAGTTGATTGTAGGAGAGGGCAATGCTTCCCCCCCACAACAGGAAAAGCACGACCTGCCACACCCAGTTCACGAGCGGGCTGAGGGTGGTGTCGGCCATAATCTGGCTGATGACGATGGCAGGCAGGCCAAAGATTAAACCCAGCAGCAGCCCGGTGATTGTTTTGGCTTTGCGCTTCCGGATGTGGAGGGTGCCAAAATACAGGGCGCCGGCCACCACACCGCCCGCCAGGAACTGGAGAACGGCCATGGCCTGCTCGGCTGTCTTGGCTGTGTCCGCAACGTTAATGTTCAGGGTGCGGAGGGTGTCGATCATGAGGTCAATGCCGAAGGTCACGACCGGTCCGGGAAGGATGCGTGTGATCCAGCTGAAGATATCAAAAGGGACAAAAGATAATCCGGCCACCCTCTCTGCGAGAAACATGAGGGCGATTAACGGGGTAGTAACGATGCCCCCGATTAGTGCCCCCATACCGAGACTTTTCCTGTTCATGATATCCTCCTCTTATTACCGATCCGGTTTATATAGGTCAGGGATGCTGTCGTCGGTGGGGGTGCTTCAATTATACCTGGTGCCTTTTCCTGGGTTGGCACGGTTCAAGATGCTAACCTTTTATGCTGACGATGGCCCTTCCCATGCAGACGGGTTATCTATCTTTCATCATTATATGGGGAAAATATTAACAATCGATTACAAGAATTCCCTTTCCTTGCCAAACAGGGGATCCATAGCATACACTACATATGAAAAGGTTCTCAGATAAAAGGTTGGTGTGTATGAATGACTTTATGAGTCGGTATGCCTGGCTGGATCAACTGGATCGCGTGATCACCCGCAATATGGCCCGCATCGGGATCCCCTTTTCACGGATTGGGATCGGGGTGGTCTTTGTGTGGTTCGGTGCACTGAAATTCTTTCCCGGACTCAGCCCGGCGGAGGAATTGGTGCGCAATACGATTTACTTCTTTGACCCCGATATCTTTATTCCGATTCTGGGGGTGTGGGAAGTGCTGATCGGATTGGGGATGGTCACAGGAAGGTTTATGCGGCTGACTATCCTGCTGCTCTTTTTACAGATGCCGGGGACAGCTTCTCCGCTGGTGCTCCTGCCGGATGCGGTATGGAAGCGCTTTCCTTTTGTGCTGACACTGGAAGGGCAGTACATCGTCAAAAACCTGGTCATCATCGGGGCGGCTCTAGTGATTGGCGGTACGGTGCGTGGCGGCCGACTTGAGCCGGAACCGGATTAAATTCAGGCTGGGTATTAAATCACACAGCAACCCGGACGGGTGGCTGTGTGTTGCTTCTGACGATGGATAGGTGCTGTTATCTCCGTATTGCGATAGCCCGGACCAGGCTCACTAATAAGGATGTAAGGGCCATGTATGCCAGGATGGCGATGAGAGTTTTTCCTTCCAGCACGTAGCGACCGATGTTGATATTTGCCACCAGATTCTGGAACGGGATCAACAGGGCATCACTCACTGTGTAGATAAAGCTGGCAAAAGGATTGTTCGGGTTAGCCCGGAACAATTTCAACAGCAGACGGAAGAGTAGGAAAAACTCCACCGTGCTGGCAAGCACCCACACGAATCGAATTAACCGAACGATGCCGCCGGGGTAAACATATCGTTCCTGGCCAGAGGTGGTCTGCGGCTCCATTTCAGTATCTTCAGCCATAGGTATCTCCTTTTATCGCAGTATGAAACTCAGGCCGATTACAGCAAAGATGATCACAGCCAACACCAGATAGAAGGGCGTTGTTGGCGTGACTCGGCCTGTATTTTTATTGCTTTCTTCATTTTGAACGGATGACTGATTCCCATCTTCTTTTCCGCCTCCGATCCCGATGTTGAGCTCAGCGTCTGGATCGTCACCTTTATGGGCGCTGCTTCCTGTGGCCGTGAGGGATATCTCGCCAGCACAGCCTGTCAAGACGAAAGCGAAGAGAAGAAATACGGTTAAGGATGATCGGAGTGTTACATTCATGGCTTAATCTCCTGAGGGGGGATTGTGAAAGAAGGACCCTGCTCCTGACTGAAACGACTTTATACAAATCGGTCTCTACTGAGTAAGCTGATCACGGCCACAAATATCGTTGAGCCGATCACGGCCCACAAGAAAGGGAATTCCTGTCCCCCGATGTTGAATGTCAGCCAGGCTGGAAGCCCCATCTGGCGGGCTAACCAGTGTCCGATCAGGGCACCGATGAACCCGGTGACGATCGTGACCAGGCATCCACTGCGGGTAAACCCGATCAGGGCCTGTCCGATGGAACCAGCTAATCCTGCAACAACCAGTAAGAGTACAAAATCCAGTAAAGTCATTTTCTACCTCCTTTGGATTGTTACTGTAACATGCCTTGAGAGAGAGTGATAATAGATCGGCAGGGATTTGAGGTCACAGACTTCGATACATATCCCGGGGGGCGGGAGAGAAATAATCTGGTTAATCTCTCGAACCCGTCCCGCCATGCCCTCGCCCCCGGGTTTTCCTGTTCATCGTATAATGGTCGCAGGGTTGGAAAGGGTCCCTTTCCAGATTGAAATGTTGAGAAAAAAGGAGTTACTTTTCATTGGATGTATTGAAACGTTTGCTGCGCTATGTGCGCCCGTACTGGAAAACGCTGCTGATTGTAAGTGGACTGCTCTTGGTGCGCACCGGTCTGGATCTGATCCCGCCCCTGATCCAGAAACGGGTCATCGATCAGGTCATCGGAGAAGGGAATCTGGATCCCCTGTGGGGATTGATAGCTGTCCTGATCGGGGTATATGTATTCACCCGGGTCGCTGAGTTCGGAGATCAGTATTTAAGACATGTGGTGGGGGAACAGTTTATTTTCGACCTGCGGGTCAAAATCTATGCCCATCTGCAGCGGCTGTCGATGTCCTTCTACGAAAACACATCGACCGGGGAATTGATGTCCCGCGTCACCAACGATGTCAACGTGCTGGAGCGATTTATCACCCATGGTGTGGCCCTGACCCTGACCGACCTGCTGCGGCTGATAGGCGCGTCTCTCGTTCTGCTGCTGTTGGATTGGCAGCTGGCACTGGTGATGCTGGTCCCCCTGCCTGTACTGGCGGTTGGCTTATGGCTCTTTAATCATCGTATTCGTCCCATCTACCGCCGCGTGCGGGACAGGTTGGGAGATATCAACGCCAGTCTGCAGGACAAGTTGACCGGCATCCGGGTCGTGAAAGCCTTTCAGCAGGAGGAGGTGGAATTAGGCCACTTCCGGGGTGTGAGCCGGGATTATTTCCAGGAACGGGTGAATGCTATCCGCACCTGGTCCGTGTTCTTTCCCGTCTTCCGTTTTCTGTCCGCCCTGGGAGGTGCGCTGGTGCTGGGATTTGGCGCCCGCATGGTGGTCAACGGCCGTGTCACGCTGGGCACGCTGGTGGCGTTTCTGTCGTATATTATTTCCTTTTACGAACCGCTGCGGCGCTTGACCGAGGTGGATAACACCTTCCAGCAGGCCATTGCGGCCGGGGAGCGTATCTTTGAGCTGCTGGACAGTGAACCCTCCATTCAGGAAGCTCCGGATACGGTGGTACTGGATGAAATGCGGGGCGAGATCATGTTTGATCAGGTGCATTTCCGGTATGGAGAGAAAGACAGCCCGCCTGAACTCGAGCAGCGCAATGTGCTGCATGATATTTCGTTTCAAGTCGAGCCGGGTCAGGCTGTGGCCCTGGTTGGGCCAAGCGGGGCGGGAAAAACCAGCATTGCTAACCTGGTGTGCAGATTTTATGACCCGGACCGGGGCAGAGTGCTTGTGGATGGGCATGACCTGCGCCAGGTGCAGGTGCAGTCCCTGCGCAAGCATGTTGCCGTGGTTTTACAGGATACTTTTTTGTTTAATACCACGGTGCGGGACAACCTGATTTACGGCATGAAAGACGCCAGCCAGGAAGACATCGTCGCTGCTGCCCGGACGGCCCATGCTCATGATTTTATCCAGCAGCTGCCGGATGGGTATGATACTGCCATCGGCGAGCGCGGAGTGAAATTAAGCGGGGGCCAGAAGCAGCGCCTGTCGCTGGCACGGGCGGTTCTGGCCGATCCCCGCATCCTGATCCTGGATGAAGCGACTTCCTCTGTGGATGCTGAAGCGGAATATTTGATCCAGCAGGCGCTGGAAGAGGTCATGAAAGGCCGGACCGCACTGGTGATCGCCCATCGTTTGACAACCATCCGCGATGCGGATAAGATTATTGCTCTGGAAAATGGCCGCATCCGGGAGGTGGGCAGCCACCGGGATCTGCTGGCCCGGGAAGGATTGTACAGCCAGCTCTATCAGCGCCAGCTGGAATTGGTGCAGGATGACGGCGAATAGCGGCTGATCCCTGAGGGGGAATTTTGGGTTGTGAATATATTAATGGATGGATATGTGTTATGGGTATTTATTTTCGAGGGTTGATCATCCTGACCCTGGTGGTTTTTACAGCAGCCTGCAGCGGATTGCTGGCGGAATCACCCCTGGAGCTCGATCGGGATCCTTCCATGCTGTCATCCGCGACGGTTTCTCCTTCAGCAACCACGGTCCCGGTCTGGACCGCTACCGCCATCTCTACCCCTTCTCTCATCCCCACCGAGACGCTGTCACCTTCCCCTACAGCCTCACCGGTCCCCACGGAGACAGAAACAGCTTTTCCAGTGGGCGAAGAGCTGACCATCCGTTATCTCCAGGCGGTGGAGATCACCGGAAGTGACATGACTTTTGAAGAGGAACTCCCCCGCAATAACAAATATCACCGTTATGTCGTCAGTTACCGCTCGGAAGGAAACAAAATTTTCGGCTTGTTGACCGTTCCCCTGGGAGATACACCGCAAGAGGGTTATAAGGCCGTCGTATTCAATCACGGGTACATCCCGCCCGGGGCCTATCGAACCACGGAGCGTTATGAAGCCTATGTGGATTATCTGGCCCGGAGCGGCTTTGTAGTATTGAAAATCGACTACCGCGGCCACGGACAATCGGAGGGAGAACCATCCGGGACCTACTTTTCACCCGCTTACACCTTTGATGCCATTGCCGCGTTGAAAAGCCTGCAGCGGTTGGAATTCATCGACCCGCAGGGAATTGGCATGTGGGGCCACAGTATGGCCGGAAACCTGGTGCTGCGGGCATTGTTGCTTGAGCCGGAGGTCCAGGCCGGGGTGATCTGGGCCGGGGCGGTGTACAGCTATGAGGATTTTGTGCAGTACGGGATCAGTGACAACACATACCAGCCCCCTCCCACTCCGGATGATCCCGAGGAGGAGGGCTACCGCAGAAAGTCCCGTGAGATCTTTGAAACCTACGGAAGACCGGACCTTGAAGTGGAGTACTGGCGGGCAATCTCCCTTACAGAACACATCCAGTATCTCACCAGCCCGCTTCAGATCCACCATGCCGAGGATGATCCGGTGGTGAATATTGGCTACTCGCGCGATCTGGTCCAGGTGCTGCAGGGGGCAGGCAAGGAATATCAGTTTTTCAGCTATGAAGGAGGAGGGCACGACCTGGAATCTCCCTATTTCAACCAGGCCATGGACCGCACCGTGCAGTTCTTCCGGGACAACCTGTA
>CAZIFI010000074.1:0-6776 GCA_964539105.1 uncultured Anaerolineales bacterium | reverse complement strand
TTCGAGAAGGTGGTCTCACCGTTGGCGCGGGCGTGGTCACAGAAATCATTGAGTAGTGGACCGAAAAGAGCTAGTTAGCGAAATGGTATAATGGTATGGCAAGGAAAAAAGGCGTACGTCCGGTAATCACGCTGGCTTGCACGGAATGTGACGAGCGTAATTACACGACGGAAAAGAATAGAAGGAACGACCCAAACCGATTGGAGTTGCAGAAGTTTTGTCCGCGGTGTCGTGAGCATACACTGCATCGAGAAACTAAGTAAGGAACTCTCAGGTGACCGGGAGGGCTGTTTCGCGCGAACGGTCGCCTGAACGATAACCCTAGGCCAGTAGCT
Source organism: uncultured Anaerolineales bacterium (assembly GCA_964539105.1). GTDB lineage: Bacteria > Chloroflexota > Anaerolineae > Anaerolineales > UBA11858 > B10-G9. The sequence goes on along the minus strand of CAZIFI010000074.1, from coordinate 6,441 downwards.
CAACTGGGAGAGCACCGGTCTCCAAAACCGGGTGTTGTGGGTTCGAGTCCTACCTGGCCTGCTATTTCCATCCGTCTAACGCCGTCCTTAGAGGCGGCGTTTTGACCGTAAAGGAGTTTTACGTGGCCCAACGAGGAAAGCAGTCCAACGCAATTGTGCGCTTTTACCGCGAAACAATGGCTGAATTGCGCAAAGTCACCTGGCCGACACAGCAAGAGGCGGTCAACCTGACCCGCGTGGTGGTCCTGGTGATCATCGCCGTTGGCCTCTTTTTAGGCGTTTTGGACTTTCTGTTTGCCCGCTTGTTCGCCTTCATTTTGGGCGCCTAGATAAGTGAGGGAGCCGCGTTGAAAACGGGGTTCAGATATTATGGACGTTGAAGACCAATTGAAAGGAAAACTGGAAGAGGATTCCGAATTGGACGCTGATGCGGAAGATTTGGTGTCTGCCCTGGAAGACGAAGAAGCAGAAGAGGATGATGACCGCGCCTGGTATGTCATCCACTGTTACTCTGGCAATGAGGACAAGGTAAGACACAACATCATGCAGCGCATTGAGTCCATGGGCATGGGTGATGTGGTCTTTGATGTCGTTGTGCCTACAGAGGACGAGGTCAATATCAAAGACGGCGAGCGGCAAACCGTGGAGCGCAAAGTGTTCCCGGGGTATATTCTGGTCAACATGGCGCTGACCGAAGAGTCGTGGTACATGGTCCGCAATACACCGGGCGTAACCGGCTTTGTGGGGATGGGCAATGACCCCACTCCGCTGCAGCCGGAAGAGGTGGCCCGGATTTTGAAGCGCATGGAATCGGAATCCCCGCGGGTCAACGTCACATTCCGGCAGGGCGAGCGCGTGCGCATTGTGGACGGCCCCTTCGAGGACTTTTATGGCAAAGTGGCGGACATTGATATGGACCGCACCACGGTCCGTGTTATGGTTAATTTTTTCGGCCGGGAAACACCGGTAGAATTGGACTTTTTGCAAGTTGAAGAAGCATAAGGTTAGGTTTACAGACGTGGGAGGATGTGTCATCCGTTTGGACCACGGAGGAGAATGAAGTGTCAAAGAAAGTAAAAGCTCATGTCAGGCTGCAGATCGAAGCCGGGAAAGCCAACCCTGCTCCCCCCATTGGTCCTGCGCTGGCTGCACACGGGATCAACCTGATGCAGTTCTGCAAAGAATATAACGCACGAACTTCGGACCGCATGGGAGAAATCATCCCGGCGGACATCATCATCTATATGGACGGTTCGTTCGAGTTTACCCTGCGAACACCGCCAGCTTCGATATTGTTGAAAAAGGCGGCTGGGATTGAAAAGGGTGCTGCTGAACCCCATATGGAAGTTGTCGGCGAGGTGACCCGCGATCAGGTGCGGGAGATCGCCGAGACAAAAATGAAGGACTTAAATGCGGTGGATATTGAGGGGGCCATGAAACAAATTGAAGGCACTGCGAAAAATATGGGGATTAAGGTCGTTGAATAAAAGAACGTGGGAGGACGAATTGTCCGCTTGGACCACGGGGAGATTTGAATGGCAAAACACGGTAAGAATTATCTAGATGCACGCGATAAGATTGACAGAGCGAAGCGGTATGCCCCCAGGAAAGCCCTGGAGCTGGCGCAAGAAACGTCCTACGTTAATTTTGATGAAACGGTGGAGCTTCATGTCCGCCTGGGTGTAGATCCTCGCCACGCAGACCAGATCGTGCGCGATGTGGTCGTCCTGCCCCATGGCTTGGGAAAGACGGTGCGGGTGCTGGTATTTGCCCAGGGAGAAGACGCCGCTATTGCCCGGGAAGCCGGGGCAGATTACATCGCTGATGGCGATGATATGATTGAGAAGATTGAGGAAGGTTGGTTGGAGTTCGACGTTGTCCTGGCCACGCCGCCCATGATGGGCAAGGTCGGGAGACTGGGTCCGGTCCTTGGGCCCCGGGGCATGATGCCCAATCCTAAAGCGGGAACGATGGTCCCGGGCGATGACCTGCCGCGGGTGATTGAAGAATCCAAAGCAGGGCGAATTGAGTACCGGGTGGATAAAACGGGCAATATTCATGCGCCGATCGGCAAAGTCTCTTTCCCGACGGACAAGTTATATGACAATCTGGCGGCCTTCATCGAGTCGCTCATGGCCAACCGGCCGGCAATTTCCAAAGGGCAGTATTTCAAACGCATCACCATCGCCACCAGTATGGGTCCCGGAATAAACGTGGACACGGCACAGGCGATGGAAATGGAAGTGGAATAAATCATATGTGGTATACTGGTCAGGCTTGATGCTGGACTATATTGAAAACGAATAAGCAGCGCTCACCACAGACAGCTGGTGTTTCGCAAGAAACTTAATTTCCGGCCTAGGTGAAGAAAAAACACAACATGTGTCCCTGTCTTTACCCTGTCTGGTGAGGTAAAGACAGTTTGCTTTAAAGATGGAACAAAGCAGGCCAGAAGGAGGTGAAGTACTTTGGCTATAACGAGAGAACAGAAAGAAGAATTAGTTGAGCAATATCAGGAATGGCTGAATCAAGGGGATTCCCTGGTCATTACCCGCTACAGCGGGCTGACGGTGAGAGATATCGGAGAGCTGCGGGCTTCTATCCGCAAAACCGGGGGCGAATTCCATATCGTAAAGAATACACTGGCAGAGATCGCCTTTGAAGCTGTGGGGCGAGAATGGGACGAGGGGTTCTTCACCGGCCCGACAGCGTTCGGGATTTCCTACGATAACCCATCCGGACTGGCTGGTGCGATCAAAGATTTTGCCGAAGACTTCGGAAAAATCGAGATCAAAGGCGGCTACCTGGAAGAACGGCTGATGAGTACGGAAGAGATCAACGCGCTGGCAGAACTGCCCACCATGGATGAAATGCGGGCCAAGCTGCTGCAAACGATCGTCGCTCCCGCTACTCAGTTGGCGCAGATCCTGGCAGAACCGGGCCGACAATTGGCAGGCGTATTTAAAGCCTATTCGGAACAGGAAAATTCCCCGAAAGCAGCATAAGCAATTAAACGAAACGCATTATCAAGAAAAAGTATAAGGAGAAAATGATGGCTGATCTGGATAAACTGATGGAAGAATTGAGCGAGTTGAGTGTTCTCGAAGCTGCAGAACTGGTGGAGAGACTGGAAGAGGAGTGGGGTGTGTCTGCTTCTGCTCCCGTGGCGATGGCCGCCGCTGCCCCCGGGGATGGAGACGGTGAGGATGTCGAGGAAAAGTCCGAGTATGATGTGGTCATTAAGGATACCGGACCCAAAAAGATTGAGGTTATCAAGGCTGTGCGCGCCCTGACAAGCCTGGGCTTGAAGGATGCCAAAGAGGTTGCTGAAACCGAAGGCGCCAAAGTCCTGGAGGGTGTCGGAAAAGATGCAGCTGAGGATGCCAAAGCACAACTGGAAGAAGCGGGAGCCACCGTCGAACTGGCGTAACTTTCACACCCTCAGATCATGATAAAAGATAGGCTGCTCTCATCGGCAGCCTATTTTCTTTTAATCTCTTACTAAGCATATGGTATACTCAAATTTGCAAGATTCGCCAAAGCAAGCATGATCAGTTCGAAGTTTGGTTGAAACACACCGAAGAACAATGAATCAGCCCGGTGTGATCGGGGATTGAAAGGCTTCCTTGTGGAGGATGCATGAAAGCGAAGATATTAATCATCGAGGATGATCAGGGGATTTTGAAATTTTTGCGCCGCGGATTGACATACGAAGGCTACGAGGTCGAGGTGGCTGAAGAGGGGAAAGAGGGGCTGGAACTCGCAGAAGAAGAACCCCCAGATCTGGTCATTTTGGATCTAATGCTGCCCGGTATGGATGGGCTGGAGGTCTGCCGGCGGCTGCGGGCGGAGGGAGATGTCCCCATCTTGATGCTGACCGCCAAAGATGAGACCAATGACCGCGTAACGGGACTCGATATGGGTGCCGATGATTACATGGTGAAACCCTTTGAATTCAAGGAACTCCTGGCGCGCATCCGGGCCTTAATGCGCCGAGCCCAGCCCTCTCAAACGAAAATTCTGGAATTTGCTGATTTGACCCTGGACCGCGGCACCCGCCGGGCTCATCGCGGTGAACGCACGATTTCCCTTACCGCGAAGGAATACGAGCTGTTGGAGCTGTTCATGGAACACCCCCGGCAGGTCTTGACCCGGGAAGTAATTTATGACCGGGTATGGGGTTATAATTTTGGGGGACAGAGCAATATTATTGAGGTGTATGTCCGCTATTTAAGACAAAAATTAGAAAAAAATGGTGAGCCTCGCCTGATCCACACCCTGCGCGGTGTAGGGTATGTGTTAAGAAAACCGGATTAAATGTTACTCCGCAAACGTTTGACCCTGATCAACACCTCCCTGGTCGGTGGTATTTTATTGGTGCTGGGTGCGGTCGTGTATCAAATCGTCAGCGTCTCTCTGGTTTTCCAGGTGGATCGCCAGCTGGCAGATACCGCGCAGCGCACCATCAATCAAATTCCCAGGACAGAAGCGGGGGACTTTAACGCTGCTCTGGTAAGTGATGTGGACCTCGACCGCCAGTATGCCATCCAGTTCTGGAATCGTGATAAACACCTGCTGCGGGCAGCAGGAAATGTGGACCAAGTCTCTCCATTGAGTGTAGTCGGTTTTGGTCGTCAGCAGCCCATTTTCCTGCGGGAGGAGATCGAGGGGGAACCGTTCCGGGTGTTAAGTGTGCCGCTGGTGGCAGGGAAACGACCGGTAGGCACGTTGATGGTGGGCACCAATATATCACGGGTAGATTTGATCCAGCGCTCCCTGTTGAATATCCTGTTCTGGGGAGTGCTTGTCGCTGTGGCGTTAGTGGGTTTAGCCGTCTGGCTCAGCACCCGCCGCGCTTTGACCCCCCTGGAAGAGGTCTCCAGGACAGCCCAAAAAATCACCCGGGCTGACGACCTGGCCTTGCGTATTCCCTACCACGGTCCTAAGCATGATGAGGTCGGACAGTTGATCCAGTCCTTTAACAAGACCCTGGAACGCATGGAAGATCTGTTTGATGCCCAGAAACAGTTTATATCCGATATCAGCCACGAACTGCGGACGCCGTTAACGGTGATCAAGGGCAACGTAGAACTGCTGCAGCGCATGGAATGTGTGGAGGAAGAGGAAGGTGAAATCCAGATCATCCAGCGGGAAGCCAACCGCATGACCCGCATGGTGCAGGACTTGCTGCTCCTGGCTCAGGCCGAGACCGGCCGATTGCCGATGGACTTCCGGGAAGTGTCCCTGGACACCCTAATGCTGGAAATTTACCAACAGGCAGAAATGCTGGCAGGCGATGACGTGGAGGTTAACCTGGGGGAGATCGATCAGGTCATGGTGCGGGGCGATGGAGATCGCCTGAAGCAGGTCATGATCAACCTGATCAGCAATGCCATTAAATACACCCCCTCCGGGGGTGCGGTCCGCCTCGGGCTGGAAAAAGTGGATGGTCGGGCCCGGATCACCGTTCAGGATACAGGGCCTGGTATCCCCGAGGATGAACTTCCTCATATTTTCAAACGCTTTTATCGAACAGAAAAGTCGCGCACACGGTCTGAGGAATCCGGGGTAGGACTGGGATTGTCCATTGTATACTGGATCGTCAAAAACCATGAGGGAGACATCAAGGTTGAATCCGAGCTCGGGGAGGGGACCACGTTCCGGGTCTATCTGCCCTTGCTCCAGGAGACGGATTAACCCCCGTTATTGATGCGGGCCTGGGCCTGATTGCACAGTCTTTTCCCCCCGCTGGACAGCCATTCTTCCAGCCTGGGACTGTGTTCTTTACCCGCTTTGGCATCCTGATAAATACCGGTTCCCCAGTATACATAGCGTTTGGTTTCCGCCGGCCAGGACGAAGCGTCCCGCCGGGCACCCTGGATGCCGCCGTTATACCCTGCAAAGGCGAGTCTGGCGCTGCCGCCTTGCGCCCAGGCGGATTTTAAGTAAGATAATCCCCGCCGGGCGTTCGTTTTCGGATGATAGGGATTTTCCCCTTCCTGAAAGTGGTAAGGCATGACCTGGAACAATCCCATGGCGCCGGCGGAGGACCGGGCCCGGGGATCACCGCAGGATTCGATTTGCATCACAGTGGCTACCAGATTGGGGTCCAGGCCCTTCTGGTCGCTCCATTTGATGATTTTTTCTTCCCAGTACAAGACCTGGGGAGAAAAGAACGGAGCCAGTCGCGCGGTGTCTTTATCAGTAGCCTGCTGGGCTGGTTTGGACTTTTCCTGTGAATTACCGGAAGCGGGTATTTGCAGGGTTGTTGAGGTCAAGAAATACGCAAACCCGACCCCCAGAAGGATCACGGACAAAGGGGGGAGAAAAAACCGCCACAGGCAGCCGCGGCGCGTGCCGCGGGCTGCCTGCGAATGAGGGGCGCGAGTGAAGGACACCGGTCACACCCCTCAGGCCCCGTTGCCGGTGCGCCGGGAGGAG
>CAZIFI010000073.1:0-7263 GCA_964539105.1 uncultured Anaerolineales bacterium | reverse complement strand
GATCGCCTCAGGGACTCGTTATTTCCTGAACGCTTGAGTGTAATGATGCTTGAAAAAGAGGAAAACCAACTTGTTCTTCATGACAGCTGCCGAAGTGAGGTTTTTTCCCCGCATGTGTATCGGATCCCGGTCGGTGAAGGTGTCACCGGCAGCGTGGCTTTGACAGGAGAGCCCCTTCTGATTCCGGATGTAAGAGAATGCTCTTTTTACATTGAGGATGATCCTGAACTCCGTTCGGAATTGTGTGTTCCCATCAAAGCTGGACAGGATGTGCTGGGAGTGATTAACGTTGATAGTCATGAAGTCCAGAGATTTTCTCAAGCGGATCAGCGATTTTTATCTACCCTGGCCAGCCATCTTGCCAGCGCCATAGACCGTGTGCGCTGGTTCGATGAAACCCGTCAGGCTTTAAACAGGTTAAATTCACTGCATCGTATTGATCAAGAGATCAATAACAGCACCGAACTAATCCCTATTCTGAACGTGTTTTTGAAAGAGACTTCAATCCATTTGAAGATGGACGCCGCCAGTGTGTTGCTGTACAACGAGCAAAATCAAACGCTGGATTATATCGCCGGGAAGGGATTTGAGTCTGTTGACCATCCCCCCCTCCGGTCCGGTGTGGAATCAGGCTATCTTGGCCAGGCGTACCACAAGCAGGATATCCTGTCCGTGCCGGATGTCGATCGGGCTTGGTTTTCAGATAGCCACCAGATGATCTTCGATCAGGAAGGGTTCCAGTCTTATGTCGCAGCCCCCATGGTTGCCAAGGGGAAAATCAGAGGGATCCTGGAGTGTTATTTCAAGGACAGGGTGGATCCCGGACAGGAATGGATTGAGACGTTGAAGTCCTTTGCGGACCAGGCTGCGATAGCCATTGATAATATCCTTGTTTTCTCTGATTTGCAGCAGGCCAATATCGACCTTCACATGACCTACAACAAGACTCTTGAAGGTTGGGCAAGAGCCCTGGAACTGCGAGATGCGGAGACAGAAGGCCATTCCCGGCGCGTTTCAGACCTGGCTGGTGTGTTGGGCCGGCGCCTGGGATTGGGTGATCGGGATCTGGTTCACCTGTATTGGGGCTCACTGCTTCATGATCTGGGAAAAATGGGAATTCCGGATCGCGTTTTGCATAAAAAGGATCCTTTGACGCAGGAAGAAAGAGGTCTCATTGAACAACATCCTGTGTATGGTAAGGAGCTCTTGCAAGATATCCACTATTTGCAGCCCGCAATGGATATCCTCTACTTCCATCATGAAAAATGGGATGGGAGTGGGTATCCACAGGGTCTTGCCGGGGAGCAGATTCCCCTCAAAGCCAGGATCTTCTCCGTGGTAGATGTGTATGATGCCCTGCTGTCCGATCGACCCTACCGGGATGCCTGGCCGGAAGAAGAAGCCAAAGCATATATCAAGGACCAATCCGGTTCCCATTTTGATCCCCACATTGCTGAAACCTTCCTGGACATTGTGAGTGGCCACAAGCAGGCTGAAAACAGGAAGGGGTGGGCCAGAGTTTCCCGGGAGAAATAAGGACAAAAAAAACGCCATCGGCTTTGTCGATAGCGTTTTGGGATTTCAGTATAAGGTAAGCTGTTACTCGGTAAACTCCAAACTGCGAATGATGTCCATAAAAGCTCCCCGGTAGGCATTGAAAGGCTCCTGTCCGGGAGCCCAAGCGGTGAACTGGTAGAAGCTGAGATCCTTGATGAGACCTACCTGTATGGAGTATTCCCGGGTGCCGTCCCCTTGCGGGCTGGGGGAATGGTAAACTCTTTTCACTGCGGGGGTGCCAGCGACCTTGATTTCTTCCCGGGACTCCAGGCTGACGTCGGGTATGTTATCGTTGTACATTTGCCAGAAGAAATCATCCACTTCTTTCAATGAAATATCCTGCGTCAATTCATAACGGATCAAGGTGAGATTGGAGGTTTCTTGAGTCGGTCCTGTAAAACCCACCAGGCATTCAACACTTTCCTGTTCGCAGAAAGGTTGCTCTGTTAAGTTGGCTTCTTCCCAGTTCTCCGGATATTTCAGGGTAAACCCGTCACCTTCATACTCGTTGCGCGGGGTGCCGATGCCAATATCCGCGGGTGTGAGCTCCGGGTGGGCTCCGAAAGCAAACAGAATTCCAAATGCCAGGAGCCCTGCCGCGCCCAGCCCCATTCCTGTATAAGCGATTGCTTTCCCCCCCCGCCGGTATCGTTTGTCGACCAAAATCCCGCGGTATCCCAACCACAGGGCAAGTATTCCCAGGGCCACCCCTCCCGCTCCCACCAGGCTGATCTGACCGGAAGTGAAATTGAGCGGGAAAAGTACGATAGCCAGGATCCCGAGGATGAGGCTGGTTAAGGCCTGGTTGTTCCGTTTTTTTGGTGATGAATTCGATGCAGTAGATTGATCCATTTCTTTGCTCCTCACATTTTCAGGGTTTGTATATTATACACTGCGCGGGTTTCTGCAGTTTGTGAGGCGTTGTGCCCGAGATTATTAATGGGGAGATTACCTCAGGACTGGAGAGCCATGACTGCGTGATCGTAAAATCCAGGTATATTTTGACGAAACAGCATGCTGTATTCCTTGTGCCCTGGTGTTTATGCTGCCAAAGTGTGGCTGGAGTTATTATCTTTGTTAGGGGCTAACTTTGTTCTGTAGGTTAAAATCTAATAAATTTCCAGGTTATCAATCCCCGTTTTTACCTGGTAGAATTTCTATGTTGCCCAGGACCGGCAAGCAATTTGAATCAGTACGCTGGATATGTTTTTTGATCTGGCTTGATTTTTCACCCGTAGGATACGTTACTATATCATACTCCGTCCAATGATCAGAGCTGGTTTGCTACTTTTTCTGGAAGCCATGGCCATGTATTTGCTGGTCCTGGGAGCTCATTCCCTGCGCCGCAGATATGGACAGGCCTATTTTTTTGCCCTACTGGGCGGGACAACGGCAGTGATGTCCTGGGTCACGGATGCTGGCGCCCGGATCACCGTGGCCGGGATCACCTTCATGGTGGGGTCCACAGTATTCTACACGGCGCTCCTGCTGGGGGTGTTTGTGGTCTACATATTTGACGGTCCCAGACATGCTCAAATTGCTATCTCGACGGTCATGGGCGTCTCGATTATGATGCCCCTTGTGGCAGGGCTACTGCATTTTCAGGCTGATCTAATGGGCGCAGGAAGCCTGGCCCGGGTTCCGATCCCCAGTTTGAGGATTAACTCTGCTTCGGTGTTTACAACCTTTGTCGATTTGATCTTTTTAGGCATCGCCTGGGAATTTCTGGGGAAACCAGAACTGGAGATAAAACTGTGGCTGCGCAGCTACCTGACTTTATTGGGGGTAATGGTCCTGGATGTGGTGTTATTCAATACCCTTGCCTTTGCGGGATCGCCTGCTTACCTCAGCATCTTGAATGGTACGTTGTCGAGCCGTTTGGTGATCTCTCTTTTTTCATTCCCGGTGCTGTACGGATATCTTGCCTGGCAGAAAAACAAACAGGATGTGGCCATCATCAACCGTCCTGTACTGTCCATCCTGCAGCGCATGTTTCAGGTTGAAGAGGAACTGGATCTGGCTCAACGAGAAATTGATCGCCGCAAAAAAGCGGAACGGGAGCGAGATCAAGTCATCCGGGATTTGAAGGAAAGCCAGGCAAAATATAAGGAGTTGGTAAAAAAATATCGCAAAGCTTCAGCCACCGATGAACTGACCCGGGTCCCAAACCGGAGGTCCTTTAACCGCACACTGCAGGAAGAATGGGACCGGTCGGCCAGGGAGGGACAACCTCTGTCTGTCCTGATTTTAGACATTGACCATTTCAAAGCCATCAACGACCATGCCGGTCATTTAGCGGGAGATACGTTGTTGAAAAATATCGCCCAGGTGCTCTCGGAAGTGGCGCGTCGTCCGGGTGATCATTTTTCCAGGTTTGGCGGGGACGAGTTCGCTATGATTCTCCCTAACACGGATAAAGAAGGAGCCATGACAGTGGCAAACAACTGCCGTTCACAGCTGGCGGAGGTGGGTCTTCCCAACGGGTTTAGCCGGAATGAGGGGCATGTCACTGTCAGTATTGGCTTGTCCAGTACAATACCTGATCAAAGCACTGACGCTGTTGATCTTGTCAAACTGGCCGACCGGGCCCTGCTCGAAGCCAAAGATAGTGGCAGAAACCGGGTCAAATATTTATCCGGTATCTGATACAGGAGAACAGCGAGTTTATCATGTAGGAAAGCCCATATGGGCTGTATCAGGAACATCAAAGAGGGGGTCAAAGAGTGGAAGCCAATTTATTTTTTCACAGGCAGGGCTAACGCGGCCTGCCAGTAGTTGAAAGCAGGTTTGGCTTCACCGTCGTTGTATCGCAGGCTGATGTGGTCAAAGATGCCCCCGGCGATCCCAAAGCTGGCATCGTGGGGAAATACCCAGATCAGACCCTCAAGGTTGATACTATTGGACTGCTGGAATAGTTTCTTCATGTATTCGATCTGAAGCTGGTGGGATCCCTGGACGCCGCTCTTGGTATCCCGGGAGGGCCATCCGGTTTCGGTAATCATCACCGGAAGATCGGTTTGTTCTCGGATTTCGGCCAGATAATCTTCCGGGATGGCCTGGGGTGTACGATAGTGGAGATACGGGTAAACCGTAAAGGAAACCAGGTCCATTTTACCGTCAAAGCGGGATATTAGTTCCCAATGGGGGTCAAATTTTTGTCCGGCGAGATCTGTTTCCCCCTTCATGCGGTCCAATTGAAAGTTGTTCATTACCAGGGTGTCGGGACTGACTGCTTTCACTTCGTCGTATATGTCCCGGGCTGTCCTTACATAGCGCGGAAAGGTTTCCTGCTGAAAGAGGTACAGGGCATTGCTTTCCACGCCCAGGGAGAGGTATTCGGGTTGATATTTTTTTGCTGTGGCCACAGCAGCGCGCTTAAGTTCTTCAGCGCGTGCTTCTGTGAAGGGACCCTGTTCATGGTTGACAGCAAAGGCCACATAAACCTTTACTCCCTGCATGTGTTCGAAGGCCAGCTTCACCTGCTGGGGGATGCCGTCCTGATCGGGTTGCGCGCCCGGGTTGACGTGCACGCCAAACAACTCGCCGTAACCCGCCGCACCCTCTGTAAGAAACGTGGACCAGGCCCGGTCGCTGGCGTCCGGATACCCGGGGGGGATAAAACCCGCTGTCCCCATCTGAAAGTTTCTGGTGGTGATGGGAAGATTCTGGGCGATGGTGGGGTCAGCTTCCGGTGGATTGGGGGTTGGAGCCGCAGCGGATGCGTCCGTTGGCGAGGCGACGGTATTTGTTTGGGCATTCTGGCAGCCTGTGCTGAGGAGAAGAGCAGCCAGCATCAGGAGCAGGATGCTTCCCCGGTTGATGTTCTTTATTGTGCCCTGTCGCTGCTTGTCCTGCACCATCAACTCCCGGTGTCTGTTTGGTCAAACTCCACCAGGTACTGACCGTATCCTTCCTGCTTCATTTCATCCAGGGGGATGAACTCCAGGGCAGCGGAGTTGATGCAGTAGCGCAGGCCGGTTGGCGGCGGTCCGTCCTGAAAGACATGTCCCAGGTGAGAATCCGCAATTGCGCTGCGCACTTCGGTTCTCGTCATCCCCAGACTGGTGTCCTTGACTTCTGCCACTGCATCGGGTCCGATGGGCCGGATAAAGCTGGGCCAGCCTGTCCCGGATCTAAATTTGTCCTGGGAGCTGAATAAGGGCTCCCCGGATACGATATCGACATAGATTCCGGGTTCCTTATTGTCCCAGTAAGCATTGTTGAAGGCCGGTTCTGTGCCGTCCTCCTGGGTGACATAGTACTGCATTTCGGTCAGGGTATCCTGCAAGATATGCTGGGGTGGGACCTGGTAGGAGGTTTCGTCTGATCTGGATTCGGCTCCGCTGCCGGGCGTTGGGGTAGGTCCCCATATATCCGACAGGATCTCTTCCCGGCCGGACCCTTTCTTGTAGCTCTGGTAGCGTTCTGTTTGTTTTTTAAAGTAATCCTGATGATAATTCTCGGCCAGATAAAACACGTCGAAAGGGCGGATTTCCGTAACGATTGGTTCATCAAAGCGCTCGGAGGACGCCAGTTGTGCTTTGGATTGTTCCGCGGCTTGTTTTTGAGCCCGGTTGTGATAGAAGATGGCCGATGTGTATTGTTCTCCCCGGTCCACAAAGGAACCACCTGCGTCCGTGGGGTCGATCTGCCGCCAGTATGTATCCAGCAGCTCTTCGTAGGAGATTTTCTGTGGATCGTAGGTGATGTGAACCGCTTCCAGATGGCCGGTCCCTCCGGACAGGACCTGTTCGTAGGTAGGGTTGGGGACGTCACCCCCTGAATATCCCGCAACCACATCTGTCACGCCATCCAACCTTTCAAAAGGTGGTTCCATACACCAGAAACACCCCCCTGCGAAGGTGGCTTGCGCCTGCCCTGCATCCGGCGGGATTGCCACGTCAGTTCCTCCCTGGGAACCGAACCTGTCAGGCAGGAGCATAAAGAGGATGACGATACCAATCAAGGACAGTAAGGGGTAGATATATTTCTTCATGGAGTTGTACCTGTAAAGAGTTCGTGCTGCGCGGACTGGTTTGAGGTCAAATATGCCCTTCCTGAAGGGCATATACACTATACCACTTGAAGCATTAACAAATTATTAAATACCTGGGCTTGAGCCCGGGATCATTGAACAGGCAGAATAGGACATCGTGGACCGCACCCTGCGGTTGGATGATTTTGAATTGGACGCGATCATGACCCCGGCCAAAAAGATTTAGTGCTGGATGTAGAGGATGATAACGATACATTTCTTCGGAAGGCGATCGCGGGAGGAAGAACCCGGTATCCGGTGTCCCGCGAACAACTGGATGATGTGGTGGGAGCCGTGCGTGTACGAGCCCTCTTCTCCCGGATTTTTTTGTATATAACGCTGATCAGGGCAGCACATTATCCATTTATTTCGGTCCTGCCACTTCTCTGGTGCCGGGTTGCGATTTATCATCCATGATTAATCCCATTTGTATATAATGTCAGAGTACTCTCCTCTTTTCAGGGGTATAAGATATTAGAGCAAGGACATTGCGGATCATGAAGTGGATCTGATGCTGGTTGGGTTGGAGGGGAACCAGGAGACTGCAACCAAATTGTTATGAAGAATAAAACGATTCCTATTTTTATTGTGGTGGCTGTGATAAGAAACTTGTTGATTTCGCCTGTCGGAGCGGCTGAAAGTCCGCTGCAAGAGATTGTGGTCTGTACAGG
>CAZIFI010000072.1:0-7672 GCA_964539105.1 uncultured Anaerolineales bacterium | reverse complement strand
CGGACCGTCTGGCGCGGCTTGTGGATGACCTGCAGCAGCTCAGCCGGGTGGAAGCGGAGGCCTACCGTCTGGAACGGGAAGCTGCGCTTGTTGGTGATCTTGTCCACCGCACGGTGGAACGCCTGCGCCAGCAGTTTGCGGATAAAGGGGTTGCGCTCCGGGCACAGATCCCTGACGGACTGCCGGCGGTTTATGTCGACGCTGACCGCATTGAACAGGTGTTGATGAATGTGGTCGGGAATGCATTGCAGTACACGCCCGGCGGGGGAGAGGTGGAAATCAAGGCGCACCAGGAAGGGCCGTTCATCCACGTTGCAGTGCAGGACAATGGCATCGGCGTTCCCCTTGAGCATCAGCCCCATATTTTTACCCGCTTTTACCGGGTGGATAAGTCCCGGTCCCGGGCCAGCGGGGGCAGCGGGATCGGTCTGACGATCGCCAGGTATCTGGTCGAAGCCCACGGGGGGGAGATCCGGGTGGAAAGCGAAGGGCGCGATCAGGGCAGCACCTTTACCTTCAGTTTGCCTGTGTCCCAAAAGTAACCCCTGCATTCTTTACGAAATCTTTAAAATAACTTCAATCATCCTTCACATTCATTCCTTATCCTGTACATGGATAGCAAGGACGTATTGTTTAGCTGTAGTGTGATACAGGAGGTGTGCGATGTTAGGACATGGAATGTGGGGTTGTTGTGGAGGGTTCTTTGGTGGCATGGGCGGATGGGGGATCTTTGGTCCTATAGTGGGACTGTTGTTTACAGTGGGATTGATCATCGGGTTTGTGGTCCTGGCCATGTGGGTCGTGCGCCAGGTGTCATCTCGTTCTGCCGGGTCCGGGGAGAAAATGCGCCAATCCGCAAGCGCTCAAACCCCGCTGGAGATCCTCAAAGCGCGTTATGCGCGGGGCGAGATTACCCGGGATGAATATCAGGATATGAAAGCGGATTTGAGCTAGATATTGAGAGTCACAGGTCGCAAAGGCCTGTGAACCATGAACAGGAGTGGAATGATGATGGGATTTGGATTGATCTGGGTGGTATTGATTTTGATCGGGGCAGCTGTTCTGGTCCGGAATGGATCGGGGTTGGAGTCGCTGCTGGGATCATCTTCGCGAGACAAGATTATCGACGACACAAAAACGGATGCCGGTGAGATCTTGAACCAGCGGTACGCGCGGGGTGAGATCACCCGGGACCAATTCCAGACGATGAAGGAAGACCTGGAAGGATAGCATTCCTGCCCGGGTCTGTATCGGCAGGGATCACAGGGGGGGATATGAAGAGGGCCCGGGTGGGACCGGCAGCCCGCCAGCTGCCAGCGCGGCGGTTTGGCGGCTGTTGAGAGTATAGGCAGATGGGCTGGTTTGGATGGGGCCTTTGGATTCCTCAAAATCTTTTTTCATCACGGGTTGTTCTTGTGGCACCCCTCCGGTTCGGGTCAGGACAGGCTGCGGTGGAAAGGTCCCTGGAGAAGAAATCTGAATGGAAGGTTCGGCTAATGGAGGGTAGTTTCATCAGGACGATCTTTCCAGGCGTCCCTGGCGCTGGCATCCTGTCGGTGCCGCCCCCCGCGGTGGCGATAATGAAATACCCTCAGCATGTCTGGGTTTGGGATAGGCTGGTGAGGATTTCGGATGGAATGAAGCGTTTTTTCCCTGCTGGGAAAAATTTTCCTTTATACTTCTTGTATGACTGAATTACGCATTGCCCAGACAGAGCCGCCGGCCGGGTTCATCGACCTGGGCTCCGGCAACCCGGGGCTGGACCTGATGCCCCTCGATATTCTGCAGCGGGCGGCGGACCACTACTTTGCCGACGCTGAACCGCGCACCCTGCAGTACGGCGCAGAAGAAGGGAACGGCTATTTCCTGGCCGCCCTGGCCGATTTTCTACCCTCCCACACCGGGAACGCTGTCCAACCCGATTCCCTGCTGGCCACGGCCGGGGCCAGCTCCGCCCTGGACCTGCTGTGCACCCTCTACACCCGGCCCGGGGATGTAGTTTTCGTGGAAGAGCCGACCTACTTCCTGGCCCTGCGCGTGTTCCGGAACCACGATCTGGTCATGGTCCCCATTGCTATGGATGAAGGCGGCCTGGATCTCGATGCCCTGCAGGCGGCGCTGAAAGAACATCAGCCTGAATTTCTGTATACCATCCCCACCTACCACAACCCGGCCAGCCTGACCCTGTCCCGCTCCCGGCGGGACCAACTGGCAGCGCTGGCAGCGGAGCACAATTTCCTGCTTCTGGCCGATGAAGTCTATCAACTACTCAACTACAGCGGGGCCCCGCCCCGCCCTTTTGCGGCTTACACGGATGAGGCCGAGCAGGTGGTTTCTATCAATTCCTTTTCCAAGATCCTGGCGCCCGGCCTGCGGCTGGGCTGGATCCAGGCCCATCCCTCTGTCATTGACCGACTGGCGGGATGCGGGCAGCTGGACAGCGGGGGCGGGATGAATCCCTTTACCAGCGCCGTGGTGCGCTACCTGATCGAAGCCGGGAACCTGGGGGACAACCTCCGGATTTTGAAAACAACTTACCACGAGCGCCTGCAGGCCATGTCCGGAGCTCTGGAGGAGCACCTGCCGGAGGCGGAGTACCGGGTGCCGGAGGGCGGGTTTTTCTTCTGGGTGCGCCTGCCCGGGATGGATGCGGCGGTCCTGCGCCCGCAGGCCCGCGACCATGAGGTGGATTTCCGACCCGGCGGGCTGTTCTCCAGCCGGGACGGGCTGGGAGAATACCTGCGGCTGAGCTTCAGCTACTACGCCCCGGAGGAGATTGAAGAGGGAATTAGAAGATTGGGGGAGTGTTGTGCGATAGGCTGAGCCGTCAGCCTGATAATGGCGCCACTGTAGTTCCATAACTGTTAATATATCTGATCCCCGTGATGGAGACGTCACGGGGAAGTCTTTTTCCGCCGACGTCCCCGTCGGCGGAATTTAGGGGATGTCTTTTTCAGAACATCCGTATTTCAGCTCCAAGCGCAGGGGCAGCGCTCGGAGCCTGTCCTGAGCGGAATGTCAGGGCGAACTCCGGTCGCCCGTAGTCGAAGGGCTCAATGCGATAGGTCCAGGTCGGTGTGTATTATTCGCTCACTGAACTGCCCCTCCGGGGACGCAGGGCGAACCGACATTCACTCTATCAGAGTGCCTCGTCGTGAATAGTGTCATTCTGACACCGAAGGTGGAAGAATCCTTGCTGCGGTGATCCTGTAGAAGATAAAGCCTAATGGAAATCATCTGCAATCGGAAGGGTCTATTCCATTGTGCGGTTGTTATTTGAATAAGCGTGTAGCGAGCCTCACGGTGAGGTACAGCACATCTCTTCTCTCACGATTACTAGTCCAGCCTGCCAATCAGCGCACAGGCTTTCAGATGATGCTGTGCAATGCCCGGCTTTTTCCGGTCCCCGGTCCTTTCGGCTGGGCATTGGCTGCATTTTCTGACAGTTCATTAATCTGGCTCTGTTATAATTCTTGAGGTTACCTTTGCTGGACACCTGACTTGGGGGAAAAGCATATCCAGGATGGAATGAGTGAACGACAACAATCGGAGTGAATGACAGTGAAGCAGAATCAGGGTACCATCAACCGGGTCCGCGGCGTTGTAGTAGACGTGACCTTCAGCCACGGCAATTTGCCCAGCATCAACAACGCCCTTTTACTGGAAACCGAAAGCACCGGTCAGCTGGTGCTTGAGGTCCAGGAACACCTCGATACCAACACCGTCCGGACGATTTCCATGGGCTCCACATCCGGCCTGCGGCGGGGTCTGATCGTCACTGACAGCGGAGAACCCATCCAGGTCCCGGTGGGAAACCAGACCCTGGGGCGGCTTTTTAACATCCTCGGCGAACCGATTGACGAGGGGACCCCGCTGTCTGACGATATTCCCCGGCATTCCATTCACGCTAATTCTCCAACACTACCCCAACAGCGGGTGGTCAATAAACCCTATGTGACCGGAATCAAAGCCATCGATTTGCTCACCCCCTATCCCCAGGGAGGAAAAATCGGCCTCTTTGGCGGCGCCGGGGTGGGGAAGACCCTGCTGATGATCGAGCTCATGCGCCATACGATTCAGGAGCATTCTGGGATTGCCTTGTTCTCGGGCGTGGGCGAGCGCATCCGGGAGGGAAACGATCTGTGGCTGGAAATGCGCGATTCGGGCGTGATCGACGACACCATTCTGGTCTTCGGGCAGATGAACGAACCCCCCGGGGCCCGGCTGCGCGTACCGCTCACGGCCCTGACCATGGCGGAGTATTTCCGCGATTACGAGCACCGGCCGGTCCTGCTGTTTATCGACAATATTTTTCGCTATATTCAGGCCGGACAGGAAATCTCTGCCCTGCTCGGGCGCCTGCCCAGCGCGGTGGGCTATCAACCTACCCTGGACAGCGAGATGGGCGAGCTCCAGGAGCGGATTACCACCACCAGCCGGGGCAGCATCACCTCGGTCCAGGCGGTCTATGTGCCGGCGGATGACCTCACCGATCCTGCCATCGTGGCCACCTTCGCCCACCTGGATTCCTCAACCGTTCTTTCTCGACGGCAGGCCAGTCAGGGGTTTTATCCAGCCATTGACCCGCTGCAATCCAAGAGCTCCCTGCTCGAGCCCCAGGCCGTGGGAAGGGAACATTATCGGATCGCCAGCGAGGTCCGCTCCCTGCTGGCACGCTATGAACAGCTCCAGGATGTGATCGCGATTTTAGGGATGGAAGAACTCAGCGAGGAGGACCGCCTGGCGGTGGTCCGGGCCAGGCGCATTCAGCGTTTTCTCACCCAGCCTTTCTTTGTCTCTGAGCCTTTTACCGATATCCCCGGGGTGTTTGTCAGCCTGGAGGAAACCCTGCGCGGATTCCGGAGGATTCTGGAAGGCCGCTACGATCATCTTCCAGAGCAGGCCTTTTACATGGTGGGCACCATTGACGAAGCTGTCAGGAAAGCCCGCCGATTGAAAAAGAAAGGTGGAGAACAGGAATCATGAAACTATTGATCCTCACCCCGGAAGAAACCCTGCTGGAAACCGGAGAAGTGGCCAAAGTGCGGCTGCCTCTGGCAGACGGGGGAAGCATCGGCATTCACCCCGGGCACCATCCCCTGCTGGCTGAAACACAGACCGGATGGGTAGAATACGGTGTAGAATCTTATTCTGAGGCTGTTTCCGTGCGGGCCGGCATCCTGTCTGTAGAGGCGGATCAGGTGATCCTTTATACCAGCGGGTGGACCGGAGAATCGGAGGAAAAGCGCTCTGAATCACCCGATGTCCTGGAAAACACATTGCGCAACCTGGAGCAGGAGCTGGAAGGAGAGGGATAAGGCCGTGAACGATCAGGAAGATCAGCATACCGAAAAGATCCTGCCCGCCTTGATCCGGGAGGGTATCGGGGTGCTGACTATCGGCTGGGATCTGGCCTTACCCATCGTCGGCGGGGTTCTGATCGGCCATTTCCTGGATCAGTGGCTGGGGACCGTTTACACCTTTACGCTCGGCCTGCTGGTGCTGGGCGTGATAATCGGCTATTACAACCTCTCCCGCCTGATCCGGCGTTTGGATCGGGAGGACCGGGAGCGGAAGCGGGAGAAACAGCGCAAGCAGGAAAAGGACGACTTATGAGCTGGAATTGGCTGTTGTATGGCCTGGGGACGGGGCTGGTGATCTGGATTTCTCAGCGGATATTGGTTCTCAGGCTTTCACCGGCACGGATTCCGTCTGCCAAAAGGCGGGTTGCTGTGGGAGCCGCCCTGCGCTGGATCCTCAGCGCAGCCCTGCTGGCCCTGGCCTTGCAGGAGGGAATCGGGAGTGGGCTGTCCACCTTCGGCGGTCTGATGTCCGCCCCCTGGATGGGGATCCTGACCCTGAAGGTGCTTCCGCTTCCGGACGTAGATCGTTCTTTAAGGAGGATGTGACGAATGGAGGAAGTCTTTCCAGAAGTAGCCTTTACGGTCCTGGGAATTCCGGTGCGGGACACCGTGGTCTCCACCTGGGTGATGATGGCACTGATCGTGGGTGTTATCCTGCTGCTCAGACAGCTGAGGCCCACTGCCCTGGAGATGGTGGTCGATTTCCTGACCGATTTTATCACTGAGATCATGCGCCGTCCGGCGGGCCCCTTTTTACCGCTGGTGGGTTCCCTGACGCTTTTTATCAGCGTGGCTAACGTGATCGGCCTGGTGCCCTTTTTGAAGTCACCCACCAGCGACATCAACACGCCCATTGCCCTGGCTCTGGTTGTCTTTGTGGCCGTCCATGTCTATGGCGTGCAGATCATGGGGATTTGGCCTTACCTGAAGAGCCTGGCTTCCCCTATTTTCCTGCTGCCCCTGGAGCTGATCAGCCAGATCAGCCGGACAATTTCCCTCAGCGTGCGCCTGTTCGGCAACATCTTCAGCGCGGAAATTATCATCGCCATCCTGTTTGCCCTGGCCCCGCTGTTCGTCCCGCTGCCCTTACAGGGGTTCAGTATTTTCACCGGCCTGCTGCAGGCCTACATCTTTGCTGCTCTGGCAGCCGTCTATATCGCTGCCGGCCTTCCTCCCCAGCCGGAAAAACTGCAGCCGGAAGAGGAAGATCAAGAACTGAAAACCATTGAACGTGAATTGAAATACCACATGGAGGAATAAATTTATGGCTGAAATGGATCCTGGAACGCTGGTCACCATCGTGACCATTATCATTGCTGGTCTGGGCATGACGATCGGGGCGATCGCCCCGGCTCTCGCCGAGGGGCGGGCGGTGGAGAAAGCCCTGGAAAGCATCGCTCGCCAGCCGGATTCGGCCGGTGATTTGCGCACCACCCTGTTGATTGCCATGGCGCTGCTGGAGTCCACCGCAATTTATGTCCTGCTGGTGATCTTAATCTTGCTGTTTGCCAATCCACTGCTGGATCGTTTCTTCTAGCCAAGGAGCCACGATGCTGAATTTGGATATCCCGACCATCTTATTTGAGGTCATCAATTTCCTGGTTCTGACCGGCTTGCTCTATGTCCTGCTTTTCAGGCCTATTCAGCGCCGGGTCAATCAGCGGTCTGAGGAAAAGCAGCGCCAGAAAGAGGAGATTGCCAAACAGCTGGCTCAGGCGGAGGACCTGCGGGGCGAGCTGGAGCAGCGTCTGGAGAACGTCGACGAGCAGGTGGAAGAAATCCTCGGTGAGGCGCGGGACCGCATGGAAGAGATCCGGCGGAGCACGATTGACAATGCCCGCCAGGAAGCCGAGCGGATTTTGAAAGCAGCCTCCTCGGAGGCCGGCCAGCTGCAGGAAAAGGCGGTCAGCGACCACATGGAAGAAATCCTGGATGCCATCCGGGAGGTCAGCCAGCGGGTGATCCGCGAAACCTCCCCGGAAGAAGTGCATGCCCGGCTCTTTACGGATTTGAATGACCGCATCTGGAAGCTGGGGTCCGGGGAAATGGATCAGGTCGAGGCCATCCGGCGTTCCCTGGATGAGCGGTCTCCCAACGTGTTTGTGGAATCCGCCCGTGAGCTGAACGATGAGCAGGTCCGGGAGCTGCGGGAAACCCTGAGTGCTTTGATCGATCAGGAGGTAGACCTCGAACTCGAAACCGACCCCGATCTGATCAGCGGACTGCGGGTGCGGGTGGGGGACACCCTGATCAACAGCACCCTGGCAGCCAAGCTGGACAAGATCCTTGATCAGGCCTCGGAATCGATC
>CAZIFI010000071.1:0-8311 GCA_964539105.1 uncultured Anaerolineales bacterium | reverse complement strand
TTTTCAGTTGATGGCCTGTTTGGCGCGATCCACGATCTCGGCGAACGCTTCTGGGTGCCGGACTGCCATATCTGCCAGCATCTTCCGGTTGAGTTTGATATCAGCCTCTTTCAAGCCATAAATCAAGCGGCTGTAAGGCAGACCGTTCTGGCGGGAAGCAGCGTTAATGCGGGTGATCCACAAGCGCCGCAGGTCCCGCTTCCGCGTCCGGCGGTCGCGGTATTCATACCATAGGCTTTTCAGCATGGCTTCGTTGGCGCGCTTGAAAAGGCGGCTGCGAGTGCCGTACTTCCCTTTGGCCATTTTGATAATTTTCTTATGCCGCTTTCTGCGTTTCGTACCTGTTTTTACTCGTGCCATTTTATCCTCTCCTGCAATCCCCTGTGCGCCGGTTACACGTCTGGGACGGCACCTGTTGTTTGCACACAGCGGATGCACTAACGGTGTTATTGTTTACATCTGTTGTCGCGCATCAAACCTGTCTGGTGGTGGGTTTGCCTGCCACCATGAAATTACCCTGTGATTTATGTGCTATTTGGAAATGAATGAGTCAGCTCTTTTTTGGCGCCAGTACCATGAGCATGGAATGCCCTTCACGGGAGGGCTTTTGTTCTACTTCAGAGACATCGCTCAGCTCTTGAGCGATATCCCTCATGATGTCCATGGCTATTTCAGGGTAGTGGATTTCTCGGCCCCGGAATTGAATGCGAACATTGACTTTTTTGTTGTTCTCCAGCCAGCGCCGCGAATCTCGCACCTTGAAGTTGCGATGATGTTCTGTGGTCTTAGGCCGCAAGCGAATTTCTTTGACCTCGATGGTCTTTTGGGATTTTTTCGCTTTTTGGCGCGCCTTTTCCTGTTCGTACAGAAACTTGCCCAGATCCATCACCTTGCAAACCGGTGGGTTGGCGTTGGGCGCAACTTCTACGAGATCCAAATCATACTTCCGGGCTGTCGCCAGAGCTTTTTTTGTTGGATGAACACCTCTGTTCTGTCCTTCGGGATCGATCACGCGTACTTCTTTGGCCCGAATTCGTTCATTCGCTCTGTAATTCGTGTCTGCTATTTTTTCTCTCCTTTTCTCAAATCAGCACCGTACCTTAGATGTGGATAATACCATAGGCAGGGGAGGATCGTCAACATCGGGCGGGTTATCTGATTCCATATTCTCTGCTTCGCGTTGAAATAAAACAGCGCCAGCCCTGCCGGGGATGGCGCTGCTGGGTTCCTCACGGATGGCTGCTTCAAGCATGCTGCTCGATTTCGTCCAGCATCCGGTCCAACAGTTTGTCCACGCTCATGGGATCCAGCTGTTCTCCTGTTCTCAGCCGGGGTGCGACCGTGCCTGCTTCTTCCTCACAGTCCCCGACCACGAGCATGTAGGGGATTTTCTGTTTTTCTGCATCACGGATTTTTGCGCCCATGCGGTCACTGCTGTCATCCACCTCAACCCGGATGCCACCCTCGCGGAGTTGTTGGGCGATTTCTTCAACATAGGGGATATTGCGGTCCGTGATGGGAATCATCACCGCCTGAACCGGGGCCAACCACAGCGGGAAGTCTCCTCCGTAGTGTTCGATCAGGACGCCGATAAAGCGTTCCATCGACCCCAGCAAGGCGCGGTGGATCATGTACGGTCGGTGTTGGTCTCCATCCTCTCCAATATATACCAGGTCAAAGCGATCCGGCAGGTTAAAATCAAACTGGATCGTGCTTAATTGCCATTCCCGCTCCAGGGCATCGATCATCTTCAAGTCAATCTTTGGGCCGTAAAACGCTGCCCCGCCTTCATCCAAGTCATAATCCAGATCTGCCCGGTCCAGGGCTTTGCGGAGGGCTTCTGTGGCATCATCCCAGCGCTGCTCCTCCCCGGCGGATTTTTCCGGATCCCGCGTGGATAGATACGCATGAAAATCCTTGATCCCGAAGCCGCGCAGAATATGGAGACAGAAGTTTAACACGCGGTCAATTTCTTCAGGCATCTGCTCCGGACTGCAAAAGATGTGGGCATCGTCCTGCGTAAACCCTCGCACGCGCATCAAGCCGTGCAGCACACCGCTGCGTTCGTAGCGGTACACTGTACCCCATTCCGCCCAGCGCAGCGGCAGATCGCGGTAGCTGTGCAGGTCGTTTTTGTACATCATGATGTGGAAAGGGCAGTTCATGGGTTTGAGAAAATATTCTTCCTCATCGACCTCAATGGGGGAATACATGTTTTCCTCGTACCAGGTCAGGTGCCCGCTCCGCTCCCACAGGCTCTTCTTACCGATATGGGGGGAGTACACGAGTTCATAGCCCTGGGCCAGGTGTTCGTCCTTGCAGTATTCCTCAGCCAGGTGGCGGACCATGGCGCCTTTGGGGTGCCATAAGACCAGCCCGCTTCCCACTTCAGGATCCGTGCTGAACAGATCGAGATCTTTCCCTACTTTGCGGTGGTCGCGGCGTTTGGCCTCTTCCAGTTTGTGAAGGTAGTTTTCCAACTCTTCTCTGGAATGCCAGGCCGTGCCGTAAATGCGCTGCAGCATGGGGTTGTGCTCATCGCCGCGCCAGTACGCGCCGGCTACGTTAAGCAGTTTGACGGCACCCGGGTCAATCTCCGTTGTGCTTGCCACATGGGGCCCGCGGCACAGATCTACAAAATCGTCGTGTTTGTAGATGGAAATCACCGGCTCCTCATCCAGCGGTTCGCCGTATTCGTCCTTCCCGCCCGACTCGAGACCATCGATCAGCTCCTGCTTGTATGGTTGATCCTGGAAAATATCCCGGGCCTCCTGTGCGGACAGCTCGCGCCGCTTAAATTCATGATCCTCGGACAGCGTTTCCCGCATTTGCTCTTCAATCTTTTCCAGGTCTTCCGGCGTCAGAGCACGCGGCAAATCGAAGTCATAGTAAAAACCATCATCAATGGGTGGCCCGATGGCGACTTTTGCTTCTCCCTCCGGGAACATGTTGATCACCGCCTGGGCCATGACATGCGCTGCGGAATGCCGGATTTTATACAATTTTGATTCTTCGTATCCGTTGTCCTGTCCGTTTTTATTCTTAGCCATCCTACACCTCCGAAATAAAAAACTCCTGCCCGACTGGGGCAAGAGTTCACTCGCGGTTCCACCCAGATTTACCCGATCCTGCCGGGCATCTCTTTAGGCCGATAACGGGGCCAGCCGATCCACCATACTTCCCATACAGGGGTTCCGGTTTCTGCTCCCGGGTGGTTTTTGCGGCTTGTCTCTGGGGAAGGTTCTCAGTCAGCGACCTTCTTCTCTGTCAGATCCAGGGACCGCTACTCGTCCCGGTCAACGCTTTCTAATCCGGTTGCCACCATTATAGCCCTTTTTGATGGAAATGCAAGTTGCCTTCGCTAAACGTTTTGTTAATGACCGCTGCTGCGGGGCATCTCCTTTATCCGTCTTGCCTGTTCAGTCTTTATCAGGAACGAAGGCGTTCATGTAGGATTTTATTTCCGGTACATTGGTCAGTTTTTCGTAGAAAAAGTTATTGACGATGTTGATGACTTCATCCCGGGCGACCTCGACCTCTGTCGTCAAGGACTGGCCTTCCTTCTGATCTTCTAGCGCGTTTCGCAATTGCAGCAGGTTCCGGACAACGATCGACTCCTCTTCCCCTTCCAAAGCATCAACCACGGAGATCACCAGGCGGTCCGCCTGGGACTGCACCTGGTCAATGGAAATGGAGGATTGCGGGTGACTGCACTCATCCATGGTGCGGATCAGCGACCAGACCTGGTACAGCATAGAAGCCGGCTCATCGAACAATTCCCTGATCAAGGCCGCCTCTTCGTAGCGGCCGGTGAGACGGAAAATGTTGTACATGCGTTTGGCTGCTTTGCCGTAATTGATGTCTTTATTGAGGTATTTTTGGACTTCGCTCTCCAGCTGTTCTACGTAATGGTCAAGGGCGTTTGCGGAGACATGCTGGGATAATTTTTCAAAGATAGGGGCTGATTCTTCCTGCAGGTACACTTCCTGAAAATAGGGATCGAGGAAGCCATCCAAAGGCGTGATGGATCCGTCCGGGGCTTCCCAGGTCACATCCAGCATGTTGCTGGCGTTGACCAGTTCGTTCCGCACCGGATCAGCCACGACCCAGTCCAGCTTGCACCAGCCAGGATCGCTGGCAACGTCTTCCCATTGGATGGTGACGGATTCCCCATCCGGGGTGAGGGCAGCGATTTTTCCCTTCTGGGTTTGCTCCGGCGTCCAGGAAATGGAACTATCCTGCCGGTACAATTTGCCGTCGATGACCACATCCTGCGGGTACGATCCGAAGTGGACTTCCATGAGCTGGTAGGTGTCCCCTTCCATGGTATCCAGCGCTTTATCCCTGATCAGCCTGGCCAGCAGCTGGCAGGCTTCCTGCCTGGTTTCCGTGATCAAATTCATGCGCTCAAAGTAGTCCGCATCTCCCGGATAAGTCTGAATTTTGGACTGCGCTGCAGATCCCGACAGGGCAAGGGCGGTTTCTACTTTGTGCGGGATGTCTTCAAATTCAACCAGCTTACCCAGTTTCCGGAAATGTGCCAGGTCTTCGTCGCTGAAATCCAGCATACTCACTTTGTGCCCGAACACGCCCGTACGTTTGTCAAAGATAACCTCATCCTCCGGGCCGGGCTTAGAAATCGCTGATATCCAGGCCTGTGCCTCGTCTTCATTGAGTTCGATCCCTAAACGTTGGGCGGAGTCCAGTATGCGCTGTAGTTCCTGGCTGGTGTTGGATGATTTGGTTTCCATCAATTTATCTCCCTGTCCTGTGGCATTTTTGATGGGGAAAGGTTTCATTGCCCCCCATGGTAGGCGAAAGTTTTTGTATGGGCTGATCGTACCACAGCCGCATCAGGACTCGGGTTAAGAATCGCTTAGAAAAAGCACGAGACCGAATTCCATCGCCAGTCTGATAGGATTCAATTTCTTTCACGAACTAGAATGCATGGCATTATGCAGTGTATTGGGAATAAACATAACAATGGCCCCACCGCTTGGCGGGACCGGGCAGATACAGGTATATCACCCTGACCCCCGAAGGGGCAATACCGCAGCGGGGAGGGTTACCGCCAGGTACTTGGGTTCAGTCGGAAATCAGATCCAGGGATGGCGCAGAATAGGATCGTGGGAAACAATCAGGGAAGTGGCGGGGGAGCAAGGCTGCGCTTAGCCTGGAGGCTGGCATTCCTGGGTGAAATGCTCATATTCAGGGCAGGAGGAGCCGTCCGGGAAGATGCACTGCGCTTCCCCACCATCGGTTTTCAATTCATACCCTTGGCGCTCGCAATAGGAAAATTCCTGGCCGCAGCGCCCTTCCAGGAACTCCCATTCCTCACATTGCGTGCCGTCCGGGAAGGTGCACATCCCGACTGTGCCCTCATCCTCTTCTACCATCTTCAAGGTATACCCCATTTCCTGACAGTAGAATGAAGCTGGATTTGGTAAACCGATGAAGTTCTCTTCATCCAGGGTCTTGGTAACGACAGGAGTGGTGGGTTGCTGTTCTTGATTAGAATCAGCCCCGCATCCTCCGCCCACAGCGATAAGCCCCAGGATGAGGATCATGAATACATACCAAAGATGTTTGTTCTTCATAACCGACTCCTCCCCTTTTGTTTGATAAATCTGTTATACCATACTCCTTCCCATGCGAATATCAGCCACCCCTAAGGATTTGTAAGGCCACCTGGATAGATAGGAGGAGGTTTTACTCCACTCTAAAACCTTATGGGATGAATTTTCCTTTTTAAAGACCGCGATCTATTACAATCTGATACAGATATGGAAAGGCAGTGAAGGGAGGGTATGATGGAAGAACGCGTACATCAAGCGGAACGGCCCGGGACAGGAAATACTGGTATCGAGTTGGCAGGGGATTGTGTATTTCTGACAGGGGCGTCTTCCGGAATCGGACGGGCTGCGACCCTCCGTCTCGCTCAGGCTGGAGCCCGTGTAGCGGGCATTGCCCGCACAGAAGCGGATCTGTTTGAAACCTGGGATCTGGTCCGGGAACACACCGGTCAGGACCGCATGATGCCCATTGTGTGTGATGTCACCCGGGAGGATGAGGTGGTGCGGGCCTTCCAGCAGGCCGTGGAGACTTTTGGTGAGATTAATATCGTGGTCGCCAATGCCGGCTCTATGCGGGTTGCTCCCATCCAGGATACGTCGCTGGATTTATGGCGTGATATGTTCGCTGTCCTGACCGAGGGCGCCTTTCTGACTGCCCGGGAGGCGTTCCGGCATTGGATTGATCAGGAGGTTAAAGGCAGGCTGGTGTTCACATCCAGCAAAAACGCCGTCGCTCCCAGCCCGGGAGCCGCTGCCTATGCTTCAGCCAAGGCAGCTACCCAGCATCTGGCACGCTGTCTGGCGGAGGAAGGAGGACCGTACGGCATTCGCACCAATACTGTCCTGCCTGATGCTGTCATCAAGGGCACCAACATTCTTTCTGAAGAAGAGCTGCGAAAGAGCGCGGAACGCCATGATGTGCCTTTTGAGGAAATTCATGAATATTACCGCAAGCGGAACGCTTTGAATGTGTCCATCACGCCCCAGGATGTGGCGGAAGCCATCCTGTTTCTATGCAGTCCCCGCAGCGCGAAAATCAACGGCGCTGCCCTGACCGTGGATGGGGGGATGTCTATCGCTTATCTGCGCTAAATCCTTCCCCGGGTTCGGAATCCTCGGTATGAATTGACCCCCAACCCTAAGGGTCGAGGGTTTCGCTTCTCTTGAACCCAATTTATGACGGGGAAAATGAAAGGGTTTTTCCTTGATCAGCGTGTACCGTTTAATTGGAAAAGGTGCCCGGATCCTTCGGCACTGACACAGGTTCTGAAGTCTTGCGTCCTGGAACGAGTACTTCTTCAGGCTGATCAAGCTCGTAACCGTCTTCTTTCAGATAATCCGCGATGGATTCCGGACCGCCGGTCACTTCCCGCTGCACAAACATTCCCCCGTTTTGGCTGGGTTTCACCCGCCAGCGCACATTCATGATTTCCCCGTTGTCAATTTCAACCCCTGTGATCCAGCGAGGAAAGACACAGCTCCCGGAGTTGAAGTAGGGCGCCTCATCGGGTTTTGGAAAATGAGGGTCGTGAGTATGCCCGCACAGCAGCGGCTGCTGGTGATCGGTGATCCATTTCATGATTTCCTTTTCAACGTCTCGCTTTCGTTCCGGGTTGCGGGAGACGCGGATCGGGTTGTGGAGGCCGAGCATTTGCAGGGGACGCCATAAATACCGCAGGAAAAAACGGCTGATCTGCCAGTAACGGTCGTTGATAAATTCCCCCTGATGGCCGTGAGTGACAAATAAATCCCAGCCTGTTTCCTGATGCTCCAGGACCAGACCTTCGTGGACGTCGATCCCCGGGAATAAGGGTTCTACCCGTTCCGTTTCCATGTTGTAGTATTTATACAGGGCATTGATCACATTTTCTTTTATCTTGTATAGGATATCGTGATTGCCGTAAATGTAGTAGAAACGGCCCTGGGCATAATACTCTTTGAGGAGTTTGTAGATGGGAGCGTGAGCGATGCGAATGGACCGGTAGCCGATGTTCTTCATCAACTCATCGCCATCCCCTACCTCTATGTATGTGAAGTCATTCCCCAGGTAGTACTCCAGGGCGTAGGTGTAGATGGTTTGGTTGCGTGCGAACTCGTCTGCCCAGCTGTTGTCCCCCCGGTGGACATCGCTGAAAAACACCAGCTTCGACTCGTTGTCGAACTGAATCCGTTCCGCGGTTTGATATACTTCCGTCAGTCGCTCGTGTTTATTCATGAGGCTCCCGGATGTGGTTTGGTGGTCCTATTTATGGTACCAGCGTACCATGTCTATATGAGAGGATGCTGAACATTTCTGTTAGCCACCTTACATTTCAATTGTAAGGGATGATTCTTAAAAAATTGTAAACAACATGTAAAGGGGATTTTATCGTTCGGTTTTTCAGATTGCCGTCATGGAGGGAAAAATGCTTATGTAAAGTGGATTTTGGACTGAGCATACAACCTGACAGGGTGGAGGCTGCAGCACCGGTTTTTTCCGTAACGGTTAGTATAGTTGAGTTTGATGGCCGGTCCGATTCCGACCTTGTCTCGTCCCAGCTTCTGGATAAGACGTCCATCGCTTATCAATCTTTAAATAAACAAGGAGAACTGATCCAGGCCTATGATGCGGTGATTGAAGGCTGGTCTCGAGCCCTTGAGCTGCGTGATAAAGAAACTGAGGGGCACAGCTCCCGGGAGGGGGTGTTTTTTATGTGTCCCTGATGTTCTGGCTGAAGCCGTGAATGCCGGTCGCCCCA
>CAZIFI010000070.1:0-8510 GCA_964539105.1 uncultured Anaerolineales bacterium | reverse complement strand
CCGATATCCCGGGCAATCGACAGCGCTGACGGATCCCGACTCACAACCAGGACATGCTCGATTTCAGGGACATCCGTCAGGGTTCGAATGGTGTTTTCCAACAGGTACTGATTTAACTCAGCCCGTTGATCTGTAGACAATACATCAGACAAACGAGATTTTCCCCTGCGCAGCGGCTTGACCGGGACAATGGCCCATAAAGCCATGCTAATGCCTCCTTGTCAGCAACGATTTTCCAAACTGCAGAACTTCTTCCCCGAATCGGACCCGGTCATCCTCCGTTTTCATCCAGGTGTGCGCCACAAACACCTCGGGCGCATGGGGCTGAATGGCACGGATATCCTCCAGGAGATTCCGGTCCTGTTCGTCGATAATAAAACCGTCCACCACAGTTCCGTAATGGCGGGCCACAGACAGCGCCGAGGGTTCGATGCCCATCTCCCGGTACATCTTGGCTGCCGGCCCTTTGACCGCCTTGCCACCGATGATGGGAGAAACAGCCAAAACGGGTTTTTCTGATAGGATTTCCTGAATGGGAGATATCGCAAGAATGGGATCAATACTCACCCACGGGTTGGACGGACAGATCACGACCAGAGATGCTCCTTCCAATGCCGGAATGACACCCGGCGCAGGTTGTGCCTGATCAATGTCCTGAAAATCAAATCCCTGCACAGCAGGTTGGCATTTTTCCTTCACAAAATATTCCTGAAAGGGCAGCACCCCTTTATCGGTTTCAACCTGGGTAGGAACGGGTTGATCACTCATGGGCAGGACCGTCGGCCCCACTTTCCAGGCCTGGCAGAAGGCACGGGTCACTTCATGAAGCGGCTGGCCCGCTGACAGACGCCGGGTGCGCTCGATATGCGTAGCCAGATCCCGGTCTCCCACCCGGAACCAGGTCGGGGCGCCCAGGTCCCGCAGTGCGCCCAGCGCGTGCCAGGTTTCCCGGGATCTGCCCCACCCTCTGTCTTTATCTGCCAATCCACCCAGTGTGTAACACACGGTGTCGAGATCAGGACAAATCTTCAAACCCAGAAACTCGAAATCGTCACCGGTGTTGACCACCACTGTCAGGTCCCGGGATGATAGGTTGCGGGACAGCCCATGAGCTAATTTGGCTCCCCCCACACCTCCGGCCAGCGCAACAACGTTCATAAGTGAATAACCTGTGGCTGAAAAATAACCGTGTTTTTAATCATTATACATGATGCCTATTCTTGACGAATGCATCCAGCATAAAGGGTTGGAATTTTGATCTCAGCGGAATAAATCCTCCTCTTTGGGACGCAGCAGTTCTTGATGAGCAGCCTCCCGGAGCGGGTAAGGAAATCCCCGGACATGGACCACGGGCTTGCCTTCCGAGGCCTGCCCCATCAACAGCGAAGCCCCGGCAGCAAGCTCATCCGCCACCCCGACCCGGGTCACTTTAAGCCGGAAATCATACAAATCCGGTTGGCCGCGCAGGTCTTGCAGCCCCGGCAGGCCAGAAAGACCGATGGAGATGCCCACGGTGCCCAGGCGCCAGGCCCGGCCATGGGAATCAATGATCAGCACACCGATCCGTGACCCACTTTCCGCTTCCAGACGCTGCCGGAGCGAAGCCGCGGAGGCGTCCGGGTCCCGGGGCAGAAGCAGCACCCAGTCTTCCGTCCTGCCCCCCTCCGGGTCGACATTGGAATGATCTATTCCCGCATTGGCACAAATAAATCCATTGAGATGTTCTGTAATGATCAATCCGGGCCGGGTACGGATGACTTCTTTGCTCTCCCGTAAGATCAATTCCACCACACAGGGATCTTTTTTCGTTTTGCGGGCTAACTCCTCCGCCGCCGGCGATGGGGTTACAGTCCGCAGCTGCACTTTTCGTCCTTCCACTTTGGAAACAACCTTTTGGGCCACGACGATGATGTCGCCATCCTGAAGAGAAATCCCGGTCAAGTCCAGCGCTTTCAGGATCAGAGCGCCCAGATCGTGTCCTTCCTGGACAAGAGGAATACCATCCAGCGGGGTGAGGACCATGGAAGGTGCTTCAGAGTCAGCCATAGTTCATCATTCTTCCCCGGTGATCCGGATGCTGGCATGATTGATGCCGTTATATTTATTGATATTGACCAGGATGGCTGTTAATCCTTCCACCGTGTTGGCAGCATCCAGGTCACCGGCATAATATGCATTCATTCCAATATCTTTGATGATGTTGATTACGGTCTCCGCAATGCTCCGGTCATCCGCACAGACCAGCACGTCACTTTCAATCTCTTTCTCAAGGTCCGCCAGGGATTCGGCTGCGATGTTCTGGAAGGCGGCTACCACAGGGACGTCATCTCCCAGCAATTCTTGAGCCTTGCGGGGCGCGGATGGTGGATCGGGGGGGGTGGGGTTTGGAAAACTGATGCGGGCTGTGGCATCGATCAGTATTTTCCCCTGCAGTTCATCTTTGAGGGATTCCAAGGCGATCTGGTGAGCGGACTGGACCACGGAAAGGACGTTAATATCGGCTTCCTGCACTGCATCCGCATTCAACATACCGCGCACCGTATCAACCTGAAGTTCCTCATTCAGGGATTGAGCCACCTCCTGGGCGCTTTCCAAGTCCCGGGAGCCCAAGATCACCTGGTATCCGGCAACCGCCAGACGCCTGGCTAAAGCGGTCCCTAAACTCCCGGTCCCCCCTATGATCGAGATCACTGATTTTTTCTCCATTGGACTCATTTCTCCTTTGACCAATAAACTCATCTGAAAAGAAGCGTGATCGAGCTCCCTCCCAGTTTCTCTTCAATTCCTATCGCATTTCCTCTACGAATATTTTCCAACATGGTTCTCGTAACGGGACCAAATTTCTGGCGCCAGCTGGCGTGCTTCGGCTGTGATTTTTTCCTCATCCATGGTCAGCACGTCACGATCCCGCATCAAAAACTGGCCGGCGACCATGGTCGATGTGATCATGGATTCCTGGATCCCAAACAGGATCTGCCAGGGCAGATTGCCTGCTGTGAGAGGCGTATGGGGATGATAATCGACAAAGATCAAATCCGCCTGCGCTCCGGGTTCAATGACTCCCAGCGGCGCCTCCGGAAGATACAGGTTAGCCAGCGCGGCATTGTTCCTGATGCCCATTTGGATGATATCCATGGCATTCATCCGGCGCGGATCCCGGTGGTGGACCTTGTGAAGGAAATAGGCCGTTTTCCACTCCTCCCACATGGCGTGGTAAAACCCATCGGTGCCGATACCGACCGGAATGCCCAGGCGCAGAAAGCTTTCGATATCCGCCACCCCCACCGCGTTGTTCATATTCGAACGGGGTTGGTGGGTCAGCCAGGTGCCGGTATCAGCCAGAAGACGGGCTTCCTGGGCATCTATGTGGACGCCGTGGGCCACGATCGTCTTAGGCCCCAGGATGCCGTGTTGCTGCAGGCGGTCCACCACCCGGAGTCCGCTGCGCTGCAGGCTGTCATACTCATCGGCTTGGTGTTCTGCGACATGAATGTGGAATCCCACATCTCCATCAGCAGCAGCCCGGCAGGCGTCCAGCGTTTCGCCGCTCAAGGTCAGACTGGCATGGAAACCAAAGGCTCCTCCCAGGCGGGGATTTTCGCGCACGAGATCGGAATCCAAAAAGCGCACATTTTCGTCAATTCCGGCCCGGGCTCCTTCTTTGCCGTTGCGGTCCGTGACCTCGTAGCACAGCACAGCGCGTAGACCGGCATCATCGATCACGTCCCCGATCACATCCAGCGATCCCTCGATGAAGGTGGGAGAGGCGTGGTGATCAAATAAGGTGGTGGTGCCGTTCTTAATGGCATCCAGCGCCATCACCAGTGCCGAATACCGCACCCCTTCTTGATCCAGGGTCATATCCAGCGGCCACCACAACTTCTGTAAAATTTCCGGGAAGTCCTTGGGAGCTTTACCGGGAATAGCCATGCCGCGGGAAAACACGCCGTAAAAATGGGTGTGGGCACAGACGTTGCCCGGCATGACGTATTGACCGCCGGCGTCCACGACCTCGGCCTCCGGATACGACTCCTGTAGTTCAGAACCCGGTCCTAGATCGGCAATCTTGCCATCTTCTATATACAACCCGTGGTTTTCCAGAATGCGGTTTTCGTCTTCCCACGTGATGAGATGTGCGTTTTCAATGATCATGGTTCCACCTCTTGTGAATAGTTAATGACAAATCGTACTTGACTTTCATTTTCAACAGCGCCAGGTACAGCCTCTCTCACCCACTGGATGGCTTCTTCACCGTTCATGCCCATCTTTTGCTGCGCCAGACAGGCCAGGAAGGTACCCGTTCTTCCGATTCCAGCCAGGCAGTGAACAGCGATATTCTTTCCTGCCTGCGCCATGTCCGAAACGTCATCCAAGGCTCGCTGAAAGGCCTGCAAGTCCCGGGGCAGGTGGTGATCGGGGATGGGCAAATGAATGACACGCAACCCTTTTCCGCGGTAAAAAGCCAGCAAATCCCGTTGAGCATAGGTCAGATATTCCGCCGGCTCGACGAGGGCGACGATGGCATCCACTTTATTTTCCTGGTATTTGGACCAGATCTGATTGAGATGATCGAAGGGACCAAAGGGCATTGCGCTGCGGTATATTTGGCCCGCATAGGGAAAGGGCAACTCAGTAAACACACCACTCCCCTTTCCCCCCTACAAGATCTCCAGCACCGACTGCGCGCCGGTTGTACATGTACCCTGTTTGTAGAACCTGGTTTTGATCAATAACCCGGGTTGATGTTCTATTCATATCAATCCCCCTTTTCCACTGTTAAAAATATACACCAAGGATTGCCACATGCCACAAAATTACAGGTTCTACGAGAGAACCTGTCGATATGACAGGGGGTTACCTTGCAGGCGATAATCATAGATCGGCGACCTGTATACATCAAGAACGGGGGCACTTTTCGACCTAGTAATTAAGACGCCGTTGTCTCTCACGGAAAGACAACGACCACCGATCCATGGGACCCTTATTTTATCATAAATCTCATAAGTGACCTCAATGCATGGATGAAATTAACAGGATTTAGATATTCCACTCAACAGTCTGCCCCGGGGAGCGTAAACGGCTATACAGCAGGGAGTCAGGGCGCAGGGAAAATATCGGGAAAGTTGATTAAAGCTGATCCTGCGGTAAAATAAGCCAGCGGAACTTGAAAAATTAATCAATCATCCCGGAGGAGTACCTTCATGTCCAATCATCGAGAATCTGCCCTGGCGTATTTTCAGGATCACGAGGAAGAGGTCATAGAACAGCTGAAATCTTTTGTTTCCATTCCCTCGATCTCCACCGATCCTGACCACAAAGAAGATATCTCCCAGGCCGCGGAGTGGGTCAAGGACCAGCTGCAGGAGATGGGGATGAATGACGTGAAGATTTACCCCACCCCCAAACATCCCGTGGTCTTCGGACAAAACCTCAGCGCAGGTGATGATGCCTTTACGGTGCTGATCTACGGACATTATGACGTTCAACCGGAGGACCCGGTCGACAAATGGGATACGGATCCCTTTACTCCCACCATTAAAGGGGAGAACATCTACGGCCGGGGAGCAACGGACATGAAAGGCCAGGTGATCGCCACCATGAGCGCCGTGCAGGCAATCTTGAAGACAGGTGGCCTGCCCCTGAACGTCAAGTTTTTGATTGAAGGGGAGGAAGAAATCGGCAGCCCAAACCTGGGTGCATTCATCCAGGAACATAAAGACCTGCTGCAGTGTGACTTTGCCTTCAACCCCGATACGGGCATGCTTGCACCTGATTTTCCCACCATCACATATGCCCTGCGGGGCCTGGCATATTTTGAGCTCCGGGTCTTCGGCCCCAAACAGGACCTGCACTCGGGGTTGTTTGGTGGGGTGATTCACAATCCTGCCCAGGTGCTATCCGAGCTGATCGCCGGCATGCACGATGAGGACGGCAAGGTCACCCTGACAGGCTTTTATGACAATGTCATCCCCCTCGACGACGAAGAACGCCAGGAACTCAAACGTTTACCGATCGATGGATCCTTCTTCCTGGAGGAAACTGGCGTCCCTCAGTTGTGGGGAGAGGAAGCCTATACACCTGTGGAGCGGGTTGGCGCCCGGCCCACCCTGGAAATCAACGGGCTGTATTCAGGCTTTATTGGCGAAGGGTCCAAGACCGTCCTGCCCTCTTATGCCATGGCAAAAATATCCACCCGCCTGGTTCCTGAACAGGACCCGGACCGGGTGCGGGAACAATTATCGCAGTACCTGGAAGAACATGCCCCGCCTACTGTGCGCTGGGAACTGGACCAGATGGCAAGCCACATGGCGTCCCTCAGCGACCGCAGTTCACCCTGGATTGAAGCCTATGCCGACGCGGCCGAGGCCGTGTGGGGCAAACGCCCCCTTTTCAAACGGGAAGGGGGCAGCGTCCCGGTTGTGGGCGAATTCCAGGAATACCTCAACGTGGATTCGGTAAATACCGGATTTGGCCTGCCCAGCGATAACCTGCACGGGCCAAACGAAAAGCTGCACCTGCCGACCTTCAAAAACGGCATCCGGGCCCTGATCCACTTCTTTTTCAACCTGCAGCGATGAGTAACTACACACCCACCCCCTCCAGGACCAAACTTCCCAACTATGGAGGTCAGGCAGTCATCGAAGGGGTGATGATGCGCGGTAAACGAGCCGCCGCCATCGCCATGCGCGCCCCCACGGGTGAGATTGAAATCCATACTGAGAAGCTGAGTGAACTGTACCAGAGCAAGATCATGCACATCCCCCTGCTGCGCGGTGTACTGGGATTATGGGACGCCCTGGTGCTGGGTATGCGCGCCCTGACCATCTCGGCCAATATGCAAACAGAAGATGAAGAGGAAGAAATCCAGGGCCTGGAGCTGACGCTGACCGTAGTCATTTCTCTGGTTCTTTCCATCGGAATCTTTTTCCTGATTCCAGCCGGTGTCGGTCAAGGCGTGGAACGGATGCTGGGAGCCAGCACCTGGCTGGGGAACCTGATCGAAGGTATCATGCGTCTGGGTTTACTGATCTTGTATATGTGGGCCATCGGCAAGATGGAAGACATCGATCGCGTCTTTGCCTATCACGGTGCAGAACACAAAGTCATCAATGCCTTTGAGTCCGGGGAAGAGCTGACCCCGGAGAAGGTGAAACCCTACAGCGTGGAGCACCCCCGCTGCGGGACGGCGTTTTTGCTGATCGTGGTGGTCTTTTCCATCTTGCTCTTTACCTTGCTGGGACCTATGCCCCTGTTGTGGCGCCTGGCCAGCCGCATTCTACTGCTGCCCCTCATCGCCGGCCTCTCCTACGAATACCTGCGCTGGACGGCCAATCACATCCACCGGCCAGTGGTGCGCCTGCTGGTCCGCCCGAATCTGGCCCTGCAGGGCCTGACCACACGGGAACCCTCCCTGGATATCGTTGAAGTCAGCATCGCCGCCTTTCAGGCCATGCGAGAAGCGGAACAGGGATCAACCCCTTAAATGAGAAAACCAGGTTTCGGTGAGAAACCTGGTTTGTGATTTTAGAAAGTGTCGGGAGTCAGCTGTTCTCTTCCAGGAAGTCCACCGCTTCCATGGCAGCCGCACATCCCATCCCGGCGGAAGTAACAATCTGCTGAAAATGGGGGTCAGCGACCTCACCCGCGGCATAGACGCCGGGAATATTGGTATGCATATGCTGATCCACTTCCAGGTAGCCCTGCTCATCCATATCCAGCATGCCTTCAAAAAGCTGTGTGTTCGGGATGTGGCCGATGAAGATGAAAACGCCGTCTATCTCGCTTTGTCTTTCTTCACCGGTTTTCTTGTTCTGCAAAGTCACTGAATCTACAGTGTCATTTCCGTGAATCTCGGTCACGATGGTGTCCCACAGAAAATCCATCTTGGGATTTTCACGGGCTTTTTCCTGCAGGTACGCACCAGCCCGGAGCTTATCCCGCCGGTGGACAACGGTGACGGAATTAGCATAGCGGGTCAAGAAATTCCCTTCTTTCAAGGCGCTGTCCCCACCGCCCACAACGTAGAGATCCTTCTCTTTGAAAAAGTGTCCGTCACAGGTACCACAATAAGACACACCCCGGCCGGTATATTCTTCCTCGCCGGGGATTTCCAGATGCCGGACGGAAGCGCCCGTGGCGACGATCACGGTGTGGGCTTCATACGCTCCATTGTAGGTGGAAACTTTGAAGGGCCGCTCTGAAAAGTCAACTTCGGTGGCGGAATCAAACACAAATTCCGCCCCGAAGCGCTCGGCATGCTCTTGAAACAGGTCCACCAGTTCGGGACCCTGCAGGCCTTCCGGAAAACCAGGATAATATTCGATGTCAGCCGTGTTGGCGACCTGACCGCCCAATTCCATACCTGTCAGCACAATGGGCGCCAGATTAGCCCGCGCTGCGTACAAGGCAGCGCTCATCCCGGCCGGTCCTGAACCGATAATCAGGCACTGCGTTTTTTTAACCTCTGTAGATTCAGTCATAAATCACTTCACTAACTCAGAACAGCAAGT
>CAZIFI010000069.1:0-8643 GCA_964539105.1 uncultured Anaerolineales bacterium | reverse complement strand
GTCACAATGTGTTCCGGATCACCCTGGTCAACTTCCAGCTTACTGCGCAGGCGGGAAATGGTGACCCATAAAATTTCCTTGTCGTTTTTATACCCTTCACCCCACACCGAGGTCAGCAAATCCTCCGTGGTCAAGATCTGCCCCTGGTTATGGGCAAACTGCAGCAGCAGGCGATATTCTGTGGCGGAGAGCATCACCTTCTCATCATCCACAAAGACCTCAGCCTGGGCAAAATCGATGGTCAAATTCCCATGTTTGAAAACCACAGGTTTGGACACATCGCGGGAAAATTCGGATCGTCGCAGGACGGCCCTCACCCGGGCCAGCATCTCCGAGGCCGAGAAAGGTTTGACAATATAATCATCCGCGCCCACGTTAAGCCCTTTAACCCGGTCGCTTTCATCCCCTTTGGCCGTGACCATGATGATCGGCACCTGGGAAAAACTGCGGATGCGGCGGCAGGTTTCAAATCCATCCAGCTCCGGCATCATCACATCCAGCAGGACAAGATCGATGTCTTCATCCGACACCAGGTCCACAGCCTCTTTGCCGTTCAAGGCATCCAGGACCTGATAGCCGTCCACCTTAAGATTGGCGGATATCAACTGAATGTAGCGCGGCTCATCATCAACGACAAGGATGGTGCCTTTATCCATGATTCCTCTCCTTCCCGACTAATTGTGCTCCGTGTCCCAACCTCCCTCATCCCGATACAGGCCGGGAGATGGAGTCTGTTCCCCGGGGATCTTTTGATCTTATTCCTGGTCTAACGGCAGATAGATATGAAATGCGGTGCCCTCCCCGTGCTCCGATTCAGCGTAAATCCGGCCCTCGTGGGCCTGGATGATCTCGCGGCAAATATATAATCCCAGACCGCTGCCCCGCTCTTTGAGCTGGGTATCCGGCACGCGGTAAAAGCGCTGAAATATTTTTTCGAGGTGCTCTTGCGCGATACCCGGACCGTCATCGCTGACCGTGATGTGGGCCTGATCGTCCTCTTCCCGGAGCTTGACCTCCACCCGCGATTCAGATGCATATTTGGAGGCGTTGCTCAACAGGTTATCGAAGACCTGCCCCAACCGCATGGGATCCGCTTTCACGCGCAGGCCGGAGCCCTGGATATCGAGCACAATATTGATGTTCAACTCGCTGAGCTGGGTGCGCTGGATCATGTCCCGCAGGATGACATCCAGGTTCACCTTCTGGAACTGCATTTGCAGGGTACCTGACTGCAGGCGTGAGGAGTCCAGCAAATTATCGATCAAGGCCTGCAGGCGGTCTGCTTCTTCGTCAATAATGCCTAAAAATTCGCGGTAGGTGGGGACATCCCACTCGGTATCTTCGCGCAGCAAGGTGGTGGTATAGCCTTTGATGAAGCCCAGCGGCGTGCGCAGGTCATGGGACACGGTGGCCACGAAGTCTTCCTGCATCTTCCACATGCGCTGGCTGCCCTCGAGCTTTTCCATGGTGCCGGCCATCTTTTCGCGTTCCAGGAGATGGGCCACGTGGTCCGCCACAAATTCCACGCGGTGTATTTCTTCCCCCGAAAAAACCGGTCCGCCAAAACGGATCAGGATCAACACCCCGATGCTGTGCTCCCCCTGCTTGAGGGGTGTGCCCATGTAGTAGCGCAGGTTGAGCCGGTCCTCTTCCGGATCGCCAATTTGATCCTTATAGGCCACCGTCTTGTCCTCGTGGTACACGCGCTCCACCACGCTTTCCCCCCAGGCCACATCCGCTTCTTTGGACTGTCCCCGCCCCACAGCACGGGCAAAATAGGGCTGCAGGTCATCGGTGTCCTTCAAAAAGATGACAAAGTTATCGAAAATCAGCAGCTTACGGGCCTTTTGCACCACATCGGGCAAAACCAGGTCCGCTTTCTTAGCCCTGGCTACCAGACGGCTGATTTCAAAAACCTCTGTGATCAGCTCTTCACCAGATACTGTACGATCTCCCATAAGATGGCCATCCGTACTTTAATAATGCCCGTGACAGGCCGTGCAAAGTGCAGCACACCCACCCATCACATTGAAACCTTCATAATACTGATATTATAACTGCATCTTTCCGAAATGAGGATCTTTCCACCCGCTTTGTCCCGATATTGAACCTTTCACCTTACAAAAAGTGATAAATGTACACATCATGGGATCAAAAATGGGGCTCTTGTTAGTTTATTGTAAAGTAACCCACCCCGGGTTTATGTTGTAATACACCCAGTCATGAACACACAACTGCCGCAACATTCACCTTCCATATTGATCATCGATGATGACCCGACAGCAACCCGGCTGTACGACAAGCTCCTGACATCCAGAGGATATCAGGTCACCACCTCCCATTCCAGCAGGGAGGGATTAGAGCTGATTCGCGACAATTCCCTGGACCTGGTCATCCTGGATTTGTTGATGCCAGAAATGCACGGCTGGCAGGTGTGCAGGGAGATTAAAAAGATTAATCCGCTGCCAATCCTCATTATATCAGCAATCGACTCCCCGGATGTGAAAATCAAGACCCTCGATTTAGGGGCGGATGATTACCTCACCAAGCCGATCACGGTCAATGTCCTCTTCGCGCGCCTGAACATGCTCATCCGGCGCTACCATTACGAAAAGTTTGCCCATCTGCTGCAGGCAGAACCCTGAGTCCCAACCTTTTTGGCCTTCAATCAGCGATTAAAGTAACCCTCAGCCCCCACCCCGGCGGCGGATTAATTTGGTATAATAAGGTCAGTTAAAAATATAGGCAAGGGAGAGACTCACAGCTAAAAGGTGAGCACCGAAGGGGCAAGTCTGCGAACATGTTCCCCTCATCAACCAGACAAAACTCTCAGGTACCCGGGACCTTGCAACGCAACCCTCTGGAAAGTCTTTGGACACCGACGGGGCTCAATCTCTCAGGTCACAGGACAGAGGCACACGCATTTTGCCTGGCGTGTGTTTTTTTAAATCGTGTCAATCATTTAACCCATAAGGAGTTCTATCATGAAAGCACCCTCAGATTTGAAGTACACGGATAATGATGAGTGGATTCGTGTCAAGGATGATACAGGTGTCGTCGGCATCACGGACTACGCCCAGGATCAGCTTTCCGACGTTGTCTTCGTGGAGATCGTAGCCTTCGAGGGCGACGAACTGGATCAGGGCGATACCTTTGCAGTGGTTGAGTCGGTGAAAGCGGCCGCAGATGTGTATATGCCGGTGAGCGGCAAGATCCTGGATGTCAACGAAGCGCTGGTGGACAGCCCGGAGCTGGTCAACGATGACCCCTTCGGCGACGCGTGGATGGTCAAGGTCGAACTTTCCGACCCCTCCCAGCTCGATGACCTCCTGGATGCTGAAGCCTACAAGAACCTGGATCGCGACGATCACTAACGTGCAGAATAACCTATGAAGGCCTAAAAACAAAATACGCAAAACAAACTCGATCAAACCTTATCTGATAGCAAGGAAGGAACTCTTATGTATACTCCTCATACAGATGCTGATCGGGAAGCCATGCTGGAAGCGATCGGGGTCGACTCTATTGACGACCTGTTTGCCTGCATCCCCGAACACGGGAAATATCCAGAACTGGATCTTCCTGAAGGCATCACGGAGATGGAAGCGCTGGCAGAAATGCAGTACATCTCCTCTGTGAATGAAACCACGCAGGAATTGTCCTCTTTCTTAGGCGCAGGGGCCTACAATCACTACATCCCCAGCGCGGTGGACTCCCTGCTGCAGCGGGGTGAATTTTACACCGCGTACACCCCATACCAGCCGGAAATATCCCAGGGCACGCTGCAGTCCATCTTCGAATACCAGAGCCTGATTGCCGCCCTGACGGGCATGGACATTTCCAATGCTTCCCATTACGACGGAGCCACCGCTGTGGCTGAGGCCGTAAACATGGCCTTGAACCGCTACCGTGGACGCCGCAGGAGATTCGTCATCTCCCCCCGCCTGCACCCGCATTACCGGGAAACCGTGCACACCTACATGCGCGGCATTGATCTCGATATTGTGGGCGAGGACCTGGATCCGGAATCGGATCCGGCGGATCTGCTGCCCTTGATTGATGAAAACACCGCCCTGGTGCTGGTGCAGTATCCCGATTTCTTCGGCCAGATCCATGATTACACGGAGCTGGGTGAAGCGGTCCACGAGGCGGGCGGGATGCTGGCTGTGCACATCAACCCCATCGCCCTTGGTATGCTCAAACCGCCCAGCGCCTTCGATGCCGATATCGTCACCGGCGAAGGCCAACCTCTGGGTGTGCCGCTGTCTTACGGCGGACCCTACCTGGGCATCTTCGCCACCAAAAAAGACTTTGTGCGCAAGATGGCGGGCCGATTGGCGGGCGAGACGGTGGATGACCGCGGCCAGCGGGGATACGTACTGACCCTCAATACCCGCGAGCAGCACATCCGGCGCGAGAGCGCAACCTCGAACATCTGCACCAATCAGGGTTTGATCATGCTGGCGTCAACCATTTTCATGAGTTTACTGGGGAAAAGTGGCCTCCAGCAGCTGGCAGCTCTGAACTACCATAAAGCCCATTACGCAGCGGAACAGATCAACACCGTGCCGGGCTACCACGTCTCACCGGACCCCCCCTTCTTCAACGAATTCGTGGTGCACTGCCCGCGGCCCGCTGCCGAAGTCAATCAAATGCTCCTGGAATACGATATTCTGGGCGGTTACGATCTGGCTGAGAGCTATCCCGACATGGAGTACGCGTTGTTGATGGCCGTTACCGAGATGAACAACCGCTCTGAAATTGATTTCCTGATCGATGTCCTGATGGAGGAAAGTGATGCCTGAACCGACAATCTTTGAACTATCGAAACCGAACCGGAAAGGGGTGCGCTACCCGGAACCCGACGTTCCTGAAGCGGATCTTCCCCGGGAATTCCTGCGGGACGAACTCCCCCTGCCCGAAGTCAGCGAACATGAAGTTGTACGCCACTTTACCAATATCTCACAATACAACCACGGCGTGGACATCGGCTTTTACCCCCTGGGGTCATGCACCATGAAATACAACCCCAAGTTGAACGAGCAAACAGCGCGTCTGTCCGGCTTTGCCATGATCCATCCCCTGCAGCCCCCGGAAACGGTGCAGGGCGCCCTGGGCTTGATGTACGAACTCCAGGAATGGCTGGCCGAAATCAGCGGCTTTGAAGATGTCAGCCTGCAGCCGGCAGCCGGAGCCCACGGTGAGCTGACCGGGGTGCTTATCATCCGTGCTTACCACCACAACCGCGGAGATGACAAACGAACCAAGATGCTCATCCCCGACTCGGCCCACGGCACGAACCCGGCCACCTCGGCCATGAGCGGCATGGAAGTGGTCGAGCTTCCCTCCGATGAACGCGGTAATGTGGACCTGGAAGCGCTGAAAACCGAATGCGACGACACCCTGGCCGGGGTCATGATCACCAACCCCAACACGCTGGGACTGTACGATGAGAACATCATGGACGTATGCAAATACGTCCACGAGGCCGGCGGTCTGGTATACGGCGACGGTGCCAATTTGAACGCCTTGCTGGGCATATGTAAGCCAGCTGAGAGCGGGATTGACGTGATGCACTTCAACCTGCACAAAACCTTCTCCACCCCGCACGGCGGCGGTGGACCGGGCTCCGGCCCTGTGGCAGTCACGCCTGAACTGGCGGACCTGCTGCCCGGACCGGTTGTGGTCCAGGCGGAAGAAGGGGACGAAGAGACAGCCCCTTTCTATGACTTTGCCTATCCTGAAAACTCCATCGGCAGGGTGAAGGCCTTCCACGGCCACTTCGGGATGCACGTGCGGGCCCTGACGTACATGATCAGCCTGGGGAAAGATGGCTTGCGGGATGTAGCAGAAAACGCCGTGTTGAATGCCAACTACCTGCGGGTCTTGATCCAGGATGCCTACAACATCCCCTACGACCGGTTGTGCATGCACGAGTTTGTCGCTTCCGGGGAATGGGAAGACGCGCCAGATATCCAGGCCCTGGATATCTCCAAACGCATGATGGACTTTGGCTTCCATCCCCCGACGATGTACTTCCCCTTGATCGTTCATGAAGCGCTGATGATCGAGCCCACAGAGACCGAGACGAAAGAAACGCTGGACCGGGTGGCAGAGACCATGCTGCAGATCGCCAGGGAAGCTAAAGAAGAGCCCGAGCTGCTGGAAGAAGCGCCCCACGAGACCCCTTTCGGGCGCCTGGACGAGGTCAAAGCAGCCCGCGAGCTGGTGCTGACCACCTCCCTGCCGGACGATTACGGCGTATAGAGAACACGCCATTCACAACATCAAAAAGCCCCGGATGCAGGCTATGCCGGGGCTTTTCCATCTCCCTGTCCAGTGCAAGGTGCCCCGGAC
Organism: uncultured Anaerolineales bacterium; assembly: GCA_964539105.1. GTDB lineage: Bacteria > Chloroflexota > Anaerolineae > Anaerolineales > UBA11858 > B10-G9. Next base: position 2,286 of record CAZIFI010000069.1, on the reverse strand, counting down.
AACTCCCCCTTGACCAAACTGTAAGCCCTTCTTCCAGTCTGTCACTTCAAACACGACCTGTTTGATGATAAAATGTTTTCCCGTCCCATTGAGCTAACACGATTAATTGACCTATGGAAAACAAGCACGACATTCAATTTGTAACGCCCCGGGATACGGTCGAAGTTCATCTCCCTGACGGGCGCGTGATCAGCGGCCCGCGGGGAGAAACCGTAGAGTCATTCTTTTCCGTTCTGGAGGGCGGCGACCATCCCCCTATCGTAGGGGCGGTGATCGATAACAAACTTCAGGAGCTGTCGCAGCACATCACCAAAGACGTCCAGGCCCGCCCGGTGCACATGGGCGAAGCGGACGGCATGCGCTTCTACCGGCGCTCCCTGACCTTTTTATTGGAGATCGCCTTCCACGAAATTTTTCCCCACGCCATCCTCAACATCGACCATTCCATCAGCTCCGGGGGGTACTTCTGCCAGGTGTACCGTCGATCTCCCCTTTCCCAGCGAGAACTGGAGCAGGTGCAGGATAAGATGCTGGAACTGGTGGAAGAGGACCTCAAGTTCAAGCGCTTGAAGGTCCCCCTGGAAGAAAGCATCCAGTATTTCAAAAAACAGGGCAACCGGGACAAGGTGCGGCTGCTGACACACCGCAAAAAGGATTACCTCACCCTGTATAAAGTCAAGGACCATTACGACTATCACCACGGTTACATGGTGCCCTCCACCGGTTATCTGAAGTGGTTTGACTTGACCGAGATGGAGGACGGATTCATCCTGCGCTTTCCACGCCGGGCTACTCCCACCGAACTGCAGCCTGCTCCAAAATATCACACGCTTCTGAACGTCTTCCAGCGCTACGGGGCCTGGCTGCAGAGCCTGGGGATCGACAGCGTGGGGGCCCTGAACGATGCCATCGCGGCTGGCAATGTCCGGAAAACCATCCTGGTCTCCGAAGCCCTCCATGCCCAGCACATCGCGGAGATCGCAGCCCAGATCGAACAGCGATCTAACGGGCTGCGGGTGGTGCTCATCGCTGGCCCCTCTTCTTCGGGAAAAACCACGTTCTCCAAGCGTTTGACCATCCAGCTCCTGGCCCGCGGCATCTCCCCCTTCCCGATCGGGATGGACAACTATTTTGTGGACCGGTCCAAAACGCCCCTGGATGAGGACGGAAATTATAATTTTGAAGCCCTGGAAGCCGTCAACCGCCAGCGTTTGAGCAGCGACCTGGAGCGGCTGATTAAGGGAGAACGGGTGCAGCTCCCCCACTACAACTTTCACACCGGCGAAAGCGAGGAAGGGGAAATCATCCAGCTCCGGCCGGGACAGATAATCATCCTGGAAGGCATTCACGGCCTGAATCCGGACCTGGTCCCCACCCTGTCCGAAGACCAGGTCTTCCGCATTTACGCCTCCGCCCTGACCCAGCTCAACCTGGACCGCCACAACCGGGTCTCAACGACCGACACGCGCCTCATCCGGCGCATCGTGCGGGATTATAAAGAACGGGGCTACAATGCCCAGGAAACCATCAACCGCTGGGAATCCGTGCGGCGGGGTGAAAAGAAGTACATTTTCCCTTATCAGGGAAACGCAGATGCCATGTTCAACTCCGCCCTGGCCTATGAGCTGTCGGCCCTGAAACCGCTGGCGGAACCCATCCTGCGCCAGGTACCGCACGGCACACCGGAGTGGATCGAAGCCAAGCGCCTGTTGGCTTTCCTGGAATGGTTCCTGCCGCTGGATGCAGACATGATCCCCGACAATTCCATCCTGCAGGAATTTATCGGCAACTCCAACCTGAGGGATTTTAAAATCTGGGAACAGTAAGAGCAAAAGTTTGAACTGCACGGTCCAGTCCTGGTCATGCAGACCCTCATTAACCACTCAGACCTCCGTGGTATTGAAAACCCCGGAGGTCTCTTTGTTTCCTGAGGGTTGATTTTGCGGATTATTCCCCCGCTATCCGAACCTGATATTCTTCTTCGGTGATGAAGGAACCCCCCTGGATGGACTTTTCAACCAGCTTTTTGTTGTGATCGAAGATCAGTTCCACCTCGATTTTCTCGTAGCAGGGTCCTTCACCCACCAGCAGTTTGCGGCAGAAGTAGGTATCCTGGCGGGGCTTGTCCCCGTACTCGATGCTCAGATCATTGGCCTTGTCAATGCGGGTCGTCAGGTATTCCCCGCAGCGGTCGCACACCACATACACGGGATAGCCCCGCGGCTCAGCATCGGAACGGAATATCGAAAAGAGGCTTTTTAGCATAGGTCACCTGTCTTGATTATA
>CAZIFI010000068.1:0-8743 GCA_964539105.1 uncultured Anaerolineales bacterium | reverse complement strand
AGCCTTGACAGGACAGCCCGCAGTCCGTATAATCTACCTGCTTGATTGAAGCAGTACAGGCACATCCTGGATGTGCTGGCTAGTAAGGCAGGAGTAGAATTATGACCCCCCTTCCCAAACAACGAATATCACGCGGAAGAAAGAATCGCCGCCGCGCCCATGACGCGCTTAAACCGAAGAACTTGGTGCTGTGCAGCAACTGCGGCGAAAAACGCCTCCCTCACCGGGTTTGTCCCGAGTGCGGTTTTTACCGTGGTCGCGAAGTGGTAGCCAAATAAGGCACACACACCCTGAAAAGTTGACAGGACTGGGGCCGTGCCCGTCACGGCCTTCTGTGTTTTAATGGTGACGATAGGTTATAATAGATAGCGAATTCTATCCAACGTATCATACCAGGACACACACAGGATCAACGCTGGAGTACCCATGACAGAAGCAGAACGCCCCCCCGGAAAAACGACCATTGCCCCTGGGGTACTGGTCACAATCATCAAGGCTGCTGCCCTCGGCGTGCAGGGAGTCATCCGTCTGGCTCAGGCGCCCAGCAGCATGAATTCGCTCTTTCAACGCAGTTATGAAAAGGGTGTCCAGATCGATATCAAAGAAGACGGAAAGGTCCATGCTGACCTTTACCTTGTCCTTTCCGGAGATGTCAACCTGCGCGACACCGGCCTCTCCGTGCAGGAAGAAGTCTCCCTGGCAATTTCAAAGATGGTTGGTCTGGAGGTAGGGACCGTTAACATCCACATTGAGGATGTCGACTTCAACCAGCACACCGCTCCTGAGGGCTAAACGATCATGAAAGACCGGACGAAGGCCCGGGCTGTCGCACTGCAAGCACTCTACGAACTGGATGTAACCGACCACCCTCTGGGTACCGTGCTCCAGGAAAGGATTGCTGATTGTGATCTGAACGAAGATCTGGTTCTTTTCATTCATTATATTGTCACCAGTATATGGCCTCATATTGAAGAGCTGGACCATTTCATCGCCCAGCATGCGCCAGAATGGCCGCTGGACCAGGTGGCAATCATTGACCGCAATATCCTGCGTATTGCCCTGTGGGAAATGGCTGTAAACACCCAGATCCCGCTGAAAGTGGCCATTAATGAAGCCGTAGAGCTGGCCAAATCCTATGGCTCAGACAGTGCACCGCGCTTTGTAAACGGGGTATTGGGAAGCCTGGCAAAACAACAGAACGAGCTTGAACAATCCTTACAACATCTGCGGTCAAAAACCGTAGATGAATCTTTATGAATATCTTAGGCGTTGGCCCTCTGGAAATTGTCATCGTATTTATAATAGGTATCCTGGTCCTGGGCCCGGAAGGGATGATCGTGGCCGGAAGAAAACTGGGGAAATTTATGCGTTCCATTGTCACCTCAAGCTGGTGGAAAAGCCTGCAGAGCGGCGTCGATGAAGTCCAGAATCTACCCTATAAACTGATGCGCGAAGCAGAGCTGGAAGAATGGAACGAACTCTATCAAATCGATGAGGACCAACTTGATGGAGGGAAAAAGGATCCGCTTTATGACTCATCATGGCGTGGTCCGGGTTCCATCCCTGCCCCTGACAGCGATCAAGGAGATTCATCTTCTCCCTCGGAACCGCAGGAAGACAATCACGAAACCTCTCCACCCCAAGACCAGGAAGACCAAGCATAATCCGGACCCAGCTGGCAAAAATGGCACACCTGGCACACTCGCTCGGAACACGACCACATCTCGCCTGACAATGATTATCCTCCGGCACTTGCCGGGGATCAAAGCCACACCTGGTAGCACACAGATCACTCTTCACGTTTCAACTTATCCGTCCGCCAGGACGAAGGGAGTAAAACGCATGAGACCTGTTTATGCTGTATCAGGCGGTGTCTCAAAATTCGCCAAAGCCCGCCCTGATAAAAATTTTCAGGCCATCATCAAGGAGGCCTACGAGTACGCCATTGACGACATCGGGCTGGATTTTCAAACGTTCACCCGCCTGGTGGATGGATCCGTGGCCTCCTACTTCTCAGATCATTTCAGCCGCCAGCTGATGGCGGGCATCATGGCGCAAGATTATCTGGGATTGTGCCCCAAACCCAGCCACCGGGTGGAAGGCGGGGGCGCCACAGGTGGACTGTGCTTTCAAGAAGCCTGGAAAGCCGTTGCCAGCGGGCATATGGATATCGCTGTGGCATACGGGTTTGAGACCATGAGCCATGTCGAAACATGGAAAGGGAATGAATTTATCGCCCTGGCCTCTGATGTGTCCTTCGATTACCCGGTAGGCGGATTCTATTCCGGGTACTACGCCATGATGGTTACCCGGCACATGGAAGAATACGGCACCACTGTAGAACAGATGGCCCACGTCAGCGTTAAAAATCATCTCAACGCTTATCACAACCCCTATGCCCAGAAGAGAAACCGCTATACGGTACAGGACGTACGGGATTCCGTGATGGTAGCCTGGCCGTTGACCCGCCTGGACATTTGCGTCATGTCCGACGGGGCGGCAGCCACCATCCTGGTTTCAGAAGACGGGTTAGAAAAGCTGGAAAAAGCCGGAGCTGAAATCACCCGACCCCTGGTCCAGGTGACCGGGATCGGCCGGGGAACGGATGCCATGCGTATGGCAGACCGCCCCCATGTGGATTATGACCAGTTTATCGAGGAATACGCCACGGTGCAAGAAAAGAACTCTCAGGATACCCTGGCTTATTACCGAGATCTGTGGGACACAGGAACCCGCTATCCGGGTGTGCACTCTTTCCGCGCCGGACGCGCGGCCGGAAACATGGCTTATAGACACGCCGACATCGAACACCCCCTGCAGGAACTGGATTTCATCGAGCTGCATGACGCCTATACCTCGAGTGAGATCCAGACTTATGAAGATCTGGGACTGTGCCGTTACGGTGAGGGAGGGCCTTTTGCTACCTCCGGAAAGGCTTTTATGCCAGACATTGATTACGAATTGGACCTTGCTGAAAAAGCCGTCTGTCCTGTCAATCCTTCCGGCGGATTGATCGCCTGCGGCCACCCTGTTGGAGCAACCGGGTTAATGCAGGCCGTGTTTGCCATCTGGCAGCTGCAAAGCACGATCGGCAAGCACTTCAAAGATGACGCGCTGCAGGTCAATGACGCCCGGCGGGGTGCCATCCATTCCCATGCCGGGACCGGAACCTACGTCACTGTCACCGTCCTGGAAAGAGAGTAAGGAGAGGAACATGAGTAAGCTACCTGAGAAACGAGAAGAAACCTTAGGAGGGACAATTGTTCATAACCTCCCCTTCCCCCAAGAATTGAGACCCGAAGCGCTGGCCTGGTTGAAGCAAATGGCGCCCATTCAGATCGAGCAGCCCTACAGCATTACCTACCAGCACTCCTATGCCCAGGACAGCCCCTGGTTTGCGGGTTTGACAAACAAAAAACTCTTGGCGAACCGTGATCCGGAAACCGGATACACCTACGCCACCCCGCGGGGGCATGACATGTACACGGGTGAGGAAACGGAGTGGATTGACATCACCGAACGCACGGCCACCATCCACGCCTTTACCGTGTGCCACTTTGGATCGGAAGAATTCTTGGATGAAACGCCCTTTGTATTAATCCTGGTCGAGTTTGAGGGTGTGGACACGCTGCTGCTCAGTCGGCTGTTGGGGGTGGACCCGGACGACGCTTCCCTGGAATGGATGGGCATGAAGGTGAAACCAAAATTCCTGCGGAATTCAAAACTAAAACCCACTGACGTGTATTTCGTGCCAGCTTGATGGGCACAGGACTGCGGATGCAGCCGGATACCGGATGAGGACATGTTCATCCGGTATCCCTCTTTCATGCCAGGACGTTTTCCCGGAAAGCGATCAAACTCGAGAGCTGTAAAATACCGCGACAGAAGGATGCACAGGATCCTTTTCTAGTCTATAATCCTATCTAACTTTTCCGATCACAACCAGAAATGGCATGGCAGGCGTGGAAAAAAACTCCAAATTCGGCTCGATAGTGACCAGCTTTCATGTTCAGCCCCTCAAATGGCGGCATGTGGGATTGATCTTTCTCCCCATGGGCCTGGTCATCCTGGGCCTGGTGGGAATGGGATACCGCCGCGCCATCTATGGCTATACGAATTACGGGCCGGTGGCCGCGCGCACCTGGGGGCAGCCCTGGTTCCAGGCCGCCCTGGGGGTCACCCTGCCTGTCCTCCTGTACGCCCTGCGGCGCCTGCACCGGGCCAAATTCAGGGTCAGCGTCCATAAGCCCGGACTGATCATCCGCCAACCACCGGGACGGAAAACCAGATTGCGGTGGGAAGATATCACAGGCCTGACACTGACCAGCACGCAATCAAACTTTCTGGGCTGGAACTCCAGACCCCGCCATAAACTTACTCTTCACCCCCGGCGCGGAAACGCGATCCAGCTCGACAGCCGCTTCAAACACCTCCCTGATCTGATCCAACTCCTGAAAAAACAGATCTATCCCCGGCTGCTGCCTGCCTATCGGACAGCCTTCCAGCAGGGGCAGGAGCTGCCCTTCGGGGCTCTGGCCATCTCCCGTGAACACCTCACGTACCAGGACAAACAAGTGCCCTGGACGTACATCGAAGGTATGACGGCCCACAACGGCAATCTCATCGTCCACCTTGGCTCCCGAAAAGAAATTAAGGTCCCTGCCAAACATATTCAAAATATGGAATTACTTATCAAGCTCATCAAAGAAGAGGTACGATCATGACCCGCTCCCGGATATTCGCACCGCGAATTGTGCTCCTCCTGTTGTGCAGTCTGCTGACAGCTTCCTGTTCCTCACCTCAACTACTGGAAGGTGTTGTCCCCCGGCTCCAGGAAGCCCAGGTTACCCCTTCGATGGTAGAAATGACCTTTTTCGTCCAGGTGCCCCCGGAAACCCCCACTGAAGAAGCCGTGTATCTGAACACCCTGGATGAAGTGACCGGGTTGGGTGTCAACGCCCAGGCCCATGAAATGGAGCCGGCTTTCGGAGAAACGACCGCAGAGCAAGGGCTGACCTACCACACCACGCTGGCTGTCCCCGTGGGATCTGTTATCAAGTACCGCTATACCCGCCGCGACCCGTATTCCGTGGTGGAACACACTGACACCGGTGATCAGGTCCGCTACCGCATGGTCCATGCCGCCACGCCGGGCGAGGTCCAGGATATCATCTACCAGTGGTCTGATACCACCTATACCGGGCCGGAACCAGGGCGGATTTCCGGAAGAATCGTCGATAAAAGCAGCGGGCAGCCCATCCCCGGCGTGCTGGTCACCGCGGGCGGGGTGCAGGCGTTCACCACAGCGGATGGAACATTTTTGCTCTCGGGGCTGCCCCCCGGCGTCCATAACCTGGTGGCGTATGCCCTTGACGGCGCCTACCACATCACCCAGCAGGGCGCCCAGGTCGCATCCCAGGCAAACACAGAAGCCATCTTAGAGCTCACTCCGCGGGAATATGTGGATGTGACGTTCGTAGCTGAAGTCCCATCTTCCACCCCCCAACAAAGTGTACGCCTGGCCGGTAATCTATACCAGCTCGGTAACACTTTCGGCAACCTGACCGGGGGGATGAACACCATTCCAGCCCGCATGCCGAAATTGACTCAGGTGGACGACACCCATTACGGAATTATCCTCTCCCTGCCGGTGGGCGCGGAAATCCGCTATAAATACACCCTGGGAGACGGGTTCTGGAACGCGGAACACACGACCCGGGGCACATTCCACCTCCGTCGCTTTATCGTGCCGGATCAAAACGTGCAGCGGGATGATATCGTGGAAACATGGTCCTCCGGCGAGCAGGGGCCGATCACCTTCGATCTCACAGCACCTTCCTCCACTCCGGATAACGAGGATATCTACATCCAATTCAACCCTTACGGCTGGACCACTCCCCTCCCCATGTTGAAAGTAGGGCCCCACCACTGGGCCTATATCCTGTACAGCCCCTTGAACATTATCTCGGACCTCGAATACCGCTACTGTCGCGCCGGCGAGTGCGGCATCGCCGATGATGCCCAGACCGCGGGTGAGAGTCCGGCAGGCCGGGAGGTGTCCATCACGGAATCCAGCACCTACCAGGAGGACCGCGTCCAGGATTGGGCCTGGCTGGAGGATCAACTGCCCGCCGATCCGGATCTGGCTAGCGCTCCTTCCAGCAGGCCGTCATTCATCACCGGCATCGAGCTCCTGCCGGGGTATTCCCCTCCCCAGCCCGACCGGCTGTTAGATATTATGAAGGAAATCTATTCCCTCAACGCCGGGCAGGTCACGCTCACACCCACCTGGAGCTTCTCCCACCAGACCCCCCCCGTCCTGGAACCGCGCGCCAATCAGGATCCATTGTGGCTGGATCTGGAATCGGAGATCCAGGCTGCGAAAACCCAGAACCTGGACATCGCCCTCTACCCCCATCCGCGCTTCCCGTCGTCGGCTGAGGAATGGTGGGTTTCGGCGGACCGGGATTTTGGGTGGTGGAACAGCTGGTTTGACCAGTATCGTCGATTCCTGCTTCATTACGCGGAAGCAGCACAACGCCAGGAACTGGACACGCTGGTCCTGGGCGGTCCGTGGTTAATCCCGGCATTGCCCGGAGGAAAACTCCCTGACGGCAGCCCATCCGGCGTTCCAGCAGATGCAGAACTCCGCTGGGACCAGCTCTTGCAAGAAGTCAAAGAGCGCTACAATGGCACTGTGGCCTGGGCCATGCCGCTGCCTGAAAATGACATCCGGCCCCGGTTTTTCCAGCACATCGACCAGGTGTACATACAGTGGACCCCGGCGCTGCAGGATGAAGAGTCCCGCACCCTGGAAGAGATGACTCAATCTGCGGAAGAGGACCTTGCCGCAAAGATAAAACCCCTCTGGGAGAGCTGGCTCAAAGAGGACGGAATCAGGCTGGTATTAAGCATAGCCTATCCCTCTGTAGAAGGCGGCAGCAGGGACTGCCTGCCCCTGGACGGGGAGGATTGTGTCTCCCCCGGCACACTCCTGGAACCGGCGCCAGACCTGCCTTCCCTGAAGGTAGATTTTCGAGCACAAACCCGGAGCTATGCAGCGATCTTGAATGCCATCCAGGATGAGGATTGGGTTTCAGGGATCATCTCGCGGGGCTATTATCCACCTGCCATTTTGCATGACAAATCCTCCTCCATCCACGGTAAACCGGCATCCAGGATGCTCAGCGCCTGGTTCCGGAGGGTCCAACCCTGACATCCCCGGGCCCATTTTGGAGAAGAAAACGGGGTTATTAACCCGGCGTTTTGAGCCGGTTTCCGGTCAGATATCGCCCCTGAAATGTTAGCTTTTTATGGTCAAATTGGGGCAGGATCGCGAGTATTAACAGATTATATAATCCTTTTTAACCCGTTTATCTCCCCGGCGACTGTGCTATAATCAAGCCTGCAGTGAGAGAAAAAACCCATCCAGAAAAGTATGGATGGGTTTTAATGGTCGCTGTTGACATGTGTAAATATAAGCCAGCATGATGCAAAAAAGTTAAGCTATGAGTAAACAGAAATCGATTGAAACACCCCAAGAAAAAGAGTCCCCATTAGCCCACCTCCTACAAATCGGGAGAGATAAGGGCTATGTGACCCTGGACGATATCTCTGAAGTGTATCCGGAAGCGGAAAATCGAGTCGATCAGCTGGAAGAAGCCTTCTCCGCCTTGCTCAGCGCGGACATCCCTTATGTGGAAAGCGAAGAAGAAGCGGAAGAAATGTTTGACGATGAGGAAGAAGATGAAGACGGCATCGCAGACGATGAGCAGCTGGAAGATGATGATCCGCTGTCCAATATCAGCACCCAGGACACGGTCGGCCTCTACATCAAACAGGCCGGTAAAGTTCCCCTCCTGACCCGGGAGGAAGAGCAAGAACTGACGGAAAAGATCGACGCCGGGCGGAAAGCTCAGAAGAAAATGGCTGAGGAAGAGTTAACCCTGGAAGAGCGTGAGGAATTAAGCCAGGTTGTCAACAAAGGCTGGGAAGCCTTTGAACACCTCATCAAAGCCAATTCCCGCCTGGTGATCAGCATCGCCAAGAAATACGTGGGCCGCGGTGTCTCGTTCCTGGATCTGATTCAGGAAGGGAACATCGGCATGATGCGCGCGGCGCTCAAGTTCGAACGGGAGCGCGGCTATAAATTCAGCACCTATGCCACGTGGTGGATCCGGCAGGCCATCACGAGGGCCATCGCCGACCAGGGCCGCACCATCCGCGTCCCGGTTCACATGGGTGATAAGATCAACAAGATGATCCGCATGCAGCATCAGCTCAAACAGGACCTGAACCGGGATCCCACCCAGGAAGAACTGGCGGAAGCCCTCAATGTCAGCCCGGAAGATGTGCGGGACATGATGAAACATGCCCGCCGTCCGCTGTCTCTGGAAATGCCCACCGGAAAAGAGGATGATGCCCTGTTGGGAGACTTCATCCCTGACAAAGAAATCACGCCGCCGGATGAAGAGGCCACCAGCATTCTGCTCCGGGAGCACTTACAAGAAGCCCTTTCGGAACTCCCCCCGCGCGAAACGCGCATCCTGGAAATGCGCTACGGCCTGGTAGATGGGCGCACCCTTACCCTCAATGAGGTTGGCAAGAAGATGGGTGTGACCCGGGAACGAATCCGGCAGATCGAGGCCCAGGCCCTGCGCCGGCTGCGCAATCCGCGCATCCAGGAAAAATTGGAATCCTACCTCGATTAGATTTTGACATTCAACAGAATTAAAAACAAAAG
>CAZIFI010000067.1:1869-9578 GCA_964539105.1 uncultured Anaerolineales bacterium | reverse complement strand
TAACCTCATCCTGGATTATGGGAAAAGCAAAAGGGGCTGCTTTTTAGACAGCCCCATCTTTTTATAACCAGTCTGAGAATAGCGTCGCCTGTATCGGTGATTTAGTACAGATCGGCGTTAATTTTTTCCAGCGTTTCGGGGGAAGGCCGCAAACGATCGCTGGACAACCTGTTCAGGGGTTCTTCCGGGATGCCTTTGATATCCGTCAGGGAAGGCTTCTCGGTATCGATATAAAACAGCCCGGTCAGCAGGATGCTCTCCTCATCCGCTTTGTCCAGCAGCCGGACCGCTGCCTTGCGGCTGGAGATATCGTGCTCTTCACCAATCTTCTGGAGCACGATTTTGGATCCATCGTGCATGGTGACCTGTTTCATGACTTCTTTGTCGTAATCAACCTCGATTTCCTCTCGGGGAGGCACATAAGACAGATCATGAATGGCTACTTCGTGTTCCCTGCCCCAGGTATACGAATGATGCGCATCATCCTTGTTGTTGAAAGCCACACAAGGGCTGATAATGTCCAACACAGCGATTCCCTCATGGCTGACAGCAGCCTTCAGAATTTCACGCAGCTGCTGCACATCCCCGGAAAATCCCCGGGCTACAAAGGTGGCGTTGCTGGCCAAGGCTTCGCGGATAATATCTACCGGCATGTAGGGATTTAAGCCCTGCTTTTTGAGTTCCAGACCCTGGTCCGCTGTGGCTGAAAACTGGCCCTTGGTCAACCCGTAAACGCCATTGTTTTCCACGAGATATACCAGGGGAACATTGCGGCGCATGACATGCTTGAACTGCCCCATACCGATGCTGGCTGTGTCGCCATCTCCGCTGAACCCCATAGCTTTGAGGGTGTGATCGGCAAAAACCGCCCCCGTTGCCAGGGATGGCATACGTCCGTGCAGCCCGTTGAAGGCAAAGGAACGGTCCAGGAAATAGGCCGGGCTCTTGCTGGAACACCCGATCCCGGAAAATTTGACAATGTTTTCAGGGATAACATTCATTTCATACATGATGGAAATCACCTGGTTGGAAATAGATTCATGACCGCAGCCCCGGCATAAGGTGCTGGGCGCACCGCGGTAATCATCCTTGGTCAGTCCTACTTCGTTTTCTCGACCTCGTGTTCTTCTAGCCATGCTTATTTACCCTCCGCCTTCATGATCTCACTCTTGATCCATACCGCTGTCATGGGTAAACCATCCACCCTGGCCACAGAGGTTAGATTGTTCACATGCTGGGGAACATCCAGGGAAAGCAATTGATGGACCTGCCCATCCCGGTTCAACTCAACCACATAGGTCATGCGGTGGGATTCAACAAACTCCTGAACCGATTTTGTAAAGGGGATGGATCGCAGTCGCAAATAATCCGTCTTGATCCCTTCCTCCTGCAGGTAATCGCGCGCTTCCTGCACTGCCGGGTCGGTGGAACCATACGCCAGGATACCAACTTCCGCTCCGTCCATGGAATCAATCACCGGTTCGGGGACCATGTTCCTGGCTGTTTCATACTTTTTCTTCAATCTCTCCATGTTGCGCCAGTAATCATCCGGATCTTCACTGTAACGGGCATACTCATCGTGGCCGGTTCCGCGCCCAAACCAGGCGCTTTCCGGATGCTTGTTCCCGGGGACTGTCCGGTAGGGGATGCCGTCCCCATCCACATCCAGATACCGGCCCCATTTTTCACCCATTTCCTCCAGATCCTCTTCCCACAAGACCTTTCCGCGGTCCATCTCCTGATCCGGATAGGCGAACTCCTCGGTGATCCAGGGGTTGACCCCCAGATCGAGGTCGCTGAGTACAAAGATAGGAGCCTGCAGCCTTTCAGCCAAATCAAAGGACTTCCAGCCAAACTCGAAGCATTCGTTGGCTGATGCCGGGAAAAGCAGGATGTTTTCCGTGTCGCCATGACCGAGATATCGGGCCATCATCACATCCCCCTGAGAAGTACGTGTCGGCAGACCGGTGCTGGGGCCGACACGCTGCACATCCCAGATCACAACCGGTGTCTCAGAATAGTACGCCAGCCCTACAAACTCTGTCATCAGGCTCAGGCCTGGACCTGAAGTGGAGGTCATGGCCCGGATTCCTCCCCACCCGGCGCCAATGGCCATTCCGACAGCAGCCAGCTCATCCTCGGCCTGGACTATGGCGAAGGTATTTCTGCCTGTCTCAGGGTCTTTACGGATTTTGGGAAGATGAACCTGGAGCATATCCGCCAATCCTGTGGCCGGTGTAATGGGATACCATCCCACGAACTGGACGCCGCCAAAAGCTGATCCCAGCGCCGCGGCTTCATTTCCGCTCACCAATTTCAGACCGTGGGTGGCCTCCATGGGCTCCAGGCAGTAGGGATCTTCTTTTTCCAGGTTCTGATCACACCATTCTTTGGTGGCTTCGATCACCCGGCTGTTGAGCTCAATGGGTTTTTCCTTCCCCCCGAAATGATAGTCCAGAGCCAGGCGGATTTCCTCCATATCAATCCCTAACAAAAAGGCCAGAGCGCCCACGTAGACCATATTGGCCACGTAGTCCTGTAAATTGCGGGGAACATCGTTGTCACGGACGATTTTTAGTACCGGAATGCCATAACGGAACACGTCGTCACGTTCGATGTCTTGTCGTATGCCGTCATCATACACCAGCACCCCACCCGGATGGAGGCGCTCGATGTCCTCCCGGAAGGTGTCCCCGTTCATGGCCACCGAAATGTCCGTCTCCGGTTTTCTGGCCGTGTAGCCCTGTTTGCTGACCCGGATATCAAACCAGGTCGGCATCCCCTGAATATTGGAAGGATAAATGTTTTTTCCTGAAACAGGGATACCCATCTTAAAGATGGCGCGGATAAGGGTCAGGTTCGACGTCTGGCTGCCTGAACCGTTCACCGTGCCGATCATCAAGGAAAAATCGTTAACAATCTGATCCGTCGCCTGTTGTTCCATGGGGGATTTTTCATTCACTGTCATGGATCACCTCGTGTTCTACACTTCACGATCGCTGTACATCTAGTGTATTCATATAACTATCACATCCGCCGTATCTGATCCATACAGGCCTGCAGATTATGAAGCCAGACGGTCAATCAACAAATCAAAGTGCTCTTTCAAAATCTGGCGCGCCTGATCCCCTTTCCCGGAAATCAAGGATTCCGCCAGCTGCTGGTGGTAATTCCACACTTCTTCCAGATAGGCCATATCGGCATACACATCCAGCCCCACCGCCTCATACGCGTCCCAGTACGCTTCTAAAAGACCGGTGACAAAAGTATTGTCCAGACGGCGGAAAATGGTAAGGTGAAATTTGCGGTGCTCCTCATGAGGGATACGGGGCGGTCTACCCTGCAGCTTATCCCACGCCCTCTTCAGCAGCGCCTCCAGGCTTTCCTTATCCTCGGGTGTAAGCGCAACCATGGCCTGTTTCAGGTAGGCGTATTCAATATGCCGGCGGAGATCCAAAAACTCTTCGAAATACTTATGATCCTGCCGGATAGCATAAAACAAACTCTGGCGTACGGTGGGAGCGAACCGGTAAGGCAGCTGCCGGATCCCGACACGGGGCCGGACATCCACAAAACCCAGCGCTTTAGCCACTTCTAACTGTTCTCGCAAGCGGGAAACGCTGATGTCCATTTCATCGCTCAGCCCGCTCAAGGGTGGAAGGGATTCCTTCTGATCCGGGTCCAGAGCCCGCTGGGATAAATATGTCAAAAACTCGGAAAAACCACTGCTTTCAGCCATTTTTATTAATATGATAAATATGATTAATTGAGTAAAGGCATTCTAACATCCCGGGTGAAGGGTGTCAACATTTGTTTGCCCTGCCATTAAAGACAAAAGGTTGGGCCCGGGGCCCAACCCAAGACATGCTGTCATCCGCTGCTAGATTACCGGTCCAGAAGGAAGTTTGCTGCGGCTGAAATCAACGCTGTACCGTGGATCATGGCCCGTTCATCAAAATCAAATTCCGGGTGATGGTGTTTGGCATTCAAGCCCAGCGCCTCATTGGCAGACCCGATCAGCACATAACAACTCTTAAAGCCTTCCATCATCAGGGCCATATCTTCCGATGTCATCGTCTTATAGCTGCGGTCAATCGTCAACTCAGGGAACAGCTGCTGGGCCACATTCCGGACATGATTTGCAACATCGGGGTCATTCACCACTGCGGGGGAAATCTCTTCCACATCTATCTCTGCCCAGCATCCATAACTTTCTGCAATCCCGGACACAATTTCCTCAAAGCGCTCCAAGACATATTGACGGGTTCGCGGGTTGAAGGTGCGGATCGTCCCTTCCAGAGAGACTTCCGCAGGGATCACATTATGGGCCTGTCCACCATGAAAGCTCCCTACTGTGATCACAGCAGTATCCAGGGGAGACAACTCACGGGAGACAATGGACTGCAGCCCGGTAACAACATGGGAAGCAGCCTGGATAGGATCCACCGCTTCATGAGGGTTGGCGCCATGTCCCCCTTTTCCAACGATGCGCACGTTGAAGATTTCAGAGGCAGCCATCATCGGCCCATCACTGATCCCAAACCAACCGATGGGCTTTTCGTTCCACAAGTGAAGGGCCATCACGACATCCGGGCGGTGCTTTTCTAATATCCCATCCTCAATCATGCGCTTTGCCCCTCCCAGACCCTCCTCAGCCGGCTGGAAGACAAACAGGATATTGCCCGGTAATTCTTCTTGCCGATCGTGCATCAATTTCGCTGTGGATAACCCGATCGCCATATGCCCATCATGGCCGCAGGCATGCATTACCCCATCAACCTGGGAGGCATACTCCTCATCATTTTCTTCCTGGATAGGGAGGGCATCCATATCAAACCGCAGCAGGATCAAAGGGCCTGAGGGATCACCCTCCAGGAGTGCTGTGACTCCGGTCCCGGCAATTCCGGTTTGAATATCCAGCCCGGATAAGTTTTGTAATTCCCGGGCAATGATCTGGGCTGTTTGCCTTTCCTGAAACCCGAGTTCGGGGTGTCGGTGAAAGGTGCGGCGCATTTCCTGGGTATAAGGAAATAGATCTCGGGCGTCAGATAGGAAGTTCACCATGGCTCACTTGTCCTGGATGTCCCGGTGATCAAAAGTTTGAACTCCGGATTCCCCCAGATCAACATGAACCTCTTTCTGGAGGACATTAAGGCGAACGACCTTTCCTTCTCCCCGTGGGGTACGAACGTGTCGGCCCCGACCTGGCAGTTCACTTTTAGCCTGGACATACTGTTCGTGCTCATAGGACAGGCAGCACCGCAGCCTGCCGCACATCCCCGTGATCTCGGTAGGAGCCAGTGACACACCCTGTTCCTTGGCCATCTTGATCGAGATCGGTTCAAATCCCGTCATGAATTCCGTACAGCACCGTACGCCTTTTCCACACGCCCCCATCCCGCCGATAATCTTCGCTGCATCCCGGGGACCGATCCTCCGAAACTCAACGTTATTCTCCGGAAACTGGTCTCGCAAACGCTGCAAAAAGGTTTCCAGATCCGGGTCCTCATCTCCCTCAAAAGAATAGAGAAAGATCAGATCCTCCCCCTCTAAACTGTACTCGGCAGAGACGAATTTGACCTTTTCTAACCGGAATTCATGTTTCAGGTCAAGACAGACCTGAAGAGTCTCCTCTTCTTTAGCTTCCGAGATCTGGCGTAGAACCAGATCCCGCGGGGTTGCTTTGCGTAGGATAGGCTTCCAGTTCTGATGGTCTTTGACCTCATCAGACTCAACAAACATCACAATTTGGCCCAGCTGTTTCCCCCGGGAGGTTTCCACGATCACATAATCATTAATTTCCAGGTCGGAAAACCCTGCTGCATCAAAGTGATAAGTCTTTCCCCCCTCGTGAAATCGGATACCGACAACGAATGAAGTCATGGAGCTATTTTACCAAACTTAACCTGTTCCGGTAGCCAGACAGAAAAAATGGGGCAAGATGCATAGAAAATGGATGAGGTTTATCGGGGTGAATCCACCTGTCCGGGCTGCTCGTACCTCTACGGGGTGACAGCAAACAAGGGCGAGAAACGGGTTCTCGCCCCTTAAAATGTCAGCTTCATCGGTCCCATATCCGGTTTTATGAATTCTGATAGGCCACAATGCTGGCCCGGGCAGCAATTTTCCGGGCTACTGTGCGCAGGGCAAGGGTAACGTCCGCATCGGGTTCACTGATCACAACCGGCACCCCGGCGTCTCCACCTTTGCGGACGGCAGGGTCAATGGGAATGGAACCTATATAAGGCACGCCAAATTCCTCAGCCAGTTTCTCCCCGCCACCGGAACCGAAGATGTCCAAATCCTGCCCTTCCGGGGTCGTGAAGGAACCCATATTCTCAACCACGCCAAATACCGGGACGTCCAGCTCGTCGAACATGTTCAACCCTCGCCGGGCATCATCCAAAGAAACTTCCTGCGGCAGAGTGACAATTACACCACCTTGAATTTCTAAAGTCTGGCTCAAGCTGAGCTGCACATCACCCGTTCCCGGAGGAAGATCAACGATCAGGTAATCTAATTCTCCCCAGTCGACATCGCTGATAAACTGTTGAATGGCGGAATGCAGCATCGGTCCCCGCCAGATTAGGGCTTGCTGGGGTTCCACCAGGAACCCGATCGACATCAATTTCACGCCGTGAGCCTGGGCCGGGATGATCTTTTCGTTTTTCGTACCGCCAATCTTATTGACCCCCATCATGGTCGGCACATTGGGCCCATAAATATCGGCATCCAGCAATCCGACGTTCGCACCCATATCCGCCAGGGCTACGGCTACGTTGACAGCCACCGTGCTTTTTCCCACACCGCCTTTGCCTGAAGCGATAGCGACCACATTTCGGATCCCTTCATGCTTCGACTTTTTCTGGCCTTTGGGGACCTCAGCATCCATCTCAATGTCGACCCTCTCCACCCCCTCGATGGCCGTTACCACGTCCAGGGCATCCTTTTTTATCTCTTCACTCATCGGACAGGCCGGCGTGGTGAGTTTCAGCCGGAAGTGGACATCCGCATCCGTGATCTCCAGGTCTTTAATCATCCCCAGCGTGACCAAATCCCGCCCCAATTCAGGATCTACAACGGTTCCCAACGCTTCCATCACAGCATCTTCTGTAATTTGTTTTGGAGACATATTCGTCCTTTCTTGATTAGATTAACAGTAATTCAGTAACGATCACTCGTTTACTCATTTTAGCACGTCCCTTTCACAAAAGTCTCAATTTTCCATTAGAACCGGAAACCCGACCCTGGATCCCCGAACCGATCCACATCCAACTCTGCCGGGAATCAAGCAAATTGCTATGGTTTAACCCGGACAAACCCTTCCTGGATCATATGGTATGCTTATGAGACGATTGGAAACAAGGAAGCAATATGAGGTTGTGGTCCCTTTCCCCGACATATTTAGACCGGCTGGGACTTTTGGGCGTGTGGCGAGAGGCATTGCTAGCCCAGCAGGTCCTGGCCGGACGAACACAAGGATACCAGCATCACCCCCAGTTGATTCGATTCCGGAACCAGAGAGATCCCCTCTCAGCCATCGGGACTTATCTGGGACATATCGCCCACGAAGCGCAAATGCGCTCCTATCAATTTGACACGGGACTCATCATCAAACCCAACCCCTATCCTGCCATACCGGTCACGCGCGGTCAGCTGCAGTTCGAACGGGCCCACCTGCTTAAAAAGCTTCACAAACGAGACCCAGC
>CAZIFI010000067.1:0-1769 GCA_964539105.1 uncultured Anaerolineales bacterium | reverse complement strand
GTTTTTGTTAGAAAACTTACGCCGGATTGTCCTGGATGTATTGAAGCCCCATGAACCCAACATCGTTGATATGGCCCAGGAAGTTGCCAACCTGGAAGGGGTGGAAGGCGTCAATATCACTCTATATGAGATCGATCACCATGTCGAAAATGCAAAAATCACAGTGGAAGGGAATGGGTTAGAATACGAAAATCTAAAATTACTGCTTGAGAATAACGGAGCAGCCATCCATTCCATCGATGAAGTCGCAGCCGGAAAAAGCATCATTGAGGATGTGGTCACCCATCAGGATTAATCATACTTAATCACCTGTTTCATAAAAAATCCCATCCCGGCACCCCACATGCTAAACCTTTATCAATCAGCAACGCCTGATAAAGCCCGGAGTCGGCTTGAGATCTCCAGCATGGTAACATCCGGAACCAGTTGGGAAGCTCTTCATACTCTCCTGGCCGGAAGTTGACGATTTACACATATAATACATCCTGTATACTGACTAGGCGGGCAAAAACTAGACAGGCTGACATACACAGGCCGGCTGAACATCACGGTTTACATCACTTACAAAACCACACCGTTCTGCCCTTTCAACAACAATTCATGCCACACAAAGACTTTACCCCCGAACAAAGAAAGGTCATCCTTGTTCCTCATGACCCGAACTGGGCAAACGAGGCTGCCCTTGAAGCAAAACGGATCAGGGATGGACTCTCCATCCAGGTCCTTGCAGTGCACCATGTCGGCAGCACTGCCATCCCGGGCATTAAAGCCAAACCCATCCTTGATTTCGTGCTCGTCGTGCAAAACCTGGATGAATTGGACCAAAAGAATTCTGAAATGGAAGCCATGGGATACGAGCCCAAAGGCGAACGCGGCATTCCAGGGCGGCGGTTTTTCTCCAAGGATACAAATGGAAAGCGTAGCCACCATCTTCACGCCTTTCAAAAAAACAATTCCGAGATAGAAAGGCATATCATCTTCCGGGATTATTTGCTCAATCACCCGGAGGATGCCGCTGATTATGAGCGGTTGAAAATAAAATTGGCCAAAAAATTTCCTAACCGGAGCGGGGATTACACCGAAGGTAAATCCGATTTCATCTACCAAATTGTTGAAAAAGCCCGCCGCTGGAAGCGCCAGCAGAAAAGGTAGACCCTTCTTCCCGATGTGCCCCGTACCACACAGAAACCAGGCATGTGAATCCTCGCCATGAACACCTCTTCACAGGAAATCCTGCATAAATTGCGCCATCACCTGTACGAGATGCATGGCGAAAAGATGGACAAATACCTCATCCCCCCTCCAGCGTTTGAGTCCATGCACGGGGACCTACTGGACGTGGATATCAATCAAGGCACTTTAACCACCAGGTTTCCCATCCTTGAGGAACACCTCAATCCTTACCGCACCCTGCAGGGGGGCTATCTGGCAGCCATGTTCGACAATACCATAGGACCCCTGAGCATGCTCGTCGCACCCCCTAATGTAACCCGGCGATTGGAGATCACCTTCAGTAAACCCGTCCACCCTACCGTGACCAATCTCACGATCCAGGCAGCGTTCCAATCCCAGGAAGATCGGCAGCTGCGGTTTCGGGCTGATGCCAGGGATCCTCAGGGAACGCGGGTGGCCCGGGCCCAGGCCACCCACTGGATCTTAGATTGAGATGTCCCCTGCTTTCTCCAGCCGCCAATATCCAGCTTCCCTGAAATGATTGATCTCCCGGATTCCTTTATGGCCCGCATCAAGGGGACATACCCGGAGAGGGG
>CAZIFI010000066.1:0-9688 GCA_964539105.1 uncultured Anaerolineales bacterium | reverse complement strand
GCCCGTTCCCCTCCGCGCCACATTTCCCGCCGTTCGAGATCGACCATGATTCCTTCCGGGAGAGTAATTACCCGCCGGGCCGGGACATCTGGGGTGGTAATCCCTTCCACATCTTTGAGTTGATCCAGGGAAGATTCCAGCTGTTCGATCAACATTTCTTTGCGCTGTTTCTCTGCCTTCTCTGACAGGGCACGGCCGATGCTGGAAAGGATGTCCTCCGAATCATAGGGTTTCAAAATGTAGTCGCTGGCCCCGCTCCGCAGGGCCTCAATGGCAGAATCCAGGGAGCCGTGGCCGGTGAAAATGATCACTTTTGTTTCCGGCGCCTGACGTCGGGATTGATGCATGACCTCAATACCGCTGATTCCCGGCATTTTGATATCCAGTAGGATTAGGTCATAGTCCTGCTCGTTCAGTGCTTCCAGTGCAGCTTCACCCGAACCGACCGCATCGACCTTATAACTTTCAAGTTCGAGGATTTCTTCCAAAGAATCCCGAACTGCTTTTTCATCGTCTACAACCAGCAAACTAGCACTCATGCCCGGCCTCCAATAGGAAGAGTGATAAGAAAACAAGTCCCTTCCTGATCCGTGTTCAACAATTCAATATCACCATGATGTTGAGTAATTATGTTATCACACACTGTCAACCCCAACCCATGGCTGTTCTCTTTCGTGCTGTAAAAGGGATCAAAAATATGTTCCTCATGTCTCTCTGAGATGCCCTTTCCGTTATCCCTAATCATACACGCAATGTGGTCTTTTTGCAATTGGGTCTCGATGGATAACACCCCGCCCTGGGGCATAGCTTCCAGGGCATTGTCAATCAGATGGGTGAACACCTTACTTAATTGATTTGAAAAACCCCACACCGGCGGGAGTTCCTGCGCCAGAGTCCGCTCGATCCGGATGCCCCTTTCTTCCATCTCGGGAATCCTCAGCGCCAGCGCTTCCTGGAGTACATCATGCAGAGACACCCATGTCTTTTCCCGCTGGCTCGGCCGATAATGATCGACCATATCCGCCACGATCCCCCGCAGCCTCTCCACTTCCTCCCGGACCACACCGAGATAGTGTGCTTGTTTTTGACCTGTGACATCTTCTCGTGAAGCCAGCTCCAAATTGATTTGAATGGCTTGCAGCGGATTGTTTAAAAGATGAGCAACGGAAGTCATTAAACGGCTGATGGATGACATCTTTTCAGATTTCAGGGCGGCCTGGTGTTCCCGGGACAGCACTTCTTCTTCCCGCCGCCGGCCGATCCGCAGGCGGATATATTGGATGGTCCGCGCTGCAAAGCCTGTGAACATGATCAAGCGCTCCAGATCCGCGCGCTGAAAACTATCTTCTTCTTTTCCCAACACGAAAAAACCGCCCGGCCTGACCTCATCCGGGATCGGGCTCCAGATCAGGGACGACAAATTTTCCACTTTCTGAATGCCTCCGATCAGGCCCTGACCGGCTTCCCCCTCATGGACAATTCCAGGTTCCATGATGTCTTGAGCAGGATAAATAGGTGCCGCACGCCCCATAGAATAACTGAAATGATATCCTTCCCCTGGCCCCTGGCGGTGGATCGATGTCCCGGCATAAGAACACTGAAAAGCAGCCTTCAACATATTCAATGTCAATTTTATGAGATCTTCAATATCTCCCGCGTCCATCCAATCCGTGGCCTGGTTGATAATCATCCGCAACAGGGTCAGGATAGTAGGCTGATGATCCCTCCTTCTTTGGTGAAGCATTGCCTCCAGGTTGGGTAAAAAGCCTTCCTCCGGTCCACCCAGCAAGATCACACCGTCCACTTCCTGCCAGGCATGCCCTCCCAGACGGGAATAATCAGCCAGTGATCCGACCAGGACCAGGTTGTCATAGCGGTGAACATCCGCCAGGCCGGTTTCCAGATCCAGCTTTCCATCGCCGAGCTGTCGGGCGTGAACCAGGACGGCATCCATCCCTGAAAGCTGTTTTCCTCCCGGGACAGGGTTTTCAGGAGACGCGAACTCCAGCAAAAAGTCATGGTCCTGCAGCACACGCTTAATACGCTGCTGCAGGGAAGAACCAAATCCGTATAGTAACAATTTACGTGACATAGGCTCCTTTGTATCCATTTCCCGCTCATGGCGCTGTGGAATAAATTATACCTTTCAATACTGGAAAGAATACAGGAATGAGGACAGGCCTTCCGGCAGCCTGCGCTCATGATATACTAGCTCTGAACTGAGTAATTCAAACTATTTTCATTTCAGGAGCACGTATATGAAGCATTTCATCGACCTGGCTGATCATTCCCGGCAGGAACTGCAGGTCATTCTGGACCTGGCACAGACTCTGAAAACGGAGTGGCAGGATGGAGGCAATCAACCCATCCTGAAGGACAAAGTCCTGGCCATGATCTTTCAGAAACCCAGCCTGCGCACCAGGGTTTCTTTTGATATGGCGATGCGCCATCTGGGCGGGGATGCCCTGTATTTATCCCCGGATGAAATTGGCCTGGGGGAACGGGAATCCATCGCTGACGTGGCCCGCGTGGTGTCCGGTTATGTAGACGTTGTCATGGCCCGGGTCTTTGACCACCAGCACATCGAAGAGCTGGCACGCTGGGCCAGTATTCCTGTCATCAACGGCTTGAGTGATTTCAATCACCCCTGCCAGGCCCTGGCGGATGCCTTGACCATCCAGGAACAATTTGGCACTGTGGAGGGGAGAAACGTGAGCTATATCGGGGACGGCAACAATGTCGCTGTTTCTTTGATGTTCATCTGCGCAAAATTGGGGGCGAATTTCACCATCGCCAATCCGGAAGGGTACGACATGCCCCAGAAGGCCCTCAAGCTGGGACAGGAAATGGCCCAAGAAAGCGGCTCGACCATAACCCAACTGCGGGATCCTGTTCAGGCAGCACACGGTGCGGAAGTGATTTACACCGACACCTGGATCAGCATGGGGCAGAGTGAGGAGGCAGAAAAAAGGCGCCAGGTCTTTCCACCGTACCAGGTCAACCAGGATCTGGTATCGCAGGCCACCTCACACACCATCGTCATGCACTGTTTACCCGCCCACCGCGGAGAAGAAATTACGGACAGCGTGGCCGATGGTCCCCAATCGGTCATCTTCAAACAAGCCCATAACCGCTTACATGCTCAGAAAGGGCTGCTGGCCCATATGTTGGATTAACGGTCAATCAGGGAGATTTCAATGAACATTAGCATACCCAAAGAACGGAGAGACTCGGAATACCGCGTGGGGCTGACCCCGGCTGGTGTCCAGCTGCTGTCTAAAAAAGGACATACCCTGTTTGTGGAACACGATGCAGGATTAGGCAGCGGCTTCAGCGATCACCACTACCAGGAAGCAGGGGGCACCATTGTCTACAGCGGAGAGGAAGTTTACGGCCGGGGGGATTTGGTGATCAAAGTGGTCCCGCCCTCCCAAGCAGAATACGAATGGATGCGAGAAGGCCAAACGCTGATGGGCTTCATGCACCTCACAGCAGGACGGCCCAGCAAGGTCAACACGCTGCTCGAAAAGGAAATCACCGCCATCGGCTATGAGATCATTCAAAAAGATGACGGCAGTCTGCCCGTGCTGGTCCCCATCAGCCAGCTTGCAGGGCGGATGGTGCCCCAGGTAGCGGCCACCCTGGCTCAGAACAACTATGGAGGCCGTGGGTTTTCGCTGGGCGGCGTGCCCGGTGTCCCTCCAGCGGATGTTGTCATCCTGGGCGGAGGAATTGTCGGCAGGAATTCCGCCCAGACCTTCCTGGGATTAGGCGCCAATGTCTTTTTGCTGGATAGTTCCCTGGCCGTGCTGCAATCCATTGATCAGCAGTTCGACGGGCAGGTCAAGACCCTGGTTTCCTATCCCTTCAACATTGAAAAAGTGTGCTCCTTTGCTGATATCCTGATCGGCGCCATCCTCGTTCCCGGCGCTCCGACGCCGGTAATCGTCACCCGCGAGATGGTGCAAATGCTGCATGAACGGTCGATAATTCTCGATCTGTCCATCGACCAGGGCGGGTGTTTCGAAACCAGCCGTCCCACCAGCCACAGCAATCCAACTTATCTGGAAGAGGACGTGATCCATTACTGTGTGCCCAATATGACCGGGGTGCTGGGACGAACCGCCACCCACGCCCTCAACAATGCCGCCTGGCCCTTTATCAAGCAAGTTGCCCGGGAGGGGGTGGAAAAATCCATTCGGGAAAACCAGGCGCTCCAGCGCGGTGTATATACACATCAAGGGAAAATCGCGAACGATGTCCTGAATCAAGCTCTGGAGGGAAGGTAAAACTTATGAGTTGGACTGAACAATACCGAGAAAACGTTGTTACCCCCCGTGATGCCGTAAAGGCCGTCAACTCCGGAGACCGCATATTTTTGACCGGCAACTGCTCTGTGCCTAAAAAAATCCTGGGGGCATTAGTCGATCGGGCCCACGAACTGGAGGACGTGGAAATCAACCAGGCGCTGACTGTGGGATCCGCGGATTACGTCAGCCCTTCCATGGCCGGGCACATCCGTGTCAATACCATGTTCATCAGCCATAACACCCGAGAGGCCGTCCAGGACGGGCGGGCGGATTTCACACCTGTCTTATTATCAGAATTTCCGCTGCTCTTCAAGGAAAATCGCCTCCCCGTGGATGTGGCATTTGTCCATCTTTCTCCACCGGACGAACACGGCTTCTGCAGCTTTGGTGTAGAGGTTGGCTTGAGCAAAAGCCCGGCGGAATCCGCCCAGATCATCATCGCGGAGGTCAACGAACAAATGCCCCGCACCCTGGGTGATTCCTTCATCCACGTCAACCAGCTGGATTACATCGTCCCTGTGGACTATCATCTCCCTGAGCTGGTCATGGGTAAAGGCGAACCCTCTCAGGAAGTGGAGGACATCGCTGCTTATATCGCCAGCTTGATCCCGGATGGGGCCACCATGCAACTGGGGATTGGCGCCATCCCGGACGCCGTGCTGAACCACCTGAGGGACAAAAAAGATCTGGGCATCCACACCGAACTTTTTTCCGATGGTGTCATCGATCTGGTGGAAGCGGGAGTGATGACCAATAACCGCAAGTCCCTCCATCCTGGAAAAATCATCGCCGGCTTTATCCTGGGCACGAAACGCCTGTATAAATGGGTCCATAACAACCCTTTGATCGAATTTCACCGCACAGAATATGTCAATGACCCTTTCGTGATTGCCCAGAACGACCGCATGGTGGCCATCAACTCCGCCATCGAAGTCGACCTCACCGGGCAGGTATGCGCGGACAGCATTGGCACCCGCCTGTACAGCGGCGTGGGCGGCCAGCTGGACTTCATCTACGGCGCCTCACGATCGGAAAGCGGCGTCCCCATCATCGCCCTGCCCAGCACAGCCAAGGATAACAGCCGCATCGTGACCACCTTGAAAGAAGGAGCCGGTGTGGTCACCACCAGAAACCACATCCATTACGTGGTCACAGAGTATGGGATCGCGGAATTGTATGGAAAGACTATACGGGAGCGGGCCCAGGCTCTGATTTCCGTCGCCCATCCCAAATTCCGGGATAAGCTGCGGCACCAAGCCAAAGAGCTGAATTATATCTAGTCCAGGATTCGCTGCCAGATGATTGTTCCCCCCTCTTTCTGGCTCAATAAAACGGCGGCCTTGTGACCTGAATTCGCACAAAGGGGTGATGCCCATGGAACGAAGAGCAAAAATCGTGGCCACGATTGGTCCCGCCAGCCAGGAAAAAACCACCCTGCGGCGGCTGCTTGAGGCCGGGATGGACGTGGCCCGCCTCAACTTTTCTCACGGCTCCCATGAAATTCACAAAACGGTCATCTCACACCTCAGGCAGCTGGTAAAAGAATCGGACCGTTCCCTGGCCATCCTTCAGGACCTTTCCGGCCCGAAAATCCGCACCGGGGAACTCAAAAACGATCAGGTCAGGCTGATTGAGGGTCAGTCTCTGACCGTGACCACGCAGGAGGTTGAGGGGACTCAAGACATCATCAGCGTCAACTATCCCCAGCTCCCTGAAAGTGTCGAAGTCGGGGGGCCGATCCTGCTCAAAGACGGCCAGCTTGAGCTGGTTGTGAAAGACATCCAACCGGACCGGGTGCTGACGGAAGTCACTCTGGGTGGAATCCTCAAACCACGGCAGGGCGTGAATCTGCCCGGTGGGGATCTGAAGATGAAATCCCTGAACGAAAAGGACATCCAGGATTTAGAGTTCGGGCTGCAGCATCATGTGGATGCCATCGCCCTGTCTTTCGTGCGCAGCGCGGATGATATCCTACGTCTGCGGCAGGAAATTGAGCGTATTGACCCTGCCCGGAGCGGGATTCCCATTATCGCTAAAGTCGAACACCCTGACGCTCTCGATAATCTGCATGAAATAATCCATGTCTCGGACGGGGTGATGGTGGCCCGGGGAGATCTGGGGATTGAAATGCCGGCGGAACGTGTTCCCATCGAACAGAAAAAGATTACGGCCATGGTCAACAGCCACTTGAGCTATGTGATCATCGCCACCCAAATGCTGGATTCCATGGTCCATAATCCCCGCCCAACAAGGGCGGAAGCCACGGACGTGGCCAACGCCATCCTGGATGGCAGTGATGCAGTCATGCTGTCCGGGGAGACAGCCATCGGGGACCACCCCATCAAAACTGTACAAATGATGTCATCCATCATCTGCCAGAGTGAAGAACACATTCAAGCCTGGGGAAAAACGCACTTCGATCCCACGGAAGACTGGAAACACGATGACGCGGTGTCCATCACCAGGGCGGCCCGCGATATCGCCCACAGCCAGAATGTGGCAGCCGTGGCTGTGTTCACCCACAGCGGCCGGACCGGACGTTTGATGTCCAAGGCCCGGCCGCGGGTCCCTATTCTAGCTTTCACACCTGTTGCCAAAACCTACCGCTATCTGTCCATGCTGTGGGGCGTCACACCATACCTCATACCCCACGCAGAAAGCCTGGAGGAAATGCTGCTTCACGTTAATCATGCTGTGATCGAAGGGACCCCGGTGAAACCGGGACAGAAAGTACTCCTCATCGCGGGATTTCCCCTCAAAAAGATGCTCCCGCCTAATTTTGCGCTGCTGCACACCGTGGAAGAGGCATAATCGTATGCAGTCAGGCCCGTCACCTTGCACTGCACTACTGCGGCGCTGATGCGATACAATACGGGCAAAGGCAGCAGGCCTGACAGCCCTCCACCCGAGAGAGCGAGCTATGGAAAGCATTCCCTTTATCACCGGGAAACCCTCCTCTACCCCTTTGCCCCTGGAAGATTACCTGCCGAAACTATCTTCTTCCATTCTCACGACCTGGCTGGAACGGGTCGATCCCTCCCACAATTTGATCCTCGATCCCTTCGGCAGCTCCCCCCAGGCGCTGCTGTACGCCGCCCGGAATCATTATCGCATCGTGGTCTCCATCAACAATCCTATCACCCGCTTTTTGGTGACCTACGCTGCCCAGGCGCCCACACAAGAGAATTTACAATCCGCCCTGGTCAAACTTTCTTCCGCCTACAAGGGGGAGGAACGCCTGGAACCCCACATTTTATCCCTATACGAAACTGAGTGCCCGCGCTGCGGGCGCCTTATCAGCGCCCAGGCCTTTATCTGGAAGGCCAAAGGCAGCGCGCCGGACAAGAAAATCTGCCACTGCCAGCACTGCCAAAACCGGGGAGAATATCCCACCTCTGAGCACGACATCCACAAAGCACAGGAATACAGCGACAACAGCTTATACCACGCCCGGGCTCTGACCCGCATCGCGCCCCCAGATGACCCCATCCGGCGCCACGCGGACAATGCGCTGCAACTCTATACGCCCCGCGCCGTCTACGCGCTCTTCACCCTTATCAATAAAATGAGCGGGCTGTCACTCACCAGACAGGAAAAAAATCACATCCGAGCTCTGCTGCTGCACGCTTTTTACCGCACCAATAACCTGTGGCCCTATCCGGGGCGGGAAAAGGCTCTCCTGGACCGCAAATCACCCTCTACCTACCGTGAAAATAACGTCTGGCATGCCCTGGAGGAAGCCGTGCAGGTCTGGCATCAGGAAAAAGAAACCGTCCAGGTCACCCGCTGGCCCGACCTCCCCCCGGCAGAAGGCGGGATCTCCGTTTATCCGGGGCGATTCCGGGACCTGGCGGAGGAATTGAATGAGACCTTCGGGGCGGCGATGATGGTTGTTCCCCAGCCCAATCCCAATTTCTGGTCCCTATCTGCCCTGTGGGCCGGCTGGCTGTGGGGTCAAGAAAAGTCCGCCCCGCTCAGAAACATCCTCAGCCTGCAGAAACCGGATTGGACCTGGCATACGCGCGCCCTGCAGAATACCTTCACCGGCATGGTTCCTTTTCTCAGCCACCACACCCCCTGCTTTGGCATCCTGCCCCGGGCCCAGACTCAGTTCCTGGTTTCAGCAGTCACCGCCAGCAATGCCTCAGGGTTTAATATCCAGGGAGCGGCAGTCGATCCGCAGCACCAACAGGTCCAGATTGTGTGGGTCCGTAGGGAGGATACCCCTCACTCTCCCTCCCCGGAACGGCCCAAAGCAGTGCTCAGGAACGCCGGGTATTCCCACCTCATTGAGCGGGGGGAACCGAGCTATACTTTGCTGCTGCACACAGCGGGGATCAAAGCCCTCGATGAAGAAGGAGCCTTTCCCGGCCAGGAGGATCAGGAGGTCAGTGATACGTACCAGGCGCTTATGGAGGAAATTCAGGAAACCTTCGCCTACCGGCAGGGATTCTTGCACTATCCAGATTCAGATACCTGGTGGCACCAGGAGTTGACACCGGATATTATTCCCCTGGCCGATGAAGTAGAAAGGGACCTGGTCAACCACCTCATCAGCGCCAAACAGCCCATGTCAGAAGTTGACATTTTAAACCGGATCTATTCCTCCTACCCGGGGCTGCAGACGCCTAACTCGCAGTTGATCCGGCTCTGTCTGGAATCTTACGGGGAAAAGGTCAACCCCGAGGGGGATGCGTGGGTTTTAAAGGAAAAGGAGCGTCCCACCGCCCGGAGACAGGACATCCAGGACATGGACGGCCTGGTGTACGAACTCGGGCAGCGGCTGGGATACCAGGTCGCCAGAAAGCCACCCCGGGGGAATGTCAGCGTGTGCACCTGGAATGCGGATGGAGAGCAGGAATACACCTTTTTGATCTCAGCCTCCGCTGTATTAGGAAAGTTGATCCTGACCCGGCCTGAGCCGCCTCCCAACCCGTGGATCGTGCTGCCCGGCAGCCGGGCTCATGTCGTGGTGTATAAACTGAGCCACAATCAACCTCTGGCAGAGCTTGTCGAAGAGTCCTGGGGCTTTCTAAAATACCGCCACCTGCGACGCCTGGCGGACGAGGACAGCCTGACCCGGGAGAATATCGAGGAGCGCTTCCGGCTCGACCCCCTTAAATACGACGCGCACCAACTGCCGTTGATTTAAAGCCCCCTTGCTGGAAAATATTCGCATGACTGCTGCCGTCCCCGGATCAGGGTGTTTCCGTGTTCGGCGTCGGGGTTGGTGTCGGCGTGGGTGTCGCTGTCGGGCTGGGTGTCGCGCTTGGTGTAGGTGTTGGCGTGGCAGTGGGCGTCGAGGTTGGGGTGGGAGTAGACGTCGGGGTAGGCGTGGGGGTGGGTGTGGACGTCGGGGTCGGTGTGGGGGTGGGTAC
>CAZIFI010000065.1:0-10348 GCA_964539105.1 uncultured Anaerolineales bacterium | reverse complement strand
TATTCATTGATTTCATCGGAGTTATTTGTGAACAGTTTCTCTGCTCCCTTGTGAGTTGGTTGGGCGCCATGACTCTGGATCATGTCCCACATCACTTGCGGGTGATCAATGATTGGGCAGGGGCGAAGGGTGTTGTAATTAAAGGGTTGTTTCGATCGGATTGCTTTGAAAAATGGAGAGGACAGGGCTTCGAGCAGGGATTTTTCATGGATATTTTCTGTTGCAAAGTGACAAAAAATGCATGGTTCCACATCACCTCGGTGGTTGACGTGAAAATACAGACGGCCACCTCCAATGCATCCACCGGTCAGGACGCCGTCATTCCAGAAATCTACCAACAGGATAGACTTTTCTTTCCGGACATATCTTTGAAAACGTCGCATTTGGTTGCGCTGCTTGGGAGTTGGCATCAATTCCATATTCGGTTGGCTGCCTACTGGCATGTATAAGAACAGCCAACTGAGTAAAACTCCTTTGTCGATCAGAAAATCGAACCACTCATCTGAACAAATGACATCTATGTTCTTGCGCGTCAAAAGGGCAGAAGATCCGAATACACAGCCAGCTTCTTGGAGCTTTTCCATGGCATTTACGCAACTTTCAAAAGCGCCTTGTCTCCGAACCTTATTCGTGATTTTACGTGGACCATTGATGCTAATTACCGGGATAATATTTCCGAGTTTGACAAGTTGATCCGTGATCCTATCGTCAATGAGCGAGGCATTGGTAAAAATCTGGAAAAGTGAATTTTGGTGTTTTTCGAGGACCGCAAATAGGTGTGGATAGATTAACGGTTCCCCTCCTAGAATCGTGAAAAAGTTCATTCCCATTTCTTCACCTTCCGTCAGAATCCGATCAAAAACGTTCGGATCCATGTCGCCTTCCTGTTCGTATTTTCCTGCGTAGCAGCCTTCACATTGATAATTGCACCGCATTGTAGGAGAGATCAACATCGTGGGTGGTGGGGAGAAACCATATTCCTGCTTCATTCGTTCTATCGTTCTAGGATCACGAAAGAACATGCTTGACACCATACGTGCTACCGAGCGTTCCCTAATTCTTGGATGGGTGTTGCGAGCTAAGCGCTGCAGAAATAATTGGCCTGGACCGTCTTCTCGCATCCAAGCATGAAGCCAGTTCTGGACCATAATCAATTTTTCACCGCTGGCAATATGGTCCATTGCTTTTAAAACATACTTTACGTTCTTATGTGGATCTTTGCCAAGATACTTCAACGCTTTTCCAAGTATCTTTTCTGATAAGACCCTATATGGCATCAGATTACGCCATCGTTTTTTATTTATGTTAATTTTTTACTCCTTGGTTATATCGCGAGATTCAAGTTTTAATTGAAGACGTTAGCTGAGAAGCTGAGTGCGGCGTTGATGAGTTCCAAAGGGTAAACGGCTGGGAAGCAGGGATGTTGTACTCCGAACAGGGAAGATGAAAGTTGGTGCATGTAAAAGTATAGAAGACGAATGAGATCAATATATTCGGGGTGCAGATAATGTAGCATTTATGATATCATTGGCGGAATGTTTCTAATAGAATAATAGTGCCCGGGTAAGCCTCCACCTGTGTTCGTTTTACCTAGAAAAGAAATTTTCAATAAAACAATCAGCTATGGGGAAGAGAGGAAGGTGGACTGTATGGAGGTCCCCTGTGATTTTCTGGATCCCAGTTCGCTCCAATGCGTTACTATCTTCGTTTGACGGTATTGCACGATTGTTCTCTCACCTAAAGCCATTTTTTATTATTATATTGTGACTGTAGGGTTTATACCATCTACTGTGGGGTGATAGGGTGGGAAGGATTTGGGTAATTTTTTGGAACTGCTTTTCCCTCGATAGATAAATGATATTTTCAGGGTAATGGTTGGATAGAAGCATTTTTAAACCAAGTTCATGAGAGAAAAGCCTTACCTTTATAGTTTGTGATGTGATGTTTTGGGGCGGTTTTTCCAGCAACTCCAACAAGCCAGTGGATGGAGGCCGAGGTCTAAACCAATCCCGTGATTTGGATGTTTTCCCCACAAATTGTATGTTGTCTGAACTCTATGTTTTGGCTTTGGGCCAACTAACGGATCCGCGCTGCTGATGGTATTGATGGAACACGCGGGGGAGGTGAGGGAGGGGGATGGGCTGAACCAAGACAGAACCGCATCGTGTGGGATACGGAGTGTGTGGGGGATATCCACTCGCTGCATGTCTACATCAAATTGCTGCGGGATGCGCTTGGGGGAGGATCCAATGCAAACCGCTACATTGAGATCCTCTGGGGAAAGGGTTACAGCCTCAAGCAAAGCCTGATGCGACGGATTTGCCTCATCCTCATCCTGGCCACCGTGTTTTTCGGGATCGGCCGGGGCGCTATCAGGGGGTAAGAGTGGAGGGGTCCCGGTTGTTGGTGGACCGCGATTGAAGGGATAATCCCACGTTCCTCATCCGGGCCAACCTGGGCGGCTTTGCCCTGATCCGGGTCATTACCAGACTGCATGTATGACCTAATTCCTATCTGAGATCGTTAAAAAAGAGCCCCGGATAATCGGTGCCCTGTTTTCGTTTAAGTTTTTATTCATGTAAGATCAGTGGTTGAATTTTCATCTTTAACCTACAGCAAGAGGAGGAATCCGAAACTCACCGCCCGGTGTAAAAATTCTCCTCATGCTTCATTATGTCGTCACGAGCGGGTGCAGTATGTGTTTTGAGGATTATTTCCTCTCACGGATAACCTATCCTGGAGGAGGTGGCACACGGGAGCGAAAATATACGGGGGGTAATTTTGTTTCGTCAAATAAAAAACAAGTCCAAAGGAGTCTAGGAATGAATAAGAAAAAATGGTTAGCAGTCTTTGTTGCTGCGGTCGTTGCCATCAGCCTTTTCACTGTATCTCAGTTTACCGATATTGCGGCAGCGGACTCGGACAACTTACAGTATGAGGTCAAAGGAGAAGGAGCCCGGCTGGTGCGGAAAGTGACCGGAGAGGTCACCAATGACGTTCGGGGAATTCCGGCTGAGCCTGTCCATTCCTTTCTATGGGATGGTGATGGAGTACAGGATATTGAAGGAGAAGTCTCCGTAGAAATCGATCCGGAGGCCAACACCGGCGAGATCAAGGCGGAATGGACGGATCCGGACGGCAATGAGTGGACCTTGGAACAAACCGTCTTCGGGCCGGCAGGAGTCATTCCCCCCCATCCCACCGGACTGCAAGTGGGAAGCAACACCATTGATCGTCTGGTTGAGGACGATCCGGTGACGACCAACGTTTACCTGCACGGTGACACCACCGCTGGTGGACCGGTGCTGCCGACGATCTTTAACTACATGGCTACCTGGGGGCCGGCAGAGGTCACTCTCAACGGTGAACCTTTCGAGAACCCATTCGACGGGCCGACACCGCAGTGGGTGACGCATACCATGCTCACCGCCGGCGTGCGCGACAGCGCGGGTCAGGTCAAGGTTCTTAACAGCGAAGGGGAAGAGGAAATCTACAATCCGGCGAAGAAAGGCCAGGAAGCCGTGGTGGATGACGGTGATCTTGAATTCCACGTCGTTTTCCACGATGTCCCCGGTCCTGACAACACAGAAAATTTCCCGCCGCCCCTGTCCTTCTTTTATCACGTGCAGTTTGAAGAGGTGTCCTTCGAAGTCAAAGGGCAGTAAATAGCCCTGACCATGGATAAGGCCTTGTTGCATCAGCACATGGGGTCTGGTTTAAAAAGCAACATCCCTGCGGCCCACTCCCGCAGGGATGGTTTTGTTTCAGGGGATGAAATAAATGTTAACATGCAGGAGAATCTCCCCTTTCTTGTTGAATAGACAGAGGTTCACATTCAGGGAAGACTATTCAGGTATTCGAAAAGGTCCTTGAGGTCATCCTCGCTCATCAGCCAGCGGGGCATATTTTCGTCCAGTGGATCGCCGCCCGGGTGCTTTCCCTCAATTACCGCCCGGTGAAAATCTTCCAGGTCGTAGTCCCCGTGGTCGTCCGCGTGGCCGTCCTCCTCTGTCCCCTCTCCATTATCATGTTCCCCTTCGCCATGGGCATCGCTTTCTTCGTGTTCAGCCTCCTCCCCATGATTTTCCCCCTCCCCCCGCAGGGCAGAGACACGGATGTCGGGTGCGTCCATGACCTCCATATGCATGACGTGCCTCCCGCCCTCTCCCGTAGGACCATGGCAGGAAGCGCATGTTAATGGGGGGGTCATCATCATGCCAGAAAAATCAGGACCCTCGGTATAGCGGATCCGTTCGCCATCCTCGTTGATGCCGGTGAAGTAGATCTTTTCCCCGTTGGAGGAGAAGGGGTCTCCTGTGACCTGTGGTGGGGACTCAAATTGCTGTCCGGGGAGGGCAGTGCAGGCGGCCAGAATCAGCACTGCTGCGCCGGATAGGATCAGTAATTTTTGCATGATCTACTCTCCTGTGTGGGTTGCCCCATACTTTCGGTTATTCAGAGGAAGCAGGGCGGGTGATCTCGGCTGTGAATTCCACCATCGCTTCTTTTCGATCAGGGTCGTTGCTGGTGATGAAAATTTGTCGTTTTACCTCCCCCTCAAGGTCTGGGCCGTGGGCGCCAGAATCAAACTCAATCCTCAGCTCACCGCTCTCCCCTGGCTGGATGGTCATGGGATCGATGGTTCCCGTCGTGCAGCTGCAGGAAGTGCTGATCTCCTGAATCACTAACGCGGCTCCACCTTGATTATATACTGCTACGGTGCGATTTACAGTCTCACCATTTTCAACGCTGCCAATACTGAATGAGGTGGACTCAAGTTCTAGATCCGGTTGAGAGCCGGCACAACCCACTGCCAGGATCAGGATGACAAGAAGGGGGAAGAAGAAGCGTGTCAACTTTTTGTTCATGTTTATCACCTATATCCAAATCGATCTGCGGTATGTCGGGCTGTTTCTCCAGAAACAATATGTTCCTATACCCTGGAAGGGTTGTCGTGATGAAAATATTTTTCCCGAATCGATCTTCTATTCTTCGGGCCTGGCAACAGTCAACTTGAAAATGTCGATAACGCCCACCTGTTCCACGTGCTCTACGAACAAGCCGGCCCTGGATGCATTTTCAACTGTGCGGCGGTTGATGTTGGCGCCTGTCATCCTGACCGCGACCGGGTTGATGAGATCCATAACCGGGCCCAGTGGTTTGATCTCAGAGCGTACATGGTCCAGGAGCAGAATTTTTCCGTCAGGCTTCACGACCCGGCCCATCTCCTTGAATCCCAGAATCGGATCAGGCACAGAGCAGAAGACGAACGTCGCCACGGCGGTGTCAAAGCTATCATCATCAAACTCGAGCGCCTGGGCGTCTCCCAGCTGCAGATCGACAGACAGGTCCATCCGCTCTGCCCGTTTTTGGGCTTGGGCCAGCATACCCGGCGTAAGATCTACACCGGTTACCTGTGCCCCTTCCGGGTAGTAGGGCATGTTCTTGCCTGTACCTACACCCAGATCCAGAATTCTCGGGCCTTCTGCCAGCGCCCACAGCCGTTCCCGCCAGGGGCGAAATTGGACCTCAGCAGCGGTTTCCATCAGGTCATACACCCCGGAGATGCGCTGGTATCGTTCCTGTGTTTGCCGTGTGGCTTTGTTGTCAATCATTCCTTGATCCTTCCTCTCCATCCGTGAGTGAGACGAATACCGTTTCTGCCAGTTCATTTTCCAACGCCAGCTCCAGGTGGTCAATCTCGATCACGGTCACCGGCTTGTGCTGCAGGACATGGACAGTGTGTCCGGGGATCACCCCATAGGCCTGTAAATGGGCTTTGCGCTGGGGAGGGGTGGATCGGGCAAAGCGTTTCACCCGGGCCCGATAGCCCGGCGGCGTTTGGGCCAGGGTCGGTTCTCGAGGGGGATTCTCATCTCCCGCCGGAGGAGAGAATAACCGGGAGAACCAGCGCGCCAGACGGGATTTTTCCGGGTCGATCATCTCATAGCCGCACAATGGGCAGCAGCTCAGATGGCAGCCAGCCTGCAGCGGACATTCCTGGCAGGAGGGATAATCGTCAGGATTGTAACGGTGTCCACACATGGTGCACGTTGTGAATTTATCTGTCATAAGGACCATCCAACAGCCAGTAAAATACGGTTCAACAGCCCGCCAACCAGGAAGGCCAGGGGGAAAATCAGGGCCAGCATACCCGCAGCGGTCTTCCAATCCCGTTCCTTGGCGATCATCAACACACTGGCGATGCAGGGTACGAAGAGAGTGATGGTCACCATGCCCACCACCACCTGAACGGGCGACAGCAGCCCCTGGGATTCCATGATGAACAGGCCTGTAGCCCCGAAGTCACGCCGCAAGAAGCCCATCAGGAAGGCAGAACTGGCTTCCGCCGGCAGCCCGAGCCAATTTTTGACCAGCGGTTCGCCGGCTCGGATGAGCGCCTGGAGCACACCCACCTTGTCCAGCAGGAACATGGCTGCTGTCCCCAGCAAAAAGAGGGGGATGACTTCCTTCAGATACCATTCCAGACGGGCCAGGGTTTTGGTGACCACGTTTGAAAACACCGGCCAGCGCAAAGGAGGCAGCTCCACCATCAACGGTGACCGTTCCCCCGGTACGAGGCGGGCGGCCAGCCAGCCCACAACCAGTAAAATCAACAGGACCACGCTGCCCCAGATCGCGGTGGCGGTGAGGGAAATCCCGGCCAGCATACCCATCACCACCCCCAGCTGGGCGGAGCAAGGTACCCCCAGCGCCAGCAGCAGGGTGACCAGAAAGCGTTCGCGCTTATTTTCCATCACCCGTGTGGTCAAGGTGGCCATGGTCACACAGCCCAAGCCCAGGATCATGGGCATGACCGCTTTACCGTTCAGACCCAATGATCGGAAGATGCGGTTGGTGAGAACGGCCACCCGCGGCAGGTACCCGGAATCCTCCATGATCCCGAAGGCCAGGAAAAAGGTGGTCACGATGGGCAGGATCAGGGCCAGGGCATAGGTCATGCCCATGGTCCACAGCCCATACTTGCCGACCAGAAAATCGGCCAGGAGGGGGATGGGAATCACCCGCGCTATGAAGGATGACACAGCGGGGTTGATGGCCCCTTCAAAGAC
The DNA here is from genome assembly GCA_964539105.1 of uncultured Anaerolineales bacterium. GTDB lineage: Bacteria > Chloroflexota > Anaerolineae > Anaerolineales > UBA11858 > B10-G9. The sequence continues at coordinate 3,275 of CAZIFI010000065.1, read as the reverse complement.
CGATATTTCCAGAAAATCCACCAGCACCTGGGCGCCGAAGAATCCCACAAACCAGTACAGGGCGTACAGCGTCAGGCCCATGATCGGCAGCCCCCACACCGGATGGGCGGCCAGGCGTCCCAATCTGGCCGCCAGACCGCTGCTCCTCTGCCCCGCCTCCTTCACCACCTGACCGGCAAGGCGGTCGACATAGGCCAGCCGGCTATTCTGGATTACGCCAGACAGCGGTTCATTAAAGAGTTCCCGCAGCTGGCCGCGAATCTTTCTGAGCTCTTCCAATTGATCGCTATCCAGGTGCTCGCGCAGCCAGCTGCTGGCGGTGTCATCCCCGCTGAGCCACAGCAGCGCCAGGGCTCTGGGTTCTATCGGTGCCTCGGCCAGATGGGATTCAACCTCAGCCAAGGCGTCTTCTATTTCCTCGGGATAGGATATATGGAGCGAGGTAGGACTGATATTTTCCAAGCGCTCCGTGAGCTGTTCAATCCCTTCCCCCCGCACGGCGGTTGTGGGTACCACCGGGATGGAAAGGGTTTTGGACAGCAGATCATGGTCGATCTGGACCCCGCGCTGCTGGGCTTCATCCATCATATTCAGCGACAGGACCAGCGGGACCCCCATTTCAGCCAACTGCACCGTCAAAAGCAAGGTCCGGCGCACGTTCTTGGCATCTCCTACCTGGACGACGGCCCGTAAATTTTCTTCGAACAGCACCCGGGCTGTCACTTTCTCATCCTCGGTGTGGGGCGGGAAGGTGAGCACGCCGGGCGTGTCCACAAGTGTGGTCTCCGGCAGATTCAGCGCGGCGCTTCTGGACACTTCCACCGTGGTCCCGGGATAGTTGGAGACGGTCACATACTGTCCGGTCATTTTCTGGAACAGGACAGACTTCCCCACGTTGGGGTGACCGATGAGGGCGATGCTCCCTCCGGGAGAAATGGAGACCTTTTGGGATGTGTCGTGGCAGTGCATGTTTTATAGCTCCTCAGCCACATTGAGCGGGGATTGGATCATCATATTTCATGCGTTTCGTTATCCGTAACGGGTGTGACTCTAACCCAGTGCGATAACTGAGGTGAGAGCTGGACCATGGGAGACTGTTGCGGTTGGATCAGGCATGTGCCGTCTGCTTTCATGGCGAGAACGATCAGGTATGAACCGGGGGTGATCCCCGATTGCCTCAGGAAGGCCCTCTCAGATTCCTTACTCTGGAGACCCAGTACCTGCACTTGCTCTCCTGCGGTGATGACACTGAGCGGGGAACCTAACTCAACCCTTCCGTTGCCTTCAACCCCGGGGATCGATTTACCCTGGGCTGTGCTGCTGGGGTGGCCCAGAAATGTCGCCAATCGTTCCGTGACCTCTTCCGGGGTGACATGTTCATATCCACAGGCGATCTCATTTGCCTTCTGCGGGGTGAATTTCAGGTGATCCGTGAGGAACACTTCCCATAGCCGGCGACTGCGCAGGATCTTGGTGGCTAAAGCCTTTCCTTTTTCTGTCAGCACAACCCCCTTATAGGGTGTATAGCTGACCTTCCCATCGGATTCCAGCTTTTTGATCATTTGATTGACCGAAGCCGGCAGGATATCAAGGTTGTCCGCTAATACCCGGAGGGGAATGGGGCCCGTTGAACTCTCCCGCTCTTGCGCGATATGCACCAGATACATTTCCTCATTTTCAGTCATGTTCTTTTATACCTAATCATTCGCTGATTAATCTTGTGGCTTACCTAAAGATTATCAGCAGGTGGCTTTCTATGCCACCGATGAATGTCACAAATACACGTGAGTCTTGTTACATTCACAATCCCACCCCGTAATTCCTGCTTATAAGCCAGTGGCATTCTGACAGGGATAATCGTGCCATCTGTCCGCCTAGTTGGAACGCACAGCGGCTTCGGCCCAGACCTCCATCTGCGGGTTATTGGGGTCGTTGTTTTCGATGACGACCCCCCGGCGCACCGTCTGGCCGCGGGTGTCGTGGTATCCGGCGTCAAAGCGCAGGGTCAGGACGGACACTTCCCCGGGTGGAATCACCGTACCGGTGAAGTTGGCCGTGGTGCAGCCGCAGGTGGTGTAGGCGCGGCTGATGGTCAGGGGGGCCTCTCCCTCGTTGACGATCACGAATTCCTGCTTGACGACCTGATTGGGTCCCACCGAGCCGAAGTCGTGGAATGTCTTGGGGATGGAGATGGCAGGCTGCGGCCCATCTTCCGGAAGGAACGGAACCGTATCCGCATCAAAGGGCTCCATCTCATGGACGGCATAAAGCGGTTGTTCGCGAGAGACATCCTCCGGGTTATAATCCACGGCTGCCTGGACGGTGGGCCGGTTGACGACCCTGATGATGCTCAGGGAGATTAACAATACCCCGATGATGCTCAGCCCCACGATGGGAATGAGCTTTTTTCTCTGTTTTCGCTTCCGGGCCCGTTCTCTGATCTCCCGCCGTGATGTGCTTGTCTGGTTGCTCATTGATATCAACCTCGTTCTTACTAAACTTCAAGTTTGGATTAATCTTGACCTGGTCTGCCATTGGAAAATGGCCGGCCAGGCACATGATCTGAATGTCATTCCTGGAACTGAAAGGTCCACAGGTAGTCCACAAGATCCCAGGTCTGTTCTTCGGTGAAGATGGGGCCGAAGTAGGGCATGCCGGTACCCATCCCGCCCCGGATGATCTTGCCCTGCAGGATGGCGGAGTTGACCGCCAGCATATGCTCCGCGTCGCTGAAATCAGCGGGGGCAATGGTATCCGAAAGGCGTTTTTCTCCGTTAAATTCTTCCTGGGAACGGAGCTTGTCTGCAAAGATTCCCTGCCCGTCCCCATCTGGACCGTGGCAGGATGCGCAGTTCTGTGTGTAGAGCTGCTGCCCGGCAGCGATGTCTTCTGCGCTTGTTCCTGTCCGCCATAAGGCTGCCACCAGGTCCCAGATTTGCTTGTCACTGAGGTCGCCTGTGAAGGGTTCAGCCCTAATCGCACTCCACACCCTGGCCGGGCTGTGGGTTTTGAGATAGACCTCATCGCGGTAGGGAGCCAGGTATTTTACCTCTATTCCGGCCATCACCTGCTGGCCTGCCTGGATGGAGGGGATGTGGTCGGGGGTGGCTTCTGCGTTCCGCCCGGCGTCCAGATCGAACCCCATCACGGTATAGAGGGGGGCAGGGGAGGGGTCCCTGTTCTGAGAGGAGCCTTCCACGATGATCGTCCCCCGCATTCGCCAGTGATCCGGCCCACACCAGCGGGTGCAGTAGTAGACATATTTGCCGGGCTCA
>CAZIFI010000064.1:0-11056 GCA_964539105.1 uncultured Anaerolineales bacterium | reverse complement strand
AACTGTCCTTCCCGGTGCGCCTTGATTTCCACCTCTCCCCCGCCGGGTGTGTACTGCAGCGCGTTCCCTATCACATTCATCAACACCTGCTCAATACGGTCAGTGTCCACATGGACATCGGGCAGCCCGGAGGGAATGTCCTCCACCTCCAGACTCACGCCTTTATCCTCATACTGCTGGCGCAAGCGCCCCTCAACCTTGTGAACAAGTTCATCGACTGGGACGGGGCCTTTTTCCAGCGCGTAGGCCTCTGCTTCCACCCGGCTGAGCTGCTGCAGGTCATCCACAAGCCGCGCCAGACGGTCCGCCTCATGATAGATTTTCTGATACGTTTCCGCTGTTTCTGGCAGCACGCCGTCCATCAACCCTTCCATGGAGCCCTTGATGGTGCTCAACGGCGTGCGCAGCTCATGGGTCACGTCGCCAATCAGTCGCTGGCGTAAGGCTTCATTTTGAGCCAACTGCTCCGCCATGCGGTTGAAGCTGATCGCCAGCTGCGAGAGCTCATCTGCCTGTTCCGGGTCCCCGGGCACCTGCACCCGCTCCTGATAATGGCCTTTCGCAATGCGCTGACTGGCCTGCATCATATCCTGAACCGGTTTCACGATCCGGGAACTGATAAAGATACTCAGGAGCACAGCTGCTGAAAACGCTGCCAGCGCAGCCCGGGTCAATGCCTGATTGACCGCAGCCCGGAAACTGTTAAACAGATTAGTCTCCAGATCCGTTCCACGTTCAAACATCCTCCCCATCATGCCCTGATCCGCCATGTGTTCCATGGCCGCCATATGCTGGTCGAAGGCAGAGGGAATGACATATTCCGTGGACAGGCGCAGCACCAATATCCCGGTGAGAACGACGAACAGGAAAGACAGGAATATTTTCAAACCCAATCGGCGGCGGATGTATGCGATCATTTCTCGTCCCTTTCCCCTTCAAATCGATATCCAACGCCCCTGACGGTGGCGATGTACTCCTCGCCGATTTTCTGCCGGATATGCCCGATGTGCACATCCACCACCCGGATTTCGCCGTAGTAGTCATGGCCCCAGATTTTATCCAGCAGCTGGTCCCTGCTGAGGACCATGCCCCGGTGATCCGTCAGGGCCAGGAGAAGATCAAATTCAGTGGCCGTCAGGTCAACTAGCTCTCCGTTGACCCACACCTGGCGGCTGTCTTTATTAATGCGCAGCCCGTCAAGGGCCAGCACATCAGCCTGCTCAGGTCCGGCCTGCTGGCGGAGACGACGCAGGGCGGCTTTGATCCTGGCCACCAGTTCCCGGGGGCTGAAGGGCTTGGTGAGATAGTCATCTGCCCCCACAGAGAGCCCCACGATTCTGTCCGTTTCCTCTCCTTTGGCCGTGAGCATGATCACATAGACATCGGATTCCTGGCGGAGCTGCCTTAAGATCTCAAGGCCGTCCATGCCGGGAAGCATAATGTCCAGGACGATCAGGTCGGGATCATAGGAGCGGGCCAACTCCAACCCGGTCGTTCCATCGAGGGCGGTGCGGTAGTCAAACCCTTCCTGTTCCAGATATGCCGTGACCAGCTCGACAATTCTCGGTTCGTCATCGATAAGTAGAATTTTTCCTTTTGCCATGCTTCCGTCCATCCTTTCGTTACCCACCCGCTATACCAGCTCTCCAAAGATGCAGGATGCGCTGTATGCCGCGAGAATATCATCTACACTGTTGATCGATGTCCCATTCCTTCCCTGTTGGATGCCCGGGGAGGAATACGATCTATATGGCACGAACATAGGAGTTCTTGCTAAGGGGTGATAAAGTTGAAAGGATTGACCCGACCAAAAGCCTCACTCCTCAGCTCAAAGTGAAGGTGGGACCCGCTGGAGTTTCCTGTATTTCCCACGGCTCCGATCTGAGTCCCGCGGGCCACGCTCTGACCGCAGGTCACACCCACCGCGCCCAAGTGCGCGTATGCTGACTGCCATCCACCGCCATGGTCCAAGACGATTAGATTACCATACCCATATTCGCTCCACCCGGAATACACTACCACCCCACTGTCCGTTGCAAAGACAGCATTGCCCGTCGTCCCGGCGATATCCAGACCGGGGTGGAGGCTGGGGTTAAAATTGTACCCTGAGATCCGGGTCAACACTGTAGGCCACACGAAGGATCCTGTGCCCACGGCTCCTTGAACGATAGACTCGCACGAACCGGAACCATAGTACTTCGCCACCGCGGGATTCGTCCGGCTGATAGCCGGTGGGCCCCAGTCCCTCAGAGTCCGGCGCCCGCCGGGGACAATCAACCATTTTCCCTCCTCAAAGGAAGGATTGGTGGTATCCATATCATAGAGATTGAGGTCGTTCCCCGGGTACTCAAGGATAGCCTCCGGGTTGACCCCAAAGAAATCAGCCACCCGGGTCAGATTGTCGCTTTCGTTCCACTGGTAATATACGCCATCCACGGGCAGGATGTTGAGCTCCTGTTCCGGGCGGAGGAATTGGGGATTGTCCTGCAGGACATCGTAATTCCCCCACAACACCGTTTCTGGCTTGAGACCAAATTTGTCGGCAATGAGAAACAGGTTGTCCCCTGCTTGCACTTCGTAGGTGCGCACGTCCACCCGGGGTCGGGTGGGGATGGTAGTGTCGATTGAGGCCTTGCGGCGAATCCCTTTTTCAGAGGCCGCCTGTTTTGCAAAGGGAGGCAGCTCCTCGACCAAAAATATCTCTTGATCGTTGTCATTCTTTTCCCTTGTTTCAGGTGGTACTCCCCCTTCCCCTGCGGCATGGCCTTCTCCATGCAGCGTGGATCCTCCCATGAGAGCGACCAAGATAATCAGAGTGCTCCCTATAATGAATTTACCCACAGTATTCTCTTTCTTCAATTCTAGGATCGATCCTCACTCCTCTTGGAGGGATTACTTAACCGATATCATTGGCTCCCTGCCATGGGATATCCCGCTTCCTGCCAGGCATTGAATCCCCCTTCCAGATTCCAGACATCGGTGTACCCCAGCTCGACCAGCGTTTTGGACGCCGCGCTGCTCATGCTGCCGCTCCGGCAGTAGAGGACGATCCTGGCATCCTTCTCCGCCGGGAGCCGATCCAGGTTTTGCTCGATCCTGTTGTAGGGAATGGAGAGATCTGTGTCGGGAATGTCTCCCTGGAATGGGATATGGACATTGACAAAGGTGAAATCCTTCTCCTCCAGCATGGTATTCAATTCCGCCGGAGATAGATTGCGATACGATCCACCTGCCGCGGATACTTCCTCTCCTATAACTTCAGTGTTGTTGACCGGCTCAACTGCGCCACTGCAGGCGGCCAGCAGGACCGCGCCGAGCAGGGTGGTGATGAACAGGGTGCGTTTCATGTTTTCCTTTCCTTTGTTCTTGGTCTCAAGGGATGGGGGATGCTTCAGGCTACGACACGGTTGGCCTGTGCCAGAGCAGCTGTAACCCGTTCCAGTCGGACCCGGGCTTCTTCAGCCACTTCCCTGACTTTTTCGTTCTGTGCCAAGGCTCCCACCGCGAGCATGGCCTCTGGGTTCACCAGAGAAACCAAGGCCCCATCCTCCGTTTCTTCTACCGTGACATTGCACGGCAGTAGAAGACCCACAAGAGGTTCATTCTCCAGAGCCTGGTGGGCCAGAGGTGGGTTGCAGGCACCCAGGATGGTATAACGCCGAAAATCAGCGTCCAGTTTTTCTTTGAGCGTTGCTTTGACGTCGACCTCCGTCAGCACGCCGAACCCTTCCTGTTTAAGCGCTTCTGTGACAGTTTCCACTGCTTGTTCATACGATTCGGATAGTTCTACCTGATACGATAGGGTATCTACCATGTGTTCTCCTTTGGCTTTGAAAATATTTGTTTTCTATGGACAGGGCAGCGGTATGCTACCCTTTCTACAAACTTGAAATCAAGCCGCTCACCTGCCTCCGAGAGGTAGGCGCTCGCCTTCTCCCCGGACCTCAAATCGCTCTCCATTGTATCCCCTACCTCACATCTGAAAAGCGAAATTTTGCGGGGTTCAGCATGGGCAAATTGGCCTATATCGCTCTAAGAAAAAGACGCTGGTTTAATAAAAAAACGACGAGACAGGCAAACCAGCCATCCTTTACCTGTCTCCACACCTGCCCTTCTGCTGAAGAGGCCTAGCCCTCACTCATCTCGATGAACTCTCCATGCCAGGTATGAGGGAAAACCTGGGAGGTGAATCCGTTCACGCTGACCATGCCTGTGATCTCACCATTCCGCTCCACATCGATCGTGTAGTACCCATAGAATGGAGTGATTTCATCGGAAACCTCGGTCCCGGGAGCGTATTCATCCAGATAACGCTGGGCAGCCTGGAGCGCTTCTTCCTGATTAACGGACAGTTCCCCCGTCTTCTCAAAATCCTCGGGGGCTGTGCCATACATATTGCCGCCCATCATCCCCGGGCCCATCATGCCATACTCGCCGGAGCCGCTCATCATGCCGTATTTCAAATTCCACATCATGTTCGGGCCATATTCGGGAAAAACCTCTCTGGTGGCAGGATCAACCAACAGTTCAAAAGCGCCAATCCCTGTACGTTCTTCCATGACGATGGCATAGGCATTGTTATCGAAGATCATGATCTCCTCAATGGCTAGATCCTCAGCATTGTAGGATTCCAGATAAGATTCAACCGCTTCGCGCGCTTCCGCAACGGACAGGGGGTCGACAGAGCTCTCATCCCCAAATCCATCCATCATGCCCCTGGCTTGCCCCCCCATAGAGCGCCCCCGACCCATCATCCCGGGTCCCATATGATCCCGATCCCAGGACCGATCGTATCTTTCTCCACCAGGGTTAAATCGGGTCATCATCTCTCCATGGCGAAAGTCCGCCACACTCCACGTATTCCGCCCAAAGAAAAACCCGGTCCAGAGCAGGGCAGCAGCGCCTATCAGCCCCGCAGCAACAATCAAGCTAACTCGCAACCCTTTATTCATCATCCACCTCCAATAAGGATAAATCTGTAACATATTTCTTTTTTGTAACTCATTCAGCATCCAGTGTACCGCCACAAATTGAAGGTGGAATAAAGATACTTTAAAGATTCTGCAAAGAAAACAGAAGGCTTTTTTCAAGGCTGCCCGATGATTCCCCATCATCACCCCTCTTGATAAGGACCAGTATCAACGGTGTTGTCCGAAGAAGCTCCCTACCTTAACCTGGGAAATTAAAATAACGATTCGTCCGAGAACGATACCGCCGGTAGGCTTCCCCATACACTTCCTCTAAATAGGGTTCTTCGAGCTTTACAGTGTAAACATGGATGACTAACGCGAAAAGAACAACCAGAAGCAATCCATACCCGGACCGGCCAGCAACGGCAATCCCCAATAAAGCGAACCCCCATCCAACATTTTGGGGGTTTCGGCTCCAGGCATAAATACCGGAATCAATCAGCTCATCCGTTTTTTGACCTGACATGCGTTCGATGGACCGGAAAGTAAAGATTCCCATAGCAAGCAAAATGACCCCAATTAAGGTAACAACGATCCCCGTTATGAGAGCCTGTAATCGCCCGATAGGTAGACGCCATAGTTGGAGAACCGCGGCCCAAATGACGAGAAAGCTGTGGCACAAGTACGCCATCCACACAATCACGACAGTGAAACTCCGTAACGTTTGGCGGGAGTTATAATCCCTGCGAACGTGGAAAACTGCCCACAGGTCAAAAACAATGGACACCAAAGAAATTACGTACAACCAGTTCATATGCATCACTCCTGTCCCCCACGGTTAGATTGTGTTCACCCCAATCACATCCACGCAACGTCAAACTGTACCCACAGCCTCGACACCTCAACCATAGGAATATACCAGCGAGGTACTCCGTGAATACGCACCTTCTCCGCCGGTAACATATAAAGCCCTGCTGAACCCTGTAATAACCTCCGACCTTATTATATTCCTGCTCGTTCCAGAGAAAACACTCTACAGATTAAGAAGGACGGTATCAACTACTTTCTTGTCTTCCATCCAGCCTGATTCAGCAGATCCAGTTCTGTTGATAGACATGCAATATCTAAAATCACAACTTTTCCCCACGATTAAGCAAAATGGCCCATCACAAGATCCAAACGGTTATGGTAGACTTATGGATACAGAAACCGTTTACGCACCAGATGAACATAACCCATTCGACATGAGAAGAAACCAGACTTGTACCTGTACGTGTTTCCCCCTCCTGTGTCTGGACACAGAAGAGGTAAATGAGTGCATGAATCTGGTCAAACCCAATATGGAACGATAATCCGCATAGAAGACCATCCCAGAACAAGCTTGCAGCCGCTCGTTTACCTTATCACGAGCGGTTTACGCTTTAACTGGTGCTGTCAATTTTTTCGAGAAGGAGATTTTTATGAGCAACCCAACAATCAAGGCGGAACAACTCCGCGTTTATGACAATATCTTGGAAACCATCGGCAAGACCCCCCTGGTTCGCCTCGACCGAATCGGCGAAGACCTCCCCTGTTCTCTGTATGCCAAAGTCGAGTTTTTCAACCCCGGCGGCTCTGTCAAGGATCGCATCGGGTTGAACATGATCGAGGAAGCCGAGCGTGACGGGCGGTTAAAACCGGGAGGGACGGTCGTAGAAGCCACCTCCGGCAATACCGGTGTGGGGTTGGCGATTGCCTGCGCCATCAAAGGGTACAAGGCTGTTTTTGTCATGCCTGATAAGATGAGCCAGGAAAAAGTTCAGCTGCTGCGCGCCTATGGCGCGAAAGTTTTGGTCACCCCCACCGCGGTGGAACCTGACGACCCCCGTTCTTACTACAGCGTGGCAGATCGTGTGGTGGAAGAAACCCCCAACGCCATCCTCGCCAACCAGTATCACAACCTCGAAAACCCCCGCAGTCACTACTTGACCACCGGTCCCGAAATCTGGGAACAAACCCAGGGACAGGTGACGGATGTCGTGCTGGGGATGGGTACCGGGGGGACCATTTCCGGTATTGGTCATTATTTGAAAGAACAGAACCCGGAGATCAAGATGATTGGCGTGGACCCGAAAGGCTCCCTGCTCAAAGAAACCTGGCAGGCAGGAGAGGTCCCTGATGATGCCGAGGTATCACCCTACAAAGTAGAAGGAATCGGTGAAGATTTTCTGCCTTCCACACTGGACCTGTCCGTCATCGATGACGTCGTCCGCGTCGATGACAAGGAGTCCTTCTTGTGGACAAGAAAAATTGTCCGCGAAGAGGGCATTTTCTGCGGCGGCTCGTCCGGCTCAGCGGTGGCCGGAGCTGTCCGGTATGCCGAGGATTTGTCTGAGGATCGACTCGTGGTGGTCCTGCTGCCAGATACCGGCGCCCGCTATCTATCCAAAATCTTCGATGACAAGTGGATGCGTGAAAACGGCTTTCTGGAAGAAACCTGGGATGAGGTATCCCTGGGAGGCGCCCTCTCCGAAAAATCCCTTCCCGGTTTAATCACAGCGTCCCTGGAAGATGCCATGACGGAAATCATCGCAGACATGAAGCGGCTCGATATCTCCCAAATGCCTGTTCTGGATGAAGAAGGGCAGGTCACAGGGATGGTCACCGAGGTGGACCTCCTGGAACACATGGTATCGGACAGTCACGACCACACACCGGATGAAACCGTTGCTTCCATCATCCAGCCCCCTCCCCCTGCCTATCCTTCAGACACTCCTCTGAGCGAGGTCATCCCCACGCTGCTCAAAGAAGGGGTGATTCTGGTCACCGAGGCGGACAGCCCGATCGGCATCCTGACCAAAATCGACATCCTTGATGTAGTCTCACAGGAAATCTAACCGGTAAAAATAGTTTGCAAGGCCCGATTGGATCACAACCTGATTTCAGCTATGCTGCCCAAGCGAAGAACTACAGGCTGCGCCCTTTCAATATGCAGCCCTTCTTCAACGGACGCTGAGCGCATGGTCCAGGTCGTCAATTAAATCCTCTTTGTGTTCCAACCCCACAGAGAGTCGGATCAACCCGGGATCCACGGCCAAAGGTGAGTCCGCAGTGGAGGCATGTGTCATACTGGCAGGCACCTCGATCAATGACTCCACGCCACCCAGCGATTCTGCAAGCGTGAAAACCCCGGTGGCCTCCGCCACAGGGATGGCCCATTCCCGTCCCCCCTCAACCACGAAGGAGACCATCCCGCCTCCATTACGCATCTGACGTTGGGCCAGTTCCACCTGAGGGTGGGTGGAGTGGTAGGGATAGAGCACCTGCTTCACCTCTGGATGCTCTCCGAGGAACGCTGCAACAGCAGCAGCGTTCTCCGCATGTCGATCCATCCTTACAGGCAAGGTTTTGATGCCACGAAGAACCAGGAAACAATCCATGGGACCTGGAACAGCCCCCGCTGCATTTTGCAGAAATGCCAATCCTTCGTTGAGGCGTTCATCATCAGTGACAACCGCTCCCCCGACTATATCGGAGTGTCCTCCCAGATATTTCGTCGTGGAATGAACAACCACATCTGCTCCTAAGTCCAAAGGTTGCTGCAGGTATGGGGTCGCAAAGGTGTTGTCGACGATCAAAAGGATGTCAGGATCGTACCCATGCACGACCTTCGCCAGCGCCTCGAGATCACTGATATTGAGAAGCGGGTTGGTAGGTGTCTCCAGCCACACCTGCCGGGTGTCTGGGCGGAGGTTCGATTTCACCTGTTCGATTTCGGTGGTGTCCACATAGGAGAATTCGATCCCAAACCGCCGGTATTCGCTTTCAAATAAACGGTAGGTGCCCCCATAGACATCGTTCCCAGCAAGAACATGGTCCCCAGGCTCCAACAGGCGAATTACTGTATCGATGGCCGCCATTCCAGAAGAAAACGCCAGCCCGAACTCGCCGCCTTCCAGATCGGCAAGGCAGGATTCCAACACCGAGCGGGTGGGATTTCCGGTGCGGGAGTACTCATAGCCGCGGTGTTCCCCGACAGCATCCTGACGGTATGTTGAAGTCTGATAAATTGGGGGCATAACTGCGCCCGTTTTAGGGTCTATCTGCTCCCCGCTGTGAATGGATTTGGTCTCAAATTTCATCTTGACTCCTCGGAAAGGTAAGGCATATTATTCGTATTCTACACAAAATCATTCTGCTGGATAGGGTTCTTTCAAGAGCGTGTCAATTTTTTCCTCCAGCTCTGGCGGCTGAAGGGGACCAATTTTCACCCCTCGAATCTCCCCATTTTTATCAATGAAAAAGGTCTCAGGCACGCCCTGGATATTGTAGGCCTGGGATATTTTGGTGCGGAGATCTGGCCCATTGAAATAGGTGATGTCAAATTCTTCGAGATAGGCAAGCGCTTCCTGCTCGCTGTCCAGGTAGTTTACACCAATGAAATACACCCCTTGATCTTGATAATCTCTCCATGTTTGTTCCAGATACGCCGCCTCTTCCCGGCACGGTTCACACCACGAAGCCCAGAAATTGAGGATGACCACCTGCCCACGAAGGTCACTTAATGTCACGGACTCGCCCTCAAAACTGGTCAGGGTGAAGTCAGGCGCCCGGCCCTCCCGCAGGGAGCCCTCCCCTCCTCTGATCAGCCCCCAGGCCAATAAACCTAATAAAGCAGCGACAAAGCCGAAACTCAAGATATAGCCCAATGTCAACCGCCATGAACCAGACCGAGCTTGTTTCCTTTTTTCGCGCATCTTTTCGCTCATCTCACTCTCTATATTCATGCCTTGGGCTCCAGCTTCCTGAGTTCGTCAGGAGAAGTTTCCAAGCGTTTTGATTCCTGCCCCCAGCCTTGGAGTACATAAATCCACTGGTATCGCTGCCAATACAGAACCGACAGCATTCAATGAAATCACACGGATGCCATATCATGGAACATGTTCTCTTCCGGTGGTGCGTTTTTATCAGAACGACTTTTAGATCCCTAGGAGCGTGAAGATTTTCCTGAGATACGGTACGACCCGGAGGATCGTTCTCCCACCGGAAGTTTGATCCACTCATAAAGGTGCAGCAGGACAAGGATTCCAACAATCTCCATCAAACCAGCAGCCACGCGCGAGTAGCTGATGGCTGTCCCCGGGATGCGGGGCTGATCTGGGCGGAAGAATTCAATCAGCTCCCGACCCATCCCTTCTAGGACCAACCATCCTGCAAAGAGCGTTCCGGGTTTCAATATCTTTTTGAATTCCAGCGCGATCCACAACAGAAATCCCGCAGCCAGGAAATTCCACACCGTCTCATAAGCAAAGGTGGGATGAAATCTGGTCACTTCCACCGGAAATCGGGTGAGGGTATCCCAGGGCGGTATGCGGTTGGCGGCCTCGATGGGAATCCCCCACGGCAGTTCTGTGGGGGGACCATAAAGCTCCTGGTTGATAAAATTCGCCGGCCTCACCAGGGCCTGACCAACTAGCAGCGCCGGGGCAGATGCGTCAAAAAACAACCGGAAATCCAAGCGATTTTTTCTGATATATATCAGGCCAGCAACGGCGCCAAACAAAACCGCACCGTAAAAATGCAGGCCACCCTCCGGTAAATTAAGAATACGCAGAGGTTGTTCAAGATAATACCGGGTTCCTCCCAGGGTCTCATTGACCACATACCACAATCGAGCACCCACAATACCTGCCGGGGCCGCCCAAACGAGTAGGTCCCAGACATGGTCGGGGTCTTCCCCCCGCTGCCTCACGCCCCGGCTGGCCACCACGCCGGCCAGGATGATGCCCAGAGCCATGATCAGCCCATACCAGTAAAGCGAAATGTTCGTTCCGGGGATCGTAAAGATTATCGGATCCAATTCTTTCCTCCTTTAGCACTCACTTCATAGAAACAAAACAATAAGCTGCAAAAATCCAGCTTATTCCTCTCCGATAATTTATTCTTCCTGCATCAAACGAACAAAATATCCATCACATTATTTATGGCTCCGGCAGCATTTTCCGTATTCCGGCACCTACGTTCCTAAGCCATGATGATCAACGAGCAGAAGTCCCAAATGGTTGGACTCCTGCTCGTCGTTGTACCCTGTCAGGCGACGGACAAATCCGTACCGCGCAGGAACTGGGCGTTGATGGCCACGATCACCGTGCTCAACGACATCAATA
>CAZIFI010000063.1:0-11134 GCA_964539105.1 uncultured Anaerolineales bacterium | reverse complement strand
GTTTTTCTTACTTTGTCATGATTTTAGCAGCCTTTAGCGGCTGAATTTGCCCATTAATTGGCCCTGGGCCAGCACGTGTCCCTCCATGGCCTGCACGACGTCTTTTTTACGGGCCTCGGGGGGCAGATCCAACGAGGTATCCAGAGCATACAACTTGAAGAAATAGCGGTGAGAGCTGCCGGGGGGCGGGCAAGGGCCGCCGTAGCCAGGACGGTTGAAATCGTTCATGCCTTCCGTCCCGACGCCGGATACGTCTTCCGGCAGTTGCGTTGTGCCAGGCGGAATATTGAACAGCACCCAGTGCACCCAGGTCCCGGCCGGGGCATCCGGATCATCGGCAATCAAAACCAGACTCTGTGCTTCACCCGGTACGCCATCCCAGGACAGGGGTGGAGAGAGGTCCGCTCCCTCGCAGGTGTATTGTTCCGGTATGGTTCCGCCTTCATCGAAAGCTGAACTATTCAGTTCTATGGACATGGCAGTTTCTCCTTCCGTGGGAGTTGGGTTCTGCGCGCAGCCCACGATACATACGCTCAACGTGAGGAGGACAACCGCTGCAATACCTTTCACGTTCATAATTAGACTCTCTCACTTATTGTCAATTTCATTGTAACAAACCTTATGCTTTCCCCAGCAGCACGCGGGCCGGGGCGCCGTCGGCGCCTGCGATATTGAGCGGCAGGCAGTACAGCGTGTAGGATCCCGGTTTGATCCCCGCCAGGTTCAGGCCTTCGATGATCAGGACCTCGTTCTCCAACAACAGCCGGTGGGTGGGGGCGGGGGCATGAAAGGGAGCCACCGATAGATAGTCCACGCCAATCACTTCCACCCCGCGCTCCAGCAGGTACTGCGCGCCGTCATGTGAGAGACCCATGAAATCAGTTTGAAACTCATGTTCGCCCCGGGCCCAGTATGCGGAGTTGGGGGTTTTGAAAAGCAGCCTCTGGGTGTCTTCCGGGAGGTGTGCATTTTGCAGCATGTCACAAGAGATGGCATCCCCCGCGGGCAGTTCAACCACCGCGGCAGGCCCGATGAGCTGCTGCAGGGGGATGCGGTCCACGCCTACACCGTTGTCGAGAAAATGGTCCGGAGCATCGACGTGCGTTCCGGTATGGGCTGTCATCGAGATATGGGTTACGTTGGAGGGTTCTCCCTCGGCAATATGGCTGATGCGCCGGAATTCCGGGCGGGGATCTCCCGGCCAGGAAGGCAGGTCGTTGCTGAGGGTGAGGGAAATGTCATACAGCTCCATGGGGGTTCTCCTCATAATTATAGGTCGGGTACCACTCTCCTGCCTTGCGGTTTGAAAGTCAGGATGGTTCCCCCCGCGCCAGGGCAGCGTTCCAGGCTTTCTGGCGCCAGTTCTGGTCCTGGAGATAGTCCAGGCGTTTTCCGAAATAAGAGGGCAGCAAATCGAAACGGTGGGGTAGGGTGGTCAAAGAGCAGGTCCGGTTGGTTGCCAGGTAGTCCAGCCAGAAAACGTTGGTGGGCGGGGAGGGCAGCAGATATTCGACCAGCACGGTCAGGATGCGCAGATAGGGGGTGTTTACCGCGACCAGGGCTCTCTTTTTTTCAAGGACGTCGAGAATGGTGGTGACAATTTCCCGGAAGGAGAGCTGTTCCGGTCCCCCGATTTCATACATCTGCCGGCGGGTATCCTCATCGTCCATGGCCCACACCAGCGCGGTGCACAGATCTTCCACCCACAGCGGCTGCAGCAGGGTCTCCCCGCCGTCGGGGAGTAAAAAGAAGAAGGGGATAAGGTGAATAAGCTGGCTCAAACCCGTGGTGAATTCATCATTTTTCCCGTAGACTATCCCGCTGCGGATGATGGTGTACTCCAGGCTGCTCTTGCGGAGGGCATCCTCGGCGATAGCTTTCGCTGTCATCACCGGATAGGCTGAGGCCCGGTCCGCCCCCAGGTGGCTGAGGAAGAAAAAGCGGTCTACCCCGGTGTCTTCCGCGGCTTTGACCAGCTGCTGGGTGCCCTGAATGTCCGTTTTCAGCAGGTCTGCCTGCCCTCCGCGGCGTTCTTCGCTAGCCAGGTGGTAGACAATATCGATGTCCACCAGGGCTGCCCGCAGGCCGCGGGGATCATTCAAGCTGGTGACAGCGACCTCAAGGGGGATGCCGGGCGGCAGCCGGGGGGAGGTGGGGGAAGGACGGAGCAGGGCCCTGATCTCGTACTCCATATCCCACAGGTGGCGGGTGAGGGCGTTTCCGATGAACCCGGTCGCTCCCGTGATCAGGATTTTTTTCATAGATGGCATTATAGCATCAGCCGTGAGGGGGAAAATGAGGAATCATGTCCTCATCCGCCAAAACCTGGCATGCTCCTTGCATCATTAGGGGGTAGTCCACGCCAACTTATCGGAAAAGAGATGTGCTATGAGCAAGATTGGATTTCATTATTTCCCGGATACAAATCATTTTCGAAACACAGATCTCAAGCGCTGGCTGCCGCGGCTAAAAGAACTCCAGGCAGGCTGGCTGACTGTCCAGGCTCCCGTGGAGCGGGCTATTCCTGAAAATTTCATCAAGGAAATCAGGAAAGCGGATATTGAGCCCGTGTTGCACTTTGACCTGGGGCCCGACCAGCTTCCCGCGCAGGACAACCTGCGCCTGTTGTTTACGACCTATGCCCGGTGGGGTGTGTCCCATGTGATTCTCTTCGACCGGCCCAACCTGCGGGGCAAGTGGGGGTCTATGTCCTGGGCCAGGTCGGATCTTGTGGAACGTTTTCTGGATCTGTATGTTCCTCTGGTGGAAGAGGTGGTGCAGGCCGGGTTGACGCCCATTTTCCCGCCCCTGGAACCCGGAGGCGATTACTGGGACACCATGTTCCTGCGGGCTGGTCTGGCAGGCATGCAGCGCCGATGTTCCCGACCGGTGATGGATTCTCTGGTACTTTCGGCTTATGCTGACGCCAACAGTCATCCCTTGAACTGGGGCGTGGGAGGTCCCGAGAGGTGGCCAGAAGCCCATCCCTATTTTGTACCCGAGGGCAGTGAGGACCACCGCGGTTTCCGGATTGTGGATTGGTATTTGACGTTGTCTGAAACGGTTCTGGAAAAGCGTTTGCCGATCTTTATGCTCGGTTTGCAGGGAAATGGCGGCGGCAAGGGTGATCCCCGGGAGCTCAACATAGCCCGGCTGCTGCAGGGCCAAGCCCTGGAAGAGATCGAACCGCTTCCGGAGGAAGTCCTGGGTGGTTCCTTCTGGCTGCTGGCGGCCGATAAAGACGATCCTCATGCCGAAGCGGGGTGGTACGCGGCGGATGGATCCCCGACCCCGCTGGTTGAGCGCTACCTGGGAATGTACCAGGAACCCACCCAGAAAACCGTGGTCGGAAACCGTTTTGACCATTATTTACTGCTTCCCACATATGAGTGGGGCATTGCAGACTGGCACCTGGAAGTGATCCGGGGCTTTATCAAGAAGCATCGCCCCACAGTGGGTTTCTCCCTTGTGGAGGCAGGTCATGCCCAGCGGGTCACCGTGCTGGGAGGGGAAGAACAGTTTAGCGAGGAAGATCTGGCCCGCTTACGGAGTGATGGAAGTGTCGTGCGCCGGATCACAGGGGACGGCACAAAAGTTGCAGTACAATTAGCTGCCATCTGACCCCGGAGCACCGCGGGCAAAGACCTGGGATGATCGTCCCGGAACACATTTTTGAAAAGCGATTGTCATGAAGCAGGAGATACCGATGAGAGATAACCATTCAAGCCAACGTGAGAAAATAGAACGACAGGTACCCCATATGCCGGTCATTAAGGTCATGGGGCTGGGCGGGGGCGGCAGCAATGCTGTGGATCGCATGATTGATTTTGGGATCAGCGGTGTGGAGTTTATCGTTGCCAACACCGATCAACAGGCCCTGGAGCTCAGCCAGGCACACCACAAAATTCAGTTGGGGCCCAAGTTAACCAAGGGTCTGGGTGCCGGGGGGGACCCCGAAGTAGGGCGCAAAGCTGCCGAAGAAAGCGAAAGCGAAATCGCCCTGGCATTGGAAGGGGCGGATATGGTCTTTTTGACGGCCGGGATGGGGGGCGGCACAGGGACAGGATCGATTCCGGTTGCGGCCCGCATCGCGCAGGATCTGGGGGTGGGGTCCATCGCTGTGGTCACGAAACCTTTTGCCTTTGAGGTGGGAGGCCGGCAGCGCAATGCCGTGGAAGGGCTGATTGAACTTCAACCCCATGTCGACACCCTGATCACCATTCCCAACGAACGGCTGATCAACGCGGTGAGTAAAGACACCACCCTGTCCGAGGCCTTTTTGCTGGCGGATGATGTCCTGCGGCAGGCGGTGCAGAGTATTACAGAGTTGATCACGGAACCCGGTGTGATCAATGTGGATTTTGCCCATATTCAGCGCATGATGTCCCTGGGCGGCGGGGCCTTGATGAGCATCGGCGAAGCGCAAGGGGAAGAAAAAGCAGTCAAAGCCGTGGAACAGGCCCTGTATCATCCCCTGTTGGAAGATATTTCCCTCACCAACGCGTCGGGGATCATCGTCAATTTTACCTCGGGCAATGATCTCACCCTGGCGGATATGGGGAAAGCCCTCAGCGAACTGCAACGGAAAATTCCCGCTGACGCAGAATTGATTTTTGGCACCACGACTGATGAAACGCTGCAGGATCAAGTGCATGTCAACCTGGTGGTGACCGGTTTGGGTGCAACGACTTTTGAAGAAGCTTTTTCATCCGTCTCCCCACAAGAACGGGCGCCGGAAAGGGAGCCGGGAGAACCGCAGCACGCTGTAACCCGACGGGAAGTGCAGCCCCAGAAGGATACCCGCCGGGACCCCTTGGATGTACCCGCCTTTATGCGGCGCCGGGCGTATTCCTCCTTCGATTGATAAGAAAGGATTGAATTGAAATGCTGACATCAGATATCGTAAAGAAGGTTTCAAAGAAAATTTATAAAAAATTTCCTGAATTTGATGGCGTAAAACCCAAGGTAAAGAAACGCCCCAGTGAGGATTCCGCCGGGGATGCCCCGGGATACTTGCTTCTATTCCAAACGAAGTCATCCGGGCCCGGAGGCAAGGAAATATCCCGCATTGTGCGGGCAGTGACAGATAAGAAGGGAAACATTAAGAAAATCTCCACCTCGAAATAAATTGAGGAGTAGTGGTATGAAGGTTGTCTTAGAACGTATTGAAATCACCTGGTGGCATTTTCACATCCGGCTTCTGGATGAATCGGATGTGCTGCAGCGGATTTTGCCCTACCTTCGGGTGGTGTGGCTGCAGCGCGGGGAGATCAAGCGGGCATTGATCTGGTCCCTGGCCGGGTTGCCAGTGGGCCTGGCCTTCGCTCTCCTGAAGGTTCTGCTATAAATGGAAAACGTACAGATGGCCCAGCCACGCTTCCCTCTTTCTTTCCCTGACCGGGCACAACCCCCGTGCACAATGTGCATCATCGCCCCCTACAGGTGACACCTTTAGCCATGATCCAAATCAGTTCTCTCTGGATGTGACCATGAAATTGAAAGTTGCTCCGATCCTGTTTTCGTTATTTTTTATCCTTTTTCTGTTCCTGGGTGTAGAAACCGGTGAAAATCTGTTTTCGAACTTTTTCGGGTCAGGGGATGCCTCTGCTTCCGCTCCGTTGCTGGAATCCGGGCAGGGGGAAAAAGACGAAGATCCATTTTTGCTCCTCATTCAGGTGGATGATCTCAACCGGGAGAAACCGGTACTGCAGGCAGCCTGGCTGCTGGGTTATGGGAATCCCCGGGAAGGGTTTTTATTTTTCCCGCTCATGCCCTCCCAGGCATCCGACGGCGCATCCCGCGATGCGGATTTGGTGCAGGCTTTTTCTATTAATCACAAGGGGGAAGTGGAGGATGATTTCTTCCAAATACTAAATGAGCGAAATCTGGCCTGGTCCGGCCATGTGATCCTTGACAGAACCTCCCTGGCCAGCCTGGTTGGATCTTTAGGGGGTGTGAGGATCGAGAATCGCCTGTACTCGCCGGCCGAAGCCATCACCCTGTGGGATGGAAATCAGGCTGATACAGGCCGGGTTAGAAGCCTGCAAGCGAAGTTTATCTCCGGCGTGTGTGAGCGTTTGATGATCCTGGACACCACTCATCTCCTGCAAGGGCTTTTCGAGCAGCTTCCCGGGCACCTGGTGATGGGGGATTTGACACCTGAAAGACTGGGTGGAATCTGGCAGCCGCTGATGGCCGGGGGGGATGTGACCTGCCAATTTCCTACGCTGTCTCCCTAATCGCGGTAAAATAACCTTTGGTTTGAAGTTAAGATCCAAAGGCAGGACATGACCTATTCCGCAGCCGCTGCTGCTCATCCGAATATCGCTTTTATCAAATACTGGGGCAACCGCGATCCATCCCTGCGCCTTCCGGTGAATGGCTCAATTTCCATGACGCTGGGCGCTCTGGAGACGCGCACCAAGGTGGTATTTGATCCGGACCTGGAAAAGGACCAGCTGACCATCAACGGGTCCCCTATAGAAGGGGCTGGGTTGGGGCGCGTTTCCAAATTCCTGGATCGGGTGCGGGAAATGAGCGGGGTGTCTTTCAAGGCCTGCGTTGTTAGCTGGAACACTTTTCCCATGGGGTCTGGAATCGCCTCCTCGGCATCCGCATTTGCGGCCTTGAGCCTGGCAGCCAGTGCCGCCTGTGACCTTTCCCTGTCGGAAGATGAATTATCCCGTCTGGCCAGAACCGGTTCCGGCTCGGCCTGCCGCTCTGTACCCGGGGGATATGTGGAGTGGGAAGCAGGCACCGGGCATGAGGATTCCTATGCCGCCACTATCGCCCCGCCGGAGCACTGGGACCTGGTGGACCATGTGGTGGTTGTCAGTGAGGAGCATAAAAAAACAGGATCGACAGCCGGACACCAGCTGGCTGAAACCAGCCCGCTCCAGCAGGCACGGGTCGCGGATGCGCCCCGCCGCCTGGACCGCTGCCGGCGGGCCATCCAGGAGAGGGATTTCGAGGCTTTTTGTGAGGTTGTGGAGCAGGACAGCAACATGATGCACGCGGTAATGATGACCTCTCAGCCGCAGCTGCTGTACTGGCGACCGGAAACGCTGCGGGTATTGCATGCTGTACGGGAGTGGCGCCAGGAGGGGTGGTCGGCGTGCTGCACGGTGGATGCGGGCCCCAATGTGCATGTTCTGTGTCCGAAAGAAAACGCGGGGGAAATCGAGCAGCGTCTGAGAAAGCTCTCCGGTATTAAAGATGTCTTAACATCACCTCCTGGCAGGGGTGTAAGGCTACTGTCTCCCGGTGGGGATAGGGTATAATCTCTCCTTGCTGACCGGCCTTTACCGGCCGATTTGGCGCAGCTGTTGTGAGCTATTACAATAATGGTGTATCAGGCTAACATGGTATAAGGCTATGACGATATTACTTCAATTTGTAGGGGTTCTAGCTTCTCTCATCATCCTGCATGAATTAGGACATTTCCTGGCATGCAGGGCATTTGGCGTTGAGGTGGAAGAGTTCGGAATCGGGTTTCCTCCCCGATTGGTGAAGCTATTTGATGTTGGAGGGACAGAATACACGTTAAATTGGCTTCCGCTGGGTGGATTTGTGCGGCCCAAAGGTGAAAATGACCCCGAGGTAGAGGGTGGCTTGGCGTCTGCCAGTCCCTGGGTGCGGATGGGTGTCTTGATCGCCGGCCCGCTCATGAACCTGCTGGCTGCTGTGGTTATATACGCTGTTATCTTCGGCCAACTGGGCGTTCCGGAGACCAGCACGGTGAAGATCCTGGAAGTCGCGACGGATTCGCCAGCTCAGAAAGCGGGTTTACGGGCTGGAGATGTGATAGAGGAGGTCAACCGGGTCCCGATTGAAAGCTCAACAGATCTCAGGGAAGAAATCTATTCCCGACTGGGACAGGAAATTGAAGTCGTCATACAGCGGGAGGGCACGCAGCGCACTTATTCCCTTGTTCCGCGCCAGAATCCTCCCGAGGGGGAAGGAGCCATCGGGATTGTGATGACCAACCCCATCCGGGATATCGGTGTGCTGGAGGCGGTGCCGCGCGGAGTGTCGACGACAGTCCGGCATAGCATCGCTGTATTGTCCTTGCCCGCCAATCTAATCGGCGGGGGATCCGTGGACGATGTGGGTCGTCCAGTAGGCTACAAGGGCATGTATGATGTATATCAAGGCGCCACGGAACAGGAGCTGGTCCCCGGTACGTCTTCTCTGGTCAATGTGCTCTTCTTTGTGGCTGCGATCACGGTTTCCCTGGGTGTTTTGAATATGTTTCCCATTCCGGCGTTGGATGGGGGGCGAATCCTGTTGATCCTGCCTGAAATTATCCTGCAGCGCCGGGTCTCCCAGCAGATAAAGAACGTTGTCAACGCCATCGGCTTTATCAGCCTGATTCTGCTTCTGATCTACATAAATATCTTGGACTTCACTTCACCGATTCAATTACCATGATGGACATGAATTCTTTTTCAACCCCGGATGAAATACCTTTTGATGACGTCCTGGATGCTCTGGTCGATGAGGGCCGCGTCCTGGATCCGCGCTATCTGTATCGCCTGAGCGATCTCAGCCCGGATGAGCTTTCCAAGGTCAAGGATATCTGGGCCGAGATCAGCGACCGCCGCCGCCGGGCCCTGTTGGAGGACCTGGAAGATCTGTCCGAATCCAACACCCTGCTGTCCTTTGAAGCTCTGTTTCGATTTGCTATCAACGACCCGGATCCCCAGGTCCGTTTTTTTGCCATCCGGGCCATTGAGGTGTTTGATACCGACGATTTAATCAATGAATTTCTTGCCTTTCTTGATGAGGATGATAGTGTCGATGTGCGGGCAGTATCGGCTTCTGTGCTGGGAAAGTATGTCTACCGGGGTGAGATTGATGAAATTGAACAGGAACAGCAGCGTAAAATTGAGGATAAGCTGCTGGAAACCCTAACCAGCCAGGAAGCTGCCCGGGTCCGCCGACGGGCGTTGGAAGCGGTCAGTTACTCCCCGCGATCCGAGGTGCACGAACACATTCGGATGGCATATCACAAGGAAAGCGCAGACTGGCAGGCCAGTGCTTTGTTTGCCATGGGACGTTCCTTCGATCACCGATACGAAGATCAGGTTCTTGACAAAATCCTTCATCCCTCTCCCCGGGTTCGCGCGGAAGCCGTGCGGGCTTCCGGAGAACTTCATCTGGAGGATGCGGTCCCGGAAATCCTGGATCTGCTGGATGATGTTCCTATGGTCCGAAAAGCAGCCATCTGGGCCCTATCACAGATCGGCGGAGAAGGGGTCGCGCCGGCGATCAGGGACATGAAAAACGAAACTCTGACTGATGAGGAGGAAGCGCTCATCAACCGCGCCCTGGACAACCTGGCCTTTACTGAGGGGAGAGTCAACTATAACATGTTTGATGTCCCCATCGAGGGCGATGAGGATCCCGATTTTAATGATCAGGATTGGCTTGAATAAAAATCGTCCTGATGGCGAGTCCATGTAGCTGGTTGTCCTCCGGCCCGGCAGGCTGATAGGAAAGATTGAGTTTGGAATCATGCAAAAGCGCCTCCTCTTCCTTATAGGTCTTCTTCTCCTGGCTTCCTTTCACCTGGCGGGAGCAGAAAACAGCGTTACTGTCCTGTCCCAGGATGTTGAGTATGAATTTGGCGAGCAGCTGCGATTTCACGCCCGGATTGAAAGCCAGGAGCAGATTGAGTCTGTGGAGCTGATCCTGGCTGCTCCCGATGTGCCGACCTTTGTTGGATCAGTGACCTTTTCCTCATCAGGCGAACTCCGCTTTGTGTATGATCTCAGTCAACGGCCGCTGCGCTTGTTTTCCACTGTGTCGTATTACTACCGTTTTCGGACGGAAGGGGGAGAAGAACTCAAAAGCCAAACCTATTCCTTTCCGTATGTAGATAATCGTTTTCAGTGGCAAAGTCTGGAGGCTGAAAAATTTAACGTGTACTGGTATGAGAGGGATGTGACCTTTGCCCGGGACGTGTTGGACGCCGCCGAAGCGGGACGGGAGGAGGTTCTGGAATTATTACAGCGGCCCAAGAATAACCGCCACATCAGTATTTATGTCTACGCTCAACAGGAAGACCTGCAGTCAACTCTGACATTATCTGAGTCCTCATGGGTTGGCGGTCACGCTGATCCCGAACTGGGATCCGTGGTTGTGGCGCTGCCTCCGGGTGCAGACCGGGATTTGCAGATTCAGCGCCAGATCCCGCACGAGATCACCCATGTCATGTTGTACCGCTTCATGGGGGATGGCTATCAATATTTACCCCGCTGGGCCAATGAGGGAATCGCTTCCCAGATGGAATTATTTCCGAATCCAGAATATGATGTTCTCCTGGAGAAAGCGCACCAGGAAGGCCGCCTGATCCCTATACGAGACCTGTGCCATACCCTTCCTGGCGATCCGGACCAGGTCAGGCTGGCATATGCAGAGTCATCCTCCCTGCTGTCCTACATCATGCGCGAATACGGGATCACTGCCGTCCGGGCCCTGATCTCGGCTTATGATCAGGGGGTGAGTTGTGACCGGGGGGTGGAGATGACGCTGAACCGGAATCTGGACACGTTAGAGCGAGAATGGAAGCGAGATGTGTTTGGTGGGGGGGTGTGGGACCTGATCGGTGGGATATATTTGCCTGTATTAATTGCCGCAGGAGTGGTAATTGTGGCAGTTTTTGGGTACCTTGTTCGACGGAAAATCCTTCGCGATCCTGACGAAAATGGAGGACATTCCTGATGCCAAGAGAGGATGTACAGCGATTACACGTTTTTGTTCGAGGCCAAGTCCAGGGGGTTGGTTTTCGCCACTTTACAATGCGAACAGCCGGCAATTTAGGCCTGCAGGGCTGGGTGCGGAACCTGCGGGATGGGCGGGTGGAAATTGTGGCCGAAGGAAAACGGTCCCGCCTGGAAGAATTACTGCAGGATGTGAAGCGTGGTCCGGTCTCTGCCCGGGTGGAGGGGGTGCAGGAAGAGTGGCGCAAAGCGCAGAACGATTTCACGGGTTTCAAGGTTAGACGTACCGTCTAGTCTTTCGGGAAACCCAATCCCCGTCTTTTTAATGACACAAATCGCCCCTGTCCGATAATGATGTGGTCCAGGACCTGAATGTCCAGCAGGGCGCCAGCCTCGCGGATGACTTTGGT
>CAZIFI010000062.1:0-11270 GCA_964539105.1 uncultured Anaerolineales bacterium | reverse complement strand
AGTACACACCCGGCGGGGGAGAGGTGGAAATCAAGGCGCACCGGGAAGGACAGTTCATCCACGTTGCAGTGCAGGACAATGGCATCGGCGTTCCCCTTGAGCATCAGCCCCACATTTTTACCCGCTTTTACCGGGTGGATAAGTCCCGCTCCCGGGCCAGCGGTGGCAGCGGGGTAGGACTGACGATCGCCAAATATCTGGTCGAAGCCCATGGGGGAGAGATCTGGGTGGAGAGCGCAGGCCGCGGCCAGGGCTGCACCTTCACCTTCAGTTTGCCTGTGTCCCATAAGTAACTCCTGTATTCTTTACAAAATCTTTAAAATACCTTCAATCAGCCTTCACAGTGTTTGGTTATTCTATATGTGGATAAGAAAGAATAATACTGATTTGAAGTGTGATAGAGGAGGTATAAGATGTTAGGACATGGAATGTGGGGTTGTTGTGGGGGATTCTTTGGCGGTATGGGCGGATGGGGGATCTTTGGGCCCATAGTAGGATTGTTGTTTACAGTGGGATTGATCATCGGATTTGTGATCTTGGCCATCTGGGCAGTGCGCCGGTTATCGTCCGGTTCAGCAAGATCTACGAGCCAAATACGGGAGTTCAAGAGTACAGAGACCCCGATTGATATCCTCAATGCCCGTTATGCTCGCGGAGAGATTACACGGGATGAATATCAAGACATGAAAGCAGATTTAGGTTAGATAATCAGGATCGCAGATGATCGTACTTCTGTGATCAAGGAGCGTGAAAGATGATGATGGGATTTGGATTAATTTGGGTGGTATTGATTTTGATCGGGGTGGGTGTTCTGGTTCGGAATGGGTCCGGACTGGAGTCGTTGTTGGGATCATCTTCTCGGGACGGCAGTATCGACCAGACAAAAACGGATGCCAGGGAAATCTTGAGCCAACGCTACGCGAGGGGTGAGATCACCCGGGACCAGTATCAGACGATGAAAAAGGATCTCCAGTAAAAAATATCACCAAAGAATGAGCTCAATCATTTTGTGTATTGAGGGGAAGTGATGGTGATCCTGCCAACAGGACCGCCATCACTTTAGTTTTGGTTGGGATTTGTGTTTGTATCCCGAGTGTCTGTGGGGCAAATGTTTCGATCGGCAAAAAATCCTTATCTTGCACTCATCAGAAAGAGAATATTTTTTCATATACTGAAAATGTAGATTTTGAGAATAGACTAAGGCCAGAAAATGTATTTCTTGTGAAGGAGGTATGATGCTGATCAGCGAGCTTGCGGAAAAAACGGAGGTCTCTCCGAAAACCATTCGCTATTATGAATCCATTGATGTCCTGCCTGTCCCGGAGCGGTTGGACAACGGCTACCGCGACTATGACCAGGAAGATGTGGACCGGCTGCGGTTGGTGGCTGGGGCTCGGCGTCTGGATTTCTCCCTGGATGATATCCAGGAGATTCTGGCCATGCGGGATGAGGGGGAAGCTCCCTGCCGTTTCGTTTTGGATTTGATGGAGGAGAAGGTAGATGAAATCGACCGGCGAATCCGGGAGTTAAAACGCCTCCAGGGACAGCTACGAGATCTCCATGACCTGGGGTTGACCTTTCCTATGGACGATGTGCAGGGGAAAAACTGTGTTTGCCACCTGGTCAGCCAGCAAAGCTGAGCCGCAGGCGCTGCGCGGAGAATCACTTTTGTTGTACGCAAATGTGGGGTCGGACCCAGTGGGGAATGGGGATGTGATCTCCCAGCAGCGTGGATGAGGTCCCGGTGAGGCATACCTGGTTGTGGCTTCCCTTTGCCCTTTTCTGCAAAAGACTCATCTTGACTTAATTTTTTTCCCTTGACCTTCTAGTAGATAGAAGGTTTATACTGTCCAAAAGGTATGCAAGGCAGGGAGAAAAAGATGTCAAAATACAAGAAGTTAGAGTTTGAGATCCACGGCATGACCTGCGGGTCCTGTGCACAGCATGTGGAGGAAGCCCTGCAGCAGGCAGATGGGGTGGTAAAAGCGACCGTCCCCGGCTGGGAAGCGGGCCGGGCCATTGTGAAAGCTTCTCCTGGCGTCGGCGCGGCCGACCTGGAGACCGCAGTCGAAAAGACCGGTTACCGTGCCCGGCTCAAAAGCGAGAACGGCCAGCGGCGCGCTACCGCCTCTCTCGAATCCCAAGACCATATGGAGGGGCACGTTCACCTGATGGTGATCGGCGGTGGGTCAGCTGGGTTTGCCGCAGCTATCCAAGGGGCAGAGCTGGGCTACCAGGTTGCCCTGGTTGAGTCCGGGTCCATGGGCGGCACCTGCGTCAACGTGGGGTGTATCCCCTCCAAGGCGCTGATCCAAGCCATCAAGCAATATCACACTGCAGGCCATTCACCATTCAAGGGTATACAAACTAAAGCTGGGGATCTCGATTGGGGAAAGGTGGTGGCGCAAAAGGATGAGTTGGTGGGGGACCTCCGGCAGGAAAAGTATGCCGATGTGCTCCCCAACTATCCGGAGATCACCTACATCGAAGGCCGGGCCCGGCTGACCGACGGCGGCCGCGTGGAGGTTGAGGGGGTGGAGTATGCCCCCGATAAGATCGTGATTGCCACCGGCGCCTCCCCCTGGGCTCCGCCCATCCCCGGCCTGGCAGAAGCGGAGTACCTCACCAGCACGACCGCCATGGAACTGGAGGACCTACCTCGCTCCATGATCGTCCTGGGCGCCAATGCGGTGGGTTTGGAGTTGGGACAGGTTTTTTCCCGGGCCGGGGTCGAGGTCACCTTATTGGAGATCGATCCCCGTATCGCCCCCTACGAAGATGAGGCGGTCAGTCACGCTCTACAAGGGTACCTGGAAGACGAGGGGCTGCAGGTCGTGACCAACTTCCGTACCCAGCAGGTGGAAAGGCAAAATAGCCGTTATAAGCTGATGGGGACGCGGGACGGGGGGGAAATGGCTTTTGAGGCTGATCAACTCCTGGTCGCCACCGGGCGCCGCCCCAACACCTCTGGGATGGGGTTGGAAGACGTGGGGGTGGAACTCGGGGAGCGAGGAGAGATCGTCGTGGACAAAACCCTGCAAACCAGCAATCCTGATGTATACGCGGTCGGGGACGTGACCGGGCGGGAGATGTTCGTCTACACTGCTGCCTATGGGGGCGGGTTGGCCGCTGAAAATGCATTAACTGGTTCAACCAAGCGCTATGAAACGGACTACATTGCCCGGGTTATCTTCACTGACCCGCAGGTCGCATCCGCCGGGCTGACCGAAGGGCAGGCTGTCGAACAAGGCTACACCGTTCAGACCAGTGAACTACCCATGGACTATGTCCCCCGGGCTTTGGTTACCCAAGATACCCGCGGCCTGATCAAGCTGGTCGCTGATGCTGAGACCGATAAACTGCTCGGCGCCCACATCCTGGCCCCTGAAGCCGGAGAGGTGATCCAAACCGCTTCTCTGGCCATCAAACTCGATTTGACTGTCGAGGACATGCGCGCCACCCTCTTCCCTTACTTAACCAATGTCGAGGGGCTCAAGCTGGCCGCACAGGCCTTCGAGAAGGACGTGACCAAGCTGAGCTGCTGTGCCGGGTAGGATGGATGGAACCCTACATTAACATAGGTTGAAGGGAAAACGAACGTGAAAGATACAGAGAAGGAAGTCAAGGACAAACGATTGCAGTTGAAGATCGGTGGCATGTCATGCTCCTTCTGTGCCTCCACAATTGAGAAGGGTTACAGCCGCCTGGATGGGGTGCAGAAGGTGAGCGTGAGCCTGGGCCATGAGGAAGCCCTGATCCAATATGATCCCCGCCAGCACAGCGCTACGGAGCTCCGGGATGTGCTTCGCGATCTGGGGTACACTGTCCGGGATCCCGACAAGGTCAAAGCTTTCGAGGAGCAGCAGGAGGAGCTGCTGGTTGCCAAACAGCGTCTGATCCTCGCGGGAATCTTCACGGGGCTGGCCGCACTCTTGATGGCGGCCATGTGGCTGGGATACCGGCAGCCGTGGTTCAGGTGGGCCATGCTGGCCCTGGGCCTGTCCACGGTCTTTGGTCCGGGAGGGTTCATCTTGATGATGGCCTACCAGTCAGCTAGGCGGGGCATCCTTAACCAGCACGTCCTGCTGGAATTTGCCGCTTTTGCGGGCCTGGCTGGCGGGGTTGTGGGTCTGATAGGCGGGGACATTCTGGGTATTCCCAACCTGACGGATTTCCCCATTGTGGATTTCTTTGGGGTGACCACCTTTGTGACCACCTACCATATCCTCTCCGACTACACGGCCAAGCGGGTCCGGGCCCGCGCCTCGCGGGCCGTAAACAAGCTGCTGGACCTGCAGCCGCACACCGCCCGGGTGATCCAGGGCGGGGAGGAAAGAGAGGAGGACCTGGACAAGTTGAGCGTGGGGGACCGGGTGCGGGTGCGCCCTGGGGAGAGTATCCCTGTGGATGGCCGGGTGGTTGAGGGAAGCTCAAGCGTGGATGAAAGCCTGGTCACCGGGGAACCCCTCCCGGAAGAAAAGTCCGCCGGCGAGGAGGTAATTGGGGGGTCAATCAACGGGTACGGGAGTCTGGTTATCGAGGTGACCCATGGCGGGGAGGAGAGCTTCCTGCGCCGGGTGGCGCGCCACATCGAGGAAGCTCGCGCCCTGAGGCCCAATATCCTGCAGGTGGTGGACGTGGTGCTCCGGTATTATGTGCCTGGGGTTCTGTTCTTCGGTGCGGCGGCCCTCTTGATCTGGACGTTGGGAGCATGGGCCGTCACCGGTCAGGCCCGAATCATAAGGGCAGTCTTCTCCGCCCTGGGAGTGTTTGTCATGGGTTACCCTTGCGCGCTGGGCATGGCCACTCCGTTGGCCATGATCCGGGGCGGCGGCGAAGCGGCCGGGCAGGGGATCCTGATGCGTTCCGGGGAGGCCTTTCAGGTCTTGAAGGACATCGAGGTGATCCTCTTTGACAAGACTGGGACTCTTACGGAGGGCGCGCCCCATGTGGTAGACATGGTCCCGCTCGGGAATTTCGACTGGAGGGAACTTTTGCAGCTGGGGGCGGGGGCTGAATTCCCCTCGGAACACCCTCTGGGGCAGGGGATTGTAGACCGGGCCCGCGAAGAGGGCGTTGAGATTCCGGAGGGGCGGGAGTTCCAGACTGAACCGGGTAGGGGAGTGCAGGCATCGGTCGACGGGCGAAGGATTAAGGTTGGCAGCCTCCGTTTTTTAGGGGAAATAGGGGTTGATCTCAACCCAGGGCGCCAAAGAGCAAAGGTGCTGGAAGAGGAGGGGAAAACGGTCGTCGGGGTGGCTGTGGAGAGGAGCTTGGTTGGCTTGATCGCCATGGCTGATACGCTTAAGCCTGACGCACGGGAGGTAATCCGCCGGTTGCAGGGGTTAGGCATCAAAACGGTGATGATCACCGGCGACAACCGGCGCACCGCAAGAGTCGTGGCAGACGAGTTGGGGATCGACCGCGTCCTGGCCGGGGTGCTGCCGGGTGAAAAAGCCCGGGAAATTCGCTGCCTCCAGAATGGGAGCACACGGGTGGCCATGGTGGGGGATGGGATCAACGATGCCCCGGCCCTGACCCAGGCTGATGTCGGCATCGCCATTGGCGCCGGGACGGACATCGCCATCGAATCCTCGGACGTGATCTTGGTCGGGGAGCGGCTGACCGCGGTGGTGGAAGCCTATCAGATTGGGCGTAAATCATACCGTAAAACGGTCCAGAACCTGGTCTTGGCTTTTTCATTCAACGGCATCGGCGTGCCGGCAGCCTTGTCGGGTTTCCTTCATCCTGTGTGGGCTATGATCGCCATGGTGGCCAGTGTCAGTGCCGTGCTGGCCAACTCCTTTTTGGGGAAGTGGATGGCGGATGTTGGTCTCAGCAGGCCATTAAAACCAGCAACCAGTGAAGGTTGAGCTGCGTGTCCCGACCATGCACTGCGAAGGGTGCTTGGCCAGGATCACGGAGGCCGTTATTGAACACCCAGATGTAAATTTGGTGGAGGGGGATCTGGAGGAGAAGGTGGTCTTTGTGCGATACCGGGATACGGATGGGGTGTTGAGGGATATTCAAAACCGCATTGAGAAAGCCGGTTTCCGGTGGGAGAAGAGGCAAGGGACGATAATTAGTAGGCTGTCCCAGCCGGCCGCGATTCCTGGGAATAAAATTACGTATAGGCAATACAACTCACCATAAACCAAATTCTATTCCCCAAAACCAAACAAAATGAAACCTCACCAGACCTGTACTGAAAGCAGTCTTAAGGACATATATTAATGTAGGGCAGTCCCCAGCAGCGTGTATAAAACCCCTGAGGCTCCCAGCCTTACCAAAAAACACAAGAACGTTGTTTTATGAAGGGTGGGTTACTTGCACAGTATAAAATCACATCGTTGGATAAAAGAGGTGGAAATGGAAGACTGCTACTATCTGGAAGAGAAAGAACCCAAACAGGGAATAAAGGAATACTTCGTTTACCTTAACGCCGATGACAACGTGGTAACATCGACGTTTGAAGACAGGGAAGAATTGAGGGACCACTTGGCCAACCGCGGAACAAGTCATGGTCAACCCTGGAGCATGGGCGCCGTGACCTTGCTAAAGGAAAATAAAAAGATCCCGCGCGAGTTCGGGTTCATCAAACCAGTCAATTCCAATTACCGGCAGGAGTACCAGAGCTGGAAAACGGAAGCTGGGGAATGCAACTTGGTTTTTGATAGTAGATGACTTAGAAGATTGTGAACAGCACTGCGTCAAGCATGGGTGCAGCGCGAGCAACCCGGATTTGATACCCTCTCTGTGTGGGAAGCGGACCTCGAAGAACTGAGCTCTGACCACGTGGATTGGTACCCTACGTGATGATCGGTGGCCAAATTCCCAGCAGGAATGGAC
This sequence comes from uncultured Anaerolineales bacterium, assembly GCA_964539105.1. GTDB lineage: Bacteria > Chloroflexota > Anaerolineae > Anaerolineales > UBA11858 > B10-G9. The sequence continues at coordinate 4,421 of CAZIFI010000062.1, read as the reverse complement.
ATTGAGACCCCGCAGGATCCAAATGCACCGCTTCCGGGGCTGGGCAGCAAAGAACCTTCGGCCTGACGATGCAGTGGTGATAGATACCACGGGCGGGGTCTGGGACATCTACGACGTCGTGGTTCCCTTGGTAGGCACGGTGATAGTCCATGCCCCGCCGTAGGCGCGCAGAGCGAAGGTGCGCCAGATCGCGGAGGCCCGGGTGAAGACGGAAAAGGAAGATATTAAACGTCTGATCAAACTGTTGATCGTGGTTATCGTTCTTGAGGTTTGGCTGCCGCCGGTTTGTGTGCGGGAGCCAGCGGTTTGATCTATATCAGATGGGTACATACCGTGCGCCGAAGCGCACTGGAACTGAAGCCTGCCAGGCTGGACCTGGGTCCATGTGCGCATGTTTGACTTTTTTGGAAGCGTAACCCAGGTCGTGGTCCCGGACAATCTCAAGACCGGTGTCACCAAAGTAAACGTCCACCCTGGGTCACACAGTGTATGATCCTGAGCCCTACCTAACAAGGATGAAAACTAGCAGGGGTTGACGGCCACATTTCAGGTGCTAGACTGAAGAAAATTGTTAGGAACTCTTTATTTTCAGGAGGCTTTATACTATGTCTACTCAACTCCGCGCTCGCTATCGATTGCTCATCCTCTCGATCCTGGTCGTTGTCCTCGCCGCAGCAACCTATGGCTTCGCTGCCGCAAATACCGTGGAAAGCTCTCAGGCCGGGGAAGGGTCCGGCACCATTTCTGGGTATTCGGTGCAGAATATTTCTTACACCCTCTCCTCCAGCGATCCCAGCACGTTCGATGCCGTGACCTTTGAACTTTATTTAGATGATGGGTCTACCGCAGCTCCCAATACCACAACGTTGCAGGTGGGCTTTTCCGCTGCCGGAGGATCCCCTTCTTCCTGGTATTCCTGCAGCGTAGATGGCAGCGTGCCAAACTGGATCTGCAGCATCTCGGGCGAAAGCGTGCAAAGCGCCGAAGAATTCCACGTCGTGGCCACGGATTAATCTCTCAAAATCACTCCGCGCATTACAATTTTTATGAGGGTAGCAAGTCTAGAGATGGGCGTGCGGGTTTAAAGGGATCCCGCAGGCCCATTTAGTTATCTCTATCTTTGTGAGCTCAACCCCAGGAGCCTGACGGTGTGGAATAAGCTCAGTCTGACCATAATGTTCCTGCTGCTGGCTGCTTCCTTGTGGTATGCCTTTGCCCCGGTGCAGGTCGGTGGCCAGGTCGCCTATGTAATCATCGACGGCAGCAGCATGGAACCCGATTTCCAGCGGGGCGATTTAATCGTGGCCCGGCACCAGGAGGGGTATGCCGTGGGAGAGCGGGTGGTCTACACGCACCCGGACATCGGATACGTCTTCCACCGAATTGTGGCCGAAGACGAGGGTCGATTCATACTGCAAGGCGATGGGAATTCCTGGCTCGATTCCTACCAGCCGACCGAGGATGAAATCATCGGCCGCCACTGGGTGCGCATCCCTCAGGGAGGGAAAATCGTCAGAACCCTCAGGAGGCCAGCTTATTTTGCACTCCTGACGGTTATAATGGGGTTGATGGGCGGCTCGGTCTTTCTCCTGGGGGGCCAGCCTGCAGCCAAGGGGAAACGGACTAAAAAAATGGACAAGGAAAATTCATCAAGCGGCGCTGTAGACCCCCGCCTGGAAATCCTGCTTGGGACAGGAGTTGTGGCTCTGATCGGGCTGATTTTGGGCGCGTTTGCCTTTACTCGCCCGACGACCAAAATGGTCGACGCCCATCTCGCCTACACCCACCAGGGCCAGCTCACTTACTCTGCCCGGGACACGGAGGACGTTTACGACAGCGAACAAATCCAGACCGGCGAACCTGTTTTCCTCCGCCTGACCTGTGACGTTGATATGCAACTCAGCTACAGGCTGACATCCGGCAGCCTGGCCCCGGCGGATGTCAGCGCTTACCAGGGCTCGTATCAGATTCTGGCCCAGGTCAGCCATGAAAATGGCTGGAACCGCACCTTCCCACTGACAGCGGAAACAGGGTTTTCGGGCACCTCCTTTTCCGCGGCGACGCAGATGGACCTGTGCGCCGTCCAGGAGATGATCCGGGCTGTGGAGGAAAAAACGGGGGTGAGCAACCGCTGGTATCAACTCACGGTCCTGCCCGAAGTGAAAATTGCCGGCGTCCTGCAAGGCAAGTCCTTTGAGGACGAATATCAACCTGCGATCGCTTTTCAGATGGATTCCAATCTGATGCGCCTGCCCCAGAGTGCGGAAGAGCTCGTCCCTTCTCAAGAAGGGGAAGTTCCCCACCGTGAGCAAGTTAAGAATACCCTGGCCATTTTCGGACAGGAAATCTCTGTCACTGCAGCTCGCTGGTTGGCCGCCGTCATGATGGGCGGGGCGCTGCTGGCCAGCATCTGGCCTGCGCAGTCTTTGTACCGGGACTGGAAAGAATCCGCCGTTTCCCGCATCCAGGTCCAGTACCATCCCATGCTGGTCGACGTCGAGCCCGGTAGTCTGGCCGCCGAAGGGCATCAGATCGTCGAAGTCACATCCTTCCAGGACTTGTCGAAAATGGCCGAGCGTTACGGGGCCATGATCCTGCATGAACGCCACGGCGAGTTCCATCGCTACTACGTGCAGGATGAACAAACCACCTATCAGTATTTTCTGGACGCTTCCAAAGAAAAATCGCTCTTCCCCACCCTGAGAGAATTCAAGCGCTCGATCTCTCGGGCACTTGAAAAGGGAGAGCTGGAGCTCTACTACCAGCCGGTGGTGTCCTTGAGAGAGAATAAAATTGTCAGCATCGAGGCTTTCATTCGCTGGAACCACCCCCAATATGGCGTGATCTACCCCGCTGAGTTCATCTCCTTGGCGGAGGAGCAGGGGATGATCCCCGACATCGACCACTGGGTGATCAGGCAAGCTTGCCAACAGCTCCAGGCCTGGCACGATTTCGGTGTGCCCTTGGTCCCGCTCTCTGTCAACATTTCCACGGCCACCCTGCGGCACAGAAACTTCGTGAATTCAGCCATAAAAACGATCCAAGCCATGGGTGTCGATTCCCGGTACCTCCAACTGGAGTTCAACCAGGCTGATCGGAGCATGGTGGGTGGACGGATGATGAGCCATTTGAAACGCATGCGTAAGGCGGGCGTGGGCCTGACCCTGGACAACTATGCCACCGAACAGACCAACCAAATTAGCCAGATTTCTAATCTGCCCATTCAGAGTTTGAAAATCGACCGCAGCATCATCCAGCGCATCTTGGAAGATTACGACCAGGTGCGGTTAATCAGCGCCGTGGCCAAGGTGGCCAAGAGCTTTCAAATTAAAGTCATCGCGCAGGGGGTGGAAACGCAGGAACAGATCATGCTCCTTGCGGAACAGGATATCGAGTACGCCCAGGGTTTCCTGTTGGGCGATCCCGTTCGGGCCCAGGATATGGGCTGGATTTTGGGCAAGAGCGTAGATAAAGAAGGTAGGCTTTTGGAGGGATGAGAACCATGCTTGGCATCCGCGGACGGCAGTGGGCACTGATCCTGGGGAGCGGGGCGTATTTGATCATCCTCGCCACTGTGATCTCCGCCGTAGCCGCCTCAAACACCGTTAGCCCCTCCCGGGCAGATCAGGACCAGATCGGGGTCACAGCCAACGACCTCAAACCGGAGGCCTGCAGCGGGATTGACCTGACGAACATCGTCGACATTGGGGCTGGCGAGTCATCCACCCCCGGAAATGACCTCATTTTGGGTACAGCGGGGGACGATTCGTCCATCAGGGGGGGCGAGGGAGACGACTGTATCCTAGGTGGGGGAGGGGATGACCGCATCAGGATCCTTTTCTTTATCTTCCCGGGATTATACGGCGAAGAGGGGAACGACGTACTCATCGGCGGTCCGGGCTCTGACGCCTGCGCGGGGGGCGGGGGCACGGACACCCTCCTCGAGTGTGAAGTGGAATGGTGACAGGAGGAAAGCCGCTCCCCACATTCATGCCCTTCTCCTTGCCCTGACTTACTCGTTGCGCTGCCAGGTGACATAAAAGGAATAAGTTATTTCGTATAGACAATTCCACACACAACCAAACCTTCCCTGAATACCCAAACCAAACAAACTAAAACCCCACCAGATCTGTACTGAAAGCAGTCTTAAGGACATATATTAATGTAGGGCAGTCCCCAGCAGCGTGTATAAAACCCCTGAGGCTCCCAACCTTACCAAAAAACACAAGAACGTTGTTTTATGAAGGGAAGGAACATAAAAAGATCCCGCGCGAGTTCGGGTTCATCAAGCCAGTCAATTCCAATTGCCGGCAGCAGTACAGGAGCTGGAAAGCGAGCGGCGGGGAATGAAGGCCCATTACCAAACTCATTTCTCTACAAACCTCTCACAGACGTAAGTGACGTGATGGGCATCGTCGAAC
>CAZIFI010000061.1:0-11753 GCA_964539105.1 uncultured Anaerolineales bacterium | reverse complement strand
CCAGTGATCCGGCCCACACCAGCGGGTGCAGTAGTAGACATATTTGCCGGGCTCATCGAAGGTCAGGGTGACTTCGGTGACCTTTCCGGGCAGGACATCCACAGCGGGCCGGTCGAGCTTCCCCACCGTGAATCCATGGACCACATCGTCCGAGGTCAGCCGCAGGGTGAGAGGCTCACCGGCCTGGGCGTGGAGGGTATCCGGCGTCCAGCCGCCCATTTCAGGCATGGTGGCGTGGATCTTCTGGGCCGCAGCGGGAGATCTGCCGCCCCACAGGATTACCCCTGCCGGGAGAGCCAGGGCGAGGAAAACGATCATGATCCTCGCCAGCAATTCTTCATTTAACCGATGAGCAGCCATAAAAACCCCATTGTTACCAGTAAACAAAACAGGTGAACGGGCAAGCTTTCCCGCGAGGTGCGGGGATCGCGGCGGATATTTTCCACGGTCCGTCCCGCGCCCAGCAACCCGACCAGCATGACACCGGTCTGAAAAGTCGGGGCCCATTCACTCAGGTACGGAGACCATGCCTGTCCGGCGGTGCCGAACAGGTCCCATCCCCAGCCCAGGGGATCCGAGAGCGCGGGCCACAGGTAAGACCCGCTGCTGAGTAGAAGGGAAAGGCTGAAGGCGGCCCAGGCCCCCAGGCCGAGGGGAACGAGCCCCGCGGCATAGGCGTTGAAGATCTCCCTGACTGGTCCGGGTTCCGGAGAGAGATCCCGGGTGAGCCTGACAGCTGCGTAGAATAGTCCCGGGATGAGGACCAGAACCAGGGCCAAGAAGCCGCCCACAAAGATTCCCCACTGTACCGAACCGACCGCAAACGCGGCAGCTTTCAGCCCTGCCCACGGTCCGAGCATGACCGCGGTGTACGCCAGCGCGCTGCCGAGCATGATCAAGGCCTTGAAGGCCTGATCCAGCCCATACCGCTGGGGTTGGATGAGGTCTTGGCCCATCGCCCGCAGGTTGAGGGCGATGTTGTCCCGGGTGCAGGTGCGCAGGCATTCCATGCACAGCCCGCAGTTGGTGTTGTCTGTCAGCCCGCCGGGATACACGTTCCAGGGGCACCCGTAGCCCTGTTCGTTTCCGGTGATGCAGGTCTTCTGGGTGTGGTCCCGGCACACCGCGGCGTCCCGGACCCGCAGTTCCAGGGGGGCAACCTGAGCGTACAGTCCGATAAAGCCGCCCACGGGGCACAGGTAGCGGCAAAAGGCCCGCCGCCTGAACAGCAGGCTGACTCCTGCTGCGGCCAGGATCAATCCCAGCAGCAGCCAGGCGGTCACAGCGGGCCGGGTGAGGATCACTGCGCTGAAGGTGGCCATCAGCAGGAACAGGCCGTTCTGGAGCCAGATATTTCGCAGCTTCCGGGGCCAGCGCCGCCCTTTATCCAATCCCGGCATTCCAGTCCGGGGTCCAAGTACCGCGCCCTGCTGCAGCCACTCCCCGGGCAAAGGCAGGGGGCAGATGCTGCACCAGGCCCGCCCCAGGAAGGGCACCAGGACCAGGATCAAAGCCGCCCACCAGACGATCCACACCAGGACGATGCTCAGGTTCTTGTTTCCCACCGGTGTGCCGAGCAGGCCGCTGAGGATGATGAATAGGAAAACACCCAGTGCGACCCCTCTGGTGATCAACTGCGGCCAGCGGCTGGTAAGCATTTTCTTGAGGGCGGGCACCTGTATCAGGTTGAGGTGGTTCATGTCTTCCCCCTCAGCCATACCCCGAGGACAGCCAGGGCGGCCAATCCGCCCCCGCGCCACAATAGGAGGTTCGATCCCACATTAAGCTTGCCGATCATAAAGGGATGCAGGGCTCCGCAGCTGACGGAACAGCGAAAGCGGAAGCTCCCCCGCCGGTCGGTGGTGAAGGTCACCGAGGACGTTTGTCCTGGGTCCGAGGCAAGCTCCAGGTCATAGCCGTCCAGGTACAGGCCGTGGACGACGTCCGTAGAGGTCAGATTCAGGGTAACTCGGTCGCCCGGCTTGACCTTCACCACAGCGGGCTGAAAGGCAAATTGCGAAGCCTGAATTTCGACCGTGTGGTGTTCCGGTGCTCGCGGTCGTTGTGGGATGGGAATGAAAGCGACCAGGAGGGCTGCCAGGAACCAGCCTAATTTGGGTAGAAGAGACCAAAGGTTCATAAAGGATTGAAATGGCAATAGGGTTCAAGGCATGTTCGAAGGGCCAAAGGCGCTGTAGATACCATCAATTTCCAACTTGATTTCAGAGATGGATTTGCCCTCTTCGAGCATCCGCATGGTGTCCTGAGTGATGTCCACACAGATCGAGCAGCCCAGGGCATGACCGTCGAAGACCGGATCTCCGTTTGATTCCTCACTGGCCACGTAACAGGAGTAATTTGAGGTGTGGCCCATGCCCCCACATCCGCAGTAGCAGGGGACTTCTTTTAATATCTCCGGATTCTCCACCGCAAACTGATAGGATTCCCGGACAGCTGGGGCTGCGGATTGCACCTCCTCCGGCATCTCGTCCAGAGGAGCCAGCTGGATGGAGCCTGCTGAAGGGGACGGGCTGCAGCCAGCCACCCAGAAAACACTCAGGCTGGCCAGCAGCAAAATACCGATCATTTTTCTCTTCCTATTCACGGTCCTACTTCCTTTTGTGAGCATGTGTACAAAGTGTATCGGAGACTGAATGGAAGGTCATCCGCCATTTCGCGGGAGGGGGAATGGGCAAAATTGCCTATAGGGAGATGCGTGGAACGGCGCTGTAAAAGGAGTGGCACATTTTCTATACTTGAAACTGATGATGAGACACACAAATGCTTTAGGGACAATCAATCAACCCAGCGAGGTCGCTATTCCTCGCATGACTTCCATGCTGATGGAGCAGGGGCTCCAGGTCGAGCGATCTTTTGACCTGCAGACGGCCCGGGAGGCCCATGTGGGCTGCACCTGTCCCCATCACGGTACAGAACGGTGCGACTGCCAGATTGTGGTCCTCTTGGTGTATGGGGAGGATGAAAATCCGGCTACCCTGGTTGCCCATGGTCGGGACGGGAGGACGCGCTTTGCGCTGGCAAATCATCCGGAGGGCGAATTCTTGATCCCCCTGGTGGGCGAGATCAAATAGCTTTTCCAGGTGGGGGAACCATTCAGCCGTAAGGAGGATTCTTCTCATGTTAAGTAAAGACAGAGATCCCCTGGCAGCCCGTCTGCGTTCGGCAGAGGGTCACCTGCGGTCGGTTGCCCGGATGGTGGAGGAAGGGCGGGACCCGGAGCAGATCCTGCACCAACTGGACGCGGTCCAGGGTGCGGTGCGGCGGGTGCAGCGAGAGATCTTACTCTGCTGCGTGAGTGAGGGCCTGGAAAAAATAAAAACAGAAACCTGCCCTGAAAAGATCGCACTTCGAGTGGACCGCATTTATCGCTTATATCAAACGCATGCATAACGCAAAGAGTTTACCAAGTAAGAGGGATAAAACGATGGCTAAACATATACAAGAAATGACATTACCTGTATCCGGCATGACCTGTGCCTCCTGCGCTTCCCACGTGGAAAAAGCTTTGAGCGGCGTTTCCGGTGTGGCAGGGGCAAACGTCAACCTGGCCACGGAGCGGGCCACGGTCCGCTTTGCAGACGGCGAGGTCCCCGTCGCTGATCTGATTGAGGCGGTGAGGGAGTCCGGATACGACATTCCCACCGAAAAAAAGTCCCTGCCCATTGAGGGGATGACCTGTGCTTCCTGCGTCTCGGCCGTGGAGGGTGGACTGCGCAAAGTGGAGGGGGTCACGGATGTTTCCGTCAATCTGGCCACAGAGCGGGCTTCTCTGACCTATCTTCCGGGGACAGCCGGCGAGCAGGATTTCAAACGTGCGGTGGTGGATACCGGCTATCAGGTGGTTGAAGAAACAGAGGACCCTGCCCAAGAAGAGGCAGAAGTGACCCAGGAAGAGCGCAAGATGGCGGAGGCCCGCTTCCGGATGAAGGCTGCCTGGGGCTTCACGATACCCATCATCCTGTGGATGTTTGCTGAGATGTTCTTCGGCATCCTGTGGCCGAATGAATTTGTCTATAACCTGGGGATGATCCTTCTGGCCCTGCCGGTCTTGTTCTGGGTGGGACGGAAGACCTACCGCGGCGCGTGGGCGGCGGTCAGCCATGCCCATGCCAATATGGACACCCTGATTGCTCTGGGGACGGGAGCTTCCTTATTAACGGGGCCGGCTTCATTCTTCTTCCCGGTGGCGAACTACGCCGGTGTGGCGGGGATGATCATGGCTTTCCACCTCACCGGGCGCTACATCGAGGAGACGGCCAAAGGCCGCGCCTCCCAGGCCATCCGCAAACTGCTGGAGCTGGGCGCCAAGACCGCCCGGATTGAAAAGGAGGGTGAAGAGGTCGAAGTCCCCATCGACGAGGTGAAGGTGGGGGATGTGATGGTCGTCCGGCCCGGGGAAAAGATTCCCACTGACGGGATGATCCTTTCCGGGCAGAGCGCGGTGGACGAATCCATGGCCACCGGCGAGTCCATGCCGGTCAACAAAGAGCCGGGAGACGAGGTGATCGGCGCCACCATCAACCAGGAAGGGCTGCTGAAAGTGAAAGCCACTAAGGTCGGCCAGGACACATTCCTGTCCCAGGTCATCAAACTGGTGGAGGAAGCCCAGGGCTCGAAAGTGCCCATCCAGGAATTTGCGGACAAAGTCACGGGCATCTTCGTCCCTGTGGTGATGGGCATTGCCCTATTGACCGTGCTGGCCTGGGTGCTGTTCCCCGGGATGATGGAGCCATTGGTGGCTGCAGGCACCTTCCTGCCCTGGGTGGATCCCAACCTGGGCGTGGTGACTCTGGCGGTGGTGTCCATGGTAGCCGTGCTGGTCATCGCCTGCCCTTGCGCATTGGGGCTGGCCACGCCGACAGCTCTGATGGTAGGCAGCGGCAAGGGGGCGGAAAACGGCATCCTCATCCGCTCCGGAGAGGCCATCCAGACCTTCAAGGATATCGCGGTGGTGATCTTTGATAAGACGGGGACCATCACCAAGGGCAAACCGGAGGTCACGGATATCGTCCCCACCGAGCGATTTGAGGAAGAAAGGCTGCTGAAGCTGGCTGCAGGGGTGGAGATCGGCAGCGAGCACCCCCTGGGCCGGGCCATCGTGGAAAATGCCCGGGAACGTGACCTGGACCTGGTCGAACCTGCCGCCTTTGAAGCGGTCAGGGGCAAGGGGGTGGTCGGAACCCTGAACGGGGAGCGGGTCCTGGTCGGGTCCCGACGTCTGATGGTGGAAGAGGGGATCGACCCGGCGTTTCTGGAGTCCACCCTGGTGCGCCTGGAGGATGAGGCCAAAACGGCCATGCTGGTGGCCGTGGATGGGACGCTGGCGGGTGTGATCGCCGTGGCGGACACCCTGAAGGAAGATTCTGCAGCAGCCATCGCCGCTTTGCACAGAATGGGCATCCAGACGGCGATGATCACGGGTGACAACCAGCGTACAGCGGAAGCCATCGCCCGGGAGGTGGACATCGACCATGTCCTGGCAGAGGTGCTGCCAGATGGCAAGGTAAGCGAGGTTCAGAAGATGCAGGAAAAGCACGGCCGGGTGGCTTTTGTGGGCGACGGCATTAACGATGCCCCGGCCTTGAAGCAGGCCAATGTGGGGGTGGCCATCGGTACCGGGACCGATATTGCCATCGAGGCCAGCGACGTCACTCTGGTGCGGGGCGAGTTGACCGGCGTGGTGGAAGCCATCTCCCTCAGCCGGGCCACTTTCCGGAAGATCCGGCAGAATCTGTTCTGGGCCTTTTTCTACAACGTGGCCATGATTCCTTTGGCAGTGGTGGGCTGGATGCACCCCGTGTTGGCAGAGATCGCCATGGCCACCAGCTCCATTACGGTGGTTACCAACGCCAACCGCCTGCGAAATGTGGATATTCACCCTCAGCACCTCCAATCTGGTCATGCGGAAAAGGTGGCACAGGTGAATGCGCCCGAATTGGAAAGGGCCTCGGTGTAAAGGGGCAAGACATCGAAGGTGGGTGCTTGCTCCGTGGCTGAAATCCTGAAATGGATAGATGATTAGGAGGGCACATATGGAGCTGGGAACAATTTTGCTGTGGATCGTCGGGATCGTGCTGGTCGTCCTGCTGGTTGCCCTTCTGGGAGGGGGGATGGCTGCCGGAGGGATGGCGATGATGGCAGGCATGATGGGCACACCCGCCGGCTGGTTCGCGCTGATCATCATCGGCTTGATCGCTCTCGGTGGGTATATGTTGTACGCCCCGGGAGGATGAGCGATCCCATTTTTGAATGACAAGATGAGAACGAAAAACTTGAAATGAGTTCTTAATCAATCCAATGATTTGGAAAGGAGATTAACATGGCTGTAGATCCTGTATGCGGCATGGAAGTGGAAGAAAGTTCGGCTGCCGCGTCGTCTGATTATCAGGGAAAGACCTATTATTTCTGTGCACCCGGCTGCAAAGCCGCGTTCGATAAAGAGCCGCAGAAATATCTGGATGGCGGCGGTGGTGGTGAACACAAACACCATGGACACGGTCACTGATCTTTCTTCGCAGCCGGTAGGGGTTTGAAGGGGATCCCCTGCCGGCGGTGTTGTCAGCAGGTTGAAGTCTCCCGGAAATCGGGAGACTTCTTCATGAGTGAACTATTAATCAAGGCTGTAACTGAGATCGGATTTATGCTAGGTTTAGGGTGACAATAAACTGACCTGGCAATGCATGGAAAACAGGTCAATGCTGCGAGTATGGATTCTGTGGTTTCATTTGTCGGTATCCTGAAGGATGTTTTTCACTATGGAAACACATTCTATAGATAGCGCGAAGCCCTCCCGGCATGTTAACGATGAACACAAGGGTCGGCAGCGCTGGCGGGTGTTCACTCATGCCCTGGCCTTTGTGCTTGGTTTTTCCCTGATCTTTATCGTCGGATGGGGGGGAGGGGCCACGCTGCTGGGCGAGCTCTTCGCGGAGTACAAATCGGCGCTGGCTAAAATCGGCGGTGCGGCGGTCATCCTCTTTGGTCTGCACACCCTGGAGTGGATCCGGATCCCCTGGTTTGCGTACGACACGCGACCGGACTGGTCAGGCAGGAGCCACCTCAGCGGGTATTCCGCTTCCGGGTTAATGGGAATCTTTTTCGCTGCGGGATGGACACCCTGCGTAGGGACAATCTTAGGCGCCATCCTCACCCTGGGAATGAACCAGGAGAGTACCGGTCAGGCCATGTTCCTCTCCAGCGGATATGCCCTGGGGCTGGGGATGCCGTTTCTGGCCATGGGATTGGGCGTCGAGAAAGCAAACCAGGTCCTGCACCGCTTCCGGCGTCGGATGAAGTTGATCAAAAAAATCAGCGGCGTGTTGTTGCTGGTGTTGGGGGTGGTGATCCTCACCAACCAGCTGACGCTGGTGGCGATCTGGGCCCAGCGGAATGGGTATTACCTGACGGTGCCCTTTTCGACCTCAACCACGCCTTCCTATCTAATTTCTATCTTCGCCGGGCTGCTGTCGTTCCTCTCCCCCTGCGTGCTCCCCCTGGTCCCGGCCTATCTGGGCTACCTCAGCGGCCATGCCTTTGAGTCGGGAAACGCCGGCACAAAGGAGGATAGATGAATTTTCTCTCCCTGTCTGCGCTTTCCCGGTTGTTCCTGGAGGCCTTCCGGGGGACAGTCTGATCTGGCTGGATCGTTTCCGCGCAGCGCAGGTTGTCAGTCTTCTCATTGTCTTGATAAGCTTGTGGTTGAAGAGAGCTTGGGTATCATCTGAAGCTGATGTCTGAACGTGTAATTGTTTTTCCTGACTCCTATCTTGTTAGAGTGGGGAAAAGTGTTACGAATATCAGGGGTGAACTACCTTTGCATAGAAAACTATTCGTATGCTCAGTAGGAGGGAACAGTGAATAATCAAGCAGTCCGACAGCGGCGTCGTGCCAAACGTCGGAAGAAACGACTTAAAACCGGTTTGATCGTGGGAATCGCTGTGGTAGGAGCGTTGGCGTTTCTGGGATTTATGGTCTGGAATGCCGTTCGGCCTGCTGCAGGTGAGCAGGTGCCCATTATGGCCAATGCCGGTGGCCATGTACCCGCCGGGGCGGATCCCGGTCCCTTTAATTCCGATCCACCCACATCGGGCCGCCATTACGCGCAGCCCCTGGATGCTGGTTTCTACGAGGAGGGCGATCCTGAAGCTCAGGTACCGTATCCGGAGGGGTATATCCTGCACAGCTTGGAGCACGGCTACGTCGTCTTCTGGTATGACTGTGATGAATTAGGCGACTCATCCTGTACAGACCTGAAAACGGGGATCAGATCAGTCATGGATGACTTTAACTATGAGAAAGTGATCGGTTTTCCCTGGACATTGAATGGGGCTCCCCTGGTGATGACGTCCTGGGGACAGCGGCAGCGATTCGATATGTTTGATGAAAAGGTAGCGAAGCGTTTTATCCGCGCTAACCGTAACAGGGCTCCCGAGCCGAACGCCCCATGAAAGTGGGAGAGAGATCAGGCGTGGTATCCAAACAATCCTGTTCGATTTGTCCCCGGCGAGTACGTGAACTCAGTGAATGAAGGCGGATGACAATATGACAACCACATCATCGGATTCAACGAACCTGGACAGGACAGCTGGGGTATATCAACTGGCCAACCTCATCAGCCGCAGATGGTGGCTGACATTCAGCGTCTTGCTGGGTCTGTACGTTGGGATTCCCTTTCTGGCTCCTATCTTCAAACACATCGGGTGGAACGGCCTGGCAGACGCCATTTATTTCCTGTATTCATTTCAATGCCACCAGATGGCCCAGCGTTCGTTTTTCCTCTTTGGCAAAAAAGCGATGTATTCTCTGGAGACGATCCAGGCGACGTGGCGAAACACCAACGATCCCCAACTCTTGGGCCAGTTTAATGGCAATCCGCAGTTAGGCTGGAAGGTGGCCTGGTCGGACCGCATGGTTTCCATGTACGTCAGCACCCTGTTCTTCGGGCTGCTGTGGTACCCGTTCCGGCGGAAGGTAAAGCCGCTGCCCTGGTGGGGATTTTTGCTGCTGTTGCTGCCCATGGGCGTGGACGGCATCACCCACGTGATCAGCGATCTGTCCGGGATCGGATTGGGGTTCCGGTATCACAACGCCTGGCTGGCGAAGCTGACCAATTTTACATTGTCATCGTCTTTCTATGTGGGCGATGCGCTGGGCTCCTTTAACTCCTGGATGCGCTTAATCAGCGGCATCTTCTTCGGACTGGGTGTAGTCTGGTTCGGGTATCCGCTTCTAGAGGAAGCGTTCACGGGTGATCAATAAGGGATGATCACAAATCAATGGAATTTGTTTTGTTCAGTCATGTTGGAAAAGGCTGCCAGGAGGATTCCCTCTGCATTTAATGGATGCTCGTGTTTCATTCTTGCAGCAGAATGATAGTCCGCAGCGCGCCTGGATTATCCGGGATGTTTGGGTGAGTATTGTAGGTCATGAGGGACCTGGGTCGTATCAGACCCTGTAGTAGAATAGCACCATGAACGAGAACGCAACTCCAATTCGAGTCCTGCTGGCGGATGACCATTCCGTGGTCCGGGCCGGCATCCGTGGCTTTCTAGAAGAAGCAGAGGTGATTGAAGTGATTGCCGAGGCCGGGGACGGTGAAGAGGCCAAGCGGTTGATTGAAAAACATCAGCCGGACGTGGCGGTGCTGGACATCAAGATGCCGAAAACCAGCGGCATCGACGTCGTCCGCTGGGTCCGTTCTCATCATCGCGATGTGGGCGTGCTCATCCTTACCGCTTACGATGATGACCCCTATGTCACAGCCGTACTTCAGGCAGGCGCGAATGGGTATGTCTTGAAAACTGCGTCGCCCTCCGAGATCGTCCGGGCGGTGAAGGATGTCCATGCCGGGAATTCTGCCCTGGACCCGGCGATCGTGGATAAGATCATGACCCAGATTGATACCAGAAAGCAGAGGACCCCTGTCGAAGAACTCACCGAGCGTGAGCTGGAGGTCCTGGAATTGGTCGCTCAGGGGTATACCAACAAAGCCATCGGGGTGCAGCTGGGGATCAGCGACCGGACGGTGCAGGGCCATCTATCCCACATTTTTGACAAATTGCAGGCCAGCAGCCGGACGGAGGCTGTGATGCGGGCTGTCTCCCGGGGCTGGCTGTCCCCGGACCTGGGCGCCCTGGAACAACAATGAATCAAGAAGAAGATAATAGAGACGAATTTTCTCTACCTTTTCCGGGCTTCCGGCTGCAGGGGTTAAGCACCAAACTGCTTCTGGGGGTTGTCCTTCCAATTACCGTGCTTCTTCTGGGCGTGACGCTGGGCAGCGTCACCCTCCATCAGCGGGCCATGCGTTCCCTCGTGGGGGAAAGGGACCAGCGAGCCGCACGTATGGCCGCCAGTGCCATCAGCGAACAGCTTAAACACCGCGCCCTGGCTGTTCAGGGCATGGCGTCTCGAGCTAAAGATCCTGAAGCGTTGCAAGATATCCTTCAGTCCTCTTCCTTCCTTGAACCGGATTTTGGCGGCGGTCTGGCCTTTTACTCTCCGCAAGGTGAGCTACTGGCGGCCAGCGAAAACTTTTCCCTACCTCGTCCCTTGGATACAGGCAGCTCTCAACGGTTGAAAGAGTTTGTGGCCCAGGCCGGGCCCGAACCGTCGTTTTCTCCCCTGCTGTCGGCTTCCGCGGGGGATAAATCATACATGGCGGCAGCAGCGCTTGAAACCGGGGGACCGGTCGCTGTGGGTGTGTTCCAACCTGCTGCGCTGATCCGAAACACAATAAGCAGGGCGTTGGTACCAGGAGAAGAAGCCCGGGCGGTGGTCGTTTCCAGAGAAGAAACTTTGCTTTACCGGACGGGGGATTTTATTCCTGCTGAAAGTATCGCTTCCCATCCTGGCGTCGAAGAGGCGCTCCGGGGAGAGAGCGGCGTGACCTATTTGACTGTAAAAGGGAGCGAGCATGTCATCGCTTTCAGTCCGGTGAGTATCACAGGATGGGCGGTGGTCATTGAAGAGCCCTGGGAGGCTGTGACGAACCCTGTACTGAACACGACACTGCTGGCTCCCCTGATTCTGATCCCCGTCCTGCTGCTTGGGCTGGTCGCCTTGTGGTTCGGCACCCGGCAGATCATCCAACCTTTACAAGCCTTAGAGGGACGAGCGTCAGACCTGGCCTGGGGAAACTATCAATCCATCCAGGAGCCGGTGGGGGGGATCGAGGAGATCGAGAGCTTACAGAAAAACCTGGCTCACATGGCGAACAAGGTCCAGGAGGCCCAGCGGGGCCTGCGAAGTTACATTGATGCCATCACCAAGGGGCAGGAAGAAGAACGCCGTCGATTGGCCCGTGAACTGCATGATGAGACCATTCAGGCGTTAATCGCTCTCAATCAGCAGGTGCAGATTGCTGAGTCGAGAATGGCTGAAGGAAAATCCTCCCGGCAGCTGCAAAAAATCCAGAAAATGGCGATGGAAACCATTCAAAGTTTGCGTCGTCTCATCCGGGGGTTGCGGCCCGAGTATCTGGAGGATCTGGGCTTGGTGGCTGCACTGGAGATGCTCACTAAAGAGATGAATCAAAACGTCGGTCTCGAGATCGTTTTTGTACAACAGGGGCGGGAACGGCGATTGCCATCGGAGGTTGAACTGACACTGTATCGTGTTGCCCAGGAGAGTCTGCGAAATGTGGTCCAACATGCGGATGCGGATCAGGTTCGGGTCCGCCTGGCATTCACTCCCCAGAAGACAGAGGTAGAGATCGAGGATGATGGAAAGGG
>CAZIFI010000060.1:0-11769 GCA_964539105.1 uncultured Anaerolineales bacterium | reverse complement strand
GGCGCGGCATGGGCGTTGGGGTGGGTGGCGGGGGGGTGTCCGTTTCAGGGCTGGATTCAGCGCTGCCGGGGGTGGGTGTTGGGGAGTCTCCTCCCGCGGCTGCCAGCGTTTGGGCCACCTGGGTGGCAACCGCGTCTGGCGTTTCCGTAGCTGGAATCAGGGTGCAGGCCAGGCCTGCCAGGATCAATATAAAAACAGGAAAAATCAAGCGAATCTTGTGCTGCATGCAACCTCCCTTGGCGTGGGTAGTGTGATGTAGTTTGATAGGTATTCAGTTTCCGGGTTTCATTTTACTACACAGGCCAGGGGCCCTGCTATCATTTCTAAACCTACTCTAATCAGCGTATCACCCTTTTCACTGATAAAATTAACCCATGGCAGACCTACAGACGATCGCTCTCCGCATGAACACGCCCCTGTACGAATATCATCAGTTTCAGGGTGACAGCCAGGACTGCGGCCCCACCAGTCTGGCCATCGCGGCCAATGCCCTGCTGGGTGAAGAACGCTATACTAAACAACGTGTTTCGGATGAGATGAATGCCCCTGGTTTCAGGGTGTGGCCTTTTCCGCACTTTGTGGTGCGCAGGATCAAGAACTGGGCCACCTTCCCGTGGGGTATCGTGAATTACGCCCGGGGTGAGGGTTTCCGCACGCGCTGGGCACCCTTTGGGACACAGGGCAAACTGCAGCGCAACCTGGACCAGAACCGCATCACCCTGGTCTTTGTGGGCCAGCCGCTGCGCTTCAATAACGGCAAGTGGGACGGTTGGGCTCACATTAAGGTCCTGTACGGGTACACACCCGGTAAAGGGTATGTCTTTGTCGATCCCGGGCACAGTGCAGGGGGTGGATCCGATTCCTGGTCGTCCATGGGGTTGTTCTGGCAGAGCGAGGATGATTTTCTACGATACTGGCGCGGCCTGCTGCGCATCTACGTTGAGATCTGGCGCGAAGCCTGAGAGCTTTTTTTGTGGGGGAAATGTATTTACCGTAGTGATGATTTCTGGATCTTGAGGGATGAAGCAAAATATTAGAAAGGGTTAAGAGCTCAGGCCAGAGACTTGACACCGGTTTAATCCTTCCCTACACTCCCAGCAGTATATTTCTTTTTTTTGAAATTTAGTCATGGTCGTTTTTTTCTGGATGCAGCAGTGTTTTCCTCGGATCTAACCGTGAACTCAAAACTTGAGATCTCCGGGGAGGTATTGAAGGGCCCTGTAATGATCTCCAATATTTCTAACATTTATCCCGAAAGCTCACGGTGAAACAGATAAGACGTTCTCTTCCGAACCGTGAGATATTCAGGTTTTGTCAGGCGCTCAGCGTTCCGATGGAAAGCATAAAAACCGGACCGGCACTGAAGCAGCCCTTCGAAATGTTGGTAGATCAAAATATGAAAAAATAAAACCTGGTTTCTAAACCGTTCTCCCCCAAAGTTTCCCTTTACTGGTTGAAAGGTGGAATTATGAGGCGTCAAACGCAGCGAATTTTACTACTCGTTATTTTGTTTGTTTTCATAACCCTGGCGTGCAATGCACCGTGGTTTGATGTGGAACAACCGAACATAAACCCTTCAGCAACGGTGGGTCCTGAGAAAGGTCAGCTTCAGCCCGGAGGATCTTTCACAGGCAGGGAGGGCGTGACCGTACGCGCTTTACCGGACTCGATTTCCAATCCGATTGATGTCGAGGTCAAACCTATCGATCCACCGACGGACAAAAATCCCCTTCCAACGAATATCACTGCTTCCGGTCCCTTTCTACGCTTATCCGCTTCTGAAAGGACGTTCACACCATCCCGATCGCCTTTCTCCATCAGCGTGCCGGTTGATGGGGGACAGGTCGATGCTGAACATCTGGCACTGGCGGTTCTGGTTCCGGGGGAGGAGATCCATTTTCAGGCCGAGTGCACGGCGGAGGACTGCTCTGCATTGGGTCCGGGCGATGCCTGGTTTCCGGTTTCCGGTGTTTATCGGCCGCAATCATCGCGTTTCGAGACCGCCCTGCCATTTTTAGCCCGAGAAGGGCGAACTGTGGTGCTGGTGGAATCTCAGGATTACTCCTCGCCGGCCGTACCTGCGGGCCAGGGATGGTACCGCGATACAACAACGTCCCGCTTTCAAAAATACTGCTTATCAGCCAGCGCCTTGAGCGGATTGCTGTGCTCTATGGGGAGTGCGTTTCCAAGCGCTGTCATGCCCCAAAATCAAAGTTCCAGTTTTCGTGCTTACTGCCGGAATTTTGGGTCATCCAATATAAATTGTGGCAATTCCGAAACAACAGCTATTGAAGATGAAGTGACTGCCAATTATGCGGATCTAACAGGAGTGGGCTTTGGTGATCCCTACCTGGGGCTCGACAGCAATGGGGATTACGAACTTGAAATCAGGCCGTTCTGGGAGGGGGATTCTGATATTGACAACCTTGACTCCTGTGAAGTCGTGGATGAGGGACGCAATCTGGGGATGTATAACTCCAACACCAGGACATTCATTGTCTGCATCGGCGATCGTGGGGTCACAGATCGGACGCGATCGATCGCCCGCCATGAATATTTTCATGCTACCCAGTATGGCTATGCGGGATTTCGAAACAGCCCGAAAGACAAATGGGTGGTGGAAGGCACTGCTACAGCGGCGGAAAATTCATTGAATACCTTCGGCCGCGATCTGGGCCGGGACCTGCACCAGATTGATGTCAGCCTCAAGGAAGATCAGGGTTTTATTGAATATCAAGCCCAGGATTTCTGGGTCTATCTTGGTCTGTTTTTTGAACAATCCTCAGCAGGGATCAACCTGGGATACCTCGTAGATGTGTTTATGGAAGGCAAAGACGCTGCTGCGGTGGATCAGGCCCTGCAAAACAGTCCCACTTATCCCCTGTCGCTTGATTTGCCGCAAGCCTATTGGCGCTGGGCCCGGAACCAGTTTTATTTGCAGAGCGTTCAGAGCGGTGTCGACGGTCCCGGGAGCCAGATCAACGAAGATGTAGCTACTTTGCAGCAGGTTAATGTCAATCCAGGGAGCTCACAGAATGTGGCCACATTTCAATTGGACCCGCTGGATTCTGCTGCCCTGGAAGTGACTTTTTCCGGAGATCCATCTCAGTCTTATTCTCGGCTGCTGCGCGTTGATTCCAGTTCGGACATGCTGCGGTCGGAATTCTATGAGCTGGATTCTTCTGCGACTTCTTGCATTGGGTCCGGGTATCTGGCCAGCCTGCAGGCGACGATTCCACCGGGTGGGGAGAAGACTTATTATGCCCTGATCAGCAACACGGACTATGACCAGAGCGCTTCCTTCACGTTGGTCGCTGAAACTATCGGGCTGGATATCACGCAGCCCGCCGATGGCACGCAATACACCGAAGGCCAGAACATCAAATTCACCGCGGAGACGGAGGGCATTTGTGAAAGCAATGATTCCCTGCCCCGCATCTATTGGTCCTATCCGCGCTACGATGGTGTTCCTGTCACCTTTGGATCTACGAAAAGTGGAGGATCCATTTTCAAACATGATTTTTGTGACGGCACCTATACCGTGGAAGCCCGGGCCTTGAATGCAGCAGGCCAGGAAGTGGCGACGGATGAGGTTAGCGTAGTCATCCAGAACCCCGATGGGCCACCGCCTGCCAGCTGCGCCCTGGAGATTGATATCCTCTCCCCCCGGGCCAATTCCAGTTATAGGGTGGGGGACACCATCCAGCTGCGGGCAGCCATTGATGACGACCATCCGGAAACTTCGAATCCCATCACCACCATCTTATGGCGGTCCAATGGTCCCGATGGGACCATTATCGGGCGTGGATTGAACGCTTCCACCAAGTTAGGGGAGGGGGTCACACAGGTGTATGTGGAATATGGCTGGGCATCGGATTCGGTAGGCCTGTCTATCGTGGAAACTGAAAATGAACCCCCCAGGGCGTTTATCGACCAGCCAGGGCCGGGGTCAAATTTCAGCTATACAGACCCCGGAGCGGGGTCAACGGGCGTTACAGTCGACTTTGTCGGTCGGGGCGTGGACCCGGAAGACGGCATGCTGTCCGGATCCAATATGGTGTGGTCATACCGTCCGGCAGGCGCTTCGTCCTGGACGGAAATGGGTACGGGTCGGACCGTGTCCCACACATTCCGGTACACCTCAGGCTGGGCATATTATGAGATCCTGCTGGAAGTTGTGGATTCGGAAGGCCTTTCGGGAGATGAAAGTACTGAGACCATTGAGATTGGGATCCAGGGCCCGCCGTCCTGATTGAGGGGTACGTACTCAATTATCATGGAAAACGTTTATTAAGGAAAGCCGCTAATCATATTGAGAGGAAGTGATGGGCAACCAAATTCGCAGCTATAAACTAATTTTGTTTCTTATTGTACTGTTTTTGATCGTTCCACTGGCCTGCGATATCCCTACAGAGTTTTTTAAAACCGATTCCATTTCTAGGGAGGAGGTGGCAGAGGAGGAGGAAACGTCGTCTGGCGGTCCGTCACAGAGTGACGCCATTGAGGTCATGATCCCTGCGGATGAGGGCGGCAAAGTCGAGCATCCTGCAGGCGTTTCCCTGCACATCCCGCCCGGGGCCCTGTCAGAAGATACCCGGGTCAGCATCAGCAACGAAGGTTTGCAGCAGCCGACAGCTGGTTCTCCGACACCGATGATGGCTGTCGCGCCTTCCTTTGCGATCAACACGGGACGTGAAGAGGTCGGTGAAGGAGTTATACTTACATTTCCCCTGCCAACCAGCGATGATGTCGAGATCCGCCCCAGCCATGTGGCTTTCATGCACAGGGACGAGCGGGGTGTGGTCCGCATCCGGGCGGCTGTGGTTGATGAGGAGGCTGGAGAGGTGAGGGCTGATCTGGCCCGGTTGCGAGAACCCCCTCAACCGGCCATGAGTGGTGTTGAGTCTGAGTCCACAACCTCAGGGGTGGGATCCAAGTTCCTTCAGCGCTTGAAGGCTCCTGTGCAGAATGGGACAGGGGATACCTATACGCTGTCTTACGTCCCTGTCTACCCTGGAGGGGCGACGGAGCTGCTTCAGGTACCTTATTATTCGCAAAGCGGGTTAAGCTGGTGTACCCCGACATCGCTTTCCATGCTCTTTTCGTACCATGGGGAGCCGTACGGCATCACCGAAAACTGGACCCTGGCCGGGATGGCGGGGATGGACCGCGATGAAGCGAAACCGAACTTTAATGTCTTGCAAGCGCTCTCCATCGAAAGCGATGAGTATGAGTTCCTGTGGTGGGATGGGGACCTGATCGATGTGCCACAGGGTGAGGAAGGGGAGTTTTACGCTGTCGTATATCACGAAACGCTCTTCACCTCGTATGTGAAATGGCAGTTGGCCGGGTTCGACGCCCACCAGAGGCTGGGAGCGACATTTGCCGTTCAATTTGGCCCAATCTCCATCAATGTCCCTGTCCCGGATATATCTTATCCACCGCGTCCGGTACAGACCACGGCGGATGCCGCGGAACATGCCTTTGTGATTGTTGGCGCGGATGAAGATTCGGTCTGGACCCATGACTCTTCTGGCGCTGTAGGAGGAAAACGCCCGGCAGACGAAATGAGCTGGGAGGATTTTTCCAAAGAAGCGCTGGTAGAAGGGGACGGGGATGTGGACCGCGAGCTGCGCACGGTGGTCTATCACGGGAATCCCCGGCCCGAGGCTGAGCGGCGAGGTTCAATTGTCCTCGGCAGGCAAAACAAGAGCGGCCCAGACAACTCTCCGAAAAGCAGCATTGTGTATATTCCCCCTTACTATGACGATATACAAAAGGCATATTGGGTGTGGGATGGAGACCCACATCCCCAAGGATATTTCTGGTTTGCAAATCATGCCGGCGCTGGGCTGGTATCGGATAACAAATACAATTTTGCCTTTGAACTGCTGGGAAAGACCCTGGGTACAGTTGAGTTTGATGTCTGGATTGCAAATGTCACCGATCAGGCCCGAGATTACGATCTGGATGTCGAGATCCACGAGATGGGTGGGTCGGTGTTGAGCCAGAATTCATACACACTACATCAAGGTGCCTACGACTGGGCCGGAGACCACATCTCGGATGTGCTGGACACCAGCGCCATAACCTCTCCCGGGGAATATGAACTCGTCTTCCATCTTTTCCATTCTGGTACCCTGCAGGACGAAAAAGCAATTGGTTTTAACGTCGTCCAGGGAGACGCTCCCCCGCCAGGATTAGAGATCGTTAGCCCGGAAGATGAGCAGGCCTTTACAGAAGGGGACTCTATTTCCTTTATGGCAGAGGTCACAGATTATGACCGCACGGAGGAAGATTACAGCATATCCTGGCGCTATGATCGTGACGGGCTGGAGGCGCATTTCCACCGGAATACCGCCAGCGGGGAATCCTTCTCGACGGATGGACTGTGCGATGGAAGCTACACCGTCACTGCGGAAGGACGAAATCCATTTACGGGAAAGACAGCAGAAGATTCCGTGAGTTTCGTCGTTCAGCAGCCTGAGAACAGCAGCCCGCCAGACGTATGTGCTCCTTCCATTGCCATTCTAATGCCAAGGGCTGGTACGAACTATCGGGTGGGAGATACCCTGCAGCTCAAGGCCGAGATCGACGATGACCGTCCGGAAACGCCAAACCCCATCTACCCTGTCACCTGGCGGGAGAACGGGTCTGGTGGACCCATCATCGGGCGCGGTTTGAACGCCTCCACCAAGTTAGGGGAGGGTGTCACAGCGGTCTATGTGGAATACGGTCCGGCATCGGACACGGTTAATCTTTCCATCGTCGAGACCGAAAATCAGCCTCCGGATGTCGTAGAGATTCTGGAACCGGATCATGGAGAAGACTTTCATTACTATGATTCTGGCGCGGGGATGAACGGGTACACAGTGTATTTCCAAGGACGGGCTTCGGATCCGGAAGATGGTGAGTTAACTGGATCGAACCTGGTTTGGTATTACCGCCCGGTGGGGACGTCGTCCTGGACGCAGATGGGCACGGGAACGAATGTATCCTATGAATTCCGGTACACCTCAGACTGGGCATATTATGAGATCCTGCTGGAGGTGGTGGACTCGGAGGGGTTATCGGGCCCGAACAGCACCGATAAGATCGAAATAGGGGTGCAGGGACCGCCGTCCTGATTTGGATGGCAGCACAGGGTTTTAAACCTGGATGGTTGAGCGGTGGGAGTTGATGGCGCGCCGAATGAAAAATCGCCGGAAACCACCGGCTGGAGGATATCGATCTCCCGCTGACCGGCGACATTTGTTTTGGTTCCGTGGGAGATCAGCCTGCAATCGACAGCCAGGGCGCTTATACTGTCAATGCCATGACTGCCGGTGAATACCGCCTGACGGGTGACGGAACCACCCTGCCGTTCGGCCCGGCGCCTGGAAGCCCAGCACGGACAATCCGTGGAATCTGACAATCAGCCTGGTTGAAGACTATGTAGGTGCCAACCTCGGCTTCATCCCCATCCCCATCATCCATTAAGACTGCGATGGGAGCGGTGGGGATCACTGACTTTGATATTCTGAGGAGTTCCATCATCTTCGGCACCCTGTATAAACAGTCTTAATTACAGGGAAAAGTAATAGCTTTCACTATACCTGTTTTCAATTTTACGATAATATAATAATGATATGCGTTCCGATCCTAGGGTTGTCCCTTGGATCGGGGAAGATGTTGTTTGTGTGCCGTCAGAAATTTAATTTTGGAATTTGAGGAGGAAATGCATGACAGCTAAAGTAGCAATTAACGGGTTTGGGCGTATCGGCCGCCAGGCATTTAAGATCGCCCTGGACACACCGGAATTGGAGCTTGTAGCCTTCAACGATATTGCGGATCTGGACAATCTGGCTTATTTGCTGCGCTTCGACACCGTCTACGGGCGGTATGAGAAAGAGGTAGAAGTAGGGGATGGGGAATTGATTGTAGATGGAAAAAGCTATCCCTTTTACAGCGAGCGCAACCCCGAAGATCTGCCCTGGGAAGAGCTGGGTGTGAACATTGTCCTGGAGTGTTCGGGCGTGTTCCGGACCCGGGAAGATATGTCAAAACATCTCACCGCAGGCGCTGATTATGTCATTCTGTCCGCCCCGGCTAAGGGTGGTGATGTCACGACTGTGGTCCACGGTGTGAATGAGATCGATCGCAAAGCGATTGATATGGTTTCTTGCGCCAGCTGCACCACCAACTCCATCGCGCCCCCTGTGGAGGTGCTGGGCCGCCGGATCGGGATTGAAAAAGCGATCCTGAACACCATTCACGGCTATACATCCTCGCAGGCCATCGTGGACAGCCCCATGAGCAAGATTCGCCGCGGTCGTGCAGGCGCGGTTAACTTTGTTCCCACCACCACGGGTGCCGCCATTGCGACCACCAAGGTGCTGCCCCAGCATAAAGGGCGTTTCAACGGGGTGGCCGTGCGGGGTCCGATCCCGGTGGGCTCTGTATCCGATATCACCTTCCTGACCTCCAGGAAGACGGATGAGGATGAAGTCAACCAGATTTTCCGTGAGGAAGCGGCTACCGACCGCTATAAGGGTATTCTGGCAGCCACGGATGATCCCATCGTCTCCTCGGATATCGTGGGTGATTCTCACGCAGCGACGATTGATCTTGAGATGACCATGGTCGTGGACGGGGATCTGGTGAAGGTCTTGAGCTGGTATGACAATGAGTGGGGCTTCACCTCGCAGATGATCCGCGAAGCGGTCAGCACAGCCCGGGAGTACGGCTGGTCATAAACAATCATTGATCGAAACCAAAGACGGAGGCACATCCTATTGTGTCTCCGTTTGTCTTTTAAGGAGAAAGCCGGGTATGCTCTCGGTCTATCTGTAGAGGTATCAATCGGACGCCAGGGGATCTTCCCCCTGGATTTGAAGCAGTTCGGGTGATAAGATCCAGACCGCGATCCCCAGGGTAACGCCGAACCACAGCGTGCCAAAGCGAATCACGAGCGTGCTGGCGGAAGCGATATTTCCCGGCACTGCCAGCAGCAGGGTAAGCATGCCCGCCAGGGATGCTTCTGCTGCACCCAGGCCGCCAGGCAGGGTGGAGATTCCGCCCACCAGGGACGAAAAGGAAAAAATGAAAACCGATATAGCGAAGGTTTCCCAGGACGGCGCGACATCCAGCCCGCGCAGGACGACATACATTCCTACTCCTTCCCACAGCCAGGACAGTGCACCTAGAACCAATCCCACCAGGGTTGGTTTGGGCCCCAGCAGGTTGTGGCTGCTCTCATAAAACTCGTGCAGGGGTTCAATGAAAGACTTCACCAGCGGCACCTGCTCCCCCCAGGACAGGAGCTTGAGGGCTGCTGGGCGGATCTGAAAGAGGATAATCAGGGCCAGTATCGCCAGCAGGACAGCTGTAAAAACCGGCCAATAGCGGGGATAAGCGATCACGCCCACGGCAGAAAGGATGAGCACTCCCAGGCCGTCACTGATGCGCTCCGCCATGACCACAGACATGCCCTGGGCAGCCGGCATACCGCTTTCCTGATTCAACCAGATCCCTTTCAGCACTTCTCCCACGTTGCCAGGTGTGACTGCCAGGGGCAAACCGGCGACAAAAATCTTGGCGCTGCTCAGGAGGGAGATTTGGCTGCCGTCCACCAGGTGGAGATAATAATGCCATTTCACAAAGCGTAAAGCATAATTGAGCAGGGAGAGCAATAAAACCAGAGGGAGAAGGGCCCACCGGAATTGGAGAAAGGTTGATCCCACTTTGCGAAGGTCCCCGAAAATCAACAACCCGAGGAAAACCGCAAACCCCAGAAACAAACCGGGAATGAACCGCTGCAGGAGGGATCTGGATCGATTGGACATGGGACTAATAGCGTAGATGAGTGAACAGGGCGCAGGAAGCTGTTGTCGGGCTCAAGCCCTCCACGGCCTGAAGGATAGTCTTGTGCTTCACACCGGCCATTTTCATCAGCCGGTTGTAGTCTTCCAGAATGGTCTCAGGGGGCGTTTTTAGGACGCCATTTTTTCCTTTTCCCGGAAAATCGGGCATGGGTGTTCTCCTGGCAGGGTTGGGTTGGCTGTGGTGCTGTGCTTTTTCTGTGAGTTTTGTAGGATTGTTTGACCGCTATTATTTTAACAGATTTCAGCTGATGGCGGTGTGGAACCGGAGGGTGTAGGGCGTGAGTCAAGTTCGCCATCTCGTACCGCAGCAGGGGATGATACAATGGCACAAGATCAAATGATTGTATTGTAATCAGGATGAGGATGGATTATGGACCACATCACAAATGCAGAAAGGATAAAAGAAGCGCTGTGGAGGAAAAACCCACTGGTCGCTGTGGAGAGTGCGGTGATCAGCCATGGACTTCCCTCCCCACATAATATTGAAGTGGCCCTGGCGATGGAAGAGCTGGTGGAAGAGGCGGGCGCGGTGCCGGCTACGATAGGCATTATCGAAGGCGAGGTCAAGGTCGGTTTGTCGGAAGACGAGATCCGGGCGCTGGCCGGGGGAGACGCTGTTCACAAAGTGGGTCCGCGAAATTTTGCCACCGTGCTGGCTGCGGGGGATTCCGGCGGGACGACGGTGGGGGGTACATTGACTGCCTTAAAACAAACGGACATCATGGTGCTGGCTACAGGAGGGATCGGCGGAGTTCACCGGGGAAATCCTTTTGATGTTTCTGCCGATATTCCCGCCCTGGGAAATACGAGAGCCATTGTGGTGTGTTCGGGTGCCAAGTCCATCCTGGATATGCCTGCCACCCTGGAAAAACTGGAAACGCAGGCTGTGCCTGTCATCGGATACCAGTGTGATCATTTTCCAGCCTTTTATGCCACATCCAGCGGCCTGCCGGTGCAGACCCGGGTTGAAGAAGTCAGTGAGGTGGTGGAGATTGCCCGCAAGCACTGGATGATGGGATTGGAAAGCGCGCTGCTGCTGGTTGTTCCGCCTCCTCAGGAGGACGCTTTGGATGGGGAGGAGATGGAGGACATCATCTCCCAGGCCCTGGATGAAGCGGATGAGGAAGGCATCAGCGGTTCGGGGGTGACACCTTATTTATTGAACCGTGTGCAAGAACTGACGGATGGAAAAAGCCTGCAGGCTAATCTCAGCCTGCTGCGCAACAACGCCCTCATCGCCGCTGAAGTGGCCAAAGCCTATTATGACAAAAAATTATGGGACATCGGTTTCGGAGGGAGTTAGGCTTGGGCTGGGCGTGGGTGTGCCGCTGGGAGGTGGGGTGGGGGTCATGGTTGGTGTCCGGGTCGG
The DNA here is from genome assembly GCA_964539105.1 of uncultured Anaerolineales bacterium. GTDB lineage: Bacteria > Chloroflexota > Anaerolineae > Anaerolineales > UBA11858 > B10-G9. The sequence continues at coordinate 537 of CAZIFI010000060.1, read as the reverse complement.
TGATGGGGTGAGGGTGAAGGTCGGTGACAGGGTAGGGGTCGGTGAGAGCGTAGGGGTGTGCGTGGGGGGCTCGCCTTCCACGGTGAAAGATCCGGTCACCTGCCAATCGCGGCCGATGAAAACAGTCACGGTGTATTCGCCGGGCTGCCATTCTTCTGCCGGAGGTTCCCAGTCACTGTAGTCATACCCACCGCTGCCGCCTTCCCAGGGGGAAGTTTCAAAATGAACCGCTTCTCCGTTGCGGTACCACACCGCGGTCCACTGCACGTTATTGAGCATCTGGGCATAACTGTATATGGCAAACACATGACCGACCGGATTGGTGAAGGTGGTGTCCGGATTGATGGGGTTATATTCCTCATCCAACCCCTGGTTGCTGAAGGTCATGGGGCTGAAAGCGGCGTTGGCAGGCGGGGTCAATGTGGCGTTAAATTCCGTTTCCACCCCAGCGGGTAAATAGGGAGTTCCCGTGGCGGTTGGTGTGTAGGATTCCGCCGGAGTGAGGGTGATGGTGGGGGTGAGAGAAGTGGTGGGGGT
>CAZIFI010000059.1:9385-11905 GCA_964539105.1 uncultured Anaerolineales bacterium | reverse complement strand
ACAGCACAGGCACCAATCGGATATAATGCAGGATAGAGAAGAATGCAGCGTGATATCCAGACTCGGAAATGACAGCGAACCACGCATAAATTGTGTGCATCCATTCCTCCTCACAGTTCAGTAAGGGACAAGCATATGAGCATAAGCAGCTATAACCCATTCCAGGTCGCACAAGAACAGTTTAAATCAGCGGCGGATGTGTTGGATTTAGAACAGACCGCAAGGGATCTTTTACATGTTCCCCTTCAGGAACACCGCTTCAGCATCCCGGTCCCCATGGATAACGGTAAGATGCACATATTCAGGGGATTCCGCGTCCTCCACAACGATGCCCGCGGACCTGCCAAGGGGGGGATCCGCTTCCATCCCGATGAAACCATAGACACCATACGGGCCCTCGCCATGTGGATGACCTGGAAATGTGCCGTAGTCGATATCCCGCTGGGGGGTAGTTTTGGAGGAGTTGTGTGTGATCCCCACGACCTCAGCCGCCGGGAACAGGAAAATCTTTGCCGCGGCTATGTAAGAAAAGCTGCCTCTTACGTGGGACCCAGACTCGATATTCCTGAACCTGAAGTCATGACCAACGCCCAACACATGTTGTGGATGCTGGATGAATATGAAACATTGAAAGGGGAAAAACAAGCTGGATTTATTACTGGAAAACCACAACACATGGGAGGATCCCTGGGAAGAAAAGAATCCACCGGCTTTGGCGTGATGATTACGGTCCGGGAAGCTCTGAAAGAGATGCAGTTAGAACCCGGAGGTGCCCGGGCCAGCCTGCAGGGCTTTGGCACAGTAGCCCGGAACGCGATCCGCCTCTTTCAACAAATGGGAGGGATTGTCACCTGTGTCTCCACCTGGAACCATCAAGAGCAGCGCGCATACTCCATCCGCAAGAAAGATGGTTTTGAACAGGACGAACTGTTTGGGATTGCCAACCAGTTTGGGGAAATCGATATCCCCTCCGCCCGGGAGCGCGGGTACGATGTGCTTCCTGGAGATGCCTGGCTGGAACAAAATGTGGATATACTCGTACCGGCAGCCCTTGAAAACCAGATTACAGGTGAGAATTGTGACAACATTTCCCACCGGGTACGTTTGATCGCGGAAGGAGCAAGCGGACCAACCACCCCGGAGGCTGAAAAACGACTCCTGGAACGCGGGATCAAGATCATCCCCGATATGCTGGCCAATGCCGGTGGCGTGATCTGCAATTATTTAGAACAGGTCCAGAGCCACGATAACTATTACTGGCAGAAAGAAGAGGTATTGGGCCAGCTGGATATGAAGATGACTTCCGCATTCGCGGAAATAAGCGGGTTCGCAACCAATCATGACATGTCCCTCCGGGATGCAGCCCTGATCACTGCCATCGAGCGGGTTGTGCAGGCCAGCAGCGATAGAGGATGGATCTGACCAAGGACGTGCAATGACACACAAACACAGTCTGGATACCGGATCCGTCAGCAGTGACGCGAACCACCAATTGCTGCAAACGTTAGGCAGCGGGTCACTGGGAGGAAAAGCGCAGGGATTGGTGGACATGAAGGATCTGCTATCTTCTCAATTAGATGCCAATGAATATCCAGATTGTGAAATTTCCATCCCCAGAATGACAGTGCTGCGCAGCGACATATTCGATAAGTTTATCGAACGCAACAACCTGGCAGAAGTCATCCACGCCGGTGTGCCGGATACCAAGCTGGCACTCGCCTTTCAGCAGGCAGATCTGCCCATGGAAATCCTGGGAGATCTGCGAACCCTGATCAGCAAAAATCACCTTCCCCTTGCCGTTCGATCCTCAAGCTTATTGGAAGATACCTCCCATGAACCCTTTGCGGGGATTTATGCCACCAAGATCATACCCAATAACCAGTTTGACACGAACACCCGTTTTCGCCGTTTGATTGAAGCCATAAAATTTGTTTACGCCTCCACATACTTCCAGCCAGCCCGGGATTATATGAAAATTACGGGTCATACGCTGGAAGATGAAAAAATGGCTGTCATCATTCAAGAGGTGATTGGCAATAAGCGTGGACAGCGCTACTATCCAGAAATCTCAGGAGTGGCCCGCTCCTATAACTTTTACCCCATGGACCGTGAATCTCACCAGGAAGGGATCATCCACCTGGCGCTGGGGTTAGGAAAAACGATTGTGGATGGCGGAATTTCCTGGAGCTATTCCCCGGCCCACCCTAAGGTGAAGCCCCCCTACCGCACTGTTGACGAATTGCTGAAATTAACCCAGACTGAATTCTGGGCAGTCAATATGGGGGAACCGACCGAATACAACCCGATCAAAGAGACCGAGTATCTGGTACAAGAAGACCTGATCACAGCCGAAAAAGATGGTGTCCTGCCTTATCTCGCTTCCACATACGACCCCCATGCAAACAGGTTGACGATCGGCACAGGCAGCGAGGGGCCGCGTGTGTTGACCTTCGGTCGCATCCTGGTCCTGGAAGACATTCCCCTGAACGACATCATAAAAAAATTACTGGACATCAGCGA
>CAZIFI010000059.1:0-9285 GCA_964539105.1 uncultured Anaerolineales bacterium | reverse complement strand
CCCAAACATACCCAGGCCATTGCCCGGGAACTGGAAAGACACAACCGCAGACTGGTTGATGGAGGCCATGCCTATCTGTTAATCGTCTTCGGACGACTGGGGACTACAGACCCCTGGTTGGGAATTCCACTGCGGTGGGAAGGGGTTTCGGGTGCGAAAGCCGTTGTGGAAACCACGAAAGAAGACTTCAATATTGTCCTCAGCCAGGGCTCCCACTATTTCCACAACTTAATTAACCTCGGCATACACTATTTTTCTATTCCTAACTCCAGCGAATGCGGTATCGACTGGGATTGGCTGCAGCAGCAGAAGACAATGAAGGAAACAGAATACATTCATCATGTCCGGTTATCCAGACCGCTGCAGATTAAGGTCGATGGCCGCAGCGGAAAAGGCATCGTTTTGAAACCAAGAGAGTAAGCACATGAACACAGATCACGAACCCCTGGAAAGATTAGTCCATGATTTACAGGAACGGGCGAAAGAGTTAAATTGTCTCTATAAAGTCCAGGAGGTCCTCAGCCAGCCTGATCGGAGTCTGGATGAGATCTGCCAAGGAATCATCGCTGCCATCCCGCCGGGTTGGCAGTATCCCGATATCTGTCAAGCAAAAATTTCAATCAACGACCAAACATACCAAACAGAAGAGTATGCGGACACGCCGTGGATGCAAACAGCGGACATCCTGGTTCAGGACGAGATGGTCGGCCAGATCACAGTCGCTTACCAGGAGGAAAAACCAGAAAGAGACGAGGGACCCTTCTTGAAAGAAGAGCGAAAGCTGATCGACACCATCGCTGAACAACTTGGATACACCATTTTTAACCGCCGCCTGAGGGAGGTCTTCGAGGAAGAACAACCCATCGATCAGGATCGAAAACCGGAATGGTGGACCATCCTGAACCTGTTAAAAAGAACGGATCCAGCACTGTTGATCCACGTCTCGCGAAAGATGATTAATTACCTGTGCTGGAATGAGGTAGAAGGTGCGGAACGACTCCTGAAAGAGTTTAGCCCCATATATCAAGAACAGGCTCAAGTATTGGATGATAACCGACCCCAGCCCTTGCAAGAAGAAAAGGATAAACTCGCCCTCACAGAGGAGATCTTTCATCTGGCGAGTAACCATCTGGACGACGAGACTATCATAGAACATATTCACCACTGGATTAAGGAAGATCAATCCAACTTTTTGGTGAATTCAATTGCCAACCCCAGCTCTTCTTTGGATGAAATCAGCAGCTCTATTGACCGCTATCACCGGTTAAAGGAGCAGGGTCTGGAACTTTCTCCCGCCCGGGACAAAAGCGCCCGCGTGTCCCTCACCCGCCGCTTGCTGAGCGATCAACCTCGGTTTGTTCACATTGCCAGCCAGTATCTAGCAGTGGATGATTTCCACGAACTGCTTAACACTACTATTTACCCCACCGGCAGCCATGGAAAACTGGGGGGAAAAAGTGCCGGTCTATTTTTAGCAAAGAAAATACTGGAAAAGTCTGAAAACGAGCAAATTGGGGAGGTGAAAATCCCCAGGACGTGGTTCCTGGCTTCCGACACCCTATTTTACTTTATCGACCAGAACGGCCTGGAGGACGTGGTCGAGCAAAAATATAAAGACCTGGACCAGATCAGCCAGGAATATCCTTACATTGTCCACGTCTTCAAAAACGCTGCCTTCCCACCGGATATTATCCGCGGACTGTCCATTGCTCTGGATCATTTCGGGAACGTTCCCTTGATCGTTCGCAGCTCCAGCCTTCTGGAAGACCGCATGGGGATGGCCTTTGCAGGAAAATATAAAAGCCTTTTTATTTCTAACCAGGGCACCAAGGAAGAGCGTTTAGGCTCACTGATGGATGCCATCGCCGAGGTATATGCCTCCATGTTCGGACCGGATCCGATTGATTATCGTTTAGAACACGGTCTCATTGACCAACATGAGGAAATGGGGATTCTGATCCAGGAAGTGGTGGGAACACAGGTGGGTCCCTACTACCTGCCCACTTTCGCTGGAGTGGGCTTCAGTAAGAATGATTACCCTTGGTCAAAACGCATCACGCTTGATGATGGACTCTTGAGGATCGTACCCGGGTTGGGCACTCGGGCAGTGGATCGAGTGAGCAATGACTACCCCATCCTGGCATCCCCCGGACAGCCCGGATTACGGGTCAATGTTTCAGCAGATGAAATTTCCCGCTATTCCCCGAAGAACATTGATTTGATCAACCTTGATTCGGGGAATTTTGAAACCATTCCTGTCGCTGAGCTGTTCCAAAACCATGGAGCAGATTATCCTCACATTCAAAATGTTGTCTCTGTCATGGAGGAAGGCCACGTCTCAACCTCATCAACCCTGCGGGTGAACTTTAAACAAGATCCGCTGGTTGTGACATTCGAGCGCCTTTTATCTAAAACTCCATTCTTAGGAAAAATGCGGGCCATCCTCACTGAATTGGAAGAGAAATTGGATCATCCGGTGGACATAGAATTTGCATATGCCGGAAATGATTTTTACTTGCTTCAATGCCGGAGTCAAAGTTACCAGACCGACAATAAACCGGCTTCTATTCCAACCCAGGTGAATCCGGACCACATTTTATTTTCTGCCCATCGTCACATTACAAACGGCGAAGTTGATCCTATCACACACATCGTATATGTCGATCCCCGGCAATACAGGCAGCTGGATTCCTACCAAGAAATGCTTGCGGTAGGTCAGATCATCGGATCCCTCAATAAACTGCTCCCGCGGCGAAAATTTATTCTCATGGGACCGGGCCGATGGGGGAGCAGAGGGGATCAAAAACTGGGCGTAAAAGTGACATGGTCTGATATCCGAAATACCGCCATGTTAATTGAGATCGCTCGTAAGGAAGGAGATTACCTGCCAGAACCCTCCTTTGGCACCCATTTCTTCCAGGATCTGGTTGAAGCGTCTATCCGGTATATGCCACTTTATCCGGACGATCCACAGACAACATTCAATGAATCCTTCCTGTTGGACTCAGAAAATCAACTACAGGATTTCCTGCCCAACAAAAGCTCATTCTCAGAAGTCATCCGGGTCATCGATATCCCTGACTCGACCGGGGGAATGATACTACGCGTGCTGATGAATGCGGAAGAAGAAACAGGGCTGGCTGTCCTTGACAGCAAACAGCAGGAAAAGTCACAATCGGTCCGGGAATGAGATCCGGGCTGCAATCATAAATAAAAATACCAGCCCTTACGAGCTGGTATTTTTAATACGCGTTGACCAGATGGGAACTCAGATCAATCCAATTTTCCTTCCACCTTCCTTGAAGGCTTGGATCGCGCGATCCAGCTGGGCCTGGGTATGCTCAGAACACAGCTGGACCCGGATCCTGGCCAGCCCTTTGGCCACCATGGGATAGACAATAGGGAGGACATAAATACCTTCTTGCCAAACGTAATCAGCCAGCTTTTTGGCGGTTTTACTTTCACCGCACATAATGGGCACAATAGGTGTTTCGCTGTGACCAGTGTCGAAACCCAGGGCCTTCATTTCTTCCAGGAAATACTCCCGGTTCTCCCACACCCGCTCCACCCGTTCCGGTTCGTCTTCCATGACATCAATCGCCGCGATGGTGGCAGCAGCTACGCTGGGAGGAAGCGCACCGCTCAGGAGCCAGGTACGCGATTTGTTCATAGCGTACTTCGTCAAAGCTTCACTGCCGCTCAGATGTCCGCCGACAATTCCAAAGGCTTTCGAGAATGTCCCCATTTCAGCGTGGATCTGGTCCCGGGTCAGGCCAAAGTGATTCACAATCCCCCGGCCATTCTCTCCCAGCACCCCTTCCCCGTGGGCATCATCCACGTAGACTCCCGCCCCATATTTGGCAGCGATGTCAGCAATGTCTGGCAGGGGTGCCAGATCGCCATCCATGCTGAATACGCCGTCGGTAACAATCCAGATATGTTCATAGGCAGGTTGATGAGAATCCGCTTCCTCCATCACCCGGGCCAGATCATCCACGTCCTTGTGCTTAAAAATGGCTTTGTCAGCTTTTGTGAGCCGGATACCGTCAATGATCGAGCCATGGTTAAGTTCATCAGAAACGAAGAGATCACCTTCTCCGGCCAGCTGGGCAATGACGCCTTGATTGGTCATAAACCCAGTCTGGAATGTTAAGGAAGAAGGGGCATCTTTAAATTCAGCCAGACGCTGATCCAGTTTCCGGTGCAGCGTGGTATCACCCGCAATTGAGCGATCGCTACCCGCTCCCGCGCCGTACTCCTCCGTGGCTTTAATCATAGCTTCCATCACTTTGGGATGGGTGGATAGGTTCAGGTAGTTATTGGAACACAGGACAATAACTTTCCGCCCGTCAACCTCAGAAACAGGTTCGCTGGCCCCCTGCAGTTCCCTGGGTTCCCAGGTCAGTCCCTGCTCTTTCAAACGCTGGTATTCGTCATCAAGGTATTGAATGGGATCTCTATTCGCCGACATCAATTCAACCTCCTAAGTGGATTATATATTTCACCCTTGGCGCGGGGGATGGGTTTCTCGGATCAGTACTCCTGGAGCCAGATCAGGCCTGTTCTCATTGTAATCTAACCTTTTTAGCAATGGCACAGATCTCAACCTCTTGATCACCAGAATATTCTAAATTTCGACCTCTGTTTCGCGGTTCGATATAGCACCCTTTTTTTGATGGGAGAGCTGCTTTAACTCATATTCTCTGCTCATCGCCGCAGAACGGTCTGGGAGCTCCTCGACATACATTAGCTCAACCGGTCGTCGATATTTGGTATAGCGTGCGCCGCGACCCGCGTTGTGTTCCCCGATCCTCCGCTCCACATCCGTGGTCCAGCCCGTGTAATATGTCCCATCGGCACATTCCACGATATAACAGTAGCACACCCCATCATCTGGCGTACTCATAAATCACGATCTCCCCGTGGCGGATTCGGGCGCCCGATGCCAAATAACTGCTGAAAAATATTTACGGAAGGGTTGTTCGTTTGATTTTCCCCGGTGCTTGAAAAGGACGATTTGCGATCCCGCCACCATTCATCCCGACTCTGCTGCATCTGCTGCAGTAATTCCAACAATTCGTTGCCATCTCCCTCATCCACGTGCTGTCTAAACTCCCGGAGGGATTGCATGACATCATCAATGACCCGGGTCACATTGTCTTGATTATTCATGACCGCACTGGCCAGTGAGGCTGGCTCATCAACGGGGGTCAAGGGTCCCGAAACCCGGGCAAAGGCCCTGCCGGCAATTTTTCGCCCATCCCGCCAACCCGGCTTGCTCATGGTGGCCTTGAGAAGGGAGGCAGCCAATATGCGGGGCATAATATATGTCATGGTCATTAAGCCATCAATCTCAGACGGATCTACGAAAAAGGGCTCCGCGCCTAATAACCCGATCAGATATGTGGCCCTCTTGACGACATCATCCTCCACTCCCTTTCCGGTCACCACCGCGATCATCCCGCCTTCAAACAGGTCGCCCCGGGCCGCCTTAATTCCAAATTGATCCTCATGAAGATACTCCGGGTTGATAACCGGCGTCAAACCCACATACTGTACCGTGTCCGGGAGATGTTTTTCAGACCAGGCCAGAACCGATTTCTTGACAGGTGCCGTATCCAAGACCACGGCTCCTTTTTTTATGAATCCAGCGATCTCTTCCATAACTGGTTGGATCTCATGCATGGGCAAAGCCAGCAGGACCATGTCCGAATCCTGGATCGCCCCCGCCACAGAGCTGGAGATCTGATCAACGGCCCCTATCTTCCTGGCCTGTTTGGCAACATCAGCATCCCAGTCATAACCAACCCGAATGATGGACTCTGAATAAGACTCAAGTGCCAAACCAAAAGACGCTCCAATTTGTCCCAAACCGATGATAGAAATATGGATATCCATAAATTCACCTAACTGTGATTATCTGCCTGCACAAGGGCTTTCAGATACCGGTTTTGTTTCGAATTTCCCACACTCTCAATATCATCCCGTTCATGATGTTCGATTAACCATGCAGTCAGGGAGGAGACGCCCGCGGATACTGCCATGTCTGCCCCCCACACAGGATGCTGCCGGGCCACCACTAACGGTCGGAGCCAGAAGCTGTCCTCCCCTTGTATTTCATGAGAAACTTCCACAGGCAAACCCGAAGCGAGCACAATCCATATACGGTCCCAGACAGATAACGGCATGCGGCTTTTTCCAACATCATGCAGCAGCCCTGCAGCCAGCAACTCTGAATCCTGAAAGCCTTCCGACTGCAAATAGCGGACCACGCGCACACAGTGGGCTTGTTCCCCCAGAGTCATCCCCTCAAAGAGTGCTATTTGTTCTGGTGTCAGGATAGAATGGATCAAATCCCACTCCCGGGAAGAAAGGTTTCCCGTCAGCGATTTCCAGACCTGCCAGGTTCGATAACGAACTTTTTCCAGCATTAACCAATCAGCAGCCTTACCAAAAATTGCATGGGAGGACCCAGAATCCAGCCCAGGACGTTGATTCCCAGATACGGTCCAACGACAAACAGGCCCAGTAAAATGACCGGACCATAGGGACGGATATCAGTCAAGAATCGCTCCAGGGTTGGAGGGGCGAAATAAAGGGCGATCTTTTCCCCATCCAGGGGGGCAACGGGGATGAGGTTGAACAACATCAAAACCACATTAATGGTGATGAACTCCCACAAAAATCCGGGGATGGTGGGAAATAATCTCGAACCCCCGTAGGCGGCCGATACAGCAGCGCTGGTAGAAAACAAGTCCAGTCGGAACGGAAGGGCAGCCACGAGAGCCAAAAGGAAATTGGATAACGGACCTGCCAGGGAAACCCACATCGGGGCCGCAGGTGAAGATCGTTCCAAGGCGTAAACATTTACCGGGACTGGCTTTGCCCATCCAAATCCAGCCACGATCAACATTAATGAACCGATGGGGTCAAGGTGGGCAGCAGGGTTCAGGGTCAACCGACCGTTCATCCGCGGCGTCCCATCTCCAAAATTGTCCGCTGTCCAGGCATGAGCAAATTCATGCACGGTCAATGCCGTCAAGAGGATAATGATGCGGGAAATCAATGTCGCTGGGCTTAGGTTCAACATAAAACTCTCCTGAGTTCGCATTATACCACCCGGTCCAGGGAGCTCTCTCCTGCTGCTTTCGCGCTCAATTCCCAAGGGTGCTGGGGAATGATATAATGCCAGCATGTTACCCGATCTGAAACTAAACGACGTGCTGCAGCTGCGCAAAGCCCACCCCTGCGGGGAAGATAAGTGGAAGGTGGTCAGGCTGGGTGGGGATATCAAAATCGAGTGCCTGGGCTGCGGACGGCGCATCATGTTGTCAAGGCGGGAAATAGCCCGAAAAACAAAGAAGAAAATTGAAGAGAGCGATCTCTAAGATGGGTACCCTGTATGTCGTCGCTACCCCTATCGGCAATTTGGCAGATATTACATACCGGGCGGTTGATACCCTGAAGCAGGTCTCCCTGATCGCAGCGGAGGACACCCGCACCACACAGCATCTACTGGACCACTATCAAATCTCCACAACACTCACCAGCTATCATGATCACAATAAGAATAAGAAGACCCAAGCTCTGCTTGGCCACCTGGAAAGAGGGGATGTGGCACTTGTATCAGATGCGGGCACGCCGGGCATAAACGATCCAGGCTTCGTCCTCATTCGGGCTGCGCTGGATGCCGGACATACAGTCACCCCCATCCCCGGCCCCAGCGCCCCGGTTGCCGCTCTCTCCGCCGCCGGCCTGCCTACCGATGCCTTTACCTTTCTAGGCTACCTGCCCCGCACATCCCACCAGAGGCAAAAGACGTTCCGGGAGGTCGAAACCATCCCTCATACCCTCGTATTTCTGGCCTCTCCCCACCGCCTAAAAGACAGCCTTCAGGATTTAGCCCACATCTTCGGACAGAGACAGGTGGTTGTGGCCCGCGAATTAACCAAAGTCCACGAAGAAATCTTCCGGGGGGACACGCAGCAGGCACTGGAATTTTTCAAGAATCGGGATATCAAGGGAGAAATTACGCTGGTCCTGGAAGGTGCCACCCCCCAGAACCAGAAATGGTCCCGGGAAAAATTAATCCGGGCCTTGCAGGGACACATCCAGGAAAATCGCCTCCCTCCCTCAAAGATCGCAAAGCAGCTCGCAGCACAATCAGGATGGAAGAGAAGTAAGATTTATGACTTGCTCACGGATTTAGATTGAAGGAGCCCATCGTGCACTTAAATGACCATCAGGATTTCTCCCAATTGGATACCCAGGACATGTTGGCTGACATCCATGCCCTTCCCGCTCAACTGGATCAAGCCTGGAAACTCAGGAAGGAATTACCTCTGAACCTGACGGAGAACATCAACCAGGTTGTTATCGCCGGCATGGGTGGGTCAGCTATCGGCGCTTCTCTACTTCAGGCCTATGTCGCTCCCCACTGCAACGCACCCATTTTCGTATTCCGGGATTACACACTCCCTGCCTGGGTCAAGGGGAAAGAAACCCTGGTCATAGCCTCCTCCCATTCTGGAAACACCGAAGAAACGCTCAGCGCATTTGAAGATGGCGTACAGAAAGGATGCAGCGTGATGGGCATCTCTACCAATGGAAATCTGGCGGAAAAATGCCGGGAGAAACAGGTTCCCCTGTGGCTCTTTGAACATCAGGGACAACCGCGGGCAGCGGTGGGCTTTTCATTCGCTCTCCTGCTGGGCGTTCTGCACCGTCTCAACCTCATCCCCGACCCCACCTCTGAAATCCAGGATGCTGTATCGTCCATGAAACAACAGCAAGAGCAGCTCAGGGCAAAGATTGCTGTCCCGGCCAACCCGGCCAAACGCTATGCCGGCCAGCTGGTTGATCGCTGGGTCAGTGTCTTCGGTGCAGGATTCATGTCACCGGTCGCCAGACGCTGGAAAGGACAAATCAACGAACTGGCAAAAGCCTGGGCACAATTTGAAGCCCTGCCGGAAGCGAATCACAATACCCTGGCCGGTGTCTTGAATCCGGGTGATGCTCTCACAAAAACAATGACCCTCTTTTTACGGGCGGAAGCCAACCACCCGCGCAATAAACGCCGCATCAATCTGACCAAGAAACATTTCATGCTGGAAGGCCTCAACACCGATTTTGTAAATGCCGCCGGGGAGTCCAGGTTGGCTCAACAATGGACCACCCTCCACTTCGGGGATTATGTGGCTTATTATCTGGCCATGTTATACGATATGGATCCCACCCCCGTTACAGCCATCGACAACTTAAAGGCAGAATTAGACACATAATTCA
>CAZIFI010000058.1:0-12179 GCA_964539105.1 uncultured Anaerolineales bacterium | reverse complement strand
CCTCACAGGCTTATTGTTACACAAATCCAGAATGTTGAGGGTGCTTTCTATCATCTCGCGGGCGAGTTCAGGATACTCCTCACTATACCTTTATCCCTCCCTCATGTAAAATGTTTCACGACTCTGTTGACAGTGAAATTTGTGTACTTTATACTTAGCATGCAGTCATACCACAAACTTACCTGCCCTCCCTTTTCTGTACGGAAAAGGTCACCATTACCGTAGGAGGTAAATATGTACAAAAAGCTCTTCATCCCCGGGCCCACCCACGTTGAGGATGAAATCCTGGACGCCATGGCCATGCCCATGATTGGCCACCGTGACAGTTTGTATTCGGATTTGCACGGCGAGGTTGTCAAGAAATTAAGAAAGTTCTTAGGACACGATGGACGGATTTATCTCTCCACTTCCTCCTCCACCGGCATGATGGAAGGAACCATCCGCAACTGTGTAAAGTCAAAATCACTCATGACCAACTGCGGAGCGTTTTCCCGCCGCTGGGCGCAAATTGCTGAAGCCAATGGCAAGGATATCGAGGTCATCGAAGTAGAATGGGGTAACGCCATCACCCCTGAAATGGTTGATGAGTACCTTTCCAAAGGTGGGTTCGATACCGTGTGCATCACCCACAACGAAACCTCCACCGGCATCATGAATCCCCTGGAAGAGATCGGGAAAATGGTCAAGGAAAAATATCCCGATGTGATCGTCATGGTCGATGCCGTTTCCTCCATGGCCGGCGCTGAAATTCTGGTCGATGAGTGGGGCCTGGACGTCGTTCTGGCCGGCACCCAGAAAGCCTTTGCCCTCCCACCCGGGCTGTGTGTGGTCACCGTCAGTGATGCGGCCCTGGAGCGTTCCAAGGAGGTAGAAAACAAGGGCTATTACTTCGACTTTGAGGTTTTTGAAAAGAAAGCTGTCAAGGACCAGACCCCGGCCACACCGGCCATCAGCCAGATTAACGCCCTCAACGTGCAGATGAACCGCATCTTCAAAGAAGGCGTAGCCAACCGTTTCCAGCGCCATCAGGACATGGCTCAACATGTGCGGGGATGGGCTAAAGAACACTTTGAGCTCTACAGCGACGAGAACTATCTTTCCGACACTGTGACGAACGTGCACAACACCCAGGGCATAGACGTTGTCAATCTCAACAAAGAACTCGCAGAGCGGGGTGCGATGATCTCCAACGGCTATGGCGACCTGAAAGGCACCTGCTTCCGCATTGCCCATATGGGTGATCTCACCGTGGATGATGTAACCTGGTTGACAGCCCAGATTGACGACATTCTCGGATTCTAACTTCCATCAGGGCACTGCCATCCAGGCAGTGCCCCTTTTTTTTGCCATCTATGAAGAGGTAACCATGAAAGTACTTATTTGTGACCCAACGGATCCCAAAGCGCTGCAGATCATAAGAGACTCAGGCATCGAGGTGGTCAATCAACCCGACATCACCCCCGAAGAACTGCTGGAAGTCATCCCCGAATATGAGTGTATGGTCGTCCGCAGCCGGACCAAGGTCCGTGAACCTGTAATTGACAAAGCGGAAAACCTGAAAGCCATCGTCCGGGCCGGAGTGGGACTGGACAACATTGACGTGGAGTATGCCGAATCGAAAGGCATCCAGGTTCTGAACACCCCCAGCGCTTCAACGCGGGCTGTAGCCGAGCTGACGGTCGGCTATCTGTTCGCTCTGGCCCGCCGCATTCCACAGATGACAGCATCCATGCGGGAAGGAAAATGGGAAAAGAAGAAATTCCTGGGTATGGAGCTGCACGGAAAGACCCTGGGCGTGATCGGCGCCGGCCGCATCGGCCAGTCTGTGGCAGAAAAGGCCGCTGGGCTGGGCATGAAGGTCCTGGGCTACGACCCTTACGTGTCACAAGCACCTCACATTGAATTTGTATCCCTGGATGATTTGCTGGCCCAGTCAGATTTCATCACCCTGCATGTCCCCCACAACGATGAGACCCATCACATCATAGATGCCGACGCCCTGCAAAGCATGAAAGACGGCGTGCATCTTGTGAACTGCGGCCGGGGCGGCATCATTGATGAAGACGCCCTGTATCAGGCCGTAAAGAGCGGCAAAGTGGCCGGAGCGGCCCTGGATGTGTTCGCCCAGGAGCCCCCGGAGGGCACAAAGCTTTTCACCCTGGACCAGGTGATTGGATCGCCCCACGTGGGAGCTGGCACATCAGAAGCCAAAGCCCGGGTAGGTGAAGTTGCTGCCCAGAAAGTGATCGGCGCCTTGAAGGAGTAGGGAGAATTTATGGCCACCATCAAACCTTTTCGAGGAATTCGCTACAACAAAGACAAAATTAACGCTTACGATAACGTCATCAGCCAGCCCTATGACCGCGTGCGGCACGGACTGCAGGACAAGTATTACGACCTGAGTGATTACACCATCGTGCGCATCATTAAAGGCAAGGAGATGGAGGGGGACAACGGGGAAAACGTGTACACCCGGGCCCGGGATTACCTGCACCAGTGGCTGGAGGAAGGTGTGCTGCAGCGGGAGGAAGAGCCTGCTCTTTATGTCTACCACCAGACCTTTCCACTGCCTGACGGTGGATCCGTGACCCGCAAAGCGTTGATCTCGGCCTTTGAGCTGGCCCGTTTTGATGAAGGGATCGTGCTTCCCCATGAGAAAACCCACGCCGGACCCAAGGTGGACCGCCTGAAACTGACCCGGGCCACGCAGACTTACTTCGGAAACATCTTCATGCTGTACCCGGATCCCCACAATGAGGTGGATGCCACCCTGGAGCAAGCCATCGACCGTGAGCCGGATATGGAGGCCAAAGAACTGCACGAGAAGGACGTGCTCCACCAGGTGTGGGTCGTGACGGACCCGGATGTGATCACCGCAGTGCAGGAGAAGATGGCCCAGAAACGGAATCTGATCATCGCCGATGGCCATCACCGCTACGAAACTGCCCTCAATTACCGCGACGAACAGCGGGAAAAATATCCCGATGCCCCGGATAATGCCGGTTTCAACTACCGCATGACTGCCCTGGTAAGCATGAGCACCCCGGGCCTTACTATCCTCCCCGCCCACCGCCTGATTTATGACTACGCGAAGCTGTCAACGGCGGAAATCGTGGCCAAAGCGAGGGAGTATTTCAGCGTAGAGGAGGTCCCGGACCGGAGCGCCCTGGAAACCAGGATGGATGAGTCCCTGGGCGAGGTGGGCCGCATGGGGCTGGTGTCCCAGACTGGGGTGTATTTCCTGAGCTTGAAGGACAAGGCAATCATGCAGAAGCTGGCCCCCGATCGGGTCGATGCCTGGCGGGAGCTGGATGTCAGCATCCTCCATAACCTGCTCTTTGACCACATCATGGATATCCCAGAGGAGACAATCGATAAGAAGGAAAATATCGAATATCTCCGGGAACCGGATATGGGCTACGAGGAAGTGGAACAGAATGATACATCTTTCCTGTTCATCCTCAATGCCACGCGCATCGAGCAGGTCAAAGCCTGCACCAGGGCAGGGGAAAAGATGCCGCAGAAATCGACCGATTTCTATCCCAAGGTGATCACCGGCTTTGCCATGCTGCCCGTCAGCCCGGAAGAGCGGCTGTAAGATATAGATATTTCTTTACCTGCAAACCTCCGAGGGTTTCAAGGGAACAGTTCCCCCACCCTCGGAGGTTCTTGGTTCCCAGATGTCATTGCGGGGAACGAAGTGACGAAGCAATCTTTTGGCTTCACTCAAATGTCATAACGAGGGGCGGTCCTCATGACCGGCGGAGAATACTCAATCCTCGTGTCATTGCGAGGAACGAAGTGACGAAGCAATCTTTTGGTTAACCCCACGTGTCAACCTGAGGAGCGTCCCTCAGAAAGCGTCAAGGGATCCTTGAATCGGTCATCTCTCGAATGCCGTGGTCTGATGAGAATGCCCCGTGGTTGTCTGTATTTAAACCCTGGATTCATTTTGATCAACGCCGCAAG
Source organism: uncultured Anaerolineales bacterium (assembly GCA_964539105.1). Taxonomy (GTDB): domain Bacteria; phylum Chloroflexota; class Anaerolineae; order Anaerolineales; family UBA11858; genus B10-G9. The sequence continues at coordinate 8,210 of CAZIFI010000058.1, read as the reverse complement.
GATTCTTCTTTCCAGCATCCACTGCATGCCGCTCAGAATGACACAATGTGCCTGGGTGTGCATATATCATGAAAAGATCGCCGCGCTGCACTGCGTTCCGCTCACAATGACAGTTACGTCAAAAGACCCCGGCGGTTTGCCGGGGACAGGGACTCCAACCTCCGCGGTCGAATTCAGATAGCCACCAATGAATTTTTTTACCTCAGGAGCAATTTGCATCAACAGGTGCCCCGCTTTTCGGCACGCTCACTCGGCGCTATTCTCCCCTTCCTGTTCCCGGTCCAGCCACAGTTCCCGGTATTCCCGGTGCCAGTCCTCCCAGTAAAAACGTAAGGCCAGGATCCACCCTACAACCAGGGTAGTCCACAATATATCCTCCCGGAAACCCAGTAACCACAACACGGCAGGGATGACCAGGCCGGCCATGGCGCTGCCCCGCGCCGCGTGCCCGTACAGCAGGACCAGAGCAATCAACACCGCCAGCGTGATCCAGCCCGCGACAGGATCCACCGCCATGTAGGAGCCTCCTGCCGGGGACAATCCCATCCCGCCCCGGAATCCAGCGAAGACCGGCCAGCAGTGCCCCACCACGGTTAGAGCGGCTGTAGGGACAATGATCCACAGCGACATGCCGGACGTCACGGCCAAGAAGGTCACCACATATCCCTTGGAAATATCCAACAGCAGCACCACCAACCCGGGCAGCCAGCCTACCTGACGAATGGTGTTGGTCGTCGTGGCGTGGCCGGATCCTCCCTCCCGAATATCCTGATCCGTAAACAACCTGGAAATCAAAAGGGAAAAGGGAATGGAACCCGCCAGATAACCCACAAGTGGATAATAAATTCCACAATCAAGAAAAGATGAGATCATGGGTTTCAAGGGATAGAGATAAACGGCACCAGCACGATACCCAGTCCGCGGGCCACCAGAGCTGCCACCATCGAAATCACCACTGTCAGCAGGGCAATGGCCACCGCCAGCCTCGTGTTAAATTCCCGCCGCAGCGCCGCCAGGGTAGCCAGACAGGGGATATAAAAGACCACAAAAATCGTAAAGGTGATCATTTGCACCGGATTCAGAGCGCTCGAAAAATCTGTCACTCCCAACGCCTGGCGCAGCATGACCAGGGACAGTTCTTTGCGCAGCACGCCAAAAACCAGAGGCAAACCCACCGCGGACGGTAAGCCCAGTACCCAGGTGATGGGGCGCAGGCCGGCGTTCAGGACCTCGGATAGGTTGAAATAATTCGCTAACTCCAGGGCCATGCTGCCTACAACCAGCAGCGGCCAGGCTTCGATCACAAATTCCCGGGCCCGGAACCAGGTTTTGTGGAAAACCGTCTTTCCCGTCGGCAGACGGTAAGGGGGAACCTCCAGGATCATCCCGGGATCGTCATCCTTAAACCGCCAGGACAGCAATCTTCCGGTGATGGCAATCACCACAATATTGAAAATGTAGATCCCGAGGGCGACCTGGGAACCCAGATAATAAGCCACCAGGCCGAATATAACCGCGATCCGCGCCGCGCAGGGCACCATGGTGGCCAGGGTTGCAGCCATAAACCGGTCCCGCCGATCCTGCATGGTGCGGGTGGACATTACAGCTGGCACACTGCAGCCATAGCCGAGAATAAATGGTACGATGGCTTTCCCGTGCAGGCCCAGTTTGTTCATCAGGGCATCCATCAAGAAAGCTACCCGCGGTAGATAACCGACATCTTCCAGAAAGCCCATACCCAATAAAAATGGTAACAGGTAGGGAAGAACGATAGCCGCACCACCGGCAATGCCCTGGATGCCGCCCACCATGACCCCTGTCAGAAGCTCCGGCCCGGCAATCATCGTCGTCAACTGCAGCGACAGCCAATCAAAAGCAGCCAGCAGCGGGCCTTCCAGTGAGCTCCCGATCATATACACAACCTGAAAAAAGCCCCACAACACGAATAATAAGAAAACATATCCGCCTATGGGATGGAGTAAAAAGTCATCCAACCTGGTTTGCCAGGTGACGCGCTCTTCGCCGCGCTGCAAGACATCTTCCGTCAGAGATTGAGCCAAGACATGCCGATCAGCTGAAAAAGCCCAATCTGGATCCTTCCCCAGCGTGCGGGTTATTTCTTGTTTGTAGATTTCAACTGCTGACAGGAGATCAGGTTGGGATTCTTTCACCCTGGCCTGTATCTCTTCCCCACCTCCCAGCAGGCGGATGGCCAGCGCTTCGGGATGCCAGTTCTCAAATTTGCCGTCAATTTTGGAAGCGATGCTGGAAATGGCCTCCTCCAGCACCTGATTCCGGTAGGGAATACGCTCTGCCCCTGATCCATTATTGGCTATACGAAGTGTGGTTGTGAACAGGCGCTGAATGCCGCGGCCGCGGCTGGCGACCACCGGAAAAACGGGCACCCCCAACCGATCTTCCAGCGCCGGACCGTCAATCTCATACCCCAGGCGCGAGGCCTCGTCCATCATGTTCAGGCCCACCACCACCGGCTTCCCCAGTTCCAGGATCTCCAGCGTCAGTTCCAGTCCCTGCATTAAATGGCTGGCATCCACCAGGTTGATGATGGCATCCACTTCATTCGATGCCAGATAGGACATGACCTCCTTTTCAGCCAGATTGGATCCCGTCAGAGCATACGTCCCCGGCAGATCCACCAGATCAACCGTTTCCCCCATAATTTTGACCTTGCTCTCTGTGAAGGTGACGGTTGTTCCCGGGAAATTGCCCGTCTCCGCTTTATATCCCGCCACCTGGTTGAACAAGGTGCTTTTTCCGCAGTTTGGCTGACCGATCAGCGCGATTTTCATGCAATCTTCTCCACTTCCACTTTCTCCGCCACCCCTCTGCCAATGGCGACCGACCGCCCGTGCGCCTCCACCAGGAGAGGACCTTTGAGCGGGGCTTTCTTCTTGACCACAACCCGGTCCCCGGGCATCAGACTTAATTCTTTCAATTTCATTGCCATGCCCCTCCCGCCCCGGTAGCGAACGATGCGCACTTCTTCTCCGTGTTCCACATCAACTAAACTCATCGTTTCCATCCGCTCACCCATCCCTTGTCATACCTTAAATCACCGGGGTGACAAAGATGACCTCCGCGATATCCCGCGTCACCATCGTTTGTTGATCTTTAACCCGCACCAACAGGCTGTCGTTACCCGAGGCCAGCACGGTCAGCTTCCGTCCTGGTTTGATTTCATTCTTGTCCAGAAACGCCATCACCGTCTGATCGCCGCCGATGTGATTGACAACGGCTTCTTCACCCGGGGCCAGGAGTGACAACCCCATTTCCTGCCTGAAATCGGACTCCTGCCCTGGATAGGGAATGGGTTCACCCTGAGGGTTGACCATAGGTTTCTCAAGGTACGTTTCCAGACGGTCCGCCAGATGGGGCGGCGTGGCATGTTCCAGCATGCAGGCCGTCTCATGGGCGGATTGATAGTCATAATGCAGTGTATCCACCAGAAACACCTCCCACAGGCGGTGCTTGCGGAGGATCATCCGGGCCAGCTGCTTGCCCTCGGCAGTGAGGGAAACCCCGCTGTAGGGCTGATATTGCAGCAATCCCTGGTTTTCCAGTTTCCTGCTCATTTCATTCACGGATGCCGTGGATATGGCCAGTTCCTCCGCCAGATCCGGCAGAGGCACCGGGGTGCCTCCTTCTCGCATGCGCAAGATGGACACCAGGTACATCTGCACATTTTCACTGAAGCGGGCTGTTTTATCGTTCATTTTCAGGTTTACCCTATTATTTTTGCAGTTTATCTTCAGGTATGCTTAATCTTATCACCGGTCCGGAATTCTGGCCCGGGTGATGCCGTGAGCTTTATCACACGCGGGCTGACGAATGTCATGAATCAAAAAAATAAAAAGCGCCACCTCGGCGTGTCGAGGCGGCGCTGCAGGTGCGTTGCAACAGGTTCAGTTATTTTCGGACAAAATTAAGCAGGATCAAGTTCTTGCGGCAGTTGTCATAGGTAGTGATAAATTTTTTGCCCGTCACGGGATTGGCATCCAGATCAAAGAGCTGAACCCACACATCCCCTTCAGATGCCGCCGTTGACCAACTGAGCAGGATTTCATATCCCCCGGGACCGTAGACTTTAGCCGCGCCGGGCATGCTCAAGGAATCGATGATGGGCTCTCCTTGCAGGCTGCCCCCCGCTTTTACGACCACATCCGTGATAATGTCCCCTTTTTGATCAAAAATCTGTCCCGCCACTCCCATCCAATCACAGCCCTCTTCAGGATGGGCAAAATTTCCCAGGTAATAGGGACTGCCGTCCTGAAATCCGTAGGGAAAAGGCGTGGCGGTGAAGGTCGCTGTCGGTGCAGGGGTGTAGGTTTTGGTTGGCGGCAGTGTGGGTGTGGAACTGGGGGTGTGTGTGGGAGTATATGCCGCCGTTTCTGTGGGCACATCCGTGGGAGGCTGAGTTGGCGTTCCGGTGCGCGTGGCGGGCGGGGTATCGCTGGGGACCCGGGTCGATGTTGGGGGGGGATCGGTATCAACCGGCTCCGTGGCCGGTGGGGGCTCGCCGGTGACATGCACCACCGTCGCCACCGTGGGCTGGCCCGTTTTGCGTGGGAATTCAATGGTGATGGTGGAGTCCAGAGGCGGCAGAGTGGGAATGCCCGCGCAGGAGGTCAGCAGCAGAATTCCCAGGACTGACGTGATGAGGGCTGCAATTTTTTGTTTCTTCATAAGGTTGTTACCTTTCAAAGTGCACTGTATGGGTTCGCTACACCCTGATCTGTGCAAGGTTCTTGCCATACCGGGCCCCGTCCACCGCCCCATCAAACTGGAGGATTGACGCCCCAGCAGCCGCAATGCTACAATCTTCACGGCCTGATATACTATGAGAGAGCACAACGGAGAAAGATTATGCCGGAGCGAAGTGAACTGAAACAACGCGCAGAACAACGAGCGGCCAAATTCAAACGCATGGTGGCCGAAAATGACACCTACCCCCTGGCCACCGTGTCCTACCACGGCCCGGACCCCGAGCATGCCACCAAGATTTCAGTGGGCATCATCCACTCCGAGGAGGAGGAACCTCTCGTGCGCCATTGGAGAGGAGAGGATATCGCAGAAGACGTCAGCGCTGCCCGGGAAATCACCCAGTTCATCCAGCGCCAGGGCGTGGAGCGCGTCATCGCCAGTGAAATGGTCATGAGCTGTCCTCACGAAGAAGGGGTGGACTACCCGGAGGGGGAAGAATGCCCCCTGTGCACCTTCTGGCGCACAGATTGATACAGAAATCATCCCAATAACGGAAAGGAATTTTTATGGCAGATATCATTCAACCCGTAAAAGGTACACGGGATTTTTATCCGGAGGACAAAGCCACCATCACCTGGCTGCATGAAAAGATGCGCCTGGCGTCAGAACGATTTGGCTACCAGGAATTTGACGGCCCATTTTTAGAATATATTGATCTGTATGCCGCTAAATCCGGGGAAGAGCTCGTCAAAGATCAGTCCTTTGTGTTTCCCGACAAGAGCGACAATTTGCTGGCTCTGCGGCCCGAGCTGACCCCGACCCTGGTGCGTATGATCGCCCAGCGCCAGCAGCACCTCTATTATCCGCTGCGCTGGTGGTCCTTCGGTCCTTTCTGGCGCTATGAAAGCCCTCAGAAGGGCCGCGGCCGGGAGTTCTTTCAGTGGAATGTGGACCTGATCGGATCAGACACCCCGGGCGCAGACGCAGAAGTGGTGGCCGTTATGGCCGATTTCTTCAAGGAACTCGGGCTCAATCCACAGCAGGTGCGCATCCTGGTCAACAACCGGCGCCTGATGGACCGCGAGCTGGCCGACCTCGATATCCCCCCGCAGGACCGGAATGACATCTTCCACTTGATTGACAAACGGGACAAGATGGAAGCCGGTGAATGGGAAGCCTACGCCGGGGATATGGGGTTGTCCTCCGATCAATTCCAGGGCCTGCAGGATGTGATCCAGAACGATGATCTGTGGCAGGAGTCCGAGGAACTGGTGGACTTCTTTCAGGCCGTGGAAGCCTTTGGGGCCAGCGACTATGTCGAGTTCGCGCCCTATATCATCCGCGGGCTGGATTACTACACCGGGACGGTTTTCGAGGCCCAGGCTGTGACGGCGGATGTGCGCCGGGCCCTGGCAGGCGGCGGCCGCTATGACAACCTGCTGGCCGATGTGGGCGGCGATCCCCTGCCGGGCGTAGGCTTTGCCCTGGGAGATATGGTGTTGATCGTCGTCCTGGAAGAACTGGGCCTGCTGCCGGAAGACCGCGAAGCCACGCCGGCTCCAGTCATCGTCACCGTCTTTGACGAGGACACCCTGCAAGAATCCTACAAACTGGCAGCCGAACTGCGCCGGGCCGGTTTGAAAGTCAACTGCTATCCAGAAGTTGAGCAGCTCGGCAAACAGTTCCGCCACGCCAACCGCATTGGCTCCCGGGTGGCCACCGTGCTGGGCCCGGAAGAGATGGCGGAGGGCATGGTCGCCGTCAAAGATTTACGGGCCAGGGACCAGGTCCAGGTGCCGCGGGACGAGGCCGCTTCTTACATCCAGTCCCTACTTGAAAAGGGCCCTGCCGCGTGATATAATGCCTGCCGTATGGCGAGCGTAGCTCAGTCTGGTAGAGCGCTGCACTGTGGATGCAGTCGTCGCGGGTTCAAGTCCCGTCGCTCGCCCTGATCAGGAACACAGCACCCGGCGATTTGCCGGGTCTTTGTTTTTAAGCGGGGAGTTTTTCCCACTCATTCTCGCTGGCGCTCGAATTCCGCTCTGAGCGAAACCTCTTATCCTGATCCCGCCGACGTCCCCGTCGGTGAATGATCCTGGTATCCGGAAAAATAATATTGTATGCCAGGGCGTGCCCAGTGCATGAAAAGATCGCCGCGCTGCGCTGCGTTCCGCTCGCGATGACCCTTCATCTTGTATGTCACCCCGAGGAGCGTCCCCCAGGAAGAGACAAGGGATCCCCATCACCAATGTCATTGCGATGAGCGCAGCGAAGAAGCAATCTTTTGCTTAACCCCACATATCATCCCGTGGAGCGTCCCGCAGGGCCGGCGAGTGATCCTTGAACCACCCTATTGCCCCCTTCCAGAATCAGGGCAAAATTCATCGCAACACCCATGGGGCACTTGCTAACAGATTGACAAATCAGGGGCCCCATAGTAAGATAGTTGCCGACCAGGCGAGGTAGCTCAGTGGTAGAGCAGGGGACTCATAAGCCCTTGGCCGTGGGTTCAAATCCCGCCCTCGCCACTCCACGAAAAACCACATCTCACCTAACATATCAACTATTCCCATCAGCACGACAGACACACTCAACGAGTGTGTCTATTTACTTTAATCACCCCAAAATTTTTGTGGATCCTGTGCAATCTTTGATAATCCCGAACATGTTTAATACTGAAGCGGGAATGACTTGCTCTTCTCGATGCGCAGGGTTGTATAAATATTCGCGCGTAAAACCCAGAAACAGAATTCCTGATGCCTCTTGCAGGGTAGATCTGCGATTAGAAACCTTCTCTCATATTCGGATTCTGAGGGGTTGAAAACAATCCGGCATAACCTGATATTGGTCACCTAATTTAGTTAGTTAAACCAAAATACCCTCCTGCGCCATCCATGGCAGGTTGATTTCAGTCCTAGCCGCTCTCTTGTGAAAACTTACTTTAATCCCCTTCTTATCCGTTATTAGGGAAGATTTTATGTAGATTCCCTATAATCCTCTGCGTTTGAGTGAAGTATTCGATCATAACCAAAAGCATACTCCACATAATTTTCTCCAATCATACATAACCGCCATTCCAGATTGGGAGATACCCAGCGAAAACAAAATAATGTCATGAAAAAAAGACCCCTGATACTATTGATCCTTGTCCTGTTCTTTACCTCCCTGGCTTGTTCATCTATAAATCCCGTAAATCTTCTCTTCCGCAGCGATGCACCGGAGGAAACAGAGGAAACTTCTCCCGCAGAGATTGATGGAGATGGGGATATGGATGGCGAACCTGAGCCTACCTTGAAAGCGACCAGCCCTTATGGCCCGACGCCGGCTGTTGAACCCCGCCCGGAAGCAAATCCCCTCAACCTGGAGATGACCCTGGCGGAAGAAAACGCCGTCGAAGCGGAGATAGGAGCGGACGGGGGCACACTGGAGACCACCGGACCCCGGGGTACGCGCTTTGTGCTGGAGATCCCTGCCGGTGCGCTGGTGGG
>CAZIFI010000057.1:0-12252 GCA_964539105.1 uncultured Anaerolineales bacterium | reverse complement strand
CCGCCTGGCCTCCCTGGGCGGGGACGCCCGGAATTGGACCGTGATCAGTTCGGATAGAGAAGTCCTGCGCGCAGCGAAAATGCACCAGGCGCGGGTGAAAAGTGCCGCTGAATTTGCCCTTCTGCTGGAAGAAACGGGAACGCTTGAAGACGATATCTCGAAGGGGAAATGGGACCCTTCGCTATCCGCCGAAGAGGTTGAATACTGGAGACAGCGTTTTCTTGAGGATGACGGCTGATCCGTCCTCCCAGCCCGATCACAGATGGCTGAAGTTTTCCATGCTGCAGTGCGTTGAGCTGATCGGATTGGGATGGTATCCACTCCTTCCATCAACGCCTACATCAAGCGTTTGATAGCCTTGAGTTCCATCCCTGAATGCCTGCCGCTAACAGAACAGAGCCGGATTTCAGCCGGTAATTTCTCTGCCATGATCCAGACCTGCAGCGTGTTTTCTACATCAGCTTCAGGCCAGGTTATGGTTGTGTGTAATATGGGGGATGGTGATAAATGACATATGTCATATGCGGGAAACTTTTTATAAAATAGGGGGAGTGAAAAGTTTTGGGGAGGAAACAAGCACCATTTAGTTGAGTATAGCCGTCCAGTCGGCTGGATATGATAGCGTAATTCAGTCAGCTGCCGGATCATAGGTAAAGAATGCATTCTTTCTGTTTCCGGTCCTAAAGATCGATCCGGCTTAATGTGATTTATGAGTTGAGAGGGATTCCCCGTCATCGGCGAAGATTGGCGGATATAAAATGGGGCATTATTGGAGAAAAGTTTGCAGGCAGATTAATCCTTTGCTGTATCGTTTTTGTGGCCGCCGCAGCCTTATCCGCGCTGGCCTTGATCCTGGCTTGTTCCCTCTCAGGTAAGTCCAGCTCTTTGCCGTCGTCCAGCTGCGGAGGTAGATAGCAAAGCGAACGGCATCACACAGCAAACTGGATCGGGTTGTGCTAACCGGGTTGGATTCTTTCCTGGTGAAGATCCCCATTCCGGTGTGCATTGATTCCGGATATACAGGCAGCAAGGTAAAGATGAAATGATTTAGGGTTGAGGTATGTATGATCGAAGAACACCCATCCCAGGAGAAGGAGCCACCTGAACACATGCCGCAATACTAATAGTTCACAAAGGGTCTGGGCCGAATACCGGGACCATGCGACATCGGTATCCTTGTTGATGTCTGGTTGAGAAACCCGGATGCCATTATAATTTTAGGCAGCTTACGCAGCATGCCGGGAGATTGCCATCGTAACTGATCCACGCCCACGCCAACAGGCAAGCGGCCGGGAAGTTTAGAGGGCCTTTCCTGTGTGCAGGCCTCTTTTCTCTTTACCGGATAAACGGGAGTCAGCACGGTGCTCAACAAGGTTTTTATTCTTATCCCTCTGAGCCTGACGGACATTGTGTTCCCGGTCTGGTTGGAATGAAAAGAGGCTGATTGGTATGCACAAAGGGATTCATCTTCCATGGAGGGACTCTCCAGGCATTAAGCTGTATGCCGTTGGAGTTGGAGCTGCGCAACGCTGTGCCCAGGGGCAATGAAATGCTGGTCGTCAAAGACAATAACCTGTACCGAGAAAAGCAGAGAGGAACTTGATGCAAGAATTACTATTTGATCTGACTTGGCTTATCCCCCTGTTTCCATTCTTGGGCTTTTTCTTGATTATCCTTTTCACCCAGGAACACGAAAAGCTAAGCCACAGCATCAGCATCGGGGCCATCGGTCTTTCCTGGTTTCTGGGATGGGGTGTGGCCTTCAGTGCTTTTGCAACGCCGCACCTTGGAGAACACCCCGTTCATTTTCAGATCCCATGGGTCCCGACCGCTTCAACCTGGCTTAACATTGGGACCTGGATTGACCCCTTGGCTGCGGTCATGCTCTTCATGGTGCCGTTTGTGTGCTTGATGATCTTCATATATGCGGTGGGCTATATGGGATACGGGACCGATCATATCGACCCTCACTACTCCCGATTCTTCGCGTACATCTCCCTCTTCGCAGCGGGGATGCTGGGATTGATTATCTCAGATAGTTTCCTGACCCTGTTCATTTCCTGGGAGGTGATGGGCCTGTGCTCCTATCTTTTGATCGGCTTCTGGCTGGACAAAAACTACCCCGATCCGGATCAAATCACGCCCCGGGAAGCCGGCCTCAAGGCATTTCTGGTGACCAAGGTGGGGGACCTCTTCTTACTGCTGGGATTAATTTACCTCCATGTAGAGACGGGATCTTTCAGTTATGACGTTGTATTCAGCGCAGAGGTTCTCCACACGCTGGCGGAGAACACAGTCACCCTTCCTCTCCTCGGGTCCTGGTCGGTGGCTTCGGTAATTGCTTTGTTGATCTTCGGGGGTGTGGTGGGGAAGTCAGCCCAATTTCCCCTCCATGTCTGGCTGCCGGATGCCATGGAGGGCCCCACACCGGTCAGCGCCCTGATCCACGCTGCCACCATGGTCTCTGCCGGTGTCTTTCTGGTGGCCCGCATTTTTCCCTTGCTGAATGTTGTGGTTCAGCTGGACCACCATAATCCAACCATGGGCGTGATTGCTTTCATTGGCGCTTTCACGGCCTTCTTTGCATCGACAATCGCCGTCGCACAAAACGACATCAAAGGGGTGCTGGCCTTTTCGACGATCAGCCAGCTGGGCTATATGGTCGCTGCCCTCGGCATCGGGGCCTATGTGGCCGGAACATTTCATCTTCTTACTCATGCTTTTTTCAAAGCGCTGCTGTTTCTGGGTTCCGGATCAGTGATCATTGGCTGCCATCACGAACAGGATATGATGGAGATGGGCGGTTTGAAGGAAAAAATGCCTGTCACCTTCTGGACCTTTATCGCCGGCGGGTTTGCGCTGTCTGGATTTCCGATTATCACGGCGGGATTCTGGAGCAAGGATGAAATATTGGCCCATGCCTGGGAAGAGTTCATGCATCTTGGCATTGTGTCATGGCCCTTTTTTGTCTGGCTGCTGTTGACGCTGGCAGCATTTTTGACATCTTTTTATACCGGCCGCCAGATCTGGCTGACCTTCTTGGGAAAGCCACGGGGTCATCACGCAGAACATGCCCATGAATCACCGCGGACAATGACTGTGCCGCTGATGCTGCTGGCATTTTTTGCCCTTACGCTGGGGTATGTGGGCATTCCCGAAGAGATCATCGGTCCTGGCCGGAACTGGTTCCATCATTTTGTGGGCCATTCGTTCCCGGCCACCCAACTCAGCGTGACGGTGATGACGCTCTCGGCTTTGCTCGCCTTGGGCGGGCTTTTCCTGAGCTGGCTGATTTACGGGCGGAAAGGGCTGCAGTCGGGAGCGGAAGACCCATTGGTCAAGGCTTTGGGCCCGGCGCACAAGGTTCTCAAGAATAAGTATTATGTCGATGAACTGTACCAGGCCACCATTGTCAGGGGTTCACTGGCTGTGGGAAGCATTTTTCACCGCGTTGACAGCCGCTGGGTGATTGATCCCTTCGTGAATCTGGTGGGGAGGTTCGGGCTTGCGCTGGCAAGGGTGAGCAGTTATCTGGATGATCGTTTTGTGGATGGCGCTGTGCATTTGACTGCCCGGGTCATTACCGTCCTCAGCCGGCTGTACCGATTATTTGATATCCATGTTATCAACGCGGCTGTTGACCTGGTGGGCCGTGTGACCGAAGGGGGCGGCCTGCGCCTCCGGAAAATTCAAACAGGCCGCGTGCAAAACTATCTGATGATGGCCCTGGTCACCGTGCTTGTGATGCTGGGTGTGTATGTGGTGTATTTCTGATTTCCTGTCCATGCCGTGCATGAACGGAAAGTTGTAAGTTTATAAAGGTTTAGGAGGATTTGTTGATGCGTTTTCCCATCCTGTCTCTCATAACGTTTGCTCCTCTTTTCGGTGCCCTATTGATCCTTTTGGTCCCTAAAGAGAAAGAGAATGCCATCCCCAAGTTGGCGATCGGTGTGAGTGCTTCCATCCTTGTTATGGCTGTTGTTCTTCTATTCAGTTATGACAAAGGGGCCAGCGGTATGCAATTTCAGGAAGTATACAATTGGATTCCCATCCTTGATGTCTACTACCGCATCGGGGTAGATGGTCTTAGTGTACCGATGATCTTCCTGGCGGCTTTGCTTTCTTTTTTGTGTATTTTTTACTCATCGTTCACCATCAAAGAAAAAATCAAGCAGTATTTCATGCTTTTCCTGACATTGGAAATGGGCATGTTTGGCGTGTTCGTTTCCCTCGATTTCATTCTCTTTTACGTTTTCTGGGAAGTCGGGCTGGTTCCCATGCTGCTTTTGATTGCCTTCTGGGGTGGGGAGAGGCGGCTCTATGCATCCATTAAGTTTTTTCTATACACACTGACCGGCAGTGTGGGGATGCTTTTGGCCATTCTGGGCGTGTACATGAATACCGGTACGTTCAACATCGTGGAAGCGGCTGCTTTGCAGCCCTTTTCTGATCACTGGTCCCTCGCTGTGCTGGCATTCTGGGGGTTTTTCATTGCGTTTGCGATCAAGGTCCCGGTTTTCCCTTTTCACACCTGGCTGCCTGACGCCCACACGGAGGCGCCCACATCAGGTAGTGTGATTCTGGCCGGCGTGCTTTTGAAGTTGGGCGCCTATGGGCTGCTGCGGATTGCGCTTCCTCTCTTCCCGCGGGTGTTCGGTTACTTTTCATATAATGTGCCCATCATTCCCATCCTGGCTGTGATCAGCATTGTGTATGGCGCTTTGATTTGTATTAATCAGTGGGATTTAAAACGTCTGATTGCTTATTCGTCGGTCAGCCATATGGGGTACGTGGCTCTGGGCATCAGCGCGGCGGCGGCGAGTATCGCCCGCAGCGGTGAACCGGGCCTGGTGGAGAGTGCCACATTAGGCTTGAACGGCGCCGGAATGCAGATGTTTACACACGGCATTATTACCGGCGGTCTGTTCTTCCTGGTAGGGGCAATTTATGAGCGCACCCATACCCGCGAACTGCGCGACTTCGGGGGCCTGGCCCACCACATGCCATATTATTACGGGATGATGACCGTTACCGGATTGGCTTCGTTAGGATTACCTGGATTGGTTGGATTCTGGAGCGAATTGTTTGTTTTCCGGGGCACATTTGGCGTTATTCCTGTGTTTGCCTTTATCGGCGTATTAGGCGTAGTCTTCACTGCCACGTACATCCTGTGGAGGGTGATTCAGAACATGTTCCTGGGCGAGTTCAGTCAGGAAAAGTGGAATGAAGTCACCCACAATGCACCCATGACCGATATGACCTGGTGGGAAAAAGTTACCCTGTGGCCCCTGGTCTTCCTCATGGTCAGTTTGGGACTGTACCCCACACCGATCCTCAGTTATCTTAACTCCGCTGCGATAACCTTGTTGGATCAGTTGCCTTAGCCGCATACCTCAAGGAATGTATTCATGAGCTTTCCATTTCTGAGCCTCATCATCTTTTCCCCTCTTGCGGGAGCCCTGATCATCCTGGCCTTGCCCCGTGAGAGCCACCTGAAAATCAAATCTGTGGCCCTTGCCAGTGCCATTCTCTCCTTGGTTCTCTCGCTATTTGTCTTCTTTGCGTATGATTTGGATGCCGGAGGGATGCAATTTCAAGAACATGTGCAGTGGGTCCCCAGTTTGGGAATATCCTATCATCTGGGTGTGGATGGGATCAGTTTACCCTTGCTGCTTCTGACAGGGGTAATCATCTTTTGTGGGGTCCTGATCAGCTGGGATAAGGATCACCGCATCAGGGAATTTTTTGCTTTCTTGCTCATCCTGGTAACAGGGGTCTTTGGCGTGTTTGCTGCGCTGGACCTTTTTTTGCTTTTTGTTTTTTATGAGCTGGCGGTCTTCCCCATGTACCTCTTGATTGTTGTCTGGGGCTGGCCGAAAACCCGTGAATACGCGGCCATGAAGCTTACCCTGTATTTGTTGGGGGGTAGTGTATTTGCTCTGGTTGGGGTTCTGGCCATTTATTTCCAATCCGGTCTGGGTACATTCAACATCCTGGCGCTGGCTGAAGCGAGTTTTGCCCCCGGCTTCCAATATACCCTGTTCCTTCCCATTTTTATCGGGTTTGGCATCCTGGCCGGTTTGTGGCCATTTCATACCTGGTCGCCCGATGGTCATGTGGCGGCTCCCACAGCTGTAAGTATGCTTCACGCCGGGGTGCTGATGAAGGTAGGTGCCTACAGTGCGCTGCGGGTGGGAATGTTCCTGTTGCCCGCTGGTGCGCAGCGGTGGCTCCCCTGGATCGTGATTCTGACCGTTGTCAATGTCGTGTATGGGGCGATGGTGGCCAATGCCCAGAAAGACTTCAAATATGTGATTGGCTATTCCAGTGTCAGCCACATGGGCTATGTGATTATGGGATTTGCCACCATGACCGTGATCGGCTTGAGTGGGGCTTCCTTGCAAATGTTTTCGCACGGCATAATGACCGGTCTTTTCTTTGCTGTGGTTGGGTTGATCTACCGCCGTACCCACACCCGGCAGATTCCGGAGCTGGGCGGTCTGGCGCGCAAGATTCCATTCGTAGCTGTGACCTTTATTATTGGCGGCATGGCTTCCATGGGGATGCCCGGCCTGAGCGGTTTCGTGGCCGAGTTCCAGGTTCTAACAGGTACGTGGGAAACATATCCTGCCATAGCGATCATTTCCCTGCTGGGAATTGTCATCACAGCGGCGTATATCATGAAGATCTCCTACACGGTGTTTTTCGGAGACTACAAGGATCAGTTTGAGGATATGTCCCCCATTTCGTGGTTCGAAAAGACCGCCCTCTTCATCATGGCTTCTATCCTCATCCTCGTAGGTATCTTCCCCTCAATTCTCCTGAATATGATCCATTCCGGTGTGGCCCCCTTGGTCATGAATTTTCGTTAGATCTGCCTGAGGCGGGCATGATCCTGTCACACACATCTGCTGTGCTGACCATAAACGTTTCCGGGTAAAGATTTTGGGCTTCTTTGTCATCTAAGGTGATGATGGAGTCCTGAAGGTAGATTAACAACGCTGCTTGCTTGAGGCGTTTATGAGGGTCAAATCAAGGACCCGGGCTGATACAGGTCAAGGATCGTTACTCCCCAGATCAAGAATCCTGTTTGAACGAGGTAGTTCCGAGGAATGTGACGGGTTGGAAACGTAAAAGGGCTGCCCAGTATTCCGGGGCAGCCCTTTTCTTTTGTCGGAAAACTAATTATCTCAGGATATTGATTCCTGCAACCGTTCCAGTTGTCCGATCACACTGCTGTCAATCACGCGGTTTCCGGATTTGATGATCAGACCGCCCAAAATATCAGGGTTCACCTGGAAGTTGATGTCCACACTCCCCTCGACACGGCCGGCCAGTTCGTCCTGTATGACGGATTGTTCTTCCCCGCTCAGGGGGATCGCGCTGGTGACCGATATCTGTCCGTCACGGGGTTGTTCAAACTCTTCGGATAAGATCTCTACACGGCCTTCGCGAACTCCGCTGAAGAAGGAATCCACCAGGGCTCGCTGGCGCTGTTCATCCAGTTCCTGACTGATAATCCGTTGCGCTGCAGCGGTGGCCAGGCTGGCGATGTGGCTCCGCATTTCGCCAAGAATGCGGTCGCGTTCTTCTTTGGCTTCCTGTTCGGCTTCACTTGTGATCCGTTCTGCTTCCTGCCGGGCTTCCTGGAGGGTTTGTTCGCGCAGGGTTTCTGTTCGATCCTGGGCTTCATCAAGGATCTGATCAGCTTCCTGCCGGGCTCCTTTCAAGATTCTCTGACGCTCCTCTTCTATTTTAGCCCGCGCTTCCTCGGCAGCCTCAGCGTCCTCTCTCTGTTGCTGCAGCATTTCACGCCGTTCCTCCAGCCGCTTCATGAGCGGTTTCCAGAGGATGAACCTCAGGCCGATGAAGAGGATCAGGAAATTGACGATCTGTGAGAGCAAAAATGGGCCATTGATACCCAGTGCTTCTAGTGCTTCACTCACGGCTTCTCTCCTTTATTAAGGGGCAATATTGGGCAGGGCTTCCAGGATCGGCACCGGGACGAATTTAATCGCCAGGGCCACAACCAGAGCATAAATGGCGATAGCCTCTGCGAAAGCCACAGCCAGGACCATATTGGTCAGGATATCATCTGCGGCAGAGGGGTTGCGTCCGATGGCTTCCATGGCTTTACTGCCAATCCAGCCAATAGCATAAGCAGGGACAATAACTCCAAAAACAATCGTGAATGCTGTGACAGCCTGGGTGAGCGAGTAATAATCTTTAGGCCACATAGAGAGATTCCTCCTGTATCTAGTGTTCTTCTTTTATCTAAGATGGTTAATGATGTTCCGACCCCTCTCCATGATGAGCAGTCGCAACGGTTAAAAAGACCAAAGTGAGCATGGAAAATATCAGCGCCTGTATTGCGCCAACGAAAAGCTCCAAACCCATGAATACGATGGGGAAAATAAATGCAAATAAGAAACTGACCACAAAGAGCAGCACCTCGCCAGCCAGGATATTGCCAAAGAGACGGAAGGCAAAGGGCAGAATTTTGATAGTTTCCAGGATCACTTCCAGGAGCCCCACAAATCCATTAGCAAAAATTTCCACATAATAAGTCACTTTTTGCATCGTGGCCTGCAGGCCTTCCGCGTCTTCTTCAGGATCGGGTTTGTCAGATGTGGCGCTGAAGTTGATGTAGCGCTTTATGAAAGAGGTCCCCAATACTTTGAACCCGTAGTACTGGGTGGCGGCCACAGATACAACAGCCAGCGCCAGGGTTGTGCTCAGATGAGCATTGGCGGAGCGGAAGAAGGGCACGAGCACTTCTTCCCCGTGATGCTCGGCATAGACGCCGATGGAGCCAAAGCCGGGCAGGATGCCGCACCAGTTGGAGACGGCGATGAAAAGGAAGAAGGTTGCTACAAGGGGGAAAAACAGGCGGCCGTTTTCCGTAGCGATCCCTTCCACAAAATCTAACATGCCTTCGGCCGCGGCTTCCACGGCAATCTGGAACTTAGAGGCCTTGCCCTCTTTTTTGAGCGACCGTCTATAGCGCCAGCCGATCCCGAATAAGATAACAATGGTCAGCCATGTTGCCGGGAGGGTATTGGGAATGGAATGACCCAGCAGGGGCACGTTAAAAGGAAGGGGGATGTGTTCCGCAGCGAGGGTGATCTCAGGCAGTCTTTTACCGGGTAGAATTAATCCCACCCCGAAAAGTACAACCATGAGCAGAGCAATACCGATAATTGTGAAACGACCACGTCGTGTTTTGAGGGCGCCCTTAAAGCTTTCCATTATTCTGGCTTCTCCTCCTGATCATCTTTTTCTGCCATGCGCTTTTTGACCACCGACTTCATAAATTGATGGAGCAGGATTGGTCCTGTTATGCCGCCAACCACTGTCAACCCCAGGGTGATCCAGGGAAGGGAATCGTAGCGCATATCCAACCAGTATCCCACACCGATTCCCATAAGCACAGGTAGGGCCAGCATCAGCCCGCCCTGTACGCCAAGGACTAAGATGAGTATGGCATCACCAAATTTCCCAAAACGATTTTTCATACTTTTGCCCTGAATAAGGCTGCCAAATTATAGCATGAACTTTTTTATAAATCAATGTAAGTGTCCCCATCAACCCACGCATGACAGGCGGAGGACCAGCTCCTGGCCCGGAAGCTGGAAAATCACGGCGCAAGAACTATGGAGACCATCCTTTTCGAGGCTGGTCAGCAGTATTTTACCGTACCGGATTCAAGCAGGAACCAGGGGTCAGCGGGATGTGGTCTTAAATATCCGGAGATCAACTTTAATAAATCGATAAACAAATTTGCGCACAGGGTCACAGCTAATCCTGTACTGTCTGCGGCAGGATACTCCTTGTGGCGGAAAATGGGTTCTCGAACCGTTAATCGCAGCAAGAATTTCCGGGGCCGGAAATTCAATGGAGGGCAGGATAAATTAAGAGGATATTAACAGGGAATCACATTAACAAAGGGGGCCAGGTTTGTGTGGTTTAATGGGAGCACGACTTGTGAATTTTTGTACCGGTTGAGCACAATTTTCGTTCCATGACAATGATGGCATTTGAGGAAAATTTCTCTCGGCCAAACATTGACATAAACCATTGGCAGAAGATTTAATAAATGCTGGGTTTCCAGAAAGGGTCTATGATCCGGAAGGGATCGCTGAAATCTTGACAGACATCTGATTCGTGATTGTTTACCAGTTGTGGAGATTTTTTGTGGCCGTCGGTAAACCCTTGTGCAAGACTTGGAAGCGCCAATTTGTTTGTGTTATACTTCACAGGTGAAATAGGTTGTTTTTGAACTCACAAGACAAGGAAGGCTCATGCTCCTGCAATATGTGCCCATCGCTATTCTGATCCTTTTATCCACCGGGCTGGCGGTGTTGGTTGTCATCCTGGGACATAGTTTGGGTCCCAAGCGCACCTTTACGGCAAAAGACATGCCCTATGAATCGGGCATGGTACCGGTGGGGCCGGGAACCCGGCAAATGCCCATTCATTTCTATCTGATCGCCATTTTGTTCATTCTGTTCGATATCGAGGTGATTTTCTTTTTGCCCTGGGCGGTCGTTTTCAAAAAGCTGGGCATCTTTGGCCTGATTGAAATGTTTATCTTTATCTTCATCTTACTGGTAGGCTATGCATATGCATGGAAAAAAGGAGCCTTGGAATGGGAATAGAGGAAAAATCAGGTAACCTGGGATTTGTGACCACCTCTCTGGAAAAAGTCGTCAACTGGAGCCGGACCCGGGCCATGTGGCCTTTACTGTCTGGATTGGCCTGCTGCGCGATCGAAATGATGTCAGCCCAGGCCTCGCACTATGATATGAGCCGCTTCGGGATGGAGTTGATGCGAGCCAGCCCGCGCCAATCGGATTTGCTGATCGTTGCCGGGCGGGTAAGCACAAAGATGGCGCCGGTATTAAAGCGCCTCTACGATCAAATGCCAGCGCCCAAATGGGTGATTTCCATGGGCGACTGCGCTTCTAACGGCGGTGTCTTCAACAATTACGCCATCGTTCAGGGCGTGGACACTGTGCTGCCGGTCGATGTCTATGTGGCGGGTTGTCCGCCGCGCCCGGAAGCGCTCATCCACGGCATCCTCACCCTTTACGATCGGGTGCAGGATGAGAAGCTCACAGATTGGGCTTAAATTTCATATAGATTAGGTCAGGTTAGGGTCATGAAAGAAAACTTGCAAAAAGCAGTGCAGGCGGTCAAACACGGGTTTGGTGCTGAAGAACACACCTTTCGTGATCATGTCACACTGATCGTGGACCGCGATGACATTGTCGACGTGTGCACCATGCTGCGCGATGACCACCAGTTCACGAAACTGACAGATGAGACGTGTGTCGACTATTATTTGCGCAAGACCCCCCGCTTTCACGTTGTGTATCAACTGCATTCCATTGAGGAAGATTTGCGCCTCTGGCTGCGGGCCCCGGTACCCGAACAGGACCCGGTGATATCCTCCCTTGTTGAAGTCTACCCCAATGCCAACTGGTATGAACGGGAGATTTTTGACCTGTTTGGCGTGCGTTTTGAAGGTCATCCCAACCTGAAGCGAATCATGTTATCGGAGGATTGGGAAGGGCATCCACTGCGGAAAGATATCCCGGTCAAGGTTGAAGAATCCCGGTTTTCTTTCAACTGGGAAGAAGTTGATCTGGCGAAAAATTATATCCAGCGCGAGCAGGATATCCCGCCGGGAGAAGAGGATCTGACGGAAAAAGACGGCGAGATCACCACTTAGGTGTGCTAAATTCAAAGGTGACGTATGACCACTGTACATGAAGATGTGATCGAGGTTTCTTTACAAGATTTAGAGGGCCTGGTGTCCGAGCGCGCCATTGAGGGAGAGACCATGCTCCTCAACATGGGCCCCCAGCATCCCAGTACCCACGGTGTGCTGCGTTTGCTACTGGAGTTGGATGGCGAGCGCATTGTCACCTGCCGGCCGGATATCGGCTATCTGCACACAGGGATTGAAAAGTCGATGGAAGGGAAATCCTACCAGAAAGTCGAAGTCATGGTAGACCGCATTGACTATCTGAACAATATGGGCAATACCCTGGCTTACAGTCTGGCGGTAGAGAAGCTGGTGGATCTGGATGTTCCGCCCCGTGCTCAAGCCATCCGTGTCATCCTGTGTGAGCTGCAGCGCATTGCCTCCCACCTGATCTGGTTGGCTACCCAGGCTCTGGACCTGGCCGCGCAATCCGTGTTTTTGTACTGTTTCCGGGAACGGGAAAATATCCTGGATATTTTTGA
>CAZIFI010000056.1:0-12997 GCA_964539105.1 uncultured Anaerolineales bacterium | reverse complement strand
CGGCGAGGACAACCGCGGCACCTGGCAGGATGCCACCCAGGTGCCGGTGGTGCACAGCGTGTCCTTCGGCTACCAGGATGTCGACCACTGGTACGATGTGGCGACCGGGAAAGCGCCGGGGCATATTTACAGCCGCAATACCAATCCCACTGTTCATGTCTGCGAAGAAAAGCTTCGCGTGATGGAAGGGGGGGATGCCGCCACCAGTTTCTCCACCGGGATGGCTGCTATCAGCAATACCCTCTACGCTCTGTTGGAGCCAGGGGACCGGGTGGTGTCGGTCAAAGACACGTACGGCGGCACCAACGAGATTTTCAGCAAATTTTTGCCGCGCCTGAAGATGGATGTCACCCTGTGCGATACCACACATCACGAGCAGATTGAAGCGGAAGTGGCCCGGGGATGCCAGGTGCTGTATCTGGAGACCCCCACGAATCCTACCCTGAAAGTGATTGACATCCAGCGCCTGGCTGCCGCTGGAAAAGAAGCAGGAGCAACAGTGATTGTAGACAACACTTTTGCCACCCCCATCAATACCCGGCCCCTGGAGCTGGGATGCGACCTGGTGATCCACAGCGCGACCAAATTCCTGGGCGGGCATGCTGATGCCCTGGGCGGCGTGGTGTGCGGTGACGAAGAATTAGTAGAACCCATTTTCCGCTACCGGGAGATCAACGGCGCCTCCCTGCATCCTATGGCGGCCTATCTCGTTATCCGGGGCATGAAAACCCTCGCCCTGCGCGTGGAGCGCCAGAACGATAACGCCCTGAGAGTGGCCCGTTTTCTGCAAGACCACCCTTTTGTGGAAGACGTCTATTACCCCGGCCTGGAAAGTCACCCCGGGCACGACATCGCCCGCCGCCAGATGCGCGGCTTCGGAGGGGTGCTCAGCTTCAAGCTTAAGGGGGATTTTGAATCCGTGCGGGCTTTCCTTCCCCATCTGAGATATGCCCACATCGCCGCCAACCTGGGACCGGTGGAAACGGTGGCCGGACCGCCCCGCACCACCAGCCATGTTGAGGTCACGCCGCAGCAGCGGGCTGCCATGGGCATCCCGGAATCCCTCATCCGCTATTCCGTGGGCATCGAGGATGTAGATGACCTCACCGCGGACCTGGACCAGGCCCTGGAAAAAACGGCAGCACAGATTCTGTAGATTTTTCCGAATAATATCCCCCCGATCTTTTCCGTTGTTATCTTGGGGCGGCTGATAGCCAACGAAACATTCTATGGGTGTCTTCTCCCCTTCTTAAACTACATCCCATTTCAAAACAAAAGATTCCTTCTACGCTGTGCCTATCACAATGACATGAATATCAAACTGTCATCACATGGATTAAGAACAGCCGCTCTTCGCCAAATGTGTGCACAATGCGCGATCAGCTGGAGGAGACGCCAGCCACACAGGCACCTGTATTCCCATCCACTGTCATCGCGAGCGGAACACAATGGAACGCGCCGATCTTTTCCACACACCGATATTTCCCGCCATAGGGAGTCATCCTGAACAGCATCCGCAGGATGCCAGAAAAGGTTCCTTGCTGCTTTGATCAAAACGAGTTCAAGGCCGATGAACCATAGGCTCTGATTTCAGATCGCAGCCATGTCAAGGTTTCCTCACTCGTATCGGAATGTCAATAGAAAACAAATCAAGAAACTCATACCCGGTGAACAATCCGCCTGCATTCGGAATGCAACCCTGCGGTGATCTGCAGCATTAACAATTGAATATATGAGACAACTGTCCCGGCCTGAATATCATCCCCACAGTCAAAGATTGGATGTACAATACATATAGTAGGCATACCCCATAAATATCACAGGAGATCCTCATATGTTAGTCAAAGAGCGCATGTCCCACCCCGTGATCACAGCCCAGCCTGATCTGCCGATCATGGACGGGATGGATCTAATGGAAAAAGAAGGCATTCGCCGCTTACCGGTGGTGGATAAGCGGGGGCATCTGGTAGGGATCATCTCCAAAAAAGATATCCTGCACGCCGCGCCTTCCGATGCCACCAGCCTCAGTGTGTGGGAGGTGAACCGGTTGATCAGCAAAATTAAGATCAAGGGTATTATGACAGAAGATGTCATCACCATCGGGGAAGACACACCCCTGGAGGAAGCGGCGCGCATCATGGCCGATAACAAGGTGGGCGGCCTGCCGGTGGTCCGCGATTCCAGAGTAGTGGGCATCATCACCGAGACAGACCTCTTCAAAATCTTTCTGGAGATGCTCGGGGCCCGGGAACGCGGCGTGCGCCTGTCGGTTATGGTGCCCAACGTGATCGGTGAGCTGGCAAAATTGACCAAATCGATCTTTGATGTGGGCGGCAACATCCTCTCCCTGGGTACCTTCCTGGGTGAGAGCACAGACACCCGGGAGCTGGTCTTCAAAATTGAGGGTGCTTCAGAATCCGATCTGGAACAGGCAGTCAAACCGAACGTGGAACACATCACCGATATCCGGGAAACGTAGACACCCATGGATATCGTCTACGGCCCCGTCCCCTCCCGCCGCCTGGGCCAGTCGTTGGGAATTGACCCCCTCCCCCTTAAAACCTGCAACTGGAACTGCGTGTACTGCCAGCTAGGAAGGACGGTGCCCCTCACCAACCGGCGGGACGAGTATATCCCCGGCGTGAAAATCCTTGCTGAAGTGAAGCAGGCTCTCCAGGCAAACCCACCGGAGAACATCGACTGGGTGACCATTGTCGGCTCCGGGGAACCTACCCTGCACAGTGGGATCGGTGACCTGATCCACGGGATAAAGAAGATGACCGATCACCCACTGGCCGTGATCACCAATGGCGGCCTCCTTTTTCTGCCCGAGGTGCGGGAAGCCCTGTTAGCTGCCGACGCTGTGCTGCCTTCCCTTGATGCCGGAGGAGTGGACCTGTACCGCAGGATCAACCGTCCCCACCCCAGTGTGCCATTTCAGCGCTACCGTCAGGGTTTGATCGACTTCAGCCAGGCTTATCAAGGAAAGCTGTGGCTGGAGGTGATGTTGGTCAGGGACCTGAACGATACCGCGGAGGCACTGCGGAAAATTGGATCGCTTGTAGAGAATATCCAACCGGATCAGGTCCATTTATCCTTTCCCACTCGCCCACCTGTCGAAACCTGGGTTCAGCCCTCCACCCAGGAAGGGATGATGCATGCCCAGGCTATACTAGGCACAGCGGTAACCGTGCTCCACCCGGCCCGGGGGTCTTTCGATCTGGGCCGGTATGACTCGCTGGTGGATGCCGTGGTAGGGGTCATCACCCGCCATCCGCTGCGCGAAAAGGAGCTCATCGCAACCCTGGAAAGATGGGATTCGGATCATATTACGGAAACGCTGCGCGAGCTGCAGGCTGGCGGGAAGGCAAAAATCGTGGAGCGTTACGGGGTCCGTTTCTGGAGCGCTTCCCCCGCCTACTTTCCAGAAAATGAACAAAGCAGCCACACAGCCCCTTAAACCAAAACACCCGCACGGATTGCGGATAACCCGTGCGGGTGTTCATTTCCTTACTGCTTCAACAACGTGATGCAGTCAGGCCGGGAAAGGCTTGCTTAGATGGCGACAACGTCGACTGCCTGCAATCCTTTATCTCCCTGCTGTACTTCGAATTCTACTTGCTGGCCTTCTTGAAGCGATTTGAAGCCTTCCGCGATGATTGCGGAGTGGTGGACGAAAACGTCCTCACCTTCCGGTCGCTCGATAAAGCCGTAACCTTTTGCATCATTGAACCATTTCACGGTTCCTGTTTCTTTTTCTGCCACGTTAGATTCTCCTTACTACATATTACTCAAATGGTTGTGAAGCAGTGCAGTTGATACAAAAAAACTGCCCGGGTTCCGCAAGCCTG
Source organism: uncultured Anaerolineales bacterium (assembly GCA_964539105.1). GTDB lineage: Bacteria > Chloroflexota > Anaerolineae > Anaerolineales > UBA11858 > B10-G9. Next base: position 9,146 of record CAZIFI010000056.1, on the reverse strand, counting down.
GGCAGTTACAATCAGTGCTGCTTGGACCTACTTCAACGTTTCAATTATTATCCTATCACATAACCCATTCGTGGTCAAGCACACGGCCAGTTTTTTATACAACCAGAGCCGGCATCCCTGGCCAGATGGGTCCACACCCGTAGAGCGATCCCGAAACCGCTGTCATCTCGAGAAAAGATGAGCGCCGATTCGCCCTGCATTCCCGGAGGAGAAATGTTTTCCGCACAGCGAGAAATGCATCAAAATCAAGCCTATCACAAAAATATCGTCCTGGACCCTTCAACTCCACTTCATTCCGCTCAGGACAAGCTCTGCGAGGGTTCCTTGCGGCATTGACCAAGTAGAAACCATGGTCTAAGTCCAATTGGTACAGATTCCAGTATGCGAGCGCGTCAAGGATTCCTCACTTCGTTCGGAATGACAATATAGAATAACTGTCATCGCGAGAAGCCCGGCGGGCGACACGGCGATCGGGCTGCGCCCATGACCTATAAACCCATCTCTAAGAAGATCCCCAGGAACGGGAAGTAACCGACGGGGACGTCGCAGGGATCGTTGTTCGCTCGATGAAGCCGGCACCCTCGTCGGCGTTATTCAATCCGCTCTCATCCCGAGCTGTGCACAGAGGAGCATGGCGACCTCCCCCTTAGATCAGCAGGCAGGGACACACATTGTCATCCTGAACAGCATCTATAGAATACCAGCTTGATGGATCCCCCCTTGTGGAGGATAGACCTGCCACGTTTCTAAGGGGCTGTGTCCCCTGCCTCGCAGGTCTGCCACCTTACGGCCCGAAAGGACCTTCTACGGCGTAATGCTCCAGGATGGGCATCATCACCTCCATATTACACAGCGCGCCCGGGTGATACACAAACTCCCCCTGGACTGTCGGACCTTCTACACGCTTGATCTCAGTCCCTTCCAGTTTTAAGCCGTGGTAATTCCCGGAAAAGTTCCCCATGATCTCTTTTTCTCCGCTCCCGCTTTCCTGATAGCTCAAGCTCTGGGTGTTGTAACCCAGCAGCTCCGTGTTCAGCGTGGGCAGAGAGGAGATGCCCATTTCGGGCGCCATCATGCCTACAAACTGGTCGCTGCGGTCAAAGGTCAGCAGCCAGATTTTTCCCAAGGCGGATGTCAGCTCCCCCATCCCGCTCAGGCCGGATGAATCTCCCAATCCGCCCAGCAGCTCGCTCAACTCGCCAGTTTCAAGGCTCCCGGCCACATCCTGGTAGTCCATAATCAGGCCTTTATACTCTCCCGATGCCACACCGGACATACTCCCGGTCCAGCCGCATCCCAGGGGCTTGACCTCCTGCAGGACGTGCCGCGTTTCTCCATTTTCCGGCAGCTCCACCCAGGCCTCGAATTTCACCGATTCCTGGTTGGTGACGTCGTATGGTAGTTCAACCGCTCCCTGGGCCATGTAACTGTATTCACCCACCTGTTTAGAAGAATCAGCGGGAAAGGTCTCCGTACGCTCTTCCCCGTTCAGGTTGACATGGACCTCGAAATCCTCCGGGCTTTGCTCTTTATCAACCCCATCGATGCGGGCTGCAACGTAAAGATGATCCTCTTCGCCATCCTTGACCACGCCCTGGGTGACGGTGGTATCCCCATCTTCCAGGTCTACGCGAGTGGCGGGATGGACCAGGGTGACCACTTCCCTTCCCCGGGGATCCCCATCCTTTTTTAAGACCAGCTGCGCGCCATACCAATCTTCCCTGTGTTGGGTATGGGCTGCAGAATCGATTACCTTTTCATACGCTTTCGAAACCCGCAGGCCGTTTCCAATCAACTCTTCAAAAAATTTAACGGCGGCAGGCTCACCACGGCTGCCCGCAAATACATAATCCGTCCATCCCAGCACGGCTGTGTTGGTTCCTATCAAGGATTGAGCCAGATCATCGCCCCGTAGGCCCTGACAGCTCGAAAACAGGAGGATGGTGTCATCCAGACCCTCAGGGTATTCAGCCCGGAAAAAATCAGCGGTCACCACTTCACCCCAGATCTGCTCACCCGGCTTATAGGCCCAGGCCACACCCTTTGCGTCCCCCGGATTGTTACGTACCGCTTCTTGTGTTCGATAATGCCCGGTCTGGATGATGGTGACACACTCGCCTTCACTGACCTCACTGCCTTCCACGATGCCCCCCGTGTTTTCGGGGAGGTCATCCCGATCCCCGGATACCACAGGCTTTCCAGATGTGGTCACGCTCCGTCCCGGGCAAAACTGATAGCCATGGGCCAGGACATGGATCAGATCATACTCTTCCCACTTTTGAAACTGCTCTAGGGAAGGCCCCGCTGAGGGGTTCTCAGCCGTGACCATTTCCTCCGGATTGCTTCTCGTATCTAGCAGCGTGACACAATCCGGGCAGCGATAATCACGGGTTTCTGTCAGAAGCGGATTGACGCCGTCATGAACATCGGTGCCGAAGTTCCAGGCAAACGGTGCCAGGAACAATGCCCGCTTGCGCGCTTTTTCCCCGGGAGGATTCTCCCCTACCGGGCCATCCGGTTCAGGCAGCACCGGCCTCCGGCTCACCCTGGCAGCCAGTTTACGGTATCCTTCCTGATAGGATGAGCTCTCGTTGTCCTGGAACGCCTCGGGGTGTAGAAAAACCATGGGCGGCGCACCTTCTACCCGGTACCACACCCCGCGTTCGTCGTAATACATTTCCACCACATCCGGTTCAACCTTCAGGCGTTGAGCCACGGCTACAGCATCCCCTGCCTCAGTAAACGTTTCCTGGGCCAAGCCCATGATTTCTATGCTTCTGGAGACACGTTCCGGATCCGCATCAGCGTAGGAACACGGGTAGCCCATGCTGTCGCAGCGCAGGCTCTCGTCATCAGATGCCCGCTGCGTTGAGATCGGGGCATCACCTCCTGAAACCTCTTCTGTCACCAACTCGCTCTGATTTCCCGATGAGCTTTCGCCCAGAACAGGCAGATTGCAAGCCAGACTGGCAGCCAGAAGAAAAACCAATAAAAGTATCACATATCGTCTTGATGAATCAATGGATTGCACTGAATTTCCTCCCATGATAGGTAAACGCCCCAAAGATTATAAAAAGAGAGGCAGGTATAACGCAAGAATAGATGGGGCGAACTAATCAAATGTTAATACCCGAGATTTTATAGGTGATTTTAGAACCAGTCAGAGATATAGGTTTAATCAATCCCTCAACTATGTTTTTCACGTGTCTCGGACCCTATTCCAAGAGATTGCTTCTTCGCTGCACTCATCACAATGACACTTTTCCGGAACGGTTATCGCCGGTAGAAAAACCAGGCGTCCTGAGCAGCCGGTGATTTTCCGGCCTATCTGAGTGGCTAACGTGCTATCCAAAGCTCGATATAGCCCACGTCCCCGTCGGCGTCTCCCGATCCACTGTCATCGCGAGTCCCATCTGTGGTGCACAGCGATCCTTTTAACGCGCCAGCACACTCAAACCCGCATTGTCATCCCAGGGGAAAGTCCTCCGGACCGACAATGGATCCCTGCAGTGCTAAAAAAACTCATGGCCGATTTCCCATAGGCGCAGGTTCCGGTCAGCGATCTTTACAAGGATTTCTCACTTTGTTTGGAATGACAATATACTTCTCACTGTTACTGTCCAGTATAAGAACAGGAATCCTGAGTAAGGAGCGTCATCTGTTCGTGGTTCAAAGTGCGACTGAGTTGTTTACAGCCCCTTTCATCCCGCACAGATAACAATTCTTTATGGTTTCTACAACTGATCCGATGATAGAATATAAAGGATCCAACCTGAAGCACAACACACAGGCGGCTCCCATGGCGAAAACCATACTGATTGTGGATGATGAACCCGAGATGGTAGAATTTCTGGAAATATTGCTCGGGCACCGGGATTATCACACCCTGTCCGCGTACAGCGGGCAGGAATGCCTTCAGCATGCCCGCCAGGAATCCCCGGACCTGATTTTACTGGACCTCTTTCTGGTTGATGCGGATGGACTGGATATCCTGCGCCAGCTGCGCGAGGGGGAAAAAACTGCCCACATACCGGTCCTGGTCGTCAGCGGCAGGGATGATCCCCAGGCCAAACGGGAAAGCCTGGAGGCCGGAGCCGAAGCCTATTTACTCAAACCCTACCAACCCCAAGCCCTGCTGGACAAGATAGAAGAACATCTCCCGTAAGCCGGCGGATAAGGGTCGATCATCAATCACCGGCAGGATCATTCCCTACCCACAAACATCGTGAGAGGACCCCGGTGGATAACGGCAATCTATGGTATTCGCATAACAGGCGTAGAGCAGCCGGTGATTTTCCGGCGTATCGAAGTGCGGCTGGATATCTATAAAAAAGACTTCGGGATGAAGGGGTCATACCCAAAATCTATCTCGTTGTATAACTCTTTACTTTCCCCCACTCTAGGGCCAATTCGCAGCACACCGGAAGCCGTAAAAATTCTGCGGCGGCATGCCTTCCCGGTCGGCCGCCCGCAACCCATCCGCATCTGTGCGATATGACCCTCCGCGGTGCACCCGGAAGGCACCACTGGCGGGACCCGGCGGGTTGACCACAGTTTCTCCCTCACCGAATGTCTCATAATAATCTTCCCCGTACCAATCTGAGACCCATTCACTGACATTGCCCGCCATATCATACAGGTCAAACCCATTCGGTGCATAGCTCCTGACCGGTGCCGTGCCCGTCACCAGGCAGTTATCATCGTCATAAAACATGGCCCCGTTCGAGACATCCTGCTGGCACACGGGATCTTCATCTCCCCAGGGATATTGCTTGCCTGCCAGACCACCCCGGGCAGCTTTTTCCCATTCCGCTTCAGTGGGCAGCCGCCGGCCGGCCCAGGCACAGTACGCCCGTGCCGCGTCCCATGTGGCCCGTACAGGATGATCCCCACCATCCGCACAGCTCTGCTCGGCATATCCGCCAATCCCGGTTTTCGCGTTGAAGGTCATAAACTGATTGCAAGTCACCTCATTTTGATCAATCCAGTACGCGCTTAAATCCACAGAGTGGATGGGAAGCTCATCCGCGCTTTCATGGCCGCCCATCTCAAACACCCCGGCAGGGATATACACCATGGTCATCCCATCCACCTCTGAAACCCGGGTGGACCCCGGTTCCAGGGTAGGAGCAGGTGTGACCGTCACGTTGGGATCCCGGGTGGGGGTTACGGTAGGGGGAGAAGTAGGCGGCGGACCCACAGTGATGGTGTACAGCGCCTCGGGGGCCACCGTTTCATAACCCAGCATGGTGTCCAGTTTGCAGGCGCTCAATATCAGCAGGATCAACAGCAAAAGGGGAACCGTTTTTTTCATCATGACCTCCCTGATCCCGGGCAAATTCCCAACACAGAACATGATTGAATGGGCCGGGATGAAGTATTATACTGTCCCGCTTCAATCTCAGGCAGCCGCAATGCCCGGCTCAACAGTTTTGTTAAGGTCCGGGATTTGCCTTATCGTGGATGATTAACCCCATCCTTGCCGCGTCATGCGGGAGCATTTAATCTCCCCCCTCAATCAGGCCGTCATCGGCCGCGTTTTTGATAATCTGGGTTTTAATTTTAAAGGAGCACGTGCTGCCCACATGCCACTCGAAATCTGCCTGGACATTGACCGTTTCCACACCTCCGGTCGGCAAGCCGCGCTTCATGGGTCCGCTCATGGACCCCTCCACGACCCGGCCGTCATCCCTGGAGATGTTATACTGCACCGTATCTCCGACGTAGGCAATCGGCATATTCACAACCAGGCCCCCGACCCCATTGTTGCCAACGGTCAGGAAGGGAACGCCTTCCACATTGCCCATCATAAAAGACCGGTGCCCACCCAGCATGGATTCCAGGTCCAGGCCCGGCGGGATCCCGCCTCCTTCACCCACAGAACTTAACGCTTCTCGCACGCTGTCCAGATCTGTGGAAGCCACATCCTTGGTATCAATCACTTCCGGACCGGAGATCGACCCGCTGCTGCCGCCCGAATAGGATCCCAACCAGCCGCAGTCGGCCATCTCCACTTCTTGCAATACGTGCCGCGTATCGCCCCCCTCCGGGAGATCCACCCAGGCCTCAATTTCTGCCCTGGGCAGGCTGTTACTGTCCCCGGGAAGGGGGATTTCAGCCTGGATCCAGTGGCTGTATTTGCTGATCTGTTTCGTAATCTTCAAATCCCGGTCAATCTCCCGGCCGTCGATCTTGACATGGGCCGTGAAATCCTGGGGGTTTTGATCCTCATCGACGCCGTCGATTTGCAGCAGAAGGAGGAGGTCATCCGCTTCCTGATCGCCCGGGATACCTTTCACCGGGTTATGGCCGATGTCCTTCAGTTTCTCGCGGTAGATGGGATGCATCCAGGTGATCACTTCCCGCCCTCGCGGGTCGCCATTCCCATCCTTCTCGAGCCGTAACTGGGCCCCGTGCCAATCATCTGCGTGTTCCATATGACTGGATGAATTTTTAGTCTTTTCATGGGCCACGGAAACCCGCAGCCCGTTTTTAATCAACTCCTCGAAAAACTTCACTGCCACCCGTTCACCCCGGCTGCCCTTGACATAATCTGTCCAGCCCAGCACAGCCGTGTTTTCTCCCTGCAGGACATCAGCCAGACTGCTGTCCCTCAGCCCCTGGCAGCTGGTGAAAAAGATGATCTTGTCGTCCAGACCCCCCCCGTACTCAGCCTGGAAGAAATCCGTGGTCACCACTTCCATCCAGGTGTCCCTGCCGGGTTTATAGGCCCAGGCGATGCCCGTCTCGTTAGACGGGTTTTCTTTCATGTGCTCTTCCCTCACATAGTGGCCGGTCTGGATGAGGGTGACGCACTCCCCTTCCGTGACCTCAGTGCCCTCGACGATCCCGGCCGTGTTTTCGGGCAGCTCTTCCCGGTCTCCAGAAATAATCGGTTCTCCATCCGAGTTCACGCTCTGACCCGGGCAAAACTGGTAGCCGTGGGCTAAGACATGGATCAGGTCGTAGGTCTCCCAGCCTTTGAACTGCTCGATGGACGGACCTGCCTCCGGATTCTCTTCGCTGACCTGATCTTTCGGGTCCGACCGGGTAGCTTTGTGATCCACACAGCCCTCACACTGGTAATCGCGGACATCATTCAAGAGCGGGTTGACAGCGTCGTAGACATCCGTACCGAACTGGTGGGCAAAAGGATTCAGGAAAAGGGCTTTTTTGGTGGCCTTTTCCCCGGGCGGGTTGATGCCAATCGGGCCGTCCGGCTCCGGCAGGACACGCCGGGCCATAGTTTTAATGGCAGTGGATCCGCCGGGCGGCAGGCTGGCCTCCCCATCCTCCACGCTGAAGGCTCCGGGGTGCAGGAAAATCATGGGCGGTGCCCCTTCCACCCGGTACCACACACCGCGCTCATCGTAATACATCTCAACGATGTCCCCCTCCTCCTGCAGGCGCCGGGCCACAGCAACGGCATTGCCCTCTTTTTCGAAAACTTCCTCTGCCGTGTCCATCAACGCAAAACTTCGATCTATGGCCCCAGCCGGGGCATCAGCATATGAACAGGGATAGCCATCCTGCTGGCAGCGCAGGTCCCCTTCCCCTGTTCCGGTTTCATCTTCGCTGCTGGCTGATGCCGGAGTCTGTGCAGAGTTATCCCCCTGTCCGCCACCCACAAAAGGCAGGCTGCAAGCCAGGGTCAAAAACAATAAAGCCATCACGGCCAGGTGCAAATAGCGCCCGCGTCGTCCGTGCCGGTTGATCATTGGAATCCTCTCTTTGGCTTAAAGAAAACGATAGGTGGATTATAAAAAAGGGAAGCCATGAACGGGGTGAAAAACCGGCAACATTCATCAACTGTTAATCCAGGGGAGATCAGGTGTTGTTTGGAATTTCTTTAAATCAAGCGTCCTGAGTGACCTGAACGCAGTGAAGGATGTATCGAAGGGCGACTGTCCACCCAACACTGTCATCCCGGGATCCCTGCGACGTCCCCGTCGCAGGGATCGTGGTTTGGGAGATCCACCTGAATGCGCCGGTCTTGATGCAGCCCGGTGCGTAGAACAAATCTGTTAACTTACCACAGCCATCAAATTGACGGATTCAGCGTTTGTCTGGCCGGGCTGATTGGTAGGCAGCGATGATTTTATCTATCGTGCGGTCCAATGCCTGGTCCACCACCTGGCGCTCAGGATCGGTATCATACCAGGCCATGATTTCTTCAACGCCTGTGTGGAAAGGAATGACCGCGTTGTAATCCGGCACCAGGCGTTTGATCTTCGTGTTATCAAAAATCATGCTATGCGTCTTATCCCCCAGCAACCCTTTCCCCCACTCCGCATCGAAAGCGGCGATGAAGTCCGAGGGGACATGGATCAACTCTGCTTCCACACCTACCGCGCGGGCAATGGTGTCATAAATCTGATTCCAGCTCAGCCATTCGTCAGAGGTGATCTGAATCGCTTCTCCCACAGCCCGGGGGTTACCCAGCAGCCCCACAAACCCCTTCGCGAAATCCCTGTGGTGGGTAAGCGTCCACAGCGAGGTGCCGTCCCCGTGGACAAGGACCGGACTTCCCTGACGCATGCGGTTCACCATGGTGTATTGACCCTGCAGGGGAAAAAGGGTGCGGTCATAGGTGTGAGAAGGGCGGACAATGGTCACCGGGAACCCACCCTCACGGTAGGCGCGGGTGAGGCGTTCCTCACAGGCGATCTTCTCCTGGGAATACTCCCAGTACGGATTGGATAAAGGGGTAGATTCCGTGACCGGCAGCCGGGCCGGAGGGGTCTGGTAGGCGGAGGCGGAACTGATGAAAATATACTGGTCTGTTTTCCCGCGGAATAGCGCCAGGTCCATCTCAATATGTTGTGGTGTAAAAGCCACCCAGTCCACAACCACATCAAACGTTTTATCTCCCAGAGCGCGGCGGGCGCTTGCAGGATCACGAATATCCCCCTCCAGACGATTCACACCTTCCGGTATTGGCCGCTTCGTCTTACCCCGGTTGAATAGGGTGAGCTGGTGCCCGCTTTCCACCGCCAGGGATGTGCATGCCGAACTGATCACCCCGGTCCCGCCGATAAACAAGATTTCCGCCATGGTCTCCTCCAAAAAAAAATACCTTCGATCCATTGACCGCAGATTTAATCAAGGCTGCATAAAGGTATCCTTCAGTATAAAATAAAAGAGGC
>CAZIFI010000055.1:11491-13585 GCA_964539105.1 uncultured Anaerolineales bacterium | reverse complement strand
GGGACCGGATGACTGCATTGAAAACGCCCGCAGGTTGTTCGGCTAACCCTGTATCCAACAAGGGCTGCTTTTCCAGCAGCCCTTGTTGGATTTCCTACTCTCATCTCACCATACATCCCCAAGGTAGTCACCCTTAGAATTTATCCCTTCAGCGCTTCACCTCCCAGGGTGGCGTTCCGCTACCTCCCCGTCCTTCGATGGAAGCCCGGATCGGTTCCCGGAGCGCCGGCATGTTGTCCGCCACCGCAGCCAGCAACCCCACACATCCCACAATCATCATATCCCCGAAGGGGGACACAAAATACGGACGCAATGAGGATTTCCGCATCATGTTTTGGCGGGGTCCGGTCACCGCAATGTCGAAATCGCCCTCGCCAAACTCCAGCGGGCGGGGATCGTACACCAACGCCCCGTGCCCCTGATCGCCAAAGACCTCATCGTGCGTCAGTGTCCCGCTGGCCAGATCGCGCAATAACCCCTCCAGCTTGGGGAGATCCAAAAAACCGGTGTGGTGTTCAAATACCCCTTCCACCCCATCCTCACCAAGGCGGAAGGCCAGGGTATGAAAATTCCCCACATTGGTGATCATCACCCGCGATCGCTTCCTGACCCGGGGGTCCTGGGCAGCACCCAGAATGGCTGCCGGTGCGGTATCCATCACCAGGAGCGGCGCATCCACATCCCCCGCGGAATCAACCACCGCCTGGAGGCGGGTCATATCCTGTGGGACTTCATCCCGGCGAAAGGCCAATCGGCTCAGGGGGGAATGCTCGCCAATTCTTACCCGCTCCCGCAGACGATCAGCCAGATAATCAAAACGAAACTGGCGGTCGGACACATCCGGAGGAGCGTTGCCGTGGTCGAACACAGCCACAGCAGCCGCGTCCAGAGAATGCAGGGAAACGCCGAACTCTCCCAGGGCCCGGGCAATGGCCTGAAAATCAAAATCCCGCAGTTCGACCTGGATATAATTATCCGGCAAACCAGCCACCTCATCTTCACTGATGATTTTGATCCCTTTTTCCCGCGCCACATCGAGATCGTCATTAAAACTTCTGGCGGCATCGGGGGTGGCAAACACAGGAAAGCCAGCCTGGGCATGATCGCGGGCAGCCCAGAAACTGGGTCCGCCTCCCATGGTCACCCCGGTCAAGACCACAGGCTCCCCATTCCGGGTCGCCTCTTGAATGCGGCGGTAGACCATCATGGTCGGTGAGGGAACGACTAATTTGAATCCATTCTCGGGATCCACACCGGAATGATAGAGATAAATATCCTGGGTTCCTGTGCCAACATCAACCGTTAATATATTCATACCAACCTGCCCTCCTGGTCGTAAATTAAGATGTCCTTGGATTGTCCCATTATACATGACGGGATTTAATGATAGATGAACGCCACACACCGCTCACCTATTTCCAGCCAGTTTGGCTTAAAAGGTTAACTCGGGACTGGTTTTAGGTGTATAATGAACGTGATTTCACAAAGTCGAATAGGATGTGCAGTTGCCATTTCATACCTGCCCAAAGGTGAAAAAAATCACGTTCTCGACAGGCAAAAAGCAAGTCTTGCGCCTGTGAGAGATAATAACGCCAGCAACCGGCGTATAATAATGGGGCAGATAGGTTATGAACAACCTGGCAATTAAAACCTACTCCCAAATCATATAGGAGGTTCTCTGATGACCCATATTATCACCAGCTTGTGTTTGCGTGATGAAGGATGTATCACGGTCTGTCCTGTCGATTGCATCGTCGTTGGCAAAGACCTGGAAAAATGGCCCATGGTCTATATTGACCCCGAAACATGCATTGACTGCGGCGCCTGCATCCCCGAATGTCCCTGGGAAGCCATCTGGCTTGAGGATGAAGTTCCCTCAGAATACGTGGCCGTTGGCGGCGAATACATCAACCGCCTCGAGTTTGATGGACACTATGAAGGCGAAAACATGTACGGCGAGGAAGTGATTCTCGATACCGTCAAGAAGCTGGAAGAAGGCGAAGTTGTCGACCTGACCAAAGACATTCAGCCCAACTACGATTTCTTTGAGGAAGGACCCGGCTACGCAGACCTTGACTGACGCATCACATAGAA
>CAZIFI010000055.1:0-11391 GCA_964539105.1 uncultured Anaerolineales bacterium | reverse complement strand
ATCCCGATCGCTGTACCCCCGGAAACCACACGCAGCCAGGGATCAAGCTGAACCTGCGGATCCCCGTCGTACATGTACATATTGACCACCACACGCAGGTAATAATAGGCCGAGATCAATGAGGTCACGACACCGATAATTGCCAACCACACAAACCCACCCTGCAGCACAATGCGGAAAAGGTAAAATTTGCCCACAAAGCCCAGGGTAGGCGGGACACCGATGAAAGAAAGCATGAAAACAACCATGGACGCCGCCAGGGCGGGATACCGGGCGGAAAGCCCATAGTAGTCATCCAGGTTGAGCCCTTTGCCCTCGTTGTGCTCCAGGGCAATGACTACAGCCCACGATCCCAGGTTGGTCAGGGCGTAAGCCACCAGGTAGAAAAGAGTGGCAGCCACCGCGTCGGAGGCCACTTCCCGCTGCCCAAAAGTGACAAAAGCCATCAGGATATATCCAGCGTGGGCAATAGAGGAATAGGCCAGCATGCGCTTGATGTTGTGCTGGGCAATGGCGGCGATGTTACCCACGAACATGGTCAGGGCGGCCAGAACCCACACCACGGGCACCAGATCCGGTGAGAGCTCCGGCAGGGCTGCCAGATACAACCGCAGCAAAGCCGCAAATCCGGCCGCTTTGGCGCCGATGGCCATAAACGCAGCTACTGGTGAGGGGGAACCATGATACACATCCGGGGTCCACATATGGAAAGGAACCACAGCCACCTTGAATCCAAGTCCGATCAAAATCAATGCGGCGCCCACTCCAAGCAGGGTCATATCCGCTGATCCGGCGCTGATGGCACTCACAATACTCGCCAGCGATGTCGTCCCCGTAGCGCCAAAACTGAGCGCCACCCCATAGACCACAAACCCGCTGGCGAACGCGCCCAGCAGGAAATATTTCATAGCAGCCTCTTCCGATTCCACCCGCGGGCGAGCAAATCCAGCCAGCACGTAAAGAGGAATCGAAAGCAGTTCCAGGGCCAGGAAAATGACGATCAAATCCGCAGCCATGGACATCAGCAACATTCCGCTGATGGAAAACAACAACAAACTATAAAACTCACCCCGGTCCATCCCCATACGCTTCAAATAGCGCATGGCCAAGGCAACAGCCAGAATACCGCTGCCGGTGAAAATCACATTCATAAAGCGGGCAAACCCATCCACCACTATCATGTCATTAAAAGTACGGTACTCCTGGCCAAACTGGGCCACGGAAAATCCCAGAGTGATTGCCAGCCCCAGCACAGCCAACAACGCTGTCACGCCTTGTTTTTTCCCGGTGATAAAAGCATCCACCAGCAGCAGCAGGCAGGACCAGCCGACAAGAATGATCAGGGGTAGTATGGAGATCAAATCAGTTGTAGTCATATAAAATTCCTGCGCATATGAGCAAATTAATACATGGCCACGGAGGCAGCATCGATAAGTGAAACTAGCTGCTCCACCGCCGGCGCCATCAGGTCAAAGAAGGGTTTGGGATAAAGCCCGATCCAGAAGATAAGGATCACAAGGGGGATGATAGTCGCAAGCTCCCGGAAATTGAGGTCTTGGAGAACTTTATTCTCTTCCTTGTCCAGAGGGCCGAGGAACAGCTTCTGGAACATGTACAACAGATATACGGCAGCCAGAATGATACCCGCCGCTCCCAACCCAGCATACCACGATGATCCGATGGCTTCAGAACCAAAAGCGCCCAGGAGGATGGGGAACTCCCCGGCGAACCCGTTCAATCCGGGTAGCCCCATGGAAGATAGAGTGACGATCAAGGACAGCGCGCCGTAGACAGGCATCACTTTCCATAACCCGCCAAACTCATCCATTTCGCGCGTGTGGCGCCGTTCATAGACAATACCCACAAGAATAAATAAGGCACCTGTGCTGATACCGTGATTGACCATCTGCAAGATGCTGCCCTGAATACCCTGCGAATTGAGCGCAAACAGCCCGAGCATCACGAAGCCCAGGTGGCTGACGGAGGAGTAAGCAACCAGCTTCTTGGCGTCATGCTGGTAGTAGGACACAGCCGCTCCGTACAGGATGCCGATTACCGCCAACAAAGCCATCCACGGGGCAAGCTGTAAAGAAGCCTGCGGGAAGAGCGGGATGTTGAAGCGCAAAAACCCGTAGGTCCCCATCTTCAGCAGCACACCGGCCAGGATGACCGACCCTGCTGTGGGGGCCTGGACATGGGCGTCAGGAAGCCAGGAGTGTAAAGGCCACATGGGAACCTTGATGGCAAAGGCAGCCGCAAAGGCCAGGAAAAGCCAGATCTGGACATTTGCCGGGATGCCGCCCATGGCGATCAAGTCGGGGACAGAGAAAGTGCCCTGATAAATGCCCAACCACAGAATAGCCAGCAGCATCAAAATCGAACCTGCCATCGTGTAGAGGAAAAATTTTACAGCGGCATACATCCGTTCCGGGCCGCCCCAGATGCCGATCAGGAAATACATCGGAACCAGGGTGAATTCCCAGAAGATGTAAAACAAGAACAGATCCTGCGCCAAAAATACACCCAGCATCCCGGTTTCCAGGAGCAGGAAGAAAATCATGAAATCCTTTACGCGCTCCTCGATGGCTGTCCAGGTGGAAAGGATAGATAGGGTCGTCAATAACGTCGTCAGGAGCACTAACAGAATGCTCAACCCATCCACACCCATGCTGTAGGAGATCTCCCAACCCGCAATCTGAATCCAGGGTAAATTAATGACCATCTGCAGGTCCGGGTTGCTGGAATCAAAAAGGTACAGGACCCATAATGAGAGTCCAAAGGAGATCAAAGCCACCAGGAAAGCCACCCAGCGGATCTCTTTCTTCTGTTCCTGATCAAAGAACAGGATGGCTACCACACCCAACAGCGGGAAGAGGGTAACCACGTTCAAAGGGTTCGTAAAGAAATTCATATCTCAGTCCTCCATTTCGCAATGAACACGCAGCTTGCCGGTATTAATTCAAGAGCAAATAACTCAGGATGATGATCACACCAGCGAAAACACTCAAAGCATAATTCCGAACAAATCCCGTTTGTACTTTGCGGAGTCTTTCTGCGATAGATCGCACAAATTCCGCCAGACCATTGGCAATGCCGTCAATCACGCCCAGGTCAATGGGCTGGGCTAAGATACGGGATCCCTGCCGGTAGATCTTCCCAATAAACTGGTCATGGAACCAGTCATGCCAGAAATCCCAATCCAGAGTAATGGACAGGAACCTGGTCAACTTCGAATATCCGCCGGCGATTACTCTTTCGTGGAACCAGTCGTGCCAGAAGTTCCAGTCCACGTGAATAGATAGAATCCGGGTCAGGTCAATATAGCGGTTGATAAACAGGAACTCATAGAGCTCATCTACCCACCATTTCCGGTTCATGCCTGTAAATACAGGGCCCAGGATCCGGCTCAGGGGGTCATCTTCCCCTTCCTGCAGGGGTTTTCTGCCGTACAGCAGCCAGGCGAGAAAGATAGCGCTCAGGGCCAGCAAAGTAGAAATGACCGCCACCTGGAGGTTAAACTCAGCGATGTGCAGGTGGACGTGGAAGGTTTCAAAGGTGTGTTCCAACCAATGGCCAAAGGTGTGTATTGAGGGCAGATTGATTGCCCCGCCCACAGCAGACAGAACCGCCAGGATGATCAACGGCACAGTGATCACCGGGGGACTCTCTTCAGCATGTTCCGCAGCGGGGTGCCGGTTCTCTCCGAAAAACACCATCCACACCTGCCGGCCCATGTAAAAGGCGGTAAAAAAGGCCGCTGCCGCGAGAAGAACGTAGACCGTATAGTTCAACTGGGTAGCTTCTGCCAAAATCTCGTCCTTGGAAAAGAAACCCGCAAAAGGCGGGATGCCTGCCAGGGCAATTGCCCCCACCAGGAATACTTTAAAGGTGGTGGGCATCTGTTTGCGAAGCCCACCCATCTGGCGCATGTCTCCCGGGTCAAAAACCTCCTCTTTATGATGGTCATCGTCATGATGCTCATCGTGGGGCAGGTGATGGTGCCCGCGCTCTATGCCCAGGATGACCGAACCCGCGGAGAGAAAGAGGAGCGCCTTGAAGAAAGCATGGGTCACGAGGTGGAACATCCCGGCTACAAATGCCCCCATCCCCACAGCGGCCACCATGAACCCCAGCTGGCTGATGGTGGAATAGGCCAGGACCTTCTTCAGATCATATTGCCCCACGGCGATGGTCGCCGCAAAGAGGGCCGTCAGACCGCCGACCAGGGCCACGGCAGATTGGGCGGCTGGCACTGCGGTGAACAGCGGTGCAGAACGGGCCACCAGGTAGACGCCGGCGGTGACCATGGTTGCAGCGTGGATCAGGGCCGAAACCGGTGTCGGCCCAGCCATGGCATCCGGCAGCCAGACATACAGCGGAAGCTGGGCCGATTTGCCCGTCACGCCCAGCAGCATAAACAGAGTAATGGCCAGGATGGCACCCGGCTGGGACTCCGCAATCTGTGACACCTGTGCAAAGACATCC
The DNA here is from genome assembly GCA_964539105.1 of uncultured Anaerolineales bacterium. GTDB lineage: Bacteria > Chloroflexota > Anaerolineae > Anaerolineales > UBA11858 > B10-G9. The sequence continues at coordinate 6,906 of CAZIFI010000055.1, read as the reverse complement.
GTAAAGGTCACCGTGCGGAATGTCCAGAACATGGTAAAGGCCGCCATCAAGAATCCGAAATCTCCCACACGGTTGGCAATGAACGCTTTGCTTCCCGCCAGCGCGTTTTCAACGCCCGGCTGGCCAAGCAGATCCTTGTCATACCAGAATCCAATTAATAAGTACGAACACAAGCCCACACCCTCCCAGCCCACAAATAGCATCAGGTAATTGTCCCCGGTGACGAGGATCATCATGGCGGCGATAAAGAGGTTGAAAAAGACAAAGAACCGCTGGTAGCGGTCCGGATCATGTTTGAAGCGGACATCTTCATGCATGTAGCCGATGGCATAAATGTGAATTAATGTCCCCACGCCAGAAACGACCAGCATCATTGTCGTTGACAGGGTGTCCACGCGGAAGGCCCATTCCAGCTGCAGGTCCCCGATGGTGATCCAGTCGGCAAATGGTACCGTGGCTCCCTCGGGGTGACCAAGGAGAGATACCGCCATCAGCACCGCGATCACAAAAGCCAAACCCGAAGCCAGACTGGCAACGATCCCGATGGCTTTTTCGCTCATCCGGCCGCCAAAGGTAATGTTGATCAATAACCCTATCAGCGGGAAAAAGACAATGAATGGTATGAAAGAAAAGAACTGTGGACCGTGGGATACGATTTCGCTAAGGAACATACATTACTCTCTTCTATTCGTAAATTAACCCTTCAGGCTGCTCATTTCATCCACATCGATGCTGTTTTTGGTGCGGAAGATGGCCACAATCAATGCCAGCCCCACCGCCACTTCCGCCGCCGCTACCGTGATCACAAAAAAGACAAACACCTGACCGCTTATAGCCTGATACATGCGCGCAAAGGCGACAAAGGCCAGGTTAGCGGCGTTGAGCATCAGCTCGACCGCCATAAAAATCACAATTGCGTTTCGGCGGGTCAGCACACCCAGCGCGCCAATCGTAAATAAGATCGCAGATAAAACAATATAATAGGTTACAGGAACCATAGGCCTCCTCAGCAGGGAGATGACTCTATTTTCTCGTGCCCTGGGTCAGGACAATTGCCCCAATCATGCCCACCAGCAGCAAAACCGATGTGACCTCAAAGGGGATGAGATACTGATTGAAAAGCACTTCACCGACGGACTGCGGGCTGCCGAACGTTTCAGCCAGGGTGGAAAAGCCGGCGCAGCTTTCACATTTTCCGAAAAAGATGAAGGCAATATCTACCAGCAATACCGCACCTAATCCGAAAGCCAAGGGGCGCTGCCATGCCAGCTGTGTGCTGTGCGCGATGGGGCGGGGACCGAGAAGCATGATCACAAACAGAAAGAGGACCATGATCGCCCCGGCATACACCGTAATCTGTGCTAAAGCCAGAAAAGGCGCATGGAGCAGCAGGTAAAAAATGGCTATCGTCAAAAAGTTCAGGATCAGGAAGAGGGCAGAATACACCGCACTCCGGCTGAGCAGCATGCCCAGCGCTGAAGCGACAGAAACCAGCGCCAGGACCAAAAAGAGGATTAGATCAGGTGTCATGTATCGATTTCCTTACTCATGAATTCAATCCGTCGGATCTTCCATCTCCGGGATCGAGCGGTTGTATTCACCCTGCTCCACTTTTTGCGGGGTGGTCTTTCCCTCATCGGACACGGGTTCCAACAACCGGTCCCGGGTATAAATGGCCTCATTCCGTACACCCCACGAGAGCTCATAATTATCTTCAAGGACGATGGCCTCCGTGGGACAGGCCTCTTCACAGAACCCGCAGTAAATGCAGCGCATCATGTTGATCTCATACGTGCTGGCGTAGCGCTCTCCCGGTGAGTAACGCTCCTCATCCGTGTTTTCCGCCGGCTCAACAAAAATGGCATCCGCGGGACAGGCTGCCGCGCATAATGAGCAGCCAATGCATTTTTCGAGCCCGTTCTCATACCGCTTCAAGACATGCCTACCTTTAAAGCGCGATTTGACAGGCTTCTTGTCTTCCGGATACTGCGTGGTCACCGGGCGTTCAAACATCATCCGGAACGTAGTCCACAAACCCCGACCAATTTCTTGTACTCGTGCCAGTTCAGGAAGTTCCATAATCTTCTCCTACCACCAACAAATGGAATCTACCCCAGGAGGACAATGCCCACTGCAGTAGCAAATACGTTCAACAAGGCCAGGGGCAGCAGAACTTTCCACCCGAAGGCCATCAGGCGATCATACCGGAAACGCGGTAACGTGCCGCGCATCCAGATCATCCAGAATAATAGAACAGCGATTTTAATCAGGAGATATATCGGCCCCAACCAGGGGAACCGGCCCACAAAGGGACCCAGGTAACCTCCCAGGAACAGGGTAGCTCCGATGGCGCTCACCGCCATCATTTTGATATATTCCGCCATGAAAAAGAGGGCAAATTTCATCCCCGAATACTCGGTGTGGTACCCGCCGACCAATTCCTGCTCAGCCTCTGGCATATCGAAGGGAGCGCGGTTGACCTCCGCCAGGGCAGCGATCATCATAATCACAAAACCCAGCGGCTGATAAACCACAAACCACACACTTTCCCGCTGGGCCCGGACGATGTCCACCAGGCTCATGGGGTTGATATCTTCGACATTGACTGCCCCGGCCAACAATATGGGGACCACAAAAGACAGGGCCAGGGTAAGCTCATAGCTGATCATCTGTGCAGTGGAGCGCAGCCCTCCCAGCAGCGGATATTTGCTGTTGGATGACCATCCGGCAATGACGATGCCGTACACTGCGATTGAGGCCACAGCCATCAAGTACAGCACGCCGACATTGATATCCGCCAGAACCAGAGAGATTTTTCGGCCCATGATCGTCACCGTATCCCCCCAGGGGATCACAGCCCAGATGATCAAGGCAGGGATCACGGTGATGATTGGCGCCAGAACGAAGAGAACTTTATCAGCCTTGTCCGGGATCAGCTCCTCTTTGAAGATCAGTTTTACCCCGTCTGCCACCGGCTGTAACAAACCCCAGGGGCCAGCCCGGTTGGGTCCAATGCGGGTCTGGATGCGCGCCAGGGTACGGCGTTCGTACAGGGTGGTGTAGGCAAACCCTGTCAGACTGACAAGGATCAAAACCACTGATTTTATGACCCACTCAATGATCAAGGCAATGTCCATAAAACATCCTCGTATTTTTCTTGCTATTGTCCTTCACCCACCGCGCTCAGCTCTGTAGCCACAGGTTTCATGAGGGGAACACCCAGGCTGCGCGGGACGAGCGCCACCCCTTCGGGGACGGCGTCATCCACGGTCAACGCCAGCTTATAAAGCTCGCCGTCCAGCGTCATCTTCACCTCTTCACTTCCCTCTACATTCCAGCGGTCAGCTTCCTGTGAGTTGAGGATAATCTGAGGATCAAGCAGACGCGGCTGAAGTATATCGGACACATTCACCATGTGTCCCCGATCATAAAGACGGGTAACGGGCACGGCCAGCAACTCCCCCCGGGGCAGGCTTCCGTTCTCAGGAATCTCACCAGTTTTGGCTTTTGCACGCTGTGCAAAGGGCGTCAACTGCATACCCAGACCACTGGTGTTTTTATACACCGTACCCACATAGGCATATTCCCTGGGTACGATGATCGGCATTTGCTCTTTCACCTCGCGCAGTCCGGACAGCGTGATATCCGCATAATCCGGTTTCTGTTTTGCAATCTGTTCCAGGACTGCAGCCGCTGATCCATTCGGCATCTCCAGGTTTAGACGTTTTCCAACTTTGGAGGCAATCGCGAAATCTTCCAGGGTGTCACCGCGGGCAGGCACGACGGGTTCAAAACGCTGTACCCGCCGTTCCCCGCTGGTGAAGGTCCCGGCTCTTTCTGTAACCGCTTTGGCGGGCAGGACAACATCCGCCAGGGCTGCGGTATCCGTCATGAATAACTCTTGAACCACCGTAAATCGTGAGGACAGTGTCTTCACGACGCCGTCTCCGACCGGGTCAGCCCCCGCGATATACAGAGCGCGGGCTCCTTGCACCGTTTCCACCAGGTCCTGGGGAGGGCGGAAACCCATATCCCATGCTCCCTGGGTGTTAGCCCGGGGCCACACACCGACCAGTCCGTTATTGGCCCGTCCCACATGATCGGTTTCAATCAAAAGGTTGGCGCAGGCCCGCGCCAATGCCCGGGATCCTGGGTAATCCAGACCATCGCTGCCAAAGAATACAATTCCATTTTCGGCCTCCGCAAAGGCCGCTGCCGCCCCATTCTCACCCTGCATCAGGTCGATCACAGTTTGTGTTTCATCGCCGTACGGGTAGCGGATCGTATAATCCGCATAGCGGTCAGTCTTTGTCTCCCGCGGATTGGCGACGATCAGGGTCGCCCCGCGCTCCGAAGCTGCTTTAACGCGCAGCCACCACACCGGGGCTTCTTCTTCAAAATCGCTGGCAACGACCAGAATGGCGCTGCCTTCTCCTACCGACCCCAGATCAGACCCTTTTCCCAACCCAACCTCCGCGACCAGGTCGCCCCCGGCCATGGTGGAATACAGGACAGGCTGTCCGTCCAATCCGTCATTCAAATGCCGCAGGTGGAATAAATCCTCATTGGCCAACCGGCCTCCGACCAGAGTCAGCACCTCACCTTCTTGCCCTTTTAACCCGGCAGCGACATGTTCGATGGCTTCTTCCCAGGAAGCCGGTGCCAGTTTCCCTTCCTCATTCCGGACCAGAGGGGTGGTAAGCCGGTCTTCATGATTTGTGAAGTGATGGACAAATCGACCCTTATCACAAATCCAGATCTCGTTCACCAGTTCGTTCTGGCGGGGCATCACCCGCTGTACTTCCCGGCGGCCCGTCTTGGGTTCGCGGCGGTGATCTACAGTCAAATTACACCCCACCGGGCAGTGGGAACATACAGAAGGGCTTTGATCCATTTCCCAGATGCGGGCTTCAAAGCGAAAATCGTTTGTGGTCAGCGCGCCGACCGGGCAGATATCGGTCGTGTTTCCCGACCAGTAGCTGTCAAACTTGGGCTCTGAGTAAGAAACAATCTCTGTATGACGACCGCGGTGATAGAACTCAAGCACAGGGTCATCCACAATATCTTCCTGGAAGCGAATGCAGCGCGCGCACTGGATGCACCGTTCTTGATCCAGGGTGATCAGGTCACCCAGCGGGATATGTTTCCCCAGATCAATCTTATCTGAATAAGGAAAACGACTGGTGCCCAGGCCGTGATGGAGGCTCAATTCCTGCAGGGAACACTCTCCGCCCTTGTCGCAAATGGGGCAGTCCAGGGGATGGGACGTGAGAAAAAATTCCAGTATGTTTTCACGGCCTTTTTCAACCTTTTCGGTCATGCCCCGGATCACCATGCCCTCGGAAACAGGCAGGGTGCAGGCGGTTTCCAGGTTCTCCCCAAACTCAATTTTCGGGCTGCCATCATCATCCATGACGAATTCACCACTATCCCGATCCCGGACAGGACGGCCCACTTCCACCAGGCACATACGGCACATCCCCACCGGTTCCATCTTCGGGTGATAACAGAAGACCGGAATATCAATGCCCACCGTTTTCGCGGCATCAACAATCAACGTTCCCTCGTCAACCGTAACGTCCCGATTATCAATGGTCAAGTTTACTTTTTTGCTCATAAGGTATCCATTAATTCCGTACGCGCTAATCCTCGATTACTCACGGGCAAAATCTTCCGGGAACCGATCAATACCCGTTTTAACTGCCATGGTTGAAAATTCACCCAGGGCGCACAGGCATTTGCCCTGCATATTAGAGGCCACTTCATAAAGTAAATCCACTTGCTCTCCATCACCCTCCCCAGCATGCACCCGCTCAGTCAGGTGTTCCATCCAGTAAGTCCCTTCCCGGCATGGAGTGCATTTCCCGCAGGATTCATGGTTGAAGAAATTGATGGTCTTCTTGATGACCCAGTCCAGGCTGATCGTCTCGTCCAGAACAACGATCGAACCCGAACCCAGATCGGAACCCATCTCCCGTAACGAACCGTGATCCACCGGCGTGTCCAGCACCTCATCGGTGGCCTTCAAAACCGAGGAAGAGGCTCCCGCCGGCATGAGGGCTTTGATCTCCGCATCCTCCATGATCCCCCCGCCATGCTCATAAATCAAGGTCCGGAAGGTCTCGCCGAAACGCAATTCATAGTTTCCGGGTTTTTTTACTCGGCCGGAGAGGCTGTAGACTTTGACGCCCGCTGTGTCTTCCGTGCCCAAGTCGCGGTACCACTGGGCGCCATTTTTCATGATGGGCGGAACATTGGCCAGCGTTTCTACGTTGTTGACCACTGTGGGTTTGCCGTACAGGCCGTAGGAGGGAGGGAACGGTGGGCGCAGTCGGGGAAATCCGCGTTTGCCTTCCAGAGACTCCAGCAAGGCAGTCTCTTCTCCGCAGATATACGCCCCGGCACCCAGGTGGGTATACATCTCCAGAGAATAATCTGTACCAAACAGGTTTTCACCCAGCAGCCCGGCTTCTTCTAATTCAGTAATTTTTCGATCCAAGGATTCACCGATCTGCCAGAACTCACCGCGCAAATATAGGTAGGCCTTGTGACATTTCACAGCATAAGCAGCGATCATCACCCCTTCCAGAAACTGGAACGGGTTCTTTTCCATGATCTCGCGATCCTTGAAGGTGCCCGGCTCCGATTCGTCAGCATTGGCAACCACATAATGGGGCCACTGGTCATCATCCATAAAGGACCATTTAACGCCCGTGGGGAAGCCAGCCCCACCCCGGCCCCGTAGGCCAGAGTTTTTGACCACGTCAATGACCTCATCCCGCTCCATAGACGTGACTGCCTTTTCAAAAGACTGAAACCCACCATGTTCGCGGTACACATCCAGTTGATCAATATCAGGAATATCACGATGCCGGAGGATTACGTAATCACTCATACATCCTCCCC
>CAZIFI010000054.1:0-13748 GCA_964539105.1 uncultured Anaerolineales bacterium | reverse complement strand
AGATGACCTTTCTTCTGGCAATTGTTCCCATACTGTTGATTTTGGGGTTGATGGTCGGCCTGCGCTGGGGAGCGTCCCGGGCTGGCGGGGCAGGGTATCTCAGTGCGCTGCTGATCGGGGCGGCCTATTTTGGCACAGGGCCGGAGGTGCTGGCATATACCCACGCCAAAGCTGTCTTTTTGATCCTGGATGTGCTGCTCATCATCTGGACAGCGTTTTTGCTCTTCCGTGTGGTGGACGAAGCAGGGGCAATTGATACCCTGGGCCAGGCCCTGCCCCATTTGACATCGGACCGCGGCATGCAGGCCTTGATCATCGGCTGGGCCTTTGCTGCTTTTTTACAGGGCGTGGGGGGGTTTGGCGTCCCGGTGGCGGTCATCGCCCCCATTCTGGTCGGGCTGGGATTTCCCACCCTGACCGCCGTGGTCATCCCCTCTCTGGGCCATGCCTGGGCCGTGACCTTTGGGTCGCTGGGCTCGTCCTTTAATGCATTAATGGCCGCTACCGGACTACCGTGGGAACCCCTGGCGCCTCCCGCTGCTCTCTTTCTGGGGTTGGCAGGCATCGGGGCCGGATGGATGGTGGCTCATGCCGAAGGAAAATGGGACAGCGTCCGGCGTCTGTTCATTCCTGTGCTGGTGATGGGCGGGGCGATGGGCATCAGCCAGTATCTTGCAGCCACTGGTGGCCTGTGGAACATTGGCGGTTTCATCGGCGGCATGGTGGGATTGGGGATCGGATTTCCACTGGCCAGGCGCTACCGCGGTGAGAAGCGGCAAAGCGGTCAGCTGGATTGGCCTTCCCTGCTGGTCGCGTTGTCCGGATATGGTTTTTTGATTGTGCTGACCCTGATTGTGCAGTTGATCCCGGCCGTGCGGCACACGTTAGGGCAGTTTGTGATTGGAGCTGATTTCCCGGCCACCGAGACTGCCCTGGGTTTTTCCATTCCTGCCGGTCCCGGACGGCAGATTCATCTTTTCCGGCATGCCGGGATGATCCTTTTTACATCCTCGCTGTTAGCGTATATGCTGTTCTATCTTACCGGGTGGTATGAAAAGGGAGCTATGTCCCGCATCCTGGGGGGCACCATCCGCCGCGTGATCACTTCCAGCGTGGGGATATCCTCCATGGTGATGATGGCCTTGATCATGCAGCATGCGGGGATGACGGATGCCCTGGCAAAAGGGATATCTGCAGTTGTGGGCCGTGCTTTTCCGCTGCTCTCCCCCTGGGTGGGAGCGCTGGGGGCCTTTATGACCGGCAGCAATACAAATTCTAATCTGGTCTTTGCAGCGCTCCAAATGCGGACAGCGGACCTATTGGGCATTTCTGTGCCGCTCATCCTTGCTGCGCAAACATCAGGGGGGGCGCTGGGATCGGTCATCGCACCCACAAAGGTCATCGTGGGCGCCAGTACAGCAGGTATGGCCGGAAAGGAAGGGGTTGTGATGCGGAAGCTGCTGTTGTATATTGGCTCTCTGATTGCATTTGTCAGTCTGCTGACCGGACTGGGAGTCTGGGTCTTATGAAGACTATCTTTGATTGGTGCCGGGAACATGATTTTCCCGTTCAGGTGGCCATTTTTCTGGCCCTGATCCTCCCCAGCGCCGGATTATATCTGGCTGCAAAGCGGGGAGATAGCTGGAGTGTATGGCTGCTGCTGGGGGTCGTCGTCCTGGCCAATTTATTGGCCATGTTCAGTTCGTGAGTATGGATCTATCGCTGCGGGTGGGCCTTTGGCCGGGACTGATAGCTTTTGAGAGCAGAAAGGTCGATAATTGTATATTGCAGAGAGAGGAGATTTTTCACTCTCACCAAGCAGCAGGCAGAGTTTTTTTATGAATATTGAGGTAGAAAGAGATCGTTATGCGTGAAGTCGCTGTGTTAGGAATCGGGCAGATCCCGGTGGATGAACACTGGGAAAAAACCCTGGTAGAGATGGCGGGTGAAGCGGTATTTCATGCCCTGGATGATGCCGGAAGAGAGCGGGTGGATGCGCTCTATGTGGGCAATATGCTTGCCAGCCAGATTGACAAGCAAACCCAGCTGGGCGCCCTTGTAGCGGACTGGGTGGGGATGCGGGGCATTGAAGCCATGACCGTGGAAGCGGCCTGTGGTTCAGGCGCCCTGGCTTTACGCACGGGGATGATGGCGGTGGGGTCCGGCCTGATGGACAGCGTGCTGGCTGTTGGACTGGAAAAAATGACGGATGTCTCCAGCAGCGAAACCACTGCAGCCCTGGCCACAGCGGCCAGCGCCAATTGGGAAACCATCCACGGGGTGACGTTCGTGGGCCTGAACGCCCTTATCATGCGCCGCTACATGCACGAATACGGCTGGGCGCATGAGGATTTTGCCCCCTTTTCTATCAATGCCCATGCTAACGGGGCTAATAATCCCTATGCCCGGTTTCAAAGGCCGATCACAGAAGATCAATATAAGAAAGCCCGCATGGTGAGTGCGCCCATCAACCTGATGGATGTCTCGCCTATCGGGGATGGGGCTGCTGCTGCCCTTCTCGTCCCGGCGGACTCCCTCAAGCCCGGGGGGGGAAGGCCGCTGATCACCATCGCTGGATCCTCTACGGCGACGGATTCGGTGGCCGTTCATGACAGGCATGATCCCCTGTGGCTCTCTGCGGCTGAGAAGTCAGCCCAGGAGGCCTACCGCCAGGCCGGAATCGGTCCGGAGGATGTGGATTTCTTTGAGCTGCATGATGCCTTTTCGATTATTTCTGCTCTGTCCCTGGAAGCCTGCGGGTTTGCCGAACGGGGGCAGGGGCCGCGCCTGGCCCAGGAAGGGGTGATCACGCCCCAGGGCCGGCTGCCTATCGCGACCATGGGTGGATTGAAAGCCCGCGGACACCCTGTCGGCGCGACCGGCATGTATCAGATTGCGGAGGTAATCCAGCAGCTGCGGGGAGAAGCGGGACCGGCCCAGATTGATGGAGCCAGGATTGGAATGGCTCAAAACATAGGGGGCAGCGGAGCCACCGTCGTCACGCATATTCTCACAGCGCAACAAAGTTAATCGGGACAAAACATATGCCAGAATTAGCTTCTCAGAATTGTGTGCCCTGCCGGGGTGGGGAACCTCCCCTCCCGGAAGAAAAGATCCAGGAATTACGCAAAGAACTTCCCGGGTGGCAGGTGGTGGAGGATGACGGCGTGAAACAGCTGCAGCGCCAGTTTGACTTTCCCGATTTCCAGTCGGCACTGCGTTTTACCCATCAGGTGGGCCATATAGCGGAGGAGGTGGATCATCACCCGGAGCTGGTCACTGCCTGGGGAAAAGTTGAGGTCCGGTGGTGGACGTATGTCATCCGGGGGCTGCATAAAAACGATTTCATCATGGCGGCCCGTACGGATGGGCTGTATGAAGGTCAATAAAGTCTATTTTCTAGAGTTCGCGTCAACCTGGCACAGGCAGGTAAGTCATGATGCATCTCACAACGTTCAATCACAGCGGGGATCCCATTCGAACCCCCAGCGGGGAAATCATTTATGAGTTAATCGGCCGGGATAAGGCCCACGGCGGCGTGACCCGGCACAGCCTGGCCCATGTTACCATCCCGCCCGGCAAATCCTCTCCCAGGCATTATCATCAAGAGCTGGAAGAGACGTACTATATCTTATCCGGTGTGGGGGCGATGACCATCAACGAACAGGAGCTTGATGTACTGCCCGGTCAAGCGGTGTTGATCGAGCCCGGGGAGGTGCATCAAATTTACAACAAGGGGGGAGAGGACCTGGTTTTTCTGGCCGTCAGCGCGCCGGCCTGGACGGCGGAGGACCATTTCGAGGTGAATGAGGATGTGTAAAGGTTGAGGGTGACATAGGATCATCCAATTCACGTTTCCCTGCCATTATATAGGTTGGATTTCCTCCGGGAGATGTCATTATCTTGGAATGATGACAAGCGGATTTAGTGGGAGGTAGAGCCCACATCGCTTCATACCTGGCGCCCGGGAGTTTTGGGGGTCAGGAGAGATCGACCAGGGGAGAGAGACGATCAATCGTGTTCCGGATGTGGTTGGAATCCTGGATGGTGAGTTCAATTGCGCCTTCCGGACAGATTTCAACACAGCGCCCGCACCCGCGGCATTCTTCACTGATCTGGATTTGTTTCCCCTCCATGTGCAGGGCATCCATAATACACACCCCCTCCAGGCATGTGCCGCACCCGCTGCATTGTCCGTTGGCGGAAACCTGAACGCCGGGCAGGCCTTTGATTCTCTGGCCGATGTCCGGGGTGAGGTGAGGAGCGAGTCCCCACAGACAGCAGCACGGGCAGCAGTTGCAGATCGTCATCAGCCTTTCGCTGGGATAGGCGCCCAGCCACACGGCATCCAGCCGGTTGCGACCGATGGTGTGCACCAGCCCTGCTTCGCGGCACTTGTGGGCGTGGGCCAGGGCCTCTTCCCGGGTCACCCTGCGGCCCAGCTTGGGGTTGATCCTGGTCACACTTTTTCCCAGAAAGATGCAGCCCAGTTTGTCCGGATAGTCGCTGCAGCCATCCCCCTGCCGGCAGATACAAAAATCCATCACCCAGTGCTGCTCGGCCTGCCGGATGAAATGATCCACGATCTGGGAGGGCAGGATGGTGCTGGCAGGGGCATCCAGGTCCGCGTTGATGAACACCGTGTTGTCCTTCGGCAGGTGATACACTTCATCATCCCGGAACAGGAAGTGGTCCACGATCCTCCCTACGGCTGGGATGTGCGTCAGCCGGGCAAAAAATTTGCGGCTGGGATAGAGTCTTTTGAGCAGGTTGACGAACCAGATGGGACGGGACATGGAATGCCAGTTTTGATTAGTGTGTGTCCGAACTGGCGGCATTATAACCAGCGAATAAGAATCCTGCCAGCGTAAAACATCACATAAAGAACCTGAGAATGTCCGGGGTGGCCCTCACAAAGCGCCAGATGGAGCCAGGTACCCTGTGAGGCGAGATGGTGCGTGTTCAGGTGTCGTATGTCTTGGATTGCGGTGATCATGATCCCCGGGAATCAACGACAATCCGGGGCGTTCTATTCCCACCCCGGGAAAAATGCCGCATAAGCATTGGCTTGATGTGGTGCTATATGATTCTGCCGGCTTCAACAGGTCCAGGCTGGGCTGCCTGTCCTTGGTCCGTGTCCTGGCCCGGAAGTTTTTCGCTCCATCAAGGGTCAATTACCGGGAACGGAGTGCTGACAGGCATGATCCTTTTGGCCCTGTCCTATGGGTCCTGGCAGCCCCTGGAATTGTGGTACACTGTCCTCGATGGATCAAAAAGCCCTGGAAACCCTAGAGTACCACAAAATTATCCAGCGCCTGGCGGAGCGCTGCCATTTCAGCGCCTCACGGGAAAAGGCTCTGGCCCTACACCCTTCCACGGACAGGGAGGAAGTGGAATCATTACAGGTGGAAACCGCAGAGGCGGTGCGCCTGTTGACTTATCACCCCGGAACCACCATCGGCGGGGCGCGGGACCTGCGGCCGCTGGTGGAGGACGCCACACGGGGGATCTTGCTTGAGCCTGAGGGGCTGCTTAAGGTGAAGTATTCTTTAGTTGCCGCCCGGGACTTAAAGCGCTTCATGGCTGATGTGGAAAAGGAATACCCGCATTTGCTGGAGATTTCTTCTCGACTACCCGGCTCTCTGGGATTGGTGGATGCCATCACCCGGGCCATCTCTGATGAAGGAGAAATCAAAGATTCCGCCTCGGATGATCTGGCCCGCATCCGGCAGGATCTGCGCCTGCAGCACGACCGGCTGCGGGAGCGCATGGAAAGCATGATCCACAGTTCCCAGATCTCCAAATATCTCCAGGAAACGATCTTCACCCAGCGCGGCGGACGCTATGTGCTGCCCATCCGGGCTGATGCCAAAGGCAAGGTGCGGGGCATCGTGCATGATAAATCCGCTTCCGGCGCCACCCTTTATCTGGAACCGGAGCGGGTGGTGGAAGCCAATAACCGCCACCGCCAGCTGAAGGTGGACGAACGGGAGGAAGAACGGCGGGTGCTGTCGGCCCTTTCCGGGCTGGTGGGGGATCATGGAAAGGCATTGAAGGACATGGTGGAAACCCAGGCACATTTTGATCTGGCGCTGGCCCGGGGCCGGTTTGCCGGAGATCTGGATGGCCATCGTCCCACCCTGCACCCGTTCCCCGAAAAACGGCAGGGAAAACATCCCGGCGTGGTGCTGCGCCTGTACAGCGCACGTCATCCTCTACTGCCGCGGGATGAGGTGGTGCCCATTGATGTTTCCCTGGATGAAGACACCTATGCCCTGATCATCACCGGCCCCAACACAGGCGGAAAAACCGTCACCCTGAAAACCGTGGGCCTCTTGGCCTGCATGGCCCAGAGCGGAATGCACATCCCGACTGCGTCCGGTTCGGAAATCAGCCTTTTTGAGAATGTTTTTGCCGACATCGGAGATGAACAGTCCATCGAACAATCCCTGTCCACCTTTTCATCTCACATCACCAATATCATCCACATTCTGGAAGAGGCTAATCCCCGTTCATTGGTTATCCTGGATGAACTGGGAGCCGGCACGGATCCCCAGGAAGGGGCAGCCCTGGCGCGGGCCTTGATGAACCATATTCTGGAGCGGGGCATCACCACTCTGGTCACTACCCATCATCCGGCATTAAAGGCTTATGCCCATACCACCCCGGGTGTGGTGAATGCCTCGGTGGAGTTTGACCTGGAAACCCTGCAGCCCACGTATCACCTCACGGTGGGGCTGCCGGGCCGTTCAAATGCCCTGGCCATTGCCCGCCGCCTGGGATTGGGGGAAGACATCGTTTCCGAAGCGCGCCGCAAGATCAATCCGGCGGATGTCAAGGCTGATGACCTGCTGGATGAAATCCGGCGCCAGCGAAACATGGCGGAGGAGGCCCGGCAGGCGGCGGAAAATGCCCGCCGCGAAGCGGAAGAAATGCAGCAGGAACTGGCGCAGCGCCTGCAGGATATTGAAAACGAGCGGTACCAGATTTTAGAGGAGGCCCGGCGCAGTGCCCGGGAAGAAGTGGAGCAGCTGCGGAATGAGGTGCTCCACATCAAAGAACGGGTGAATCAGGATAAGGACCCCGGAGAAGAACTGCAGGAAGTCGAGGATAAATTGGAGCAGGTGGAAGAAGAACTTTCCCGGCCTGTCGAATCCCGGCGTCCGGATGTGGTTCCACCCCGCAAAGAGGGACCAATCCTGGTGGGCAGCCGGGTCTACATCCGTTCCCTGGATCAGAAGGGTGTGGTGGAGTCCCTGGATGGCGGTCAGGCCGAGGTCCAGATGGGGAATATGCGCGTGCGGGCTGATGTGGAGGACCTGGAACCCACGGGGGAAGAGGTCCGCGAAGGGAGAGAAACCACATCCACGGTCCGTAAACCCAAGGATGTATCATCGCCCGGCACAGAGCTCGACCTGCGTGGGCAGCGGGTGGATGAGGCCTTGCGGAATCTGGAGTATTATCTGGATAGAGCGTATGTAGCCGGTCTGCCCTGGGTGAGGATCATCCATGGCAAAGGCACCGGCCGCCTGCGGAGTGCGGTGCGTAAAGAACTCAAAACCCATCCCCAGGTGGATGAGTTTGAACGGGGGGATTTGAACGAAGGGGGAGATGGCGTCACAGTGGTAAATTTCCACAGTTAATATTATCGGTAGATTTCAGACAGCAGGCTGCACATCCTGGACAGATCGTTGTTTCAGGGAACTTTTATCCTTCCTTTTTCGTCTATGAAGTGAAGTGAGGGATTGAAATAATTAGAAGGAGATTTGACCATGGAACCAAAGATTATGCTTAAGCGAATGCTGCATATCTTGATCCTGATCAGTCTGATAGCTCCCTTGGTGGGGTGCGGGCTCAAGGGGGAGGATTCACTTCAGCCGGTAGATGTGGATCAGGTCACCTCCCAGAAAGAGAGGACAGAACCGGTCGATGTGCCTCAGGAGGACATTCACAAACTTACAGACGCCAACCTGGCTTTTGCGCTGGATATGTATGAGCATGTCAAGGATGAGGGTGATAACCTATTCTATTCTCCCTTCAGTATCTCCATCGCTTTGGCCATGACATATGCTGGCGCCCATGGTGAGACGGCCATCCAGATGGCAGAAACCCTGCGTTATGTACTGCCGCCCGAACATCTGCATCCTACTTTCAACGCTCTGGACCGCATCCTGGCCGGCCGGGGACAGGAAGAGGTCCCGGATGATGGCGGTGACCCTTTTCAGTTAAATATCGCTAATTCTCTATGGGGCCAGAAAGATTACCATTTCGAACAGGACTACCTGGATACCGTGGCGGAACATTACGGGGCTGGTATGCGGCTGGTCAATTTCCTGGAACAGGCAGAAGAAGCGCGTCAAACCATCAACCAGTGGGTGGTTGAAAAGACCCAAGGCAAGATTGAGGATCTCATTCCCCGCGGCGGGGTGGGTCCCGCCACTCGCCTGGTGCTGGCCAATGCCATTTACTTCAAAGCCAGCTGGATGGAACAGTTTTCAGAGGATCTCACACAGGATGGAACGTTCCATACCCTGGAAGGGGAATCGGTCACGGTGCCCATGATGAGCTACGCTTCTCCCCATACCCTGCGCTACCAGGAGAGCGACAGGTATCAGGCTGTGGAGCTGCCCTATGTGGGTGAAAAGGTGTCCATGCTGGTCCTTGTGCCCGATCAAGGGGCTTTTGAGGATTTCGAAAACAGCCTGGATGGTGAACGGTTGCGCGGGATCATACAGGGGCTGGAACCCGGCAGTGTGCGGCTAACTTTCCCAAAATTTGAGTTCGAATCGGAACTCAGCCTGGCCGATGTGCTGTCAGAGATGGGGATGCCCATTGCCATGTCCGCTGGCGCTGATTTTTCGGGCATGACCGGGGCCAAGGATCTGTTCATTTCGGATGTCTTTCATAAGGCCTATGTCAATGTCAACGAGGAAGGTACGGAAGCGGCAGCGGCCACTGCTGTTGTGATGACGGAATCCGCAGCACCTGCGGATCCGGTGCAGCTGATGGTGGACAGGCCCTTCCTTTTCCTGATCCGGGATCAGGAGACAGGGGCAGTGCTGTTCTTTGGCCGGGTGTTAAATCCTGCCCGATAAAACCAAAAACCTCCCAGGTTATTTGACAACTTCGGAGGTTTGATATGCCACGGGTAGTTTATCTTGGATCCCGCCGACGCGGACGTCGGCGGGCTTGTTTTCCCTACCCACTGGAGGCGGGCAATAGTTATTACGATTTAGATGACGTCTCCGTCAGCGTACACTATTCCCCGCTCAGCCGGGCCAATTCATCTTCGGCCACGCTCTGTTCCAGTTTATCAAATAATGGTTCCGGGTCGCGCAGGGCCTGTCCTGCGGGGAGGTTGCTGACTGTCCAGGAGCCAGTGGCCCTTTCCGGGTTATAACGCAGCACGCTGTGTTCACTGAGGGTGTCCTTGACCTGGTCCACTTCCTGGGTGCCAAAAAGCGAACCGTCATAGCCCAGCAGATGATGCAGTTTTTCACTACTGAAGGGCAGCACAGGGGCCAGTAAAATCTTGAGCGAGTCAATGGCTCGCAGGGCGGTGTAGATGGTTTTTCCGGCTGCGTCTTTATCCTCTTTGACCTCGAACCACGGGGCCTGTTCGTCGAGGTATTTATTGACCTCCGCTGCCAGGCTCATGGCCTCCGACAGGGCAGCGCGCAGTTTGACCCTGTCATAGTACTCACTCACCGTGTCAAATCCGTCCTGGATGGTTTCCAGGATGTGATTGTCCTCCGGCCGCAGCTGCCCGGGGTCCGGCACCTGTCCATCCCAGTACTTGTGGGCAAAAGACAGCACACGGTTGGCCAGATTGCCCCACGTGGCGACCAATTCGTTATTGTTGCGCGACACGAATTCGTGCCAGTCCCAGTTGCTGTCCCTGGTTTCGGGCATGATGGCCGTCAGGTAATAGCGCAGTGGATCGGGATCGTAACGGGTCAGGAAATCTCGCACGTCAATCAGCCAGCCCCGGCTGCCGGACATGGCTTTCCCTTCCATGTTCAAAAACTCGTTGGCGGGGACGTCATAGGGGAGGGTGAGCCGTTGACCCTCGATCTGATCGTACAATTTGGCGAAGGTGTCCTCTACCCCGGCCAGTTCTGCGGGCCAGATCACGGCGTGGAACGGGATATTGTCCTTGCCAATGAAGTAATAGGTGCGGCTGTCCGTCTCGTACCACCAATCGTGCCAGGCGTCATCATCCTCAGCGTACAGATCAGACCACTCAATGGAGGCGGACAGGTAGCCGATGACAGCTTCAAACCACACGTAAAGCCGCTTCTCGCTCCACCCGTCGGCGGGGACGGGGATGCCCCATTTTAGATCGCGGGTGATGGGTCTGCCGTGCAGTCCTTCACTCAGGATTTGTCCCAGGGACTGGCGGATGACATTGGGCCGCCAGTATTCCTCGCGCTCCTTAAGGAATTCGACAATTTTGGGCTGTAAAGTGCCCAGGTCGAGATAAAAGTGTTCTGTTTCTTTGAGCTCGGGATGGGAACCGTCCATCTTGGAACGCGGGTTGATTAGCTTGTTGGCTTCCAGGAGGTTGCCGCACTCGTCACACTGGTCGCCCCGGGCGCTCTCGTAACCGCAGAGATAGCAGGTGCCTTCCACATAGCGGTCGGGCAGAAAACGGTCCTGTTCCGGAGAGTACCATTGCTCCTGGGTTTCCGTGTAAAGATACTCGTTTTCCCGCAGGGCGGTGAACATGGTCTGGGCCACATGGAAATGGTTTTCGGTGTGGGTGCTGGTGTACAGGTCATAACTCAACCCCAGATCCTGGAAGAGCTCCAGAAATTTGTTGTGGTAATCCTTGTAGACCTCTTCCGGGGCTTTATTTTCCTCATCAGCGCGAACGGTGATCGGGGTGCCGTGGGAGTCGGAGCCGGACACCATCAACACCCTGTTTCCGACCAGGCGGTGATAGCGGGCGTAAATATCCGCCGGGAGGTAGGATCCGGTCACATTTCCTACATGGATATCAGCGCTGGCATAAGGCCAGGCCACGGCGACTAGTATGTTTTCGGTCATCTTCTACTCCTGTTCCTTTCCTTCAAATCCTTCCAAATAAAAAAAGCTGCCCGTGGTGGACAGCCAGTTTTCATCCTTTGCGGCAGGTCTCTACCTGATGTGAATCCTGGTGGCTGCCCGTTGTGTGGCAGGGCGCGTCATGACCATGCGCATGACCACCATGGAAACCGCCATCAACAACTGCAACATAATTAGCATGTTCATCTCTAGCCACCAGGGTTTATCTACGCTTTAACTGTATTCTTTAGTCTATATGGGGTGGGGACATTTGTCAAGCCCGGGGAACTTTTTCCACTGCCCCTCCCTTTTTTATAGAGCAGGTTATGCGGGTTCATTGCGGTTTGTCAGGCCCGGACCGATCAGCAATTCTCCCGGTGATTTTCTCCCTTCCCGGAGTATTAGAGCTTTATAATATCCTGCTCTTGCCGCTTTACATGTTTCCCTGCATGTTACAATACGAAGTGTACTCACAGACAACCCCAAATACCATGACCCTCAAGAAAAACAACCAATTTCGGCTGGATGTCAGCCATCTTACCCGGCAATCTCCCGGGACGTCACGCGAGATTGAACTGGAATATCCTGAATTAGAGTTTGAACCGGAATTTCACCTGCATGATGTGCGGGGATCGCTGCACGTTTCGGTCACGGGCGATGGCGTGGCCCTGAAAGGAAATCTAAAAGCAACGACTGACCTGGGATGCAGCCGCTGCCTGGAGCGTTATCAGCAGCCGCTGAATCTACAGTTCACTGAGGTCTATGCCTTTACCCCTTCGGGGGGTAAGGAGGATGATCAAAAAGAGCAGCCGCTTCCCGCGGACGGCGTGATCAACCTGGAGCCCCTCATCCGACAGTATGCGCTGCTGGATATCCCCATCAAACATGTCTGCCGGGAGGACTGCAAAGGGTTGTGCCCGGTATGCGGCGGAAATCTAAACGAGGAAGACTGCGGCCATGAGCAGGAAGAGGTTGACCCCCGCATGGCAAAATTAAAGCAGCTCCTGGATGAGGAAGAGTTAGAAGAAATGCAGAGTGAGTAACCTGGTGAACTGAGCACAGAGAGGCCATCGCTGCTGGAAACGGCAGCGATTTCTCATTTTAATGGGGTTCGTTTAAGGGGGGGTATGGGACTACAGCTCCATGACGCGGGGATCCTCCTCGTCGGGAACTACCCGCCATTCCAGGGCGCTGACCTCTTCCTCTGAAATCTCATCATAGGGCATTTTAAAATATTTCCCTCTGGCTTCTACAGCGACCGTACCATCTTCCAGCAGAATTTCACCTGTGCCTTCAAAAGCCCGGGAGGTGTCGCGCGTGATCCGCCCCACGACGTGGATTTCTCTATCCAGGGGGACCGGCTTCCGGTAGCGAACGTTGATGTCAATCGTTACCCCCCACAGCTCATCGTGTTCGATCATGATCGCCCGCCCCATGGTCTCATCCAGGATGGTGGAGGCAATCCCCCCGTGCAGGCGGCCTGGATAACCCTGGTGCTCCTGGCCGGGTTGGAAGACCCCTACCAGCTCTCCATTCTCCAGTTCGTAGAAAAAGGCCTTTAATCCATAAGGGTTGCTCAGCCCGCACACAAAACACATGCGGGAATTTTCCTGTTTGTGGGTCACCTGGTGCTGCATGGGAACTCCTTGCGGGTTTGATCGTGTTGTATAATGTCATCCTGTATTCTGTTCCATTTTTAGCACGGGTTAGAACCCTTTTCAATAGGAACTTATTCGTAGATAGCGAGAAGGAGCCTAGGGATGGCTGAAAAAGAGCTGCAGGGAAAATGGGGTTTGGTGACGGGAGCGTCCTCCGGTCTGGGTGTGGATTTTGCGCATCGCCTGGCAGCGCGGGGCTGCAACCTGATCCTGGTAGCCCGCCGTGAGGGGCGGCTGCAGGAGGTGGGGCAGGAGCTTGAGGGCTCCTATGGCGTGGAGACACAAGTCATCCCCATGGATCTGGCCCGCGATGAAGCCCCGCGGGAGCTGTGGGATAAGATTCGTGAGCGGGACCGTGTTGTGGATGTATTGATCAACAACGCCGGTTTTGGGATGCACGGTCCTTTTGCGGAAGGGGACTGGGACCGCTACCGGACGATGATCAAACTCAACGTGCAAACCCTTGTGGGATTGACCCGGCTGGTCCTGGAAGGTATGGAAGAACGCGGACTTGGATATATCATGCTGGTTGCCTCCAACGGCGCTTTTCAACCTACGCCGGAATATGCTTTATACGGCGCCACCAAAAGTCTGGTGCGAAGTTTTGGGGAAGCGCTCAATTATGAACTGCGGAATTCCCCCGTCAGCTGCACGGTGGTCTCCCCGGGCCCGACACGCACAGAATTTCATGATGTCGCCGGTCAGGACCGCCAGGAAAATCTTTATATCCGGCTGCTGCTGATGGAGAGCGAGCGGGTGGCGGAAATCGGGGTGCGGTCCATGCTGCGGGGCAAGCCCAGCGTGGTGCCCGGTTTTATCAATACAGTTTTTGCCTGGACTGCCCAGCGCGGACCCCGGCGCTTGATCACAGCGCTGGCCGGCCAGTTGATGAGCTAGCGGTCAGCTCTTGAGGGATGCCTCTCCCTTCATTGACGAAGGATTGACCGCGTGCTAGAATATTCGTCGTTATGCCCCCATCGTCTAGCGGCCTAGGACATAGCCCTCTCAAGGCTAAGACCGGGGTTCGAGTCCCCGTGGGGGCAC
>CAZIFI010000053.1:0-14243 GCA_964539105.1 uncultured Anaerolineales bacterium | reverse complement strand
CTGATCCATGTAATAAGTGGTGGAAAAGGTCACAATATATTAAAGGCCCCGCCAGACAAGGTCTCTTCCGCCTCTCAAACAGGATTGAATTGACACGATTAGTTGTGTGCAAACTTTCTGTGGGAATTTGCAATCGTTAAGATATTTAATTAACATGCCCAGGCCGGGAAGGCCAATAAAAAGGAAAACAAGCCACCCAATCCTGGTTGGGATTGCAGGAGGTTTTCAAGAAATATTGATGGGATAGTCACCACGGCCAGGACCGGGTGAATATTATTCCAAAAACGTCTGCTTTCTTATTCCACACCCAAGTACTGACTATCAAGCCGGTATGGACACCTCTCATCCGAGGTGTCCATACCCATACTGGGTTACTGCACCAGATATCCCCCGTCCACCGGGTAGTAAGAACCGGTCACAAAGGAAGCTTTGTCCGAGCTGAGCCAGCTCACCAGTTCGGCCACCTCAACCGGTTCACCCAAACGCCCCACGGGATGCATGCCGACCAGCTGCTGTAAGGTTTCCTGATCTTCCTCCAGGTCAGATATCATGGGGGTTTTAATGAAAGCGGGACCGACAGCATTGACGCGCACGTTTTCTGACCCGTATTCCAGGGCTGCAGTTTTCGTCAGCCCCAGCACCCCGTGCTTGGCGGAGACATAAGCCGGCGCGGTTCGAAAGCCCACCCGGCCCAGTATGGAGGAAATGTTAACAATTGCCCCGCCCCCGGACTCCAGCATGGCCGGAATCTCGTACTTCATGCAGTAAAATACACCGGAAAGGTTAATGGAGATCACGTTCTTCCAGCCTTCCAGACTGTAGTCCGCAGTCAAATTCTGTTCTCCACCGATCCCGGCGTTATTGCAGGCTATATCCAGCCGGCCGTACTCATCAAGAGCGGCAGCCACGAGATTTTCACAATCCGACGGTTGTGAAACGTCCGCTGCGACAAACACAGCCTGTCCCCCGGCATTCTGAATGCGTTCTACCGTCTCTTTGCCCCCCTCCTGATCTATATCACTGACAACGACCTGAGCCCCATCACGGGCATAAATCTCGGAGATACTTCGCCCAATTCCCGAAGCAGCTCCGGTTACGAGCGCTACTTTTCCTTGTAGGTGATCCATGAATACCTCCTCACCAGTAAAAAATAAATTGGATCCGCGTAAGTCATTCGTTCACAACCAGTGTACATGATGTGCGCTGCGGGATCACCCCAGCCATATCATTTTTATATATTTCTAATCCTTCGCTAAGAAAAGAGCGGTCAAATCCGGGCCGTCATCCCATCTTTAAATAACATCTATGCGCAATTACTGCAAGGCTGGAAGGGCTGCGTTTCTTCAGTTGAGTCTGGCTCACCTCCTTGAACCGCCGGTTCTCCCCCCTGGTATATTGTTAATATACTCCTAATATATTCGTTATAATCCTCACCCCTTCTTGTGATAAAATTCACGTAGATTAAAGGAAAAAGGGCGGTTTAATGGTGTTGAGAAACGTTTTAGCGGTGTTACACGGTTGAACGACCCATAGAAAACCTGTGCAGAGAAGGAAGGATAAGGATGAACGACACCCAAGAGCTGATCAGCACCCTGCAAACTATACCCTGGTTTCAAGAGCTGAATCAGGCACATTTCGATAAACTGGTCGAAATCAGCGAACTGGTGGAATACGACGCGGGTCAGGAACTGTACCGCCAGGGAGACAAGCAAGAATATCTCTACATCGTCATCACGGGAAGAGTGGCCGTTGAGATCGCCGTCCCGGGACGGGGCCGGCAGCGGATCAACACCGCCGAAGCCATGGACGTCCTGGGCTGGTCCAGCGCCACCCCGGTGGTGCGGCTGCGCACCTCGGGAGCGGTGACGGTCCTCCCCACCCAGCTGGTAAGGATGGACGCCGTTAAGCTGCGCCAGCTGTGTGAGGAAAATCACTCCCTGGGATATGTGGTTATGAAACGCCTGGCGAATGTCGTCGCCAGCTCCCTGTTAGTGACCCGCTTACAGCTCCTCGATATGTTTGCCCACGACCAAGAGGAAGGCATTCATGATTAATGAATTACCCGAAGTAGGTACAACAATAACCATCGCTAAATCTTCCCTGGATCAGCTGATCACCAATCTCCAGGAGTCAGATTACCAGGTCGTGGGTCCGCAAATTAAAGACCACACCGTGATCCTCGGCCCCCTTGACGACATGCAGGACCTGCCGCAGGGGTACA
The DNA here is from genome assembly GCA_964539105.1 of uncultured Anaerolineales bacterium. Classification (GTDB taxonomy): domain Bacteria; phylum Chloroflexota; class Anaerolineae; order Anaerolineales; family UBA11858; genus B10-G9. Next base: position 12,022 of record CAZIFI010000053.1, on the reverse strand, counting down.
CCAGCCAGGAAGCGGCCGGGTCGTATCGATTGAAAGAAGAAGGTGAAAATTACTTTGACATCACCTCCGGCCCCCACACCTGGAAGAAATATTTTTTTCCACCCCGAACGGATTTGCTGACTTTTACCCGGAACGAGGGAGAGAATGGATGGAGCGTACAAACCTCTCATGAGGATGAACCGCGGTATGCTTTGATCGGCGTCCGCCCCTGCGATCTGGCCGGCATCGAGATCCAGGACAAGGTTTTCATGGAAGAAGAGCGCTGCGATCCCACCTACAGCAAACGGAGGGAAAAAGCGTTCATCCTCACGGTAAATTGCACCAAGCCCTGCAGCACATGCTTCTGTACCTCAATGGGCACAGGGCCCAAGGCAGAATCAGGTTTTGACCTCAGCCTGACGGAACTGGAAAATCAGTTCCTGATAGAAATCGGATCCGGAATCGGCCAGCAGTCTGTGCGAGATATTCCCTGGGAACCGACCAGCGCATTGGCGCTGAAACAGGCCCAGAGTGCTCTGGAAACTGCCAGCGAAAATATATCCCGCCAGCTCCCCGATCCGGAGAAACTGGAGGATGAGCTTCTCAATAACCTGGAACACAGCCAATGGGATGATGTGGCCCAGCGCTGTTTGAGCTGCGGCAACTGCACCCTGGTGTGCCCGACGTGCTTCTGTTGGAACGCCTACGACAAAACAGAACTGCCCGGAGACCGCATCGTAAGGAAACGTGATTGGGACTCCTGCTTCAACCCCGATTACTCTTATGTTTTCGGCGGGAACACGAGGCCCAACACCCGGGCCCGCTACCGCCAGTGGCTGACCCACAAATGGGCCAGCTGGTATGAACAATTTGGCACCTCAGGCTGTGTGGGCTGCGGGCGCTGCATCACCTGGTGTCCTGCTCATATTGACCACCTGGAAGAGATTGCCATTATCCGTAAAGGAGAACCTTCATGACTTTGCTGTCCACAAAACATACCCTGGGGACCTCTCACCCCAACCCAATGATCCCTCGCTGGGCAGAAATCGTGGATATTGAAGAGGAAGTCCCAGATGTGAAAACTTTCTGGCTGCGGTTTACAGATCCCGATCTGCGTGAGACTTACCAGTTCCGGGCAGGCCAGTTCAACAAGCTGACCGTGCCGGGTTACGGTGAAGCGGCCATTTCCATCAGCTCCCGGGTCAGCGCCCCGGATACCATCGGTCATACCATCCGCATGGTAGGGAATGTGACCCACGCCATCGACCGGGTGGATCGGGGCGGCATCGTTGGTGTCCGCGGGCCGTACGGCAGCCATTGGCCCATGGAAGAAATGAAAGGGAAAAACGTGTACATCGCGGCAGGCGGTATTGGCCTGCCTCCCCTGCGGCCGGTGATTTATCACATCATGGAAAACCGGGAAGATTACGGGGAAGTGGTGGTGCTGTACGGTGCCCGAAATCCGCAAGACCTCCAATTTAAGGACGAATATGACCAATGGAGAGAGTCCGACATCGAAGTCCTGGTCACGGTGGACCAGGCAGATGAAGAATGGACCGGCCAGGTGGGCGTGGTGCCCATGCTATTTTATCGGGTACGGATGGATCCGGATAACAGCATCGCCCTGACCTGCGGGCCGGAAATCATGATTCACTTCGTTGTATATGAAGCCATCGCCCGCCGCATCCCCCAGGACAGAATTTTCGTTTCCCTGGAAAAGAATATGGCCTGCGGATTCGGGTCATGCGGCCACTGCCAGCTAGGACCTTATTTTGTGTGCAAGGATGGTCCGATCTTTTCTTACGAACAAATTGGACCTTATCTTGAAGTGGAGGATTTCTAATGACAAAACCAACGGTAGCAGTACACAAATTTTCTTCCTGTGACGGATGCCAGCTCGGGATCCTGAATCTGGAAGAGGAACTGTTGGATCTGGCCGGTGCGGTGGAGATCGCCTATTTCCTGGAAGCCACCAGCGCCATTCAGCCCGGCCCCTATGACATCTCCCTGGTAGAAGGGTCCGTATCCACACCGCACGAAATTGAACGCATCGAAAAAATCCGCCAGGAATCGAACATGCTGATTTCCATCGGCGCCTGCGCCACGGCCGGCGGCATTCAAGCCCTGCGCAATTTTCAAAATTCGGAGGCGATCGCTGCATCCGTATACGACCATCCAGAATATCTGGATTATCTGGAAAAAGCCACACCCATCTCGGAGCATGTGGAAGTAGATCTTGAAATTCAGGGTTGTCCGGTCAATAAATATCAGCTACTGGAAGCCCTGGTGGCCTTGCTGCAGCAGCGCAGGCCGTACCTGCCCTCGCACAGTGTGTGCCTGGAATGCAAGAAACAGGGTATCGTGTGTGTCATGGTGGCCCCCGGCATCCCCTGCGCGGGTCCGGTCACCCGCTCCGGGTGCGGCGCGCTGTGCCCCGGCAAGGGCAGAGGATGCTACGGATGCTTCGGACCGGCTCCCGATGCCGAAATGGACGCTGTCGTGCCCCTGATGCAGGATCGGGAACAATATACCAACGAAACTGCGTTTTTACTGCGCAACTTTACCGGCTACGCACCTTTATTTCGGAAGAGTGTTGACGCCATTTTAGAGGAAGGAACAGAGTAATGTCGAAAAACATTGAAATTCCAGCCCTGACCCGGGTTGAAGGTGAAGGCGCCCTTTACGTGCGCACCAAAGATGAAAAGATCGAAGAAATTGTGCTCAATATTTACGAGCCGCCGCGCTTCTTTGAAGGATTTCTGCAAGGACGATATTTCCAGGAAGTGCCGGACATCACAGCCCGCATCTGCGGGATCTGCCCGGTCGCATACCAGATGAGCGGGGCCAAGGCCCTGGAAGATGCTTACGATGTGGAAATCTCCCAGGAAGTGTATGACCTCCGGCGGCTGCTGTACTGCGCGGAATACATCGAAAGCCACTTTCTGCACATGTACATGCTCCAGGCGCCCGATTTGTTGGGGAAAGACAGTGTGATCGAGATCGCTGCTGTGGCCCCGGAAATCGTCAACAAAGCCCTGCGGGCTAAAAAGATCGGCAATGACCTGCTGGACGCCATCGGCGGGCGCAGCGTGCATCCGGTCAATACCAAGGTGGGCGGCTTTTACAGCTGGCCGGACGTGAATGACATCAAAGCCCTGCGGGAAGATTTCCAATGGGGACTGGACTTTGCCCTGGAGACCGTGGAATGGGCCTCCACCCTGGACTACCCCGAATTTGAGGCGGAATACCAGTACGTGGCCACCACCCATCCCGACCACTATGCCATTTACGACGGAGATGTGCTTTCCTCCACCGGAAAGAAGGTAACTCCGGCCGCGTTCGAAACCGCCTATCTGGAAAGCCATGTGAAACACTCCACAGCCCTGCACAGCCACACCACGGATGGTGATCCCTATTTTGTGGGACCGCTGGCCCGCTTCAACCTCAATTTCGAGCAATTCCGGCCCACCGCAAAACAGGCTGCAAAAGACATCGGATTTACCCCGCCGGTGTATAACCCGTACAAAGGCTTGATCGCCCGGGCCCTGGAATGTGTGGAAGTCTACGACGTGGCATTGGAATTGATCGAAGCATATGATCCCCAGGGGCCGCCCTGTGCAGACTTTGACCTCAAAGACGGCGAGGGATTCGGGGTCTCAGAAGCGCCACGCGGCCTGCTGTACCACCGCTATCGTGTCGGGAAAGACGGGCTGATCAAAACCGCCAAGATCACACCCCCCACCGCCCAGAACTATCCCCGCATGGAAGCCGATCTGGCACAGCTTGCCCCCGAAGTCCTGTTTGACCGCCCGCACGACCAGGCCAGCCTGGCTCTGGAACACCTGCTGCGTTCCTATGACCCGTGCATTTCCTGTTCGACCCATTTCTTGAAACTGACTCACGAACAGGTGTAAGACAGGCGGCGGCAACAAGTTGACACGGAAAGGGGATCCCCTTTCCGTGTTTTTGTTAACCGGGGCGGGAGCGTTTCTCCTCTTGCAGCAGATCAGGCACTGCAGAGCCCAGAGGCAGTGTGATGCCCTATTGGCCGTCAAGCGCCGCTGCTTCCCCTGCCCGCCCGGAAAGTATGGTTTAATAACAGCATGCGCATAAAAGTATTGGGCATCGGGCAACCATTACGGGGGGATGACAGCGCCGGTCTGGAAATCGTCCGCCGCTGGCGGAGTGGACTCTCCCCCCAGGATGGCGATCATGTCCTGGCAGTGCAAGAGGTGGAAAGCCCGGGCTTAAATTTACTGTCCTTAATCACAGACTTCGATGTCGTCATCCTGGTAGACGCCGTACAGAGCGGGTCCTCCCCCGGGACACTGCACGAGCTTCCGGCCCGGAATCTGGAAGCCTTCCTGGAAGGAGCGGACTCCGCCCACGGCTGGGGAATTGCTGAAACGCTCCGCCTGGGCGAAACCCTCAACATGGATGCATACCCTTCCCGGATCCATTTGCTGGGAATCGAAATCGCATCTGTCCAGACCGGCGCCGGTTTGAGCCCCGCTGTCCAGGATGCCATCCCGCAAGCCGTGCAGAAACTGAATGATATGGTCTCCAGCCTGCTCGCTAACCATCATTCCGGGGACAGCACTGAAAAATGAAATACTAAGCACCGCAAACTGGAGCAGGGTATTGCGGTAAACAGACCCTCGGGCACAATCAAAAAGTCAAGGAAGAAATGGCAAAAAAGGAACAGGTCTTATTCGATTTTTCTGCCGGGGATCCCGCCGAATCATGGATGATCGTGAATGACGGCGTGATGGGCGGGAAGTCTCACAGCGAGTGGAATCGGGCTGACGATCACAGGGCTGCGTATCAGGGCACCATCTCCCTGGAAAATGAGGGCGGGTTTTGTTCCACACGGTCCAGCATCCCACCCCGGACCCTGGAGAGCTACCGGGGTATTGCCCTGCGCATCAAGGGGGACGGCAAGACCTACCAGCTCCGACTGCGGGGGGATGGGGACTTCGATAGCATCTCATACAGCTTCCCTTTTGAAACAACACAAGAAGCCTGGGTGACGATTCAGATCCCCTTTTCCGCCTTCGAAGCGGTATTCCGGGGACGGATCCAGGAGGATGCTGACCCCCTTTCACCGGCTAATATCCAGCAAATCGGATTTCTAATTTCCGACAAGCAGGCCGGCCCTTTCCGACTGGAAGTGGACTGGATCAAAGCTTATCCCTGATGGGCAACGGGACCAGGAAAAGACAATGTCCGCTATGCTCCTTCCCGGACCAGCGGCTGCCAGAACTCCTATACTTCTCTAATAATTAAATCCATCTCACAACCTATAATATTTCCCGGTCGAGAAGCTGCTGGGATCCAATTCACGACTCTCTGGGTTGAAATTCAACATGGACGCCGGATGGAAATCCCCGCAGATATGGTGCTGCAACAGAAATAACATGACCCAAGAACCATTTATCTCTATCGAGGATTTATCGAAAAGTTTCCAGGAAGGAGATCAAACACGCCCTGTCCTGAAAGGCTGCCACCTGTCCATCCCCCGTGGAGAGTACACCGCGGTTGTGGGCAAAAGCGGCAGCGGGAAAAGCACACTCCTTAACCTGATCAGCGGTATTGACCACCCGGATCAAGGTTCCATCACCATCGGCGGGCTGGATCTCACCGGCATGGACGAGGGGGAAAGGACCATGTTCCGCCGGCGCCACATCGGCTTCATCTTCCAGTTCTTCAACCTCATCCCCACCCTGACCGTGCTGGAGAACGTGACCATGCCCCTGGAGTTGGCCCGGGTGGACCTCTCCACTGCCAGGGAGCGCGCGTCAGAACTCCTGGGCGAAGTGGGCCTGGGCGACCGGCTATCCACTTTTCCGGACCGGCTGTCCGGCGGCGAGCAGCAGCGGGTGGCTGTGGCCCGGGCCCTGGTACATGACCCCCTGCTTGTATTGGCCGACGAACCCACCGGCAATCTGGATGAAGCCACCGGTGATGGGGTGCTGAAGCTGATCACCCGTCTGACCCGGGAAGCCGGCAAGAACCTGATCATGGTCTCCCACAGCCGGGATAATGTCACCGCAGCGGACCGCATCATCACCCTGCGTGACGGCTGTTTCGGGGACGTGGTATGAGAATGGGCATATTTTCGATATGGCGCACGATGTGGAGGTTGACCATCCGGCACATCCGCAAGCACCTGGGACAGACCGCTTTGATGGTGCTGGGCATCAGCCTGGGTGTGGCGGTGATTGTGGGGGTTGATCTGGCCAACGAAAGCGCCAGCCGGGCCTTTGAATTAAGCACCACTGCCCTGACCGGGCGCACCACCCACCATCTTTCGGCCGGATCCCAGGGTATTGACGAGGCGGTATACGTCAACCTGCGCCGGGAGGGGTTTGCGCATCCCGCCGCCCCGGTAGTGACGGACTATATAACCTCACCCCAGCTGGGCAGCGGCACCCTGCAGGCCGTGGGCATTGATCCCTTCGTGGAGGCTCCATTCCGTGATTTTGTGGTGGGAGAAAGGGACGTCCCCACCGCAGAGCTGGCCGCTTTCCTGACCAATCCGCAAGGGATCTCGATCTCCCGTTCCCTGGCAGAGAGGAACGGGCTGGATATCGGATCCAGGATCGACCTCAAATCCAGCGGGGTCCTGCATCCGGTGACCATAGTCGGGTTACTGGACAGCGAGAGAGCCCTCAACCAGCAGGCGGTGAATGAAATGTTGGTGATGGACGTCGCCACCGCCCAGGAAATCACGGGTAGATTGGGCAGGCTGGACCGGGTGGATTTGATCCTGCCCGCGGATCAACCCGGTGTGGTGGAAAACCTCCAGCAGCGCCTGCCAGACGGCGTGCGGGTCATTCCCAGCGAAGCCCAGAACGGCATTGTCAGCCAAATGACGCGCGCCTTCCGCATCAACCTCACCGCCCTCAGCCTGCTGGCCATGGTGGTGGCGCTGTTTCTGATCTACAACACCATGACCTTTTCCATCACCCAGCGCCGGCCAACCTTCGGCATTCTTCGCAGCATCGGCATGACCGGGAAAGAAATTTTCGGGATGGTGATCGTTGAAGCGCTGATCATCGGCTTGGTGGGAACTGGCCTGGGGCTGGTGCTGGGCGTGATGATGGGCCGGAGCACAGTGGGACTGGTGACGCAGACCATGAATGACCTGTTTTTTGTGACCACAGTGCGGGATGTGCCCCTGCCCGGGATCAGCTTACTGAAAGGCGGGGTCGTGGGGACTTTTGCCACCGTGATAACAGCCGCATTTCCAGCCCGGGAAGCGGTGCGGATTCCCCCTCACTCGGCCGTAGCCCGTTCCAGCCTGGAAACCCGGGCCGGGAAGGTCATCCCCTGGATCTCATCAGCGGGCATGGGAGTGCTGCTGGCTGGCGGGGGAATGCTGGCCATCCCCTCCCGGAATTTGACCCTGAGCTTCGGAGCCACGTTTCTGGTCATTTTAGGTCTGGCCATGCTCACTCCCCACATCACCCGCTGGCTGATGTCCCTGGTCCAGCCTCTCACAGGCTGGCTGGGGGGAACAGTAGGACGCATGGCCCCCCGCGAGGTGGTGAATGCCATCAGCCGAACCTCGGTGGCTGCAGCGGCCTTGATGGTCGCCGTGGCGGTGACCATCGGCGTGAGTGTGATGGTCAGCAGCTTTCGCAGCACGGTCACCACATGGCTGGACCACATCCTGCAGGGTGACATTTATATCTCAGTGGCCGGAGAAACCGTGAACCAACCCAGGGATCCTCTCAAGCCGGAGGTGATCGAAACCCTGCAGTCCTGGGACAGCGTTCAGGAGGTAGACCTGCTGCAAACCGCGGTGGCGGAATCCCCGAACGGCCCGATCCAGATTTCCGCCAGCAATAATTCCCGGGACGGCGTGGAGCAGCTGTACCGCTCGACCACAGTCCCGCCGCAGGAGATGTGGAACGAAATGCAGGATGGCGCGGTGCTGGTCTCGGAACCATTGGCCAACCGCCTTGGTTTGCCACCACAGGATGGAGAGCTGGCATTGTTCACTCCCCAGGGATTGGTGCGATTCCCGGTGGCGGGGGTGTATTACGATTACTCCTCCACGCAGGGCACAGCCCTGCTGTCCCTGGACGTGTACCGGAAAATCTGGGCAGACCAGGAAGTGATGGCTGCAGCCCTGGACCTGGAGTCCGAGGCAGATCCGCGGGACACCACCCAGAAACTGCAGGAAGCATTGGCCGGGGTGCAATCCTTGCGGATCCGGCCCAACCGGGTCATCCGGCAAGAAACCATGACCATCTTTGACCGCACCTTTGCCATCACCGGCACCCTGCAGGTCATGACCACCATTGTGGCTTTTACGGGTGTGTTGAGCGCCATGATGTCCCTGCAGTTAGACAAAAAACGGCAGCTGGGCATCCTGCGCGCGGTGGGGCTGACCGGCCGGCAGTTATGGAACCTGGTCTTATTAGAAACGGGATTAACGGGTGCGGTGGCCGGTCTGCTTGCCATGCCCACAGGCTATATTCTGTCCCTGATACTGATTTACATCATCAACCGCCGGTCTTTTGGCTGGACGCTGCAAATGCAGGTCAGCCCCTGGCCTTTCCTGCAAGCCCTGGGAATTGCTGTGGGGGCTTCCCTGCTGGCGGGAGTAATTCCTGCCCGGCGCATTCTGCAGCGCAGCACGGCAGATGCAATCCGGTTTGAATGACGATGAAAAAACGTACCCTGTGGATCCTCTCCATCCTGTTCATCACAGCCGCCGGAGTCGGGGCTGCGCTGTCCCTGCCCCGTGACAACCCGCCGCCCACTGCTCCTGATATGGTGGGAGCGGATCCCTCATCCGGACAGTTCGCTCGTGCCGACGGCCCCCGGGAGTGGCACTTCCCGGAAGATTTCGGCCCCCATCCCTCCTACCAGACGGAATGGTGGTATTACACCGGCAATTTACAAAGTGAGGAAGGACGGCGTTTCGGATATATGCTGACCCTCTTCCGGCGCGGGCTCCTGCCCCCTCAGGAACAGCCGGTGCGGGCTTCAAATTGGGCGGCGAGCGAGGTGTACATGGGACACTTCGCGCTGACAGACATAAACGGGAAGGAACACCACAGTTTCGAACGCTTCTCCCGCGGCGCTGCAGGGCTGGCAGGTGCCGCATCCAATCCCCTGCATGTGTGGCTGGAAAACTGGGACATTCAGGCCCGGCCCGGGGGCGCCACCCGCCTGCAGGCTGAAGCGCAGGGTATCAAAATAGACCTGCTGCTGCAGGATGATCGGGGCATAATCCTGCACGGAGAAGAGGGCTACAGCCAGAAAGGTTTGGAAGCGGGAAATGCCTCGTATTACTTCAGCCAGACCCGGCTGGAAACCAGCGGTAAGGTATCCCTGTCGGGGCATGACTTTCCTGTGCACGGGTTAAGCTGGATGGATCACGAATTCAGCACCAACGCCCTGTCCCGGGGCCAGGTGGGGTGGGATTGGTTCTCGCTGCAGCTGGAGGACGGCACGGACCTGATGGTGTACCGCATCCGGCGCCGGGATGGTAGTGCCTCTCCCTTCTCGAGCGGGACTCTGATCCTCCCAGGGGACGATGCCATCTCCCTGAACCCGAAAGATTATATAATTGAAGTTCACGACACCTGGCGCAGCCCGCACACAGGGGCAGAATATCCCTCCTCATGGACGGTGAGTGTCCCGTCCCACGGCCTGAAGCTGGAGGTAGAACCTGTGCTGGCAAACCAGGAAATGGACGTGTCTTATGTGTACTGGGAAGGCGCAGTGCAGGTCAGCGGTCAGCATGATGGACAGGCAACCTCGGGCCGGGGCTACGTGGAATTAACCGGCTACCTGGAGTCCTTGGAGGGAGATTTCTAAATCACTGGCTGGGTTGTCGATTCCGTAATTTGGATCCTGTTGAACCCATGCCCAGTCTCCATGTCCGGGAAAAAACAGGGTCTTTTGTTTTGCCTCCAAGCCCATCGCCCATCTCATGTCAACACGAAATACAGGGGGAAAATAATCATTGGCGCCCAGCCCCTGTTTTTCAAAAACCCTTCCTGCAAAACATCCCATCGCCACCCGGATCCTGTCTATCCTCCCGAAAAGTATTCAGGCAGGGATGATCCTTTCCCCATATAATATTGTTTATCCCGATCAGACAGTAAGCTCCACCCGAATATTTACATCATGACCCCTGAGGTGTGTGAGAAATAAAATTCATCCCTGACACACTTTTTCCCATCCTGGCTGCAGGGGTATGGATCAGCCTGTCAGAATTCGCCCGCAACGAACTTCTGTTTAGATCCTACTGGGTGGACCATTACCAGTCATTAGGATTGGTCTTTCCCTCCGACCCCGTTAACGGCGCCGTGTGGGGGATGTGGTCGCTGCTGTTTGCGATCGCGATACACATGCTTTCACAGAAATTCACCCCGATTAAAACCACGTTCCTGGCCTGGTTTATGGGCTTCGTGCTGATGTGGGTTGTGGTATGGAACCTGAACGTACTTCCCTTGGAACTGCTGGTTTGCGGTGCCCCTCAGCCTGCTGGAAGCCTTCCTGGCAGCCTGGCTGATCAAGAACATCACGCCGCACACCCACCCCTGACAGCTTTCCAGGGCGAGAGGAGGAGCGGGTTCCACGCAGTAAAGTTGGCTATGCGCAAATATCCAGCACTTACCCACTGCCAGGAGAAATCATGATGACCACCCCCCTCACCCTCTTCCTGCTGCTTCTGGGCGGGTTGTTCATCGGCAGCGGATATAACCTGTGGCTTCCGATTTTCACCCCCGGCTGTATCGATACCGCCGGCATCCTGTTTATGGCCGCCGGCCGGGATGAAAGGTTAAAAATCGTGGTGTGGGGAAAGGAAGCCCACCAAAAAAATCACAACTAACCATGAAGATTAAGGGATAAACACAGTCAAGATCAGGCCCAGCCGGCGGACCGCGTGAGTACCATTGCATTTCTACTGGGGTCGTTTTATCATATGTTTTCTATCCCCTCACATGAGGAGGCTACATTATGCTCAGACGTTCTGTGACCGTTTTTATTTTGATGATGGCTGTCTTTAGCCTGTCAGGATGCCAGTCCATTCAGGACGCGCTCTCACCCCCACCGAGCGCTACCCCTGCTCCAACGACAACCCCCACCACTGCTCCCAGTCCCACAGCGAGAACGGTCGAAGAGCCGGGGGATTACCGCAGCACCCTCACGTTGGACGACACCTCCCGGACATTCATGGTTCACATCCCCCCCGGATACGACATAGATGAACCTTTGCCGTTGGTGATTAACCTCCACGGGCGGACCTCGAACATGTTCCAGCAGACAGAAATCAGCCGGCTGCACGACAAAGCCGATGAAGAAAAATTCCTGGTCGCCAGCCCGCAGGCTCTGGGCGACACACCCACCTGGTTCGGGGCGGCTCCGGGACCGGAGGGAGAAGATGACCTGCGCTTCATTCAGGCATTAATCGATCATCTGGAGAATAAATTGAGCGTGGATTCCTCCCGCATTTATGTCACCGGGTTGTCCAATGGCGCGACCTTCGCCAACCGATTGGCTTGCGTGTTCGACGATAAAATCGCTGCCATCGCGCCGGTGGCCGGGGGCCACATCGGCTACCAGGATTGTGAAGCGGATACACCAGTAGCTGTGATTGCCTTTCACGGAACGAATGACTCCATCATCCCCTACAAGGGAAACGACCTTAATCCACCGGTCAAAGATTGGGTCCAGGCCTGGGTGGAGCGCAACAACTGCCAGCAGGATCCTATGGTTGAAACACCCTACGAGAACGTGGAAGTCGAAACCTGGCAGGGATGTGATGACAACGCTTCTGTGAAGCTCTACACCTTGAAAGAAGTGGGACACACCTGGCCCGGATCCAACATTTCCTCCCAGGAAGGGATACAAAACGTCGATGCCACGGACATCATGTGGGAATTTTTCATGGACCATCCCCAGGAATAAACCCGGTACGTGATCCCTATATCTGCCATCCCACATTCCAGCGCCGGCCCGGTACAAACAGCATGCGCTGCTGGGGACCTGCTGGATCACCACGCCAGAAAGTAAC
>CAZIFI010000052.1:0-15222 GCA_964539105.1 uncultured Anaerolineales bacterium | reverse complement strand
CTCATCCTGGATTATGGGAAAAGCAAAAGGGGCTGCTTTTTAGACAGCCCCTTCTGGATCTATTTAGGTTTTGCCCTGATGCATCGCCTCATCAATCCTGGGTCAGGTGCACAAGATGGTTGCGCAGATTATGTTTTACGGCATACGCTGCCGCTTCGGCGCGGTTGCTGACATCCAGTTTCGAAAGGATGCTGCTGACATAATTCCGTACCGTGCCTTCACCCAGGTAGAGGGTTTTGGCAATTTCCCGGTTTGTCTTGCCCTCTGAGACGTGGATCAGAACGTGTTTTTCCTGGTCTGTCAGGTCAGAGAAGGCAGAGGCCTCTTCCTCCCGGGCAGCTTTCCGGACCTCTTTGAAGACACGCTGTGTGACGGCCGGGTCAAGGATGGCTTCCCCTCGTCCTACGGCTTCAATTTTATCCACCAGCTCATCATTCCCTACCTGTTTTAATACATAGCCAGAGGCTCCGGCGCGGATGGCGGAAAAGAGCATTTCGTCCTCCGCGTAGGAGGTGAGCATGATCACCCTCGTGTCAGGATATTTTTCTGTGATCTCCTCACAGGCCTCAATCCCTGATCCACCCGGTAAACGGATATCCATGACAACGATATCCGGGTTATATTGTTCCACCTTGGCTACAGCTTCGGAACCGGTTCTGGCTTCCGCGACGACCTGAAACTTTGTGTGGCGGTTGAGAAGGGATTTTAAGCCCAGGCGTACGACCTCGTGGTCGTCAACTAATAAAATTCTTTGAATGGTCATGATTGTCCCTCTCCTTGGGAACTCTACGTAGAGAGTTGCCCAGAGTTTGTTTATGAACACACCCCCGCTTCCCGCATGGGGACCCGGGTATCGCTCCTTGTTCCACTATCAGCATCTCTATTATATCGTAAATATTCAGTGTGGAGAATGTGAGCCGGGGGGAAGGGGTACGTGTCGCCGGCCTCTTGTCCGGTAAGGCCCCGGTCCCACATTTCATGGACAGGTTGATCTCCCGGTGATTGATCAACGATTGTCTGTGCGGCTGTCCTCCTCCTCGCTCTCGCGTCTGAAGTCCACAAAGCGGTACCCCACACCGCGTTCCGTGAGGATGTATTCCGGGTTGGATGGATCCTCTTCGAGTTTCTTGCGGAGATAGTTGACATACAGCCGCACATAATGGGGTTCATCCCGATATTCAAATCCCCAAACCTTCGTCAGCAGCTGTTCGTGGGTGTTGACCCATCCGGCATTTTTAACCAGATGGTACAGCAAGCGGTATTCCGTAGGGCGCAGGTCGACCTTTTCTCCTTCCACCCACACCTCGCGCCGGGAGAAGTTGATCCTAAGCCGGTCATCCACCTCCACGACATCTACCTGGTCTTCCTGAAAGGTCTTTGTGCGCCGCAGGACGGCTTTTATCCTGCTTACCAGTTCCCGGGGACTGAAGGGTTTGGTGATGTAGTCATCCGCCCCTAATTCCAGACCCTTGACGCGGTCATCCTCTTCCCCTTTGGCGGTGAGCATGATTACCGGTACATCGTTTACTTCGCGGATCTTCTTTAGTACCTCAAAACCGTCGATATCGGGCATCATGATGTCCAGCAGCACCAGGTCCGGCAGCTGGGTTCGGACTTGATCCAGGGCCTCGTTTCCATTATACGCGGTCACGACCTGGAAGCCATCCTGTTCTAGATTCAACTGAATGAAGCGCACCATGCGCTTCTCATCATCGACAACAAGAATTTTATATTTCGACATTTGATTGGACATGGATTCACTCTCTCACGAAGCTGATGACTTCCTCCTCCTCTTCGCCCGGGAGGATTTCAATGAAATTGATCTGGGTTACGGGCCAATAAACAGTCACCACACTGCGCTCCAGAAAGATCAGATCTTTACCGTCTCGCTGCCGTGGGTTATTGACTTTCACCAAGTTGTCCGAAGGATTGGGGAGTTCATCAACCTCTCCCAGGACCGGTTCAGTATTTTGAATGTGAAGGATGATGGTAGTTGTCATAGGTCATTTTCCATTTTTTTGGGATTTGTTCGGGAGCAGGACCTTGATATGCAGCTTACCAAGGGTGAGGATATCCTCGTGTCCCAGGGGAACTTCTGAGTTGGAAGGGATTTCATAGCCGTTGACGCTGGTTCCATTGGCAGAGCCCAGATCAACGACTTGGGCAGACTGACTATCGGGGTTGAACCTGATCGTGGCGTGCAGCCGGGAAATGCCGTTGTCAAAACCGTCAAAAGGATTGAGGTCGACGTCAGGCGTAATTACCTGATCCTTGACATACCGACCCAGGGTGAACTCGTTTTGGTCAGGGATTTCAAGGAACTGTTCGTAATCGGGTAAATACAAGGCGATTTTATCTCCCGGGAGGCCGTTCTCGGGATGGGGGATGGTGACATATTTCGGGTCGTCCTCTTTGCGTGGATAGACGATCGTGTCCGCATCAATAGCGGACTTGGCGAGCAGTTCGGAGCCACACTCGCTGCAGAAGATGGCGCCCAGATATTCATCGTTATTGCAAACTTTACAGGGGATCATGATGGGTCAGTTCCAATGTCATTAGGGAGCATTAAACGGCGGGTTCCGTATTTAATTTGTTTCTTTCCATCGGCACTGAAAGTATGATGCTTCTTGATGTGTTCCGCCTCTTCCATAACAACTTTTGACAGTTTCTGCTCTCCTTTTGCCATCAAATGGGAGGCGAGATTGATCAGGCGGTGGTAAGCTACATCTGGTTTTCCCCGCTCAACATCTGCTTTCGCTTTTTCCTGTAACCTGTACAGGGTCAGGCGGGACACCGCTCGATACAGCATGTCAGGTGGATCTTTGAGTTCATCCTCCTGGGGGGTGATGGGCCTGTTCAGGGTGAGGGGAATATCCAGGGAAGCGGATTTCCGTTTGACATTCAGGTATGTGTCGGCAATCACGTACGTTTTGACTTTTTCAGGCACCGGTTCAACCAGAAACTCCAGTAAAAGCTGATGGGGTTGTTCATAATTCAAAGAACCGAGCTGGATTTCTCCTGCTGGCGGCAGGGGTGCGGCATCCGGCAGGAGCCGGTAGGCTGACAGCAAATTGACACCGGATGTTTTATTGATATTGAGGGTCACGTTTTTTGAAAAGGAGCGTTTCAGGTTGGAAATCATTTGCTCCAAAAAATTGATTACTTCTTGGGGGTGTTCGAGATATGAACTCTGTCCTCCGGTGAGGGATGAGAGGTCGTCGATAAATTCATCGTTCCATTCATTGCCAATCCCCAGACTGCTGATGCTAATATCCTGTTTTGCGGCGTTCTTTGCCAGGGCGAAACATTTGTCTTCGTCCCCGTAAGTGTGCCCATCCGTGATGAGGATAATATGGTTGACATAATTTGACGTGATCGCTTTCTGGATCTCGTTATAGGCGGCATCCAGGCCCTGAAAGATCTCTGTACCTCCTTCTGCGATCAGGCTGTTAATTTTTGCTTCCATCTGAGAAGGGTTTCTGACCCCCAGGCTCGGGATCTGAACGGCGGCACGGTCATTAAAGCTGATGACGGAAATGCGGTCTTTTTCAGATAATTCCCGTGTCAGTTCCCGTGTGGCAGCTTTTAGGAGTTGCAGCCGTTTTCCCTGCATGGATGTCGAGGTATCCAGCACCAGGGACAGGTTTAAGGGAAGCTGTTCCGCGCTTGCTTCTTCCTCGGTGGTGAGAATATTGACCAGAGCATAAATGATCTGGGGTTCATCCATCCGGAACA
Organism: uncultured Anaerolineales bacterium; assembly: GCA_964539105.1. Taxonomy (GTDB): domain Bacteria; phylum Chloroflexota; class Anaerolineae; order Anaerolineales; family UBA11858; genus B10-G9. The sequence goes on along the minus strand of CAZIFI010000052.1, from coordinate 11,487 downwards.
GGCAGTCCCGGCTGTAAGTGACCGCTGTTTTAACGTCGGTTGTCTCATCCGGTTCGCGGCCCTCATCATAGGCTTGTTTTTGTTGGGGGTTGGAAAGGACTTTGTAGGCTGCCTGAATATCAAGGAAGAATTCCGTCGCACCCTGCTGTTTATTGACATCGGGATGGGCTTTTTTCACCGCCCGACGATACGCTCTCCGGATGTCTTCCTGTGAGGCGCCGGGGGGGAGGTCTAATCGGTTGTATAAATCGGTGTTTTCTGTCATGCCAAGTAAATCATGCAGAGGGATCAGGGAGTTCGACAAGAATGACCGAGATATTATCGGGTCCGCCCGCCTCATTCGCAGCGTTGATTAAAGCATCTACAGCTTTCTGTGGGCTGGGGCTGTTCAGGATGATATCAATGATGACCTGATCATCCACAATGCTCCACAACCCGTCAGAACAGATCAGTAGGTGACCCTCATCGGGGCGTTTGGAGGAAATAATTTCTGGTTCAAAAGGTTCTCCCTGTCCCAGAGCACGGTAAAGGACGTTTCGCTGAGGGTGGACGGCTGCTTCTTCGGATGTGATTTGCCCCAGTTCTTGCAGCCGCTTGACCAGGGAATGGTCTCTGGTTAAGGGGTCCAGTTTACCGTCAGGATGGACAGAGTATACGCGGCTGTCTCCCACGTGGGCGATGGTCATTTGTTCACCTACAATTAACACCGCTGTCACGGTGGTGCCACCTCCGTAGGAGTTGCTGACGATTTCATCGTTGGCTTTCTCTATGCTTTTATGAAATACTTCCTGGAAGGATGTATCCCGGGGTTGGGGATTCAGACTCAATAGAGGGGCGATGATTTCATCAATGATGATTTCCACAATGGAACGGATGGCAAGCTCACTGGCAATTTCACCGTTCTGGTGGCCGCCCATACCGTCCGCTACAATATACAGACCCAGGGGCAGTTCGCTGTTGTTGTGGGCCAGCATGGATGTCAGGGTAAAAAACGCATCTTCGTTATGGTTTCTCTGCCGGCCCACGGATTGGCCCTGACCGACATTGATCTGGTAAGAATTTTTCACCTGCCCCACATCCCTGAGAGGCTGGGTGATGGGCTGAGGGGATTCCTGCTCCGCCCGGGTTGTGTTCGGGGTCGAGGTCAGATCTTTCAGCGTGTTTAGTATTTTTTGTAGCATAGAAATGAGTACCGCGCTTTTGGTTGAGGGTGATCGGGGTCAGGCGGGCAGGGCGTACACATTGTGGTCTGCACTTCCGACATACAGCACATCATCAACAATAATGGGTGACCCGGTAATGGGACCTTTGGTCGTGTACTGCCAGCGGAGACGGCCGCTGTGGGCTTCGAGACTGAAAATATTTCCGTCCACGTTGCAAAAATATACTGCGCCTTTGTGATAGACAGGCGAACTGTTGATTTGATTATCCGTTTCGTACTCCCAGACCTTCTTGCCGGACTTAATGTTGATGCAGTACATGATGCCGTCTATCGAACCCGCAAAGACATGATTCTCGCTGGTTGTGGGGCTGGATATGGACCCGTTGTCCATTCGATATCTCCAAACCACCCAACCTGAATTGGCGTCAATGGCATACAGGACTGCATCCATCGAGGTGATATAGATCATGTTTTCTCTGTGATGGGGAGTCGCAGTGAAGGCGCGCTTGGCTGAAGTGCGCCACTTGATATTCCCGCTGAAGTCAAAGCACTGGATGTCTCCTCCTTCACTTCCCACATATACCTTGTCATTGACCACAATGGGGCTGGAGCGGATTCGGGACCCTAAGTTTGAACGCCAAGCTTCGCGACCGGTGAGCAGGTTGAGGACATGTAAGAATTCATCATCGGATCCGATAAAGAGGTGCCCTTCAGCGATGTAGGGGGAGGAATAGATGGCGCCGTCGGTGTCTTGCTTCCAGACCATTTTGCCGTTGCGGATAGACACACAATGGATGTATTGATCGGTAGATCCAAGATAAGCTTTGGTTTCATGGATGGCAGGTTTGCTGACGATGCCCCCGTTTGCGGCATATTTCCAGATAAATTCGCCGTTTGAGGCGTTCAGGGCGTACAGATTGTGGTCGTAGGAGCCGATGTAAATCACCCCGTCGTGGAAGGCCGGTGTGCCGCGGATTTCGTCCTCACATTTGAAGGTCCACAGCGGGGAGTGGGATTGGTCCTGGAAAAATTGGGTGGCTTGGGAAACACTCAATTCTTCGGTCAATAAACCTGTCTGCTGGGCCACGCCAATCAACGCTTTTTTCATGGTGGCAGCACTGTCGAACCGGTCCTGGGGGTTATATTGCAGGGCCGTTTTTACAATGGTATCCAGTGCTGTGGAAACCTTGGGATTTATCTCGCGAATCGGCCGCTCTTCGAAGGTGAAGGGCGCTTCAGTTCGGGGGTCGCTGTTGGTCAGAATATGATGCAGGGTGGCACCCAGGGCATATATGTCCACCATGGGGGAAGCTTCTCCCCGGTATTGTTCGGGGGGAGAGTAGCCTTCTGTACCGATCATCGTCCCTTTCATCCCGGCCTGGAAGGTTTTTGCAATCCCGAAGTCAACCAGATTTACCTGATTATTTTTATTGATGAGGATGTTGGCCGGTTTGACATCCCGGAAAATGATGGGTTCTGGATCGTGGGTGTGCAGGTATTGCAGGACATCACACAGGGCAATGGACCAGGAAATCACCTGTTCTTCCGGGAAGGGCTCTCCTCGCTCCTGGAGCAGCGCTTCCAGGTTCTTTCCCTGGATAAATTCCATCACCAGGTAGGAGCGCGTGCCGAGGGTGAAGTAGTCATAAATGGTGGGGATGGCAGGATGGTTGACGGTGGCCAGAATATTGGCTTCACGCTCAAAGTTTTCCACGATGGTGGAGCGGATTTCCGGATCGGATGCCTGATTGATCATTTCTTTCACAGCCACAATCTTGCTGACGGAAAAGCGCAGGTCCTGCGCCCGGTACACGGCACCCATCCCCCCGCGTCCCACAGTGGAAATAATTTTATATCTGCCCTCTAATTTCGTTCCAGGCTTGAGGTATTCTTTTGACTTTGAGCCCTCATCAACCTGATCGGATATTTTCTTGGTTTCCAGAATATCCTCCCGCTGTGTAAACCTTCCCCATATTATACCGTTTGATGGACAAGAGTAAAGTTGACCCTGGACTGGATCACATGGAAAAGGAGCATCCTCAAAGTGTAAAAGCCCCTGCAGATCGGCGCATTCAAGAACATCTTTCCAGCCTGTCCTGGAAAAGACTTGGTATTATTATAATGAAGAATTCTGGTGGCGAGGAGACATTGCTGGGGAATGTCTGCTCTGAACAGCGAGTGGATGAAAGGAATGTGCCATGGAAAATTATCAACGTTACCGCTCACCGTACAGCTGGCGGTATGGGTCAGACCGCATGCGGGAAATCTGGGGGGAAGTCAACAGGCGCAAAAAATGGAGAAAAATCTGGGTCGCGCTGGCCGAAACCCAGATGGAATTTGGCTTGGTGGCAGAAGAACAGGTCCGGGAACTCCAGAGGCATGTAGGAAACGTGGATGTGTCCCGGTCTCTGGAAGTCGAAAGCCGCATCCAGCATGATCTCATGGCGGAACTCAAGGTTTTCGCTGAACAGTGCCCCGCGGCCCAGGGAATCCTTCATGTGGGGGCAACATCCATGGACATCAAAGATAATGCCACGGTCTTATTGATTCAGGATGCTCTTCCCATTCTACAGGAGCGGTTAAAACAGCTATTACTCGCGCTGGTGGAAAAAATAGAAGCGTATGCTTCCCAACCCACCCTGGGCTTTACCCACCTTCAGCCTGCGGAACCCACGACTTTAGGGTACCGCTTTGCCGTCTACGCACAGGACCTGTGGCACACATACCGGCAGTTGGAGGGTGCAAGACAGGATATAAAAGGAAAAGGATTCACCGGTGCAGTAGGAACCAGCGCTTCCTTCCGTCGTCTACTGGGGCAGGACAGCCTGGACGGGTTTCAATCCCGCCTGGCGGAAAAATTGGGTATCCCCTTTTTTACAATTGTCAACCAGACCTATCCACGGCAGCAGGAATATCATTTGATCAGCATTCTGGCAGCCGTGGCGGCCGCCATTAATAAATTTGCCTTCGACCTGCGTTTTTTACAGTCTCCACCGCTCGGAGAGTGGTCGGAACGCTTTGGGGATGACCAGGTTGGATCATCCGCCATGCCGTTCAAAAAGAATCCAATCCAGGCAGAGAAACTGAATGCCATCTCCAGGTTGGTGGCGCAGTACCCGCGTGTCGCCTGGGATAATGCGGCCTTATCGATGCTGGAGCGGACCCTGGATGACAGCGCCAACCGGCGCAGCATTCTTCCGGAGTCATTCTTGATGGTGGATGAACTTCTGATGGTATGCGGCCGCATCGTGGAAAACCTGGAACTTTACCCGGCGCGGATGGCTCAGAATCTGGATGATTATGCTCCCTTCGCTGCCACCGAACCCCTGTTGATGGCTCTAACCAAACGCGGTGCCGACCGCCAGGAAATGCACGAAAAGCTGCGGCAGCATGCCATGGAAGCGTGGGAAGACGTCCAACACGGGGATCCGAATCCTCTCTATGAATTACTGGCTGCGGATAGAGACATTCAGGGTTACCTGGCGGAGGCAGAGCTGCGGGAAGTCTTGGACGTGTCAGCTTATGTGGGGGATGCTCCCCGGCGGGCCCAGCGCATGGCGGACGAGATCCGCACAGGGTTGAGGTAAAGTCAACATTCTCCCATTTGGTTATAAAAGATAAAGATCCAGAATGGCAGGCTGAGGCCTCCTTTCTGGATCTTTTTATGTTGTGAGTTTATCAGGGATCAGCGGTAATCACTCGGGCCGGAAGGCTTATTGTCCAGGATGTTTTCAATACGGTCCAGGACATCCGGTGTGAGTTTTTCATACACCTCCATGGCCTGCATATTTTCTTCCACCTGGGAGGGTTTGGAAGCTCCCGTGATCACCGTGCTGACATTGGGGTTGACCAGGCACCAGGCCAGGGCCAGCTGAGCCATGGTGCAGCCCAGGTCCTCAGCGATGGGCATCATTTGCTTTACCTTCTCAATCTGCTGCTGAGCCTTTTCGCTGGTGAATCGTTCTTTCAGCCACTCATAGCCTTCCAGGTCAGCGCGCGAATCCTCCGGGATTCCCTCGTTATACTTGCCTGTCAGCAGGCCGCTGGCCAGGGGGCTCCAGATGGTTGTCCCCAGCCCGTCCTGATCAAAGAGGGGGACATATTCTTGTTCGATTTTTTCCCTGCTGAACATGTTATATTCGGGCTGTTCCATCAGGGGCGGGATCAGGTTTTCGCGCCGGGCCACGGCGTGTGCTTCCATAATTTGCTGGGCGGACCACATGCTGGTCCCCCAGTAAAAGGCTTTACCCTGGTCGAGGATATGGTTCATGGCCCATACCGTTTCTTCTATCGGGGTATGGATGTCCGGGCGGTGGGCAAACAGCAGGTCCACATAATCGAGCTGCATGCGTTCCAGAGAAGCATCTACACCCTCGATGATGTGTTTGCGCGATAAGCCCCGGTCGTTTGGACCGTCTCCGCCCCAAAAGATTTTGGTGGACAGAACCAGATCAGATCGATTCCAGTCGCCTTTCTGGATGGCTTTGCCCATGATGATCTCAGCCTCTCCGCCGCTGTAGGCTTCGGCATTGTCGAAAAAGTTTACGCCGGCGTCATAGGCGAGTTTCATCATCTCATAGGCTTTATCCACGCCAGCCTGCGGCCCAAAGGTCACCCAGGACCCAAAGGATAAGGCTGAGACTTTCAATCCGGAATCGCCTAAAAATCGATACTGCATGTTTTAACCTCCATTGTCAGTAGGAAAAAGTCGTTTTGGGGATCAGGCCCTCTTCGGCCTGTTGTAATAATGATGTGTTGGCGGCAGCCAGGGTGGTGAAGGGTTTATCGAGATACTCCATTCCCGGCTGGGCTGGAAAGGGTTGTCCGCCTTCCAGTGTGGTGATCGACCCTCCACATTCTTCAACCACCAACCAGGCGCCTGCGATGTCCCAGATCTTGGGGGTCGTTTCCAGGGCGATGATCGCGGATCCTTTCGCCACGGTGCACAGGTGATAGGCTGCTGCCCCCAGTGATCTGCGTTTGTAAGGAATTGTTACCTGATAGCGGTGACAGGTGCGGGAACAGTGTGCAAAGAAAGAGCTGGGACTATTTTCCTCCGGGGGTGGAACCTGGTGGGGCATGCCGTTCAGCGTGGCCCCATTTCCCCGCTGGGCTGCAAAGAGTTCGTCCACAATGGGGAAATAGACAGCCGCTGTGTGCGGCATCCCCTCCTGAAAGCGGGCTATACTGACTCCCCAGTAATGTAATCCCAGGCTGAAATTTGTGGTCCCGTCCAAGGGGTCCACAATCCACACGGATGAGGAATCTCCCGGATAAGCGGTGCAGGTTTCTTCGGTCAGCAGGCCATCCTGGGGATATTTTTTCCGGATTGATTTTTGGATGTAATCATCGGCTTCCAGGTCGGCCTGGGTTACCAGGGAGTGGTCAGGTTTGAGTTCAGCCTTCACCCCGTCCACGCGGAAGTATTTCCGGAGCAGTTGCCCCGCTTCTTTAGCGATATTGATAGCAAATTGAAGTGTGTCATCCATTCCAGTATCCAGTATACCATTCCTTCCTTTACCCTTGATGGGCCGGTGCAGTCCTGTTATAGTTTTCCCAGTCCGTCCAGGAACTGGTCCACCGATTCCTTCAGGGTCAGTTCCTCCTGTAATACCCTGTTTTCAAACTCTCGATTCCAGCGGCTGAGCAAGGGGCGGGCTGTCTCCAGTTCTCTCAGGATGATTCTAACCAAGGGGCCTCCCTCCTCATAAAAACCTGTGTCATAAAAATCCTGTTTCGCCTTTTCGCGGTTGTAAGCCACCCGCTGGATGTGAACCTGGAAATCGGTTGGCGAGGTGCTGAGTTGAACATAGCTGGCCCTGACGTCACCGTCAAAGGGCAGGCCCACCGACCCAGCATTGATAATTGTGGTTTCGTTTACCTCCCGGATCAGGGGATGATGGGTGTGCCCCACGCACAGCAGATCGGGGGCGGGCTGGATCATGTCCGGGAGCTTCTCCTGAGGTGTGCTGGGATAAATGCCGGTCCGGATCCCGCTCATGGAGGCATGAACCATGCGCATGTGTTGTCCGGTTCCCAGGGTGCGGTCAATTTGGTACGGCAATCTGGAAACTGCCTCCAGTTCGTCCCGTTTTAGCTTGTTGTACGTCCAGTGCACAAAACGCAGAATGTCATACGCTGGCCCGGATTCAGGGGCATGTGCCGCATTAAACTGCAGTACATACTCCTCATGGTTCCCGCGGATCATGTGCCAGTCCTTTTCCTGTTCCTTTTCGAGCAGAAATTGTAGACAGTCCCGAGAGCGGGGACCGCGGTTGATGATATCTCCCAGGACGTAAACCACATCTGGACCCCAGGAGGCTACTTCTTGGGCAACAGATTGCAGGGCGGGGTAATTGGCGTGGATATCAGCAAGTAAAGCTACCTGTGTCATGCGGACTCCGATTCCACAATCTGGACGTAATCTTCCGTTTTGCGGTTTTCTGCCGACACGCCCAGAACACTGAGCAGGCCATCGGCCAGTTCCGCTTTTTTCTCCGCGTCTTCCAGACTCCAGGTCCGGCTCTTGACCTCCAGGAATGTACCCAGGTCGGGGTCTTCCAGACGGTCCAGATTGATATAAAACTCGATCCCCTGGTAGCTGACCTTCCACCGCAGGCGGTCCTTTTCGATAAAAGTTTCCCCGCTCGGCTGGAAGTACTCGCGATAAAATCGCAAGCTGTGGGTGGCGGGGGCGATAAACCGGCTGCGGGAAAGCAGCACTTCCTGCGGAAAGGTTCGCTTCCTGGTGGGCCCGATCAGGGTCAACCGGTAGCGGATATCATACACATCCCCCTCTTCATTGATGAACTCATCCTCCCGGTAGCGGAGCCATCCCTCGTCTGAGTCCTCAAACTCAAAGTAGGTGTCATACTCGTGGTAATGGCGGTCGTAAATGATTTCCAAATCCGAGGCCATTAGTTTATCGATTACAGACTGAGGATCATCCACCTTGACTTTGGCCTGCACTTCGTAGCTTTCCTGTTCTACCGCTCCCCCAACTGAGATCAATTTGGAATACATGGATTGTTCCCGCTTTGTGATGAAACGGTCGATATCCCGGGCCAATTCTTGGGCCTGGGAGAGGAGTTCGTTCACTTTAATGGTGAGCAGTTTCCGGCCGCGCATCACCCAGGCTCCGTTGACCATCATGTCCTGCACGTCGGTCGATTTGGCGGCGTAAACCAGCTGGGCATATATGCCGTCCGGATCGTTTTGAAAACGAGGAGAGTTGTGCAGAGCAGAAATATCTACAGTGATCAGGTCGGCCCTTTTCCCGGGAGACAGGGAGCCAGTTTGTTGTCCCAGATGAAGGGCTTCTGCGCCCATGCGGGTCGCCATGGTGAGGGCAGTTTTCGCAGGGGTTACAGTGGGATCTCCTGTGCTGCCTTTGGCGAGCAGAGCCGCCAGGCGCATTTCTTCAAACATGTCCAGATCATTGTTCGAGGAGGCGCCATCCGTGCCGATTCCCACATTCAATCCGCAATCCAGCATGGCGGGTACCGGGGCAATTCCGGATGCAAGTTTTAAATTGGAGGTCGGGTTGTGGGCCACGCCGGCATTGTGCAGCTTCAGGGTGTGCATTTCCCCTTCCTGGATATGGACACAGTGGGCGGCGATGGTTTTGGCTTTAAACAGGCCGTATTCATCGAGATAGGGAACGATCCGCATTTCATGGTCTTCAATACTCTCTTCTACTTCACCCTGCGTCTCGGCAATGTGGGTGTGAAGGGGGATATCATGGTCAAGGGCCAGGCTGATGGCAGATGACAGGATGTCATCCGTGGCGGTGTAGGCGGCGTGGGGGGCGACTGCCGGGGTGATCAAGGGATGGCCCTTCCACTTTTTGATCATGGCTTCAGATGATGCCAGGGCTTCTTCATATGTCAGGGCATCCGGCGCCTCGAATTTCAGGATGGTCTGGGCGCACACTGCCCGCAGTCCAGCCTCTGCAGTGGCCTGGGCTACCATGTCCTCAAAATAATACATGTCCGCAAAACAGGTCACACCGGAGCGGATCAATTCTGCGCAGGCCAGAGAGGTCCCCAGACGAACAAATTCAGGGGTAACAAACTTGCGCTCTACCGGCATTATGTATCCTAAAAGCCACACATCGAGCCGGAGGTCATCTGCCAGGCCCCGCAGTAAATTCATGGGGACGTGGGTATGGGCGTTGATCAGTCCGGGCATGACCACCTTGCCCCCGCAGTTGATCTCTTCCTGGGCCTGAAATTCCTCCTCAAGTGTATCGCTCGGTCCTACAGCGAAAATCCGTTCCCCTTGGATGGCGACTGCCCCGCGATCATATTTTTTATGTTCTTCATCCATGGTGAGTAGCACGGCGTTTGTGAGCAGAATATCGATTTGTGTCTTCATGGTCGAAACCCCTTTGCCGATTAAGATTGATTGCGTTGTGGTCGTTCAGGCGTGATTGTTACATTATACTCGCTTAGATCGCTGCAGCTTCAGGTGCGGGAAAGATGAGGGGAGCAACAGAGCTGTGACCCTGCGATAAAACGGCCTGTACAGAGGGCGGGGAGGGGAGAACTGCCCTGAAAAGCCAGGAGGTTTATGGTAAAATAAATGTTCGATGATGAGACAAGAAAAGAGCTTACCTGACCCCCCGAAGACGTTAAAATCGATTCGGGATGGGTTTGACGCGATTACCAAACACGTTGGTTTAATACTGTTTCCTGTCCTCCTGGATCTCTTTATCTGGTTTGCTCCCCATTTACGGGTTAAACAGCGCATTGAACGCTTTATAGCCGGATTTTCTTCGTTGTCTACCCTGGATAACCCGGAATTGAATGAGATCTTGCAGACCAATCAGGAGGTGTGGGGGATTATCGCAGAGCGGTTGAATCTGGTCGCCGCCTTACGCTCTTACCCGGTGGGAATTTTCAGTTTGTTGAGCTCCATATTTCCTGTTCAGACACCCTTCGGTTCCCCGCTTTTCGTGGAGATCCGCAGTGCCGGGGCAGCTTTGTTAATCGTAACCGGCCTGTTGTTGATCGGATTGGTGCTGGGCGCGTTGTACTACACCGTGGTCAAACAGGCGGCCCTGTATGATGAAGTTCGCCTGCGGGAAGCAGTATCCCAGTGGCCGTGGTTGACCGTACATACCCTGATCCTGGGCATGATCTGGCTCATGCTGTTTATGGCGGTCTCATTCCTGGGAGGGTGTATCATCGTTGCGTCTGCTTTAATTAACATCACGATCGCTCAGGGTGCAGTCTTTTTATTGAGCGTGGCGTATTTATGGATGCTTTTTCCCCTATTCTTTTCTCCTCACGGCATTTTTGTGGAGAAGAAAAGTGCTTGGCGGTCTGTCTATGACAGCATTCGTATGACGAATTTATCCTTTTTACAGACGGGGTTTTTCATCGTGCTGGCGATTTTGATCACGCAGGGTCTGAACATCGTCTGGCAGGTTCCGCCAGAAAACTCCTGGTTGATGCTTGTTAGCATCGCCGGCCATGCCTTTGTCAGCACCGGGGTATTGGCGGCCAGTTTTGTGTATTACCAGGACATGTCCCGCTGGATCGGGGAATTGCGGGCTTGGAGCGAGGCGGAAATCTCAACGTGAGAGGGTCGACCTCTCAGTGGAAGCCAATTGATTGTCATTTCGATTGAAATGATCCTTTACGGAGGTTTGTGTGGTAGATAAACAAGACTTATCGTCTTATGCGGCAAAAGATATCCAAGTGTTAGAAGGGCTGGAAGCCGTTCGCCGCCGGCCCGGGATGTATGTGGGTGGCACGGACATCAGAGCCCTGCATCACCTGATCTTTGAGGTGGTGGATAATTCTATTGACGAGGCGCTGGCGGAATACTGTGATGAGATCGAGATCACCATTCACCCGGATGAAAGCGTGACGGTGACCGATAACGGGCGCGGAATCCCGGTGGATATCCATCCTGAAAAGGGTGTCCCGGCCCTGGAATTGGTGATGACCATGCTCCATGCCGGAGGAAAATTCGGCGGATCTGGATATAAGGTCTCGGGCGGCCTGCACGGTGTGGGCTTATCCGCGGTCAATGCCCTTTCTGAGTGGTTTGAGATCACAGTATGGCGCGACGGCAGGGAATATTTCCAGCGCTATGAGCAGGGACTTCCGGTGGATAAATTAGAGATCGTGGATGATGTGCCCGACGATAAGACTGGAACCACCCAGACCTTCAAATATGATGAGTCCATCTTTGATGAAGAGATTACCTACAACTTTGAGACCCTCGTGCAGCGCCTGAGGGAAATGGCCTTTGTGACTCGTGCGGTGTATATCAAGTTTGTGGATGAGCGCACGGACAAGGAGATGAACTTTTAT
>CAZIFI010000051.1:12144-15317 GCA_964539105.1 uncultured Anaerolineales bacterium | reverse complement strand
TGCGCCAGATATTGATCAGCGCCCCGGCCAGGACATTTTGAAGCAGGATCAGAACGGCAATGGGCAGGATGTAAAGCGGGTTTTCGAAAAGGACCAGGGCAATGAAGGAGGCCAGAAAGAGCAGGATCTTTGTCCTTCCATCAAGGCGGTGGATGACCGTATCCGCGTCAATATAAAAATCAATATCCATAAACTACTTCCCTTCCACACAAGAGATCATTTCTTCGGGATAGAGAAACGTTTTCCCGAGCAGATTGCTGAAATGCACAAAATGCGGCGGACGCAGGGAGGAATCGTTGAGGACCTCTTCCCGGGAGAAGACATCCCGCGTCAACCCTTCGAGGATGATCTGGCCGTCTTTGACCACATACACGCGCTGGGCGTATTCTGCTACCACCCACATATGGTGGGTGATGAAGATGATCGTGCTGCCCTGGTCATTGAGATCCATGACCATATCCATCATGCTTCGCTGTCCGCTGTAATCCAGTCCCGTGGTCGGTTCATCAAGGATGAGCACATCGGGGTGAATGGCCAGCACGGATGCCACCGCCACCCGCTGCCGCCCGCTCTTGGTCAGGCTGAACGGGTCTGCCTCTTCAAACCCTTCCAGCCCTACTGCCTGCAGGGCGTCTTTCACCCGGCGATCCACTTCCTCCCCGGATAGGTCCCGCAAGCGGGGGCCGAAGGCCACCTCTTCATATACCACCTCCGAAAAAATCTGGTGGTCGGGATTCTGGAAGACATAGCCCACTCTTTGGCCAATCTTAAATAACCCCTGCTCTTCCGTGGACGCGCCGAAGACTTCGACTGAACCTGACGTGGGCATCAACAGGGCATTGAGGTGTTTGGCCAGGGTGGTTTTTCCACTTCCGTTTTGGCCGACGATGGCTATCACCTCTCCCCGGTTGATGTCCAGATTCACCCCTTTTAAAGCTTCCACCCCGTTGGGGTAGGTGTGGGAAAGTCCGCGGCAGCGGATGATCGGTTCTGCCTCCTTCTCCCTCAATCCCGCCTGTTCCCGGGCTACAATGTCAGCGTATTTCCCTTCTGAGATGGCTAGATCCTGGCGCTGGAAGGCCGCTGCGCCTTCCTCGGGGGTCAGGGGCAGCTCTTCGCTTCCCACGGCTTCAAAGAAACGGGGAATGCCCAGGGGCATGACGCCCATCTCGGAGAGCAGGTCGCTGTCCCGCAGGATATCCTGGGCGGGTCCCACCCTGGCCAGCTTGCCGTCCTTGATCAACGCAATGCGGTCCGCTTCCAGGACCTCTTCGGTATCATGCTCAACGACGACCAGGGTCATGTCCTCTCGTTTGCGGAGTTTGTTGGTAATATCATAGATCCCCATTTTGCTGATGGGATCCAGGTCGGTGGTCGCTTCGTCCATGACCAGGATATTCGGTTCGATGGCCAGGACCGAGGCAATGGCCAGCTTTTGCTTCTGTCCCCCTGAGAGCGTGACCGGCGAACGTTTGCGAAAAGCTTCCAGCCCCACGAATCGCAGGTTTTCCTCGATCCGGCGTTTGATTTCCTCCCGCTCAATGCCGAAATTTTCCGGCCCAAAGGCCACTTCCAACTCAACATTGGTGGAAAACAACTGGGCCTCAAAATCTTGAAAGACGATTCCCACATCCTCGGCGAGTTCAGGGACGCTGAAATCCCGTGTATTTCTGCCGTTGACCACCACATCCCCCTCCCAAGCCCCTCTCATGTAATGGGGAATTAACCCGTTCAAGAAAGAAACAAGGGTGCTCTTTCCAGCCTCGTTAGCTCCCATGATCACCAGAAACTCCCCCTCGCTTATCTCCAGGTTGATGCCGTCCAGCACCAACTCATCCAGCCCGCGGTAGCGAAAACGGAGATTTTGGATCGAAACAGCTGATTCTGACATGGGTACTCCTGCGTAAATTAAACGTCCTTGTTTTGGAAAAAGGGTTGATCCATGACTGCATCCCAAATCAATCGGTCCTTGGCTACGGCTCCCTCCAGGTCCTTCATCATCAGCCCCACAAACAGGGCATGGGTCAGCGCATACTGGGCAATCCGAGAACTCATGGACTCAATCCTGGTTTCATGGGAGACCGAAAGCAGAAGGGCATCGGCATACTCGGTCAGCGCGGACCCCCGATTTCCTGTCATGGCAATCACCGCACAACCCTGCTCCTTTGCGGCTGCTGTAGTGCGGATGGGGTCCGTGGAATCCCCGGATTGGGAGATGACGATGAGCACATCCCGGGGTGTGAGCAGGGCAGCTTCCATGACCTGCAAATACGAATCAGTCTGGACACGGCAGTTCAACCCCAGACGGAAAAGACGGTTATACATTTCCTGGGCGATAGGGCCGGAAGTGCCCACGCCGATGATGAAGATCTTCTCCGCTTCGGAGATCAAGGAGAGCGCCTTCTTGAATTCCGCCGCATCCAAAACAGCGCTGGTATCATTGAGGGCCTGGTTGCTGCTCTGGAATACTTTCTTCGCCAATACCTCTGCGGGATCCTCCTCGCTGACCTTGTCCAGGAGCTGTTCCGAGGGATGGGGGAGGGATTGCGCTAGATCGATTTTGAATTCCAGCCAGCGCTGGTAGCCAATGGAGCGACAAAAACGCAGCACAGTGGCATCGCTCACGCCGCTGCGAGAAGCCACATCCGCCAAGGTCATACGGACCACATCCTGGATGTGGTTTAAAACAAAATGTCCCACCTTTTTCTCCGACGGTGTCAACGATGGCAGATACCCCCTGATCGTTGACCCTATGTCCTGGGTGGGAGGCTGGTTTTTGCCCATGGCCTGTGTAGTATTACAACATTAATTAATTAAGTTTGTGAATTTTATTTCATTATAAGGAACTAGCCCCCCCCTGTCAAGTTCTGACCACGGGCCTATCGCCCATAAACAAGTCCCCCGCCGGGAGAACAGGGGAAGGTCCCCATCCACCCCACCCGGTGCTGGAAGGAGGTTCCACCTCCGCCGTCCAACCCGGGGGCTGGGAATTCAATAGAGAGATCTGTGATGAGAAGCAGCGGGATGGGGATCAGGTCCCGTCTGTGCCAGAGGTCAGTGCCTGATGTTGGACCGCCATCACCTCCTCTGTCAGGCCGCCGGGGTTGAAGCCCTCTGATTCCAGTGTCTGGGCCAAGTGTGGGATTTGCGGCGGTTCCACAAAGGTGCGGGCC
>CAZIFI010000051.1:0-12044 GCA_964539105.1 uncultured Anaerolineales bacterium | reverse complement strand
AAACGGAAGCTGCTGCCGGTGTCCCCTGATCTCAGTATGGATTTAAACCTGGCAGATCATGTATCCATACCTTTCTTAAAACCTTTCATTATGCCTGGTATTTGACCAAGAGAATCTGCCCTTCTTTGTTATAATAAAGTAATGTGAAGAAAGCACAGAGGAGAACTTCGTTGGGGCTTAACTTTCTCTCCGGAAGACAAATTCGCCAGATACGTGAGTACATCACAGCGTATCTGATGATCGCTCCCGCGACGCTGCTTATTTTTCTGTTTGGTATTTTCCCGGTCGGTTTTGCCCTCTATGTCAGTTTGCATAAGTGGCGCATCAAGCGCGGAAAATATCTCGGGCTGGAAAATTATATAAAGGCCCTTGATAATCTCACCTACGTCCTGATCTTTGTCTTAGCCATCGCAGCTTTGCTGGGTGGCTTCTTTTTATTACGGAGGATCATCAGGCGCAAGCGGGAATCCGGAAATTCCCGGGATTGGTTGATGGCCCTGCCCGGTGCGCTGTTCAGCGTGACAATCCTGGCCTTTATTCGGTGGACCGTGGTTTTGCTTCCTGAGATTCTGGCCATCGCCAATAAGATCTGGGGTATGGAAAAAACGCGTGAGCTGTTCATGCAGCTGCTGCGGGAAGCGTTCACGGCACCGGATGTGGTCGCTGCCTGGCGGCTGTATCTGATCCTCTTTTTACTTTCGATCGCGGTCCTGGTTGCCTTGCTCCATGTCCTCCGCGCCAGCCACCGTTTTAACCAGGTGCTGGATTTTACCCTGCTGTGGATCATTGTGCCCGCCGGGTTGGGAATGTTGTGGATTACGTTCCGGGATATCCGGGCCGTTTACCGGGTTGCCGCCGCCAGCGGGGCCGATCCCGGGGTCTGGCCCCAGGTGATATCCATCACTGCCGGGGTGATTCTATTGGTCGGTGCCTGGTTCCTGTGGAAACGCGCCACCCGGCAGCAGGGAAACCTGGCCTTTGTGGGACATCTGTTGGCGGCCACCAGCCTGCTGGTGGGGGCATGGCTGCTGATCGGGGAACTGCCCACCGCTGTCGCAGCCGGGGATGAAGATATGTGGACCGGGTTGAAAGTGACTGCGTTCTATTCCCTGGGCACCGTCCCTTTCCAATTGGCCTTTTCCATGTTCCTGGCCATATTGCTATTTCAAAAGCTGTGGGGCTCAGACATTTTCCGTATGTTTTATTTCCTGCCCTATGTCACGCCAACGGTAGCCAGCGCGGCCATCTTCCGCCAGCTGTTCTCCAACCGCTACCAGGCTCCGGCCAATCAACTGTTCATCAAGTTGGGATTGGAACCCCAGGATTGGATCCGGGAATCGCATGGCATCTTCACCATGCTGGGGGAGTCTATGGGTCTCACCGTCCCTGACTGGGCAGCAGGGCCAAGCCTGGCTCTGGTGGTAATTATGATCTATTCCATCTGGACCTTTGTGGGCTATGACACTGTGATCTACCTGGCGGGACTGGGAAACATCCCCACGCCGCTGATTGAATCGGCGGAGATCGATGGGGCCGGCCCGTGGGCCAAGTTCCGTTACATTATCTTCCCCCTACTTTCTCCCACCACCTATTTTCTGTCTTTGATCGCTATCATCGGCACCTTCAAGGCCTTCAACCACATCTGGGTCATGCGCGAGGCGTCTGCCCTGGGCACCACCGACACTTTCAGCGTGATCATCTTCAGCGAGTTTTATGAGAAGCTGCGCTATGGTTACGCCTCGGCCCTGGCATTCGTACTTTTTGCCATCATCCTCACCCTGACACTGTTGAATCAACGCTTACAGGGGACACGGGTATTCTATGGCTAAGACCACCCTTTTCAGGAAATCGGAGACAAATTCGGCGGCTACCTTTTTTGACCGTTTTCGCGATCTCTTTCAGAAGACGGTCACCTATCTCTTTCTGCTGCTCGGTGTGGTGATCTCTATCACCCCCTTTGTGTGGATGATCGCGACCTCCTTGATGAGCCTGGGAGAGGCCCAGAGCATTCGCTGGATCCCCTCCTCCCTTCATTTTGAAAATTACGTCAGAGCCTGGCAGGAAGCCCAGTTTTCGGAATATTTTATCAACAGCGTGATCATTACCGTCGTCACCCTGGTCGGCCAGGTCACATTCAGCGTGCTGGCAGCCTATGCCTTTGCGCGCATTGACTTTCCGGGTCGGGATCTGATTTTCGCGGTCATGCTGAGCACGATGATGATCCCGGCCATGGTGATCATCATCCCCAACTTTATAACAGTGACCTGGCTGGGCCGCATTGGCCCCATCAAATGGGTCAATAATTGGCCTGCGCTGACCATTCCTTTTATGG
This sequence comes from uncultured Anaerolineales bacterium, assembly GCA_964539105.1. Taxonomy (GTDB): domain Bacteria; phylum Chloroflexota; class Anaerolineae; order Anaerolineales; family UBA11858; genus B10-G9. The sequence goes on along the minus strand of CAZIFI010000051.1, from coordinate 9,712 downwards.
GGAACGTTTTTTCTATTTTTCTGTTAAAGCAGTTCTTCGCCCAGATACCGGATGAGCTGTGGGATTCTGCCCGTATTGACGGGGCGGGGCATCTACGCTTTTTATTGAAGGTGGTTCTCCCTCTGTCCAAAGCGCCCTTGATGGTGATCATAGTTCTGTCCTTCATCGGTTCCTGGAACGCGCTGGCCTGGCCGCTGTTGGTGACCAATTCTCCGGAGTGGCGCCCGATCGCCGTAGGCCTGAGTAACTTTGTGGACGAGGCCGGTCAGGAATTAAATCTAATGATGGCCGGTGCCTTTATCACCATCATCCCCATCTTGATCATTTACTTCTTCACCCAGAAGCAGTTTACAGAAAGTATAGCCCGCAGCGGATTGAAGGGATGAATTCAGGGTGGGTTCGCAGGATGTGGTTTTTATCTGTCTTAAATGTTCGCGGCATACCAGACAGAAGGAGGTGATGACAGACAAATTAAGTTCGAACAGCAGGTTATCAATCAAAACGTCCCCGATTTGGAGGAGGATCCACATGGGGACTCACAACAAACTGTATCTATAAGGAGAGAAGACACATGTCTAAAAAGATCCTATCTATCATCATGCTCGTCGTCCTCGTCTTTTCGGTGGCGCTGACGGCGTGCCAGCCACAGACCGTGGAGGAGCCGGTCCAGGAAGAGGAGGAAATAGAACCGGTCGAAGACGAGGAAATGGAGGAAGAGGAAGAGCCCGCGGAACCCACGGAAGAACCCATGGAGGAACCTACAGAAGAACCTTCTGCCATGGGTGTGAACCTGTCTGACCTGGACGGCACCACTGTGACCTTCTGGCATGTATGGGGCGAAGGGGCACCGGCGGAAGGAATGACAGCCATCGTGGATGAATTTAACGAAACCAATGAGTGGGGCATCACGGTTGACGCCATTGACCAGGTGGATTACTCACCCATTGAAGATGCCATGAACGCGGCCATTCAGACCGGTGATGTTCCAGATACAGTTGTGGGATACGCCAATGCCTTTGGCTCCTGGTATGAGGTGGATGCCGTTGTGGACATCAACCCCTATATCGAGGATGAGACGGTTGGTCTTAGTGAAGAGGCCCAGGAAGATTTCTTTCAGGGTGCCTATGAAAACGGGCTGATGGCGGATGGCACGCGCATCGGCCTCCCTCTACAGCAGTCCGCCAACGTTATTTTCTACAACGAAACCTGGGCTCAGGAACTTGGGTTTGACAGCCCGCCAGCCAACACCGATGAGTTTATCGAGCAGGCCTGCGCAGCGGCGGAAGCTAATGCCAACGATGACAACCCCGACAACGACGGCACGGGCGGCCTGGTTCTTTATCCCAGTGCTTCCAATATGATGGCCTGGACCTTTGCCTATGGCGGCAGCGTGCTCACGGAAGATGGGTCCGGTTATGACTTCACGACGGAAGAAATTCAAGGTGTAGCTGAACTCTGGAAGACCTTGTGGGACGAGGGCTGCGCGTTTGAAACGGACGGTTATCCCAATCCGGAATTTGCCTCCCGGCAGGCGCTGTTCACAATGAGCTCCAGTGCCGGCCTTCCTTACCAGAAAGCAGCCTTTGAAGAAGAAGGGGCCATTGATGACGAGTGGACCTTTATTCCCTTTGTAGGTCCCGACGGCAATCAGGCTGTGAACGCCTATGTTCCCTCCATCACGATCATCAACTCCACCCCGGAGAAGAAGCTCGCGGCATGGCTGTTCATCAAGCACTTCCTGTCCCCTGAGACGCAGGCGGAATGGGTCACGTACAGTGAGTACTATCCGGTCCGACCCAGCGCGGGAGATATGCTGGATGATTTCAAAGCGGACAATCCCAAATGGGCAAAAGGATTAGAGTTACTTGAAAACGGCAAGACTGAACCCACGATTCCATCCTGGAGCTCCGTGCGCCGGGCTGTAGGTGATACGTTTGCTGAGATCTTGCAAAGCGATGCAGAAGATATCCCTGCCATCCTTGAGGATCTGAATGCCACCGCTGCTGAATTAGTGGCTGATATGGAGTAACCCTCTATAAGCCGTGATTGGCTTGGATCGCCATCTCAGAGCGGGTGTGATAGCAGGTTTATGACACCCGCTCTTTTCTGTTGGTAATGTAGATATAATACCCATCATGGATAATCTACGGAGAAAAATATCAATGCACCAAAAAGGTTGGCCACTGCTTGTTATCTTGGTCTTATTCTTTCTCACTTCGTGTGTGGCCGGTACGCCGTCTCCGGTGCCGGTATCTCCCCAGGCAACAGCAACCCAGGTGGAGGAGGGGGAACCACGCATATTGATCAGCGAGGTGCTGGCCGGGGAGGAGGGGAACAATAACTATGACTATATTGAACTCTACAACACCAGCCCGACCACCCCGGTAGATTTGCAGGGATGGACGTTGTGGTACCAGCTTGAGGAAGGGAAGGACGAGATCATCCTTCATCGGTGGAAAGAGCACGCGCTTGTCCCACCACAGGGACATTATTTGCTGGGACGCGCGGGAGAAGACTTTGGTCTACCTGCGGATGTATTTTTTGATATCCCGTTAGCTACCAGCAAGGGCGGCCTTTTACTGCGTATGCCGGATGACACGCGGGGGGACAGCCTGAGCTGGGGAGGTGGTCCGCAGCGCTACGGGGAAGGGGAGCAAGCTGCGGAGATGTCCCGTGGAGTATCTCTCGAGAGAAAGCCAGGGGGAGATGCGGGCAACATGGTGGATACTGACAGGAACCGGGATGATTTCACGCTCAACCCCCAACCCTTGCCTCAGAACACGGGCAGCCGGGTGACGCCAATCAGAGAAGGAACCCTCGACGTGTCCCTTTCAGCCCCGGATGTTGTTGAGCCCGGCGCGGAGTATGACTACACCTTTCAGGTTTCCAACAGGACCGGTCGTGAGCTGCGTGATCTGCAGGGAGTGATCCCTCTTCCGGTTGATGTCGAGATCCTTGAGATGGGAGCGCCGGTTACCCTTGAGGACAACCGGGCAGTATGGGCGAAAGAGAGTATGGCCCCCGGCGAAACCTCCACAGCGTGGGTCACAGTGAAGGCGCCTATGACCTACATATCTACCACTGTGGCAAACGTGTACGTGGAGGCCGCGAATTGGCCGGCGCCTGCTTTTGGCGGACCGGTGCGGACGGATGTCGCCGGTGGATCGATCCCTGTGGAAACCGCAAGATCGTTGATTGGAAAGGAAGTCGCTGTGGAGGGGATCGCGACCATGTACACCGGGGGATATTACGCCGGGAGCGGGAACACGAAGTTTTATGTGGAAGACGAGTCGGGCGGGGTGCAGGTCTGGGTCCCGGGAGGTCAAAATGAGGTCGATGTCCGGGTGGGAGACCGGGTCAGGGTCCAGGGAGAAATTCAACTCTATCGCGGCGCGGTAGAACTGGTCGTTCATGATTTGGATGCGGTGAAGGTCAAACAACGAACTGCAGTGGAACCCCCGCTGGATCCTGAAAAAGTGAGCATTGACCGTGCCGCCAGCGATGAATCTCTGGCAGGGAAGCTGGTCCAGGTGGAAGGGGAGGTGGTGCGGACGGAAGAGTTCAGCTACAGCTATGAATTGGACCTGATAGAAGACTCGGCAGGCACGCTGACTTTATACATTGATAAAAATACGGAGATGACCACCGAAACTGTGGAGGTAGGGGACCGGTATCAGGCGCGCGGAATCCTCGAAATTTTAGACGGCCGGCTTCAGTTGTACCCCCGGGTTGAAAACGATTTGGCCAGAGTTTATCCCCCCGCATTACGCTTGACCCTGGATTGTCCGATTACCGTCCAGAGAGGCGAATCTTTCCCATGCACGCTCACCGCGTACAACCACACATCCCAGGAGATGACGGATGTGGAGATCACGCTGGCCCTCCCCGGCAGGGTCAGCGTGAAGGAAGTGCAGGATGGAGGAGAGCAGGTCAATGATAAAGAATTGCGGTGGGCGTTTGAGGAACTCCCCGGGAATGGTGGCAAGGTAGATGGGCGTTTCAGTCTGACGGCCCTCGGCGGAGAGTATATCCTGCTGGATCAGGCCCAGGCCCAGGCCCGGGAGTGGAAGGATCCGGCACAGATTGACGCTCATTATGTATTTCAGGGAGATGAAGTTCCGATCTGGGCTGTTCAGGGTCCGGGTTTCCGGTCCAATTACATTCTGGATGAGTTGACAACTACGGGAGTGGTCACGGGAGTTTACCCTGAGCTGGGCGGGTTCTGGATTCAAGAACAAGAGCCTGACGCTGACCCGCGCACATCCGAGGGGCTCTTCATCAATGCGCCAGGGATGGGACTGGGTCTGGAACGGGGCATGCTGGTCCGGGTTACAGGGACCGTCCGCGAGCAGTATCAACAAACCCAGATCATGATTGACACCAGAAACGATGTGGAGATCCTCAAGCAGCAAACAACAGTACCGTCTGCGGTGGCGCTGGATCCTCCTCTGGATGATGTGGAGTCCGAAATGTATTTTGAGACCCTGGAAGGGATGATGGTGCAAGTTTCTGAGCCGGCTCTGGTCGTCGGTCCCACAACGCGCTATGGTGAATTCACCGTCGTGTTGCCGGAGCACCAAATCAGCCGATTATGGTCTGCAGAGGACAGCGGTGTGGGGATCATCGTTGATGACGGCAGCTACCGGTCCCATGATGACCGGTCATCCCTTGAGGTCGTGGTCGGCGTGGGGGATAAGGTGGCTGATATCGTCGGTCCTCTGGCGTATACCTTTGGAAATTACAAGGTAGAACCCGTTCAACCGCCGCGGGTCATCGATCTCGAACAGCGGTTGCCCACATTACCGAGGACAGCAGTGGATGAGTTTAGCATTGCCACCTGGAACGTGGAGAACTTGTTTGACATTCATGTGCCTCACCCCTCTGATCCTGATATGCCAACCGTAAGTGAATATGATGTGGATGTCGCCAAAGTTGCCAACACCATCCTGTCGGCCGGCCTGCCGACCGTGGTGGGTTTGCAAGAGGTTGAGAATATCGGAGTACTGGAGGATATTGCCGCCCATTCTTCCCTGGAGGGTTACCAATACCAGGCGGCCCTGATCGAGGGAACCGACAGCCGGGGCATTGATGTCGGATATTTAATCCGGGGTGACCGGGCCAGGATCCTGGACACGGAACAGTTTACTGCGCCTGAGGGGCTTACCAGCCGACCGCCGCTGATGGCTGAAGTTCAACTGCGTGGCGATGGAGAACCCCGGACGCTTTATGTGATTAATAATCACTTCACCTCAATGAGTGGAGGGGTGGAAGCGACCGAACCCCGCCGGACGGCCCAGGCAGCCTGGAATGTGGAGGTCATGGAAAAGATTTGGGAAAAAGACCCCGGAGCGTACATCGCTGTGATCGGGGACCTGAATTCCTTCTATCTTTCTCCTCCCCTGGATACGTTGCGGCAGGGGGGACTGGCGCATGTGTTATCAACACTGCCGGATGAGGAGCGCTATAACTATATCTATGACGGCCGCTCTCAGCTGCTGGATCATATCCTGGTCACACCCTCCCTGATGGAGCATCTGGTCCGTGTTGCTGTTCTCCATACCAATGCGGATTTCCCCCTGCCGGCCGCGGAAGATGTCTCTCCGAGGGGGAAGTCCGATCATGATTTAGTGATCGCAACGTTCTCTCTTCATGAATAGATTTGGATTGAGAGCGGGATACGATGCTGGAGGTGGGGGGCGTGTGACCAAGACGATTCACGCCGTGCATTGCTGCACTGGCTGTGTGGCCGTGAGCGGGGATTCGGTTATGGCGCGCACATATTCAGCCTGGATGGCGCATAACAGCAGCCATCCGCCATTCAGGGTGGACGCTCAGCCGGTCGACATCCCCCGAGTATAGGGCCTTTACTGCACACCCTGCGCCGGTCCGGGTATCTCTTCACCACTCAGTGGTGCTGCAGACCGGCACCAATGGGCTGTACACCGCCAGCACACTGAAAGGGGTTGTGCCCCAGGTGTTCGATTCCTGTCTCCACTGATTCCCGCAGTATTCAAAAAAAAGCAAATGTATAATAAAATCCGGTCAGTGGGAATTCATCCTCAAAGGGAGGGGACCGATATGGATCAATGGTCACTGCGCAACAAGCTGCTCAAATTTATTACAGCCTGGCCCATCCTTCTGGTTGTAATTTTGCTCTCCAGTTTGATTGGTTGGGGAGCGATGCATTTCTGGAAACCCCAGCCCAGAGCGAACCTTGTCCTGTATGTGGGCATGGATATCAATCGCGTGTTGGATATCTCTTCCATCGCGCCTTATGCTGAAACCGAGCCATTGAACATCGATGATTACAAAAACTGGCAGCTGTCCCAGTTCGAATCCCTGGCCACCTCCCGGGAGGTGGCCTCGCTGGTCCTGCAGCGCCTGGGGGATCAACACCAGAGCTGGGAGAACGTCAGTGTGGAGGAGTTTCAGGACCGGCAAGATATTTCCTGGTTTGACACCGGCCGCTGGCGCCTGACCTATAAAGCCGATAACCGGAAAACCGCCTCACAGGCTGTAACGGTATGGCGGGACACCCTGCGGGAGCAATTCGCTGCCCTCATCGAGCAGGCGGAGAAAGCTTATCAGACAGAGGGCGAACTGCGGGCTCTGGATGCCGAGATCGCCGCGCTGGAAGTGCGCAACATGGAGCTTGACAATTTGCTGGATGAGCTGGAAGCGGCTTCCAGTCCCCTTGAGGATCAGCTTGATCGTGAGAACTTCAGGGACCTGAAACGCGAGCTGCTGGCCAGCGTGGGGGTTCATGCTGGAAACAGCCCGGGGTGGACCCGGCTGCTGGAGTCCTTCCCGGAAGAGGGGGACCAGGGTGCGCTTCAGGCCTGGGTGGATGAGGTCTCCCTGACAGCAAAAACGGAGCGGGACCATAATATCGAGCTGCTGGAAGAACTCAATACCGGGCTCCAGGAGGTCACTCTGCAGCATGAAGAAAATGTCGCAGCAGCGAGGGGGTTTTCTCCCGCCTTTATCCTTGAAGAGCGCGACGGAAAAGTATGGTTTACCACACCTTATCCTGACGGGGTGGTGCTGCTGCTCAGCGGCGTGATGGGCACCCTGGTGTACATCATCATCTGGTTGATGAGAGAAGAAAGCCTGGAGGGGGGACATGATTAAGAAAGGTATCAGGTTCATCCAGGTGGCGCTGATTTCCCTTTTCTTTCTCAGCATCCCGGTCACCAACTTTCCCTATTTTCCACCCAGCTTCGGGGGAAACACCGCCTATGTGAAACCCCTTCTAGTCTTCCCGCTGCTGGGGTTGGTGATTCTGGTCACGCTGCCGCGCATGTTTACTAAACCGCTGCCCAGGCCGGCCGTTTTGCTGATTATCTTTTTCATATGGAGCCTGGTTGCCTCCCTGGTTCCGCTCTTGCGGATGACCCAATCTCCCTGGCGGGAGGTCAGGCTGCTGCCCCGGGAAATCAGAACCATCATCACGCTGGGTTTGGCCTGTGCCGTTTACTTCACGACCGCCCTCTACCCGCAGAAAAAGTCGGATCTGTCCTGGGTCATGCGCTGGCTGTACATCGGGTTGGGTGTTGTCCTTTTGTGGGGGGCGCTGCAGGCCATTTATGTCCTGGATTTGATCCCCGACTGGTACGAATTGATGAGTAAAGCCCAGCAGTTCATCGCCAGCCGGAAACTGAACCCGAAGCGCGTATCAGGCATGACCTTTGAGCCCAGTTCCTTTGCGGATCAGATCGTTACCATCTGGCTGCCCTGGGTGTATGCAGCCTTTTTGACCGACTATACCGTCTTCACATGGCGCTGGAAATGGCTGACCATTGAAAAGATTCTGTTTGGCTGGACGCTCGGCATACTGGCAGCGACTTTATCCCGCACAGGTTTGTTTATGGGTGTGGGAGTTGTCGTTTTTGGCATTCTGCTGCATTTCTCCCGGGAGTGGATCTCGGGGAGAGAACAAACCGGACCGGACGTTCAGGACCAGGATCAGTCAGGACGGACCTTCCTCCAACGCAACTGGAAAATCGCCCTGCTGGTTGCGGCCGGTGTGGCTGTCTTTGTGGGCCTTTTTGTATTCATTGGTTCGGGAAGTGGATACATCTCCCGCATGTGGAATTACTGGTTCGCGAATAGCGACCGCAATCTGGGAGAGTATTTGCTGTTTATCGGCTTTGGGTCCCGGATTACCTACTGGAAGACAGCCTTCCGGATCTTCCAGGCGCACCCCATCTTCGGGGTCGGGTTGGGGAACTTCACGATTTTCTTCCCGGACTGGATCCCTCCCCAGCAGCTTATAAAAACACCTCAGCTGCTGCGTCACCTGGTACCGGCGGCAGGCCGCTCCCGGGTGATCACGTCCAAACAGTTTGCGGTCCGCATTCTGGCGGAGACCGGTTTGGTGGGAGGGGCGATTTTCGCGGTGTTCCTGCTGACATTGGCTGCCGGCGCGCTTTATCTGTGGCTATCGAAAGACCACAGTGAGAAATTCTGGGGCACAGGGTCCCTGCTGGGCCTGGTGGCCTTTGCCGGGGTGACGTTTTCCTTTGATTCTTTCGCCATTCCCAGCCCCTGGATTCTCTTCGGGCTAATCACAGCCAGCTTCTCGGTTTTCCGGCAGGGTGGGCACAACGGGCAATCCTCTCCCATTCCAGCTGATCAGGACCCGGAGAAACCCCAGGAATAAACGTCTATTTCCACAAGGGCCTGGTCTCCTGTTTTCCGGGTGCGGCGGCACCTGCTCTGCAGGCTGTCGGGCAGAACATCGCACTCAAGCCATCCCTGGCCCGGATCTGTCATCTTCTCATTTATCGCAGCTGAAGATTTATAAGAGCTGCAAATTGAATGTTTGACGTTTTCTATTCTTGATTTATAATATCAGCGTATACTGATATGATGATATATAGTGGATGATGGAGACACCATGCTGATTACATCCCAACCCGAACCGATTGAGCTGCAGGCCAAACTTTTCCGCGGTTTTTCGGATCCATCGCGTCTTTCCATCCTGGAATCACTCCGTGATGGTCCGCGGCCAGTGAATGAAATCGTCCAGGCTACAGGATTGACCCAGTCTAACGTTTCCAACCACCTGGGCTGCTTGCGGGACTGCGGCCTGGTGACGTGCGAACAGCGGGGGCGGTATTCCTATTATCAATTGAGCGATCCGCGGGTGGAAGAGCTTCTGACTGTGGCGGATGATCTCCTGGCGGATGTGGCCAAAGGCGTTTATGAGTGCACGCGCTACGCAGCAAGAGAATCCTGATATGGCGAAAAACAAATCCCTTGAAATCCCTGTGCACGGCATGGACTGCGCGGACTGCACCAGGCGCGTCCAAAGGGCTGTCTCCGACGTGCCTGGCGTGGAGTCTGTCAACGTCCTACTTTCCTCGCAAAAAGCTGTCGTTCAGCTTAAGCCCGGCCAGGGAGATGTTTCCCAAATTAAAAATGCGGTCCAGCAGGCAGGATATACTGTGCCTGAGTCTCATGACCCCCAGGCTGCGGTGCGGGGGAACTTCACCCGGCGAGTCGTGATCCTGCTGGCGCTGGTCTTCGTCGTGATTTTGTTGGTTGTCATAGCAGGGGAATGGCTGGGGTTATTCGATGTTCTCAACACCCTGGTCCCTTTTCCTGTGGGTCTGGCCCTCGTCCTGGCGGGAGGCTGGCCCGTTTTCAGGGGGGTTGGTAAAGCGGCCTACAAGCGCCAGATCACTTCCCACACGTTGATGACTGTGGG
>CAZIFI010000050.1:0-15511 GCA_964539105.1 uncultured Anaerolineales bacterium | reverse complement strand
ATGTGGGCAGGATTGTCCCGGATGTGGCGGGGATAGGTGGTGGGAAGTTTTCCCGAAGGATTGACTTCCCCGACAAGGACATCCGCCAGGGCGTTGCCGCTTTCCTGTCCCAGATACCACATCTGCAAGACCGATTTGACGTCCTCTAACCAGGGTAGATGAAGGGGGGAGCCGGCATTAAGGACGACGATGGTGTTGGGAGTGACGGCTGCCACACGGGAGATCAACTCATTCTGGTCACCCGGTAAATCCATGTCCATCCGGTCGCTGCCCTCTGTCTCCCATTCCGGGGTTAATCCGGCGACCACGATGGCCAGGTCTGAGTCAGCGGCCAGGTCAACGGCATCCGAGAGAGGATCCTCCGGCAGGGGTGGGAGACAGCCAATCCTCACCCCGCGCCAGCGGGGACCGGGCAAAGAGGCGTACTCCATCCTTACGGAAAGACGTTGGCCTTTTTCCAGATCCAGGCTCAAAGTTTCCTGGATGCCTTCTCCCGCTTCTTGCGGCTCGTGATCCCACACATCGATCACCACCTTACCATCCAGCCATAAGCGGGCCCGCCCAATGCAAGCCAGTTCAAAGGTGTACGTGCCCGGTTCTGGAACCACCACCGCGCCCGTGAGCCGTATGGAAAAGCTATTTGGATCAAAAGATTCCGCTTTCTCCCCGAACCAGGACAACTGTGAGCTGCCTGTCTTCAGCTCTTTGACAGGATCCCCATCCAGGGATGGATTGTCATAATACTCGACGTTCAGCCTTCCTTCATCATTGTCCCCATCCCGCAGCCAGGCTTGCTCGATGGAAGGAATGTCCTTGTGAACCGGACAGCCCACAGCATATTCAACATCCAAATTGCTATCTTCCAATGATGACAGTGCGTCCAGCGGGGAGATCACATAGTGGGGGCTGACCTGTGAACTGCCCCCTCCCTGGAAAGAAACCTCCCTGGCGTTGGCCCCGATCAGGGCAATCTTCAGCTGTTGTGTTTTGTCCAGAGGCAGCAGGTCCCCTTCATTTTTCAATAAGACAATGGCTTCACTTCCCACTCTGCGGATTAACTCCCTGTGTTCTTGACGATTGACGGATCGTTCTTCCGATCTCCCATCCCGTTGATAAGCCCCTGTACGGATCAAAGTGCGAAGGAGCCTGCGAATCTTATCATCGATATGACCTTCATCAACCTCTCCGCTTTCTACCGCCTCTTTGGCTTTCTCTCCCATCCAGCGGGCCGGACCGGGCATTTCCAGATCCAGTCCGCTGGAAACCACATCTTCACTGTACGTCCCATACCAGTCGGAAATCACCAACCCATCAAAGCCCCATTCCCCCTTCAGGATTTCCAACAACAAGCGATCATGCTCGCTGGCATAAGTGCCATTAATCCGGTTATAGGCGGACATGACCGACCACACACCGGCTTCCTGAACTGCGGCAGCAAAGGGCGGGAGGTAAATTTCCCGTAATGCCCTTTCACGGACCTCAGCGCTGATCGAAAACCGTTCATATTCCTGGTCATTACAAACATAATGCTTGACACAGGCTCCGACGCCTTGTTCCTGTAACCCTTTAATATAGGCAACCGCCATCCGGGAAGCCAGGTGGGGGTCTTCAGAAAAACACTCAAAGTTGCGGCCCGCCAGGGGAGCACGGTGGGTGTTTACAGTGGGTCCCAGCAGGACATGAGCATGTTTGTCCTGCGTCTCAACACCCAGGGCGCCGCCAACCTTTTTGATCAAATCCGGGTTCCAGGTGGCAGCCATAGCTGTCCCCACGGGAAAGCTGGCAGAGGTCACGACCCGGGTGTCTCCACCCACACCCCGTACGCCGTTTGGCCCATCACTAACTTTCAAGGCCGGAACCCGGGGTTCTTCAAGGGTGGGAGTGTGCCATTGATCTGCTCCTGCCAGTAGGCGTATTTTTTGATCCAGGCTTATCTTTTCGATCACAGCAGAAATTCTCTCTTCCATTTACTCTCTCCTAGCTTTTCAGGACGGAACCAGTTCAATCTCAAGCCGATGAACCCGATCCGGGTTAAGGGCAGAAATAACAGGCCGTTCAACCCACACCTTTCTCCCACTCTGGAGATGATATTTAATGGGTTTCCCGTTACAGGCAAGATTACCAATTTTATACTGTCCCCAATCCAGATGTGATGGATTGTGGTATGAAAATTCGAGTCTCCGTGCGGCAAATTTTGTCAACAGCCTGGCTCTACCCTCGCTGTCGAACTGGGTTTTTAAAAGGTTTGGTTCCAAGACTAAGTTCCCCCTATCACCACGGACCCCGAAGACTTCCCTTACCACGGTCAGTATATACCAGCTGGCCGACCCCGTCAGGTAAGGATACATCCCGCGACTGGAGGGATCAAAGTACTCGGGTATCCCGGGATAGATCCGGCTGTTTGAAAAATCCAGGCATTGCCGGTATATCGAATGGAGAACTTTATGCCCCGCAGCGGCGAACCCACGCTGATAGAGCGCATTGGCATACATGACAGACATGTGGTTGAACATGGCACCATTCTCTTTGTGCCCATAGGCAAAGCCGAAGGCTCTCCCCAAGTCCTGCATACCGTAGTCCCCAAAATCGGTGTTAAGCCGGATACCGCCCGTCCCTTCATCCCGCAAATAGTGGTTCACCGACCGCACAATCTCTCTGACCTGGTGATCGGCGGCCACCCCGCTCATGATTGGAAAGACCTGGCCGGTAAGAGTCATCCTGGTTCTCTGGGGGAAAGCCCCTTCCACACGCTTTCCTTGATTGTCATAATACCCGTTAAACCAGCCATGCCCTTCAGAGTCCTGGACCCACTCCCGGGTGCGCAGATGTTGAGACAGGTGCTGAGATTTTGCTTTCAAATCCAGGGCCAGGTCGTTCAGGGACATTTCTTCCCGGTTCCCGGTGATGGGACGTTCAACCCGGTTGAAATACTCTTTCAGGATTGCGCGTTTATCCTGCCAGCTGCTGTAATCCACCGGGGAGGTGATGCGGTCCAAGAGGGGGATCAACTCCACAAAAAGAGGAGTGCTCTCCACCCCCCGGGTATTTAATTCCTCACAAATTTTCGCCAGGGTTCCCAGATTGCCAGCATAAAATGCTGTGAAGGCGACGCTTTCTCCCTGATCGGGTGCCATATCCAGGCCATCATTCCAGTCAGCGTTTTCAAGTTTTATATTATTGTGTTGGCCCACATGGAAAAAAGCGGTCAAGTGCTGGACCAATAAATGTTCCAGGATCGTACCCCGGTACACCCCTCCCCCGCTCATTTTAAGTCTGTTTCCATCAGTGGATTTCCATTGTTGGTCCACAGCCTGTGCACGGTGGGTCAAATGATCCTTAAAATAAGGCGCTTCTTCAAGCAGGAATTCAAAATCCCCTGTTTGATCGAGATAAAGTTTGAGGGCGTGAAGTGGCCACACACCGTGATCCATCCAGACCCGGAATATTTTATTACGGTCAGCTCTAAATTCTCCAGGCTGATGGCCAATAATGGTGGCATTACTGCCATCCAAGCGCACCCCGGCAAAATTGACCGCCATTAATTGCCGTGCGCTGGCTGGTTCCGAAAGCAGGAATGGCAATATATCCTGCCATAAATCCCGCCACCCCCGCCCTCCCCGACCATAATCATGATAAGGCAAAAAGGAATTTCCAAATAGATGCCTCAAAATTGGCTGCAGGGAGACCCATCTTATCCAGGTGTTAAAGGTTTCATCTCCGGTCTTGATTTGCAAATTATCCAATTTATCATTCCAGGATATTTTTGTTTTATCCAACCAGGCTTGAAATTTCTGCACAGAGCCATATTTACTCTGGAAACCCTGCAGGGATTGCGGCTCACGGGTCACGCCCAGGACCAGCACCCAGGATTGTCTCTCCCCCTGTTCCAGTTCGACAGGGGAAAAACGTAACCCACCCATAGCTTCCTTTCCCGATCTGTTGCTGCTCTCAAAATCAACCGGTTTTTGATTGCGCACAATGCTCTGCGGCCACTCCAGGTTTCCCCCCTCCCCGATAAATTCATCCACAACCGGGAAAAAACCCAGCGGCGGATTTCCCTGCTCATCCCAGCCCAGAACGCTGTAGCACAAACGGTTGGGAAGATGTCCCCGCTCATCAAAGTGCATCGTCGGTTCGACGACCACTCCCGCCCTGGTGCAGCGGATGCGGTGGAATAGCGAGGTGACATGCCGGTGGTCCCGTAAAGTATCTGCCGAGCGGGCATAGAGCGGAATTGCAGCTGTGGGGGTCAGTGTGCAGGGACTCTTCCCAACATTAGTCAGAGATACGTGCATCAATTCCACCTGATCTCCACCCTCAGGAATAAAGTTTGTGACCTCCGCCTGTAATCCCCATCTGGCATGTGTCCTCTTGATCTTATGCCACAATAGCCCTGCCTCAAGAGATACCTTGTCGCCCTCCTCGGAAAACCGTCTTGCGATTTGGGGTGCGGCGTTTCCGGTAAGGGACCAGGGGCCTTGTCCTTCTACATAGATCCAAAAATTCCGGGCGGATCGGTTATTATGTAAATCCACCACAGACAGCGGTTCTGTGAGATAGGTGTTGTGATTCCTTTTCACGGCGCCGTGTAGTTGCGGGGTGACCGCGGATTTCATGCCTGATTCATTTACCAAGGGAAAATATAAGTAAGAATTATATTGAGGATCCTGTAGATAAAAAGTTCCCTTCTTATCAAGAAATTCCCACTGCTGTTTCAAATCCTTCACTGTCATTTTTCAACCTTTTATAACTGTTTCCACATCATATTGTGAAATTCCCCCAGGGCGGGAGAAATTCCAACCTCCCGCCCGGAAAAGGAGTTTGAAGAATTGCTTTATGAAAAATAAATATCGATCGTGCTCACTTGATTGTCCCGCGCCATTTCCGCGTAAGGAGCGGAAACCTTTCCCTGACTGAAAAAATTGCGTTCGCCGTTATCAAACATGATTTCAACCCGAGCCGGTTCATCTTCCCAGGTGTTGATCCGGCGCGGATTATGGTAGGTCACAGCTGTATGCCCCAGAAATTGGAAACTGACCTGGTTCTCCTCATCAAACATCCAGGCAGGTAATGCCGGTTGAAGTTTGAGTTCCAACTCTCCCTCATGCTGGCGGAAGGGTCTCTTACCCACCATCATCAACAGCCACATGTGGATGAACTCTGCTGTGGCTCCCGTCAGGCGGGCGACAAAGCCGGCCCCGTGCAGGTCATGCTGGGGATGGGCACTGCTGACCAAAAAAGAGGAATTCTCTAGCGGGCTCCGCCCGTAGCGTTCAAAGTGCTGAAAAGGGATCAGAATATCCCGAAATTCCTCAAAAAATTCCGGGTACAAGCCTGCTTTCAACAACTCAAGGAGATATTTATACTCCATATGCAGCCAGATGGATTCATTCTCCAACCAGCCCGGTGTAAATGCCCTGGCCCGACCTATTTGATGGGACTGATCTTCCAGCGGGGCATTGAGCTTATACATCTTCAATTTCCGGTCAAAAAGGGAGCTGGACCTGACCGCTTCATGGATGGCCCGGGCTTCCTCTTTCGTTTCAGCGACTTTCATGGCCCGGACAGCACCCTCCAGAAACAGGGGCAGTGGCTGGGGTTGAAATGACTTGATTTCAAGGTAGGGATGCCCCTGGGGGTCAAGCAAGTCCTCATCCTGTGCATTAATGAGCTTGTGATATTCCACAGCTTCATACCGGAAATATGTGGGAGCAAGACCCTGCTTTGACCATGAGTCAGCCCGATCCAATCCTTCCCGGACTCTGGCTTCAAGAACAGACAGCATGTTATCCAACCGTTGTCCGGATAACGCGATCTCCTTCCCGGTAATGCCATCATAGATTTGTTCACGGTACTTTTCACGCAGGACATTCGCCCGCTGCCACCACTGGAAAAGCTCCTCTTCCTTTTTCGTAAGATCCACCACAGATTTGATATAAGACACAAACTCCACCGGGAAGGTACACTGCCGGTGATCAGTGCCTTCACCGAGAGACTTGCGTAAAAACTTGATCAACCGCAGGAGTTCATAACTTTCAGGCAGCGAGCTGCCAAACAAGGCCGGCAAGCCATTCAAGGCATCATACCAACCGGGTTTTCCTGCCTCCATTTCAACGCCCATCCCCCCGGGGTCCAGGGTCCCAAATTTTAAGCCTGCTAAAAGGACCAACTTTTCAAATACAGTTGATGTGAGCACATCCCCTGTCGGCGTTTGAACCCAACCCGCCGTGCCATGGGTTGCAAGAGCGTGATATTGGCGGGGACCCCCCGCAGTGAGCACATAGCGCTCACTCCTGGGCAGCACCCGGACAGGACTCCGGTAGTACGGTAACCCCTCCCCCTCGTAAAGCAGTTGGGTTTTTCTGTCTGGATAGACAGCCAGATAAGATTCGATCTGATCCAGAATATACGTCCAGTGGTCGACCCAGAACCCCTCACCAAATTCCGCATTAAGTTCAGATTCAGCACATTTCATCACCTGCGAGAGGAACTCCTGGGGAGGAAGGTCCAGGTCCAATTGATGATCCCTCACATCCTTAAGCAGCCCTCCGGGCGTAAAGCCGGGCTTGACGAAAGAGTCAAATTGAGCCGGATCCTCCACATGACTGGATAGATCAGATATAACGTCCGGAGGGAGCGTAAACGTTCTACCCTTGACGACCAGCGGATTATAGCCATCCAGTTGGATCAAGCTCAGAAAGTCTCGAATATTTTGCGTCCCTATCCGGGGATTGAAAAACACGTCGTTGCGCCGGTTCTGATTCACATCCCGATAATTACCTTCACCGCAGGAATAAAATTCCGGAGCGAGATGAAAATCATTGTAGTCCCTTTCCAGATCCCCATGTTTGCGGGTGTAGATATGAAAGACGTGGGGGGTGGGTTCTGCACGCCAGGTTACAGGCCATCCTCCCCGCAGGGTATTATCCAGAAAAGTCTGCTGGACATAGGCGTCAAAAAGAGCTGAGGAGGTATGGGTTTGGACAGACCGGACCAGGTTGTGGACAATCTCACTGGCCTGATCCCGTTTTTCAATCAGCCAACCGGAATGGGTCATTTGATTGATCTGTCCCTCTAAATTTTCAAATGCGCTGCAGTGGCCATACAGGCTGGCCAGGCCAATTGATTCCCCTGGCTTGATCTTGCGTTTGAGGCCAAAAAAAGCACAGGGGGTTTTTCCACTCTTTGCCGGGGGTTGATCCAATAATTCCGCCAGGGGGGCATCAAGAAAACCCTGTGGTGTGTGGAACGAGGTTTCCTGTCGAAAGATTATGTGAGGGTCAACAATCACCGGTAAGCGTTGATTTTGGTGTTCAGAATTTTCCCATCCCAGGGCAAAATGCCCGGCCGTGATGATGGAAACCCGGGCATGATCCGCAGCGGATGCCCGTAATCGATAGAAAGGAAGGGCCTGCTCTACATTTTCCACCCTCATCCAGGCTTCAATCGTCCGGCCGACATGTTTCAGCGCTCCGTTATCTGCTCCATAAGGAACGAGCTGCGGCAAACCATCCAGGATTTCCAGTTCAATGGGCTTATTGCTGATGTTCCTAATTCTCAATTGGCGGACCAGGCCGGCCAGTGGTTCTTCTGGCAGCGTGTAATACAAAACGGACGTCCTCAGCCCATGCCTGTGATTATTTTCCACGATTTCAAGTTCATTGAGTCCGA
This sequence comes from uncultured Anaerolineales bacterium, assembly GCA_964539105.1. GTDB lineage: Bacteria > Chloroflexota > Anaerolineae > Anaerolineales > UBA11858 > B10-G9. The sequence continues at coordinate 7,840 of CAZIFI010000050.1, read as the reverse complement.
TATGCATTTCCCGGTCATGGCCTCCATCCGACCAGGAAGCGAAGGGTTCAAAGAACTGGACTTGATCCTGATCCCGGTATTTAAGAAAGGTTCGGAAGCCAGTGACGGCCGATAACTGATAAGCTTTGTTGGCGGGCTGGAACTCCAAAAGCGGGGAATCCTTGCTCCCGATGCCAAAGCTGGCGATCCCCTGGCCCCGATTGACATAAAAGGCCCACAAAGGAACGCCCATCGGGCCGGCAATGCCCGGCAGAAAACTGCTAAAAGGACGCTGCGAAGAATAATCCTCAATGACGTAGCGTCCAGCATCATCAAAAGGTTTAGCTGTCATGAACTCTTTGTCCATCGTTTGAGCATAGATCGCCGGATTTGTTTACAGTGATCCCAATATTATCTCGCAGGAGTCACTATCCTGATTGTTGAATAGAAAACTGCTGAGGCTGGAGACCGTTCCGTTCAGTTCCCTACCGGGTGCCTGTTCGCTTATTGTGGACCGTTTATAGCCGGTAACATCTGTCATGCGGGCCAAATTTTCCGTCCCCCCGCTGGAGGGACAATTTGATCTATCTTCTCCAGAAGCGCTTCATCTAGCGGTTCCATTTGCCCAGCTTTGATATTCGCCCTGGCTTGTTTGACGTTTTTAATGCCCGGAATCACTGTGGTTACAGCGGGGTTTGAAATCACAAATTGTAATGCAAGCTGTGCCAGGCTGCGATCGTCAACCAGCGGCCGAAGTTGTTCCACCTTGTCCAGATCGTCCAAAAAGATTTCATACTCATCTTCGTTTTCGTGCCAGCGGCGCCGGAAATCGCCGTCCGGAAAGCGCGTTTCAGGTGCAAACTTACCCGTAAGAATGCCCATAGCCAGCGCGCCGCGCACAATGACACCGATGTGATTTTCCTGGCAATAAGGGAGAATGTCCTTCTCGGCTGTGCGATTCAGGATGCTGTAATCAATCTGCAGCGTGGAACATTTTCCGTCCTGATTGAACGCCTTTAAATATTCAAAATCGCTCGTGCTTACCCCGTAGGCTTTGACCTTGCCCGCTTTTTCCAGCTGTTGGAAACCCTCCAGGAAAATCTCCATGGTGGGATCCCGGAAGTCTATGTGGCTTTGAATGACATCGATGTAGTCGGTATCAAGCCGTTCCAGGTTAGATTCCACCCCGGAAATCAACTTGTCCACTGAGGTGTAGGCGGACCTGCCTTCTTCCCCATCGAAATCCAGCCAGCCAATCTTGGTAGCAACAATGAATTGATCCCGGCGGCCTTCCATTGCCTGGCCGAGCAGTTCTTCGCTGTGGCCCCCGCCGTAGACATCCGCGGTATCAAAGAAATTTACACCTTGATCCAGGGCATAATCAATGGCGCTGAAAATCTTCTCATCATCTGTCGGTCCCCACACGTCCCCACCGGCGGCCCATAAGCCAAATCCAATCTCTGAAACTTCCAGGCCGCTTTTCCCTAATTCCCTCTTTGCAAGTTTTTCGCTCTTGGTGTTCATCTTCCTCTCCTTTGTCTTTAATCTTGATCTTCGAATGTTTTGTAAACACACGTCTGGGCATTGTCTTTCTTTTGGTAACGATATGTGCTTTTTGTGATGTCATAAATGCAAAATGTGACCTCGTCCGAAAAACTCGTTTTGCGGGCCAGGAATGGACCCGCCTCCCCGTCCTGATCCGTTGTAGCTTCTCCGGTGGCACCGGTCACCACTCCCAGCCATCCCGCCCTCACCACCGCACCTTCCACAGGATCCCCGTTCTGATCCACCACAGAGACAAAGACCTCCCCCGTCACCCCTTCCCCGGTTTCCTCAAGATCCATGGTCAGCTGAGTGGCATGAAGTTTATTTTTCTCCAGCGCGCTGAGATCCAGGTCCGGATCCCGGTAGACCCGAACGTAGTCCACCATCAGCTGCTGGGGGAACTGGGTGGTCTGATCCGGATACCCGGGCCACTGACCACCTACAGCCAGGTTAAGGATGATAAAAAATGGGTGATCATAGACCCATTCTCCGGACACATCGGCGTTGGTGATGGCATGGTACTCCACCCCGTCAAGATACCACCGGATCTCATCAGGCTCCCACTCTATATGATAGATATGGAAGGATTCATCCAGCGGCTCACCGCTGGTGGTCACCGAACTCCCGATGCCATCGCCTCCGGAGTATCCCGGGCCGTGAACCGTGCCGTACACTGTTGTGGGATCTCCAATATTCTCCATGATGTCAATTTCGCCGCACTGCGGCCAACCCGCCGTGGGAAAATTCTCCCCCAGCATCCAGAAAGCCGGCCAGATGCCCTGGCCGGTGGGGAGCTTCATCCTGGCTTCAATCCTGCCATAAGTCCAGCTGTGGAGGGTCTGGGTTTTGATCCTGGCTGACGTATAATCGCTGCCGCGAAAATCTTCTTGCCGGGCCTCAATGACCAGCATGCCGTCTTCGGTGCGTGCATTTTTCTCTCGATTCGTGTAAAACTGCAGCTCCACGTTTCCCCAGCCGCCGGCGCCCGTGTCGTAAATCCAATTGTCCGTATCCAGGTAGGACTGGTTGAATTCATCCTGCCACACCAGCTCCCATCCCTCAACATGAGCTGGATCTCTGGCTTCAGACGTCGGGGTCGGTTCAGGTGGGGGGACACTTTGTTCCGCCGCACGACAAGCAGACATAAAAATAAACAAAAATAATATAACCTGGACAGGAAAATTAACTTTCATTTGCATCAATCCTCTATTTCCGTTTCCAATCCGAATCCGTAAGGGAAAAGCGGGGGATCAGTGGATGAGCCCAGCGGGATTTGATCCGTCGTAGCCGGCCAGGTATAGGGGAGTGTCCCGCTGAAGGGAACCTGTCCGAAAAGGACATCGGCTACTCCCGCTCCTTCCGAGCCAGGAAGCCATGCCGCAACCAGCCCATCCCACTTTTCCAGGTCATCGGTGATGATCAACGGACGCCCCGAAACCAGGATCACGATCAGGCGCCGACAATCTTCCTCCAGCCGGCGCAGCACCCGGTTTTCCCCCGGCGGCAAATTCAGGGAGGGGCTGTCGCCCCGTCCTTCCGCGTAGGGAAGCTCGCCAACAATTCCCAGGCACACTGCATCCGGGCTGGCGGGATCTCCAGCAAACAGGCCGGCCCGGCTGTATTCCACGGTTACACCTTCCCCGGCAGCCTCCTGGATCCCTTCCAGCACGGTCGTTCCAGGGGTGATGCTGCCCGTTTTACCCTGCCATTCGATCGTCCAACCCCCGGACTGAATTCCGATATCATCCGCCGCGGACCCGGCCACAAAGATCTGGCTGACCTCGTCGGACAGCGGCAGCAGTTCTCCTTCATTCTTTAGCAGCACCAGGGATTTGGCAACGGCATCCCGGGCCAGCGCTCGGTGTTCCGCTGAGCCAACCAAGTTGATCAGCTCGGGCTGCGAGAAAGGCTGCTCAAACAAACCCATCTCAAACTTGACGGTTAATATCCTCCGGACCGCATCGTCAATTCTGGACATGGGCATATCGCCGGCTTCTACCGCCTCGGTCAGGGTGTTGATGAACCGCAGGTACTGGTGGGGGACCATGTTCATATCAATCCCGGCGTTGATCGCTCGGACCACAGCTTGATAATAATCTGGATCCACCTGGTCAATCCCTCCCCAATCCGAAACCACAAATCCGGTGAAGCCCAGTTCACCTTTGAGGACATCCGTGATCAAATACTCTTGGCCGTGCATCTTTTCTCCTCCCCAGCTCGAGAAGGAAATCATAATGCTTCTGGCCCCCGCTTCGATGGCTGCCTGGTAGGGCGGAAGGTGAATCTCCCGCAGAACAGCCTCATCCACCTCTGTGACACCCTGGTCAATCTGATAATCCCCGGTTTTCGAGGAGCCCCAGGCGGTCCCCCCGTCCCCCACATAGTGTTTGGGGGTGCCAATCACGGTGTTGGTGGACAGCAGATCAGGAGACTGCAGTCCCTGCAGATAAGCTGCACCCAGCGCGGCGACCCGATCTGGATCCTCGCTGTATCCTTCGTAGGTCCGGCCCCAGCGGATGTCCTGTGGGACCATCACCCCGGGAGCGTAGTTCCAGTAAATCCCGGTGGCAGCCATTTCTAGGGCCGTGACTCGACCGATCTCTTCTGTCAGAGCAGGATCATTGGCCGCTCCCAGGCCGATGTTGTGCGGGAAGATCACCGCGCCCACCAGGTTGCTGTGGCCGTGCACGGCATCCACACCGTAGATCAGGGGAATGCCCAGGTGGGAATCCAGGGCGTACCCCTGGAAACCATCCACCATCTCAGCCCAGGCCTCGGGCGAGTTCCCGGCGCGCGGGTACCCTCCCCCGCCGCTCAACAGCCCGCCGATAAACACATCCGTGAGATCCTCTTCCCGGATGCTGTTCTTCTCCACCAGGGTCATTTGGCCGACTTTTTCCGCCAGGGTCATATGGGTCAGCAGGTCTTCCACCCGCTCGGCAACCTCCGCGTCCGCCTGTTTGTAAAGCGCGTTCTCCTCCACTTCGATCAGCACCGGGGGAGGTGGAGGTTCCGGTTCTACCCGGACCGGCTCCGTTTCACCGATCCGATAAAAAACCAGTTCACCGAACACGCTGGGGTCATAATAAGATGCATCGCTCTGATCGAACTTGGACCAGATCACTTTCATGTTCCGGCTGGTCGTGGCGGCTCCATTGAGGTGGACCTGGAATCCGAGCACCCCCCCGTGAGCGGGTTGAATGCTCCAGACCTCGGTTTCCAGGGGAAATGCCGCTTCAATGAGATACCCGGTTTCGGTCCTGACAACCTCCGCCGCAGGTTCGGCCGCTGCGTGATTCACGCCTCCGAAGACCTTCTCCCCGGAAGCCTTTTCGCTGTTCAGGGGTGGGATGGTGACCTGCACCACACCGTCCCGGTAAGAGGTCAGCCTCAGGTTCCCGGTAGCGTTGAGATAAAACTCCAGCGAATCCTCGTTCCAGTAGTTTTCACCATGCTCCCCGGAAATCACCTTGGGGTCAGTGACTTCACCCAGCAAATACAGGAACGTGTCATCTGCCGCAGCAGCGAAAGTCACTGACGTGGAGCCGGTGACCTCATCCGCTCCCTCCGGGATGGTCACCCGGGGCACCCCTTCCCAATCTTCCAGGCTGCCATCCATGGTGATGGCCACAGGAAACGGGGCATAGTAGCTCTCCTCAGGAGTTCCCCGGGGGGCCAGAGTGCTCTCGGGCTGTTCTTCCGCCGCTAATGTTTTCTCTGGAGGAGGCGTGGGATCAGAAGGGGTGGGATCAGCAATAGTAGGATCAAGTGCTGTTGGTGGAGTAGAACAGGAAGGAGAGACCAGCATTACGATTACAATAACAAAAATCAGACTGGTAAATCTCCGGGAGACGGAAATACGCATTTGAACTCCAACATTTTCGTGAAGGGCTACTTCTTTACCCCGGTGAAAGTCACCCCCTGCATAAAGACACGCTGGGAAAAGAAAAACACCAGGACAGGGATCACAGCCGAGATCAGGGCTGCAGCCTGGATCATGTTGGTCGATTGAGAATACAGGTTATTGAACGCCGTCAAACCAACTGTGATGGGGAACTTCTCGGGATTCCCGGCCAGATAGATCAAAGGCCCAAAGAAATCGTTCCAGGCATAAAAGAAATGGAACAGCGCTACCGCGGTCAGGGCCGGGATGGACTGTGGAAGGATCACCGAGATAAAAATCCGGAACGGTCCCGCGCCGTCAATCATCGCTGCCTCATCCAGCTCACGGGGGATGGACATGAAAAACTGCCGCATTAAAAACACATTCGTCCCCCAGGAGAAAAAGGCCGGGATGATCAACGGCAGCCAGGTGCCCACCCAGCCCAGCTGGAGGTACACAAAGTAGGTCGGGATCAGGGTAACCGCAGAAGGGAGGATCACCGTTGAGAGCATAAGCATGAAGAGGATGTTTTTCCCGGGGATGCGAAAGCGGGCAAACCCGTAAGCAACTAGAGAAGCAGATATCACCGCGCCGATGGTTGTAATCCCGGCGTACATCACAGTATTGCGCAGCAGGACGGGAAAGTCAATCGTGTTCCAGGCTTTCGGGAAATTGCCCCACTGGGGATCCAGGGTCCAGGACCGTTCCAGCTGCCGCCACGGTCCTTCCCATTCGAATGGACCGGCTTCGACATTCTGCAGATCCAGAAGTTGGCTGGTTTGACGGCCTTTCTTGATCAGGGCCATTTCCCGCACCTCGCCATCTATGGGGACCAGGTAGATGTCATAGGTTTCCCCCTTATAGGTGAACTGTTTTTCGCTGGCAGGATAGAGAGGAGCCCCGACTTTGGAAAATTGGCTGTCTGTTTTCAGGGCTGTTACGATGCCATACGCCATGGGGATCAAGAACAGGAACAGCACAGCCAGGGTCATCCCGGTCATGGCAACAGTTTTGGCGCCGTCCTGAACGTGGGGAGAGATCAAATGACTGGAGTCCGACTTAATCAGTTTCATTAAATTTCCTCCGATTCGTAGTGAACCCAGTACTTGGCGGTGCCGAATAAAATAACGGTCAGGACGAGCGCCACCACGAACATCAACCAGGCCAGAGTGGCTCCGTAACCCATATTAAAGAATGTGAATGATTGCTTATAGAAATACACCATATAGAACCGGGTCTTCCCTTCAGGATAGCCCGTTCCGCCATTGAGCACGAAAGGAGCCAGAAAGTATTGCAGGGAATAAATGACTCCCAATACCAGTTGATAGAAAATGACAGGTGTGATCAACGGGATAGTGATTTTCGTCAGCTTGGTAAACCAATTGGCGCCGTCAATTTCTGCTGCTTCATAAAGTTCGGTGGGCACACCCTGCAGCCCGGCCAGGAAAATAATCATGGCATTACCGATCCCCCACAGGCCGAACATGGTATAGGCGTAATAAACTAATTTCGGGTTCGCCAACCAGCGGATGCCCTCCGTACCGGTGGCCTGGATGCCGGTCAGGTACTCAATAATCATGTTAATCCAGCCGGTTTGTTCGTTCAGCACGCCGTTCCAGATCAGGACAACTGCTACCACCGGGATCATCACCGGCATATAGAATAATGTGCGGTAGACATTCTTTCCAATTACCCGCTTGGAATTCATGAGCAGGGCCACAAATAAAGCAAACCCCAGATTGATAGGAAGCGAAATGGCCGAGAAATGGAGCGTGCGGATAAAGGACTTATAGACTTCTTTATCCTCAAACAGGGCCCGGCGCCAGTTCCTGAAGCCGATAAACGTGGCTTCATCCGGGACCGCGGGATTAAAGTCATACAGGGAGAACACAAATGAAGCGATCATGGGCAGCAGATAAAAAAGCACAAATCCCAGCATCCAGGGGCTGATAAACAGCAGTCCCCACCGGGCTTCCCTTTTCTCTCTGATGGATCTTTTTCTCTTTAGTTTTGGTTTCCTGAGATCGATATTTCTAACATTCTCAATGAAGGCCATGAGTCGTTCTCCAGATCATGACAGCCCGGCCCGAGAGAGCCGGGCTGTCATGGTTAAAGATAGGGTTTACTCGTCAATCCCTTCTGCAGCATCAAAGATGACTTGCAGATCTTCAACCAGGATATCGATCTCTTCGTCCACATCCAGATCGGGGGTGTTGGCCAGTTTGTTCCAGAACTCGTTGTAACGGTCGGTGGTTTCCTGGAAGCTGGGCATCCAGCTCTCATGGTTGGGTTTATCCGCGTAAGCCATGCTGTCGACCACCACGTCCCAGTTGATGTCCTTATCAGGGAAGTTGGTCTCTTCGTACATATCGAAATAGTCACCCTGCAGGGACAGCCGGGCGGGCATGCCGCCGTAGATGGTCAGCAGTTCGT
>CAZIFI010000049.1:0-15535 GCA_964539105.1 uncultured Anaerolineales bacterium | reverse complement strand
TTAGTGTCCACTTTTGAACTTTATAGGTGTCCAGTTTTCATCTTTGCCTAACAGCGCTGTTTTTAAATGTTCAACCAGCGGGCTGCCGTATTATCCAGGTTGTGCAGAGATCCTTCCTGTACAGTGCAGCGCGGGATGGACTTCAAGAACAGAGGACCGTAGCTTTTTGTCAGCACGCGGCGGTCCATGATCACCACCACACCCAGATCTTGTTTGGAGCGGATCAGTCGCCCGAATCCCTGGCGGAAATCAAGGATGGCTTCCGGGAGCATGTACTCGCTGAAGGGGTCATGGAAGGTTTCAGAACGGGCCGAAATGATGGGATCGGATGGCACATCAAAGGGGAGTTTGGCGATCACCAGCACCGACAGATCCTGCCCGGGTATATCCACTCCTTCCCAGAAAGCACGCGTTCCCAGAAGAACAGCCTGATCGGAATCCCGGAAATTTTTAAGCAGTGTGTGGGGAGAAGGACCGCTGCCCTGTTCATAGACGATAATGCCTTCTTCCGCCAGCGGGCCGGTAATGGCCTCCGCTGTCCTCTGTAATTGGGCGTAGGATGTAAAAAGAACCATGGTGCGTCCCCCGGTGGCCTTACAGAGGGGGATCAATCCGCGGTTGAGAGCTGTCTGATGGCCGCGGTAATCGGTCGGTTCCGGGATGTCATTGACCAGATACATCAAGGCTGCGTTCTGATAATCAAAAGGTGAGCCCAGGGCCACCTGCTCCGCGTCCACTGCTTTTAATCGGTTTCGGATGTAATCAAAGTCCCCCGTTGTGGTCAGGGTCGCTGATGTCAGTACCACAGACCGTTTTTCATACCAGATATGTTTTTCCATCAATTCCCCGATGTGGAGGGGGGCAGCCTGGATGTTGATATACTTCTGATTGGGGGAGACTTCCACCCAGTAAATCATGTCCGGGTTGGGATCGAACACCAGTCCGTCGATGTTTTCGAACACCTCATACAGTTCCCGGTACACTTCCCGCAAATCCGACAGATTGGATTCTATTTTTTCGGCGTCCTCCGGGGCTCTGTTAAGCATTTCCCGGATGGCATCCCATAACTGCTGCAGGTTTTCCAGAAGGCCATTGAGGGTGCTCCGGCTCTGGTCCCAGGCGATTTCGACATTGGTCCAGTCCGGCTGGGTCCGTGTGGCCTGGATGATACGTTCCTGCTGGGTATACCGTCCCACCGGCTTTCCTCCTCGCTGATGTTCCAGGAAGAGGTCGATAGCCTGAAAGAATTCATCCATGCGGCTTTTCACTTTGAAAGCTTGACTGGTGAGGGTCTCGATCAAAGACTGCAGCGACCCAAAATCTGCCGGAGTGAGGGTATCTTCTCCGTATTCCATCAACCATCCCAGGATGCCCTTGCGCTCGTCTCCCAGAGCGTGCAGGGAACGACGGAGGTTGGATTGGGAGGCATAAAAACTGAGGGCGTTGGTGGTGGCTGACTCCAGATGATGAGCTTCGTCCACGATCAGCGTATCATATTCGGGGAGGACCCGATTTCCTGTGGCAACGTCGGCCAGGAGAAGGGCATGGTTAACGATGATGATGTGCGAGGTGTGGGAGGCCTGCCGGGCCCGGTAAAAGGGGCAGCGGCCCCCAGTCCTCCGCAGGCAGTTCTCAGTTGAGCAGTCCTCATTTTCGGCGGACAGCCGGCGCCAGATGCGTTCTTCGCGGGGGCCGTTGAGGTTGATTTCTCCCCGGTCGCCGCTGATGCTGTCCTCCAGCCAGACCAAAATTTTCCCCAAGACACGCATTTCCGCTTCGTTTTTTGGACCTCCCCGGCGCAGGATTTCGAGGTGGTGGGGGCAGAGATAATTCGCGCGACCCTTTAAGACGGACGCTCGCAAATCCAGCTGCAGCGTGTCTTGTAAATCAGGGATATCTTTGGAGATCAATTGATCCTGGAGGTTAATAGTATTGGTGGAGATCACCACCCGACGCTGGTTTTCAGTAGACCACAGGGCAGCCGGGATCAAATATGCCAATGATTTTCCGATCCCGGTCCCAGCTTCTATCAGCATGTGTCTGCCATCTGAAATGGAACGTGCCGTTTCCCGCAGCATTTCGATCTGCTCGGGACGATGTTCGTAATCCGGGAAATGCTTGAAAAACGGACCACCGCGCTGCAGGATAGCTGTAATTTCCTGAATGTCCAATTCCCGCGGTGGATCTACCGGATCCAGATCGGATGTTTCTTCGGGGGGACTGGTTTCGTACAGCGGATTGCGGTACTTCGTTCCTCGTCCCTTTTCGGGGGGTTGATCCTGGTTCAGGCGGTAATCCAGGGCGCGCTGGAAAGCCCAGCTGCCGCCCCAGGACAGATCCTGGCTGCAGCGGACGATCTCCTGAAGCACGGGCAGGGGCAGACCGGCGATCTGGGCATAGAGCTTCTTGAAGACTACGTAGGTCACTTTGGCGTCTGCCAGAGCGCGGTGGGTGGCTTCAAAAGGGATGTCAAAGTTCTGACGTAGTGCCTGCAGATTATAACGACCAGCGGCAGGCTGAACAACGGCCGCCATTTCGTAGGTGTCAACAGGTTGGTTCCCGTAAAAGAGATCATGCTTCTTCAAGAAAGCGAGATCAAAACTGACGTTGTGACCTACTATGGGGCGCTTTCCGACAAAGGTTTCCAGATCCCCTACTACCTCTTCGATATCAGGAGCTCCGCGCACCATGGCATCGGTAATGCCGGTCAGCTTTGTGATGTGGGGAGGAATCTGCCTTTTGGGGTTAATGAGAGTGTGAAACTCATCCTCAATACCCTCCTGCGTAAATTTGAGGGCACCGATTTCGAGGATGACATCGTTTCCGGGATCTAAGCCGGTTGTTTCCAGGTCAAGGGCAATCAAGGTTGTTTTCATAAGAGGTTGATCGTATCAGGCATAGGTCACGCCAGCCGCACGGATTGGGTGATCGCGGTTGTGAAAGGTAGCGCACGCTGAATCCACGTCGCTGACAGGGGCAGTTAGTGTCGATGTGAATTGTATAGACAGTTTTATGACTCCGCAAAGCGGGAAATGATTCTGGCTGTATGCCGGGCGTGTTTTAAATAGAGATCGATCCGGATATGTTCATTGGGAGCATGGGCATTGGTGCCGGGATAACTCATGCCGGCCGTCACCACGGGAAGATTGAGGGTGTTCACAAAAGCATAATTGGGTCCTGAACCGCCTACCATGGGGACCAGCCTCATGGGAGCCTCATACACGTCAGCCGATGCCTTGACGACCAGGTCCACAAACGGGTCGTCGGGATCCGTCCGGGCTGGTGGTCCCCCACCCAGAAACTCGATCTTGACATCAGGAAAGCCGGCTTGATCAAGGTGGGTCCGGAGTTGTTTAAGTACCTGGGAGGGATGTTGATCCGGCACAAGTCGGAAATCCACCTTTGCTGAAGCGTGGGCAGGCAGGACCGTCTTGGATCCCGCTCCCTGGTATCCCGAGGTCAACCCGCAAATGGTGCAGGTGGGTTTAAATACTGCATCGACATGAAATGTGGTTTCATCATCGTATTCCTTTAAAAAGTTCTCCACACCGTAGCGCGTTCGATATTCTTCCCGCACCGGGGGCAGATCGGCCATCAACGCGATATCCCGCTCGGTGGGTGGAACGACAGGATCATAAAATCCGGGCAAATTAATATATTCATCCGGATCTTTCAGGCTCCGCAAGGCCCACACCAGGCGCCAGGCGGCGTTGGGGAAAATGGATCCGCCAATACCGGAGTGTACGTCTTTATTGGCTGTCTCCACGGAGAGCTCAACGTAACAGATCCCGCGCAGTCCCAGATACTGGAGAGGAACGTCGAGGTGGTCTATCCCTCCGAATTCCCACACGCAGGCATCCGCAGCCAGCAGGTCCTGGTGTTCTTCGATAAAATCCGGCAGATGGACGCTGCCGATTTCCTCCTCACCTTCCAGGATGAATTTTACATTACACGGCAGTTCGCCCCGCTCTTCCAACAAGGCGTCAATGGCGTGCAGCCGGCTCACAAAATGCCCTTTGTCATCACTGATCCCCCTTCCGTATACCTTGCCATCTCGTTCTTCTGGTTCGAAGGGTGGAGAGTCCCACAGTTCCAGCGGTTCAGGAGGCTGAACGTCATAATGATTGTAGATCAGGAGGGTTTTGTCGCTCCTTCCTTTCCGTTCCCCGATAACGACCGGGAACCCTTCCGTTTCCATCAACCGCACACTGAAGCCGCGCGCTTGCAGCATGTTCTTAACCAGGCGGGCAGTCTCTTCCATGCCCCAGCCCTGGGCAGCGACGCTGGGCTGGGCTGTCAACATTTTTAATTCTTTCAGGCTGGCGTCCAGCTTGTCTTTCAAATAGGCGTCAATTTTATTAAACTCGGTCATTCAGAAATCTCCTCTAACATGGATTCTATACGGGCGACGATCAAGTCCAGGGCCACTGTGTTGAACCCGCCTTCGGGGATGATCACGCTTGCATACCGTTTGGAAGGTTCCACAAACTCTAAGTGCATAGGACGAACCGTCTCCAAGTACTGATGGATGACGGATTGGGTGGTTCGTCCGCGCTCGTTGATGTCCCGCTGCAGCCGGCGGATAAAGCGGATATCCGCATCGGTGTCCACAAAAATGCGCACGTCAAACAGTTTTCTTAAATCAGGCTCAGCAAAGATCAGGATCCCTTCAATGAGGATGATGGGTTGGGGTTGGATAGGGATGGTCTCTTGATTTCTTGTGTGTGTTTTAAAATCATAGCTGGGCAAAGGTATTTCTTTGCCCGCTTTCAGTTTTTTTATGTGGTTGATGAGAAGTTCTGTTTCCAGGGAAGAGGGGTGATCGAAATTAATCTGGTTGCGCTCTTCTCTGGAGAGATGGCTGAGATCCCGGTAATAAGCATCGTGGGGAAGGAAAGAAATCTTATCCGGTCCCACCCGCTCGAGAATAAAATTAGCGATGGTGGTTTTTCCGGAGCCGGTTCCGCCCGCGATCCCGATCACCAGAGTGTTTTTTGCAGCCATAGTGGAAATATTATACTTGATAAGTATGTTTTCGCAGCCATGCCGTCAGGTCCCGGAGGGGATGATGCCAGGTTTAGTTGGTTCCCTTTATACCCCGGGCTGCATCTCGATGGGCGGGTAAAAGGGGGTATACTTAGCGGTGAGCCAATGAGTTGAAAAGATGAGCCAATCGGGAAAGGAATAATCTATGAAAAACCTGATACGCACTGGTGTTGTGGTAATGGTGATCGTTGTGTTGTTAACAGCCTGTACGGCCGGTCCCAATCCATTGGTCCATGCACCGGACGAAGAAGGGCATGTGGCTGGATTCTGGCAGGGATTATGGCACGGGATTATCTCCCCCATCACCTTCCTGCTGTCTCTGATAACAGATTCCGTGTATGTCTTTGATGTTCATAACAACGGTAATTGGTACACGTTTGGTTTTCTGTTGGGCGCATCGATCACCTTCGGCGGCAGTGGTGGTGGGGCAGCTTCCAAGCGCAAGAAACGCTAACAGAAAGAAATGTGAACCGGGGAGAACCCGTCTGCAGCTGCCGTGTCGGAGGTTATTCTCCTTCCAGATCCAGCGGGAATTCGATGGGATCTTCGGATTCTTTCCCCAGCAGCCGGCTCTTTTGATAGGCGGACCACACCGCTTTGGAAAGGATGGTGCGCATTCCTCCCTTTTCAAGCTGATAGATGGCCTCGGCGCTGGTGCCGCCCGGTGAAGTGACCATATTTCTTAACTGGGCCAGATGTAATTCAGACCCCTGGGCAAATTTCACCGATCCGAGTACGGTTTGCAGCACAATAAAGCGTGCATCCCGCCGGGAGAAACCGAGATGGACAGCGGCGTCAACCAGGGCTTCGGTAAGTAAAAAGATATAGGTCGGGCCTGTTCCGCTGACGGCAGTGGCCATGTTGATGGCGTCCTCATGGTCAACATGAAGTTCCTTCCCCAGCGCTGCCAGCAGGGATCGGCCCTGCTCGCGCTGATAATCGGTCACTTCCTCTGAATCCGTCCACACGGTCATGCCCTCCCCGATTTGAGCCGGGGTGTTGGGCATGGAGCGAATCACGGCGGGGTGTTTCAGACCTTGTTGCAAGGAGGAGATGGACCGGCCGGCCACAATTGAAAACACCAGAGCCTGGTCCGGGATTCTCCCGCACAACTCTTTCATAACCTGATTTAAAGTCTGGGGTTTCACGGAAAGGATGACGATGTCGGCTCCCTTCACAGCTTGACGGTTATCGTGCGTGACCCGGATCTTGAATCGCTTCTGGATGGATTCCCGCTGCTCGGGTGAGGGATCGCTGGCTGTGATGTGTTCCGGCAGGTGATCTCCTCGATGCAGTAGAGCTTGAATGATGGCGCTGCCCATATTTCCGGCTCCGATGATTCCGATTTGCTGATTGTGTAATGGATTCATAAGTGTGTCCTTGCAGTGGCACCTGGTAAAGTTAATCCTGCACAATATTCCTGCAGGGATGTATTCTACCACTCCTGGGAAGTGTGCCTGTTTCCGGTACAATAAGATCAATTCACGGATCATGTAGCCGGGGAAAGTCACTGCTCCCTGGCGATAGGAGGTAGCGTTGGAGCCTACATTTGCTTTTCATTCCAGGCGGTCACCGGTAGTGGGCACGGGAGGGATGGTTGCCACCAGCCAGCCTCTGGCTTCCAGGGCGGGTTTGCAGATATTGCAGCAGGGTGGAAACGCCGCGGATGCCGCAGTGGCTGCAGCGGCAGCCCTGAATGTCACTGAACCTACTTCCACTGGGATCGGTGGGGATGTATTTGCGCTGTATTACCACAGCGAGACGGGAACGATCACGGCCCTGAATGCTTCGGGACGGGCACCGGCAGCTCTGTCAATGGAGCGCTTACGGCAGGAAGGATTAGACGAAGAATTGCCGCCATTTCATCCTTATACGATTACCGTCCCCGGGGCATGCTCCGGCTGGTGCGACCTGGTTGAACGCCACGGTGCACTCGATCTGGAACAGGTCCTGGCCCCGGCCATTAAACTGGCACAGGGCGGATTTCCTGTTGCACCGGTCACTGCTTATTTCTGGAAGCGGGGGGCGGAACGGCAGTTAGCCCGCGCCATGAACGGGCATGAATTGACCATCGGGGGTAGAGCGCCGCGTCCCGGTGAGATGTTTAAAAATCCCGGATTAGCTCGCACACTGCGGGCCGTAGCGGAATCAGGGAAAGAAGTTTTTTATGAGGGAAAAATAGCAGATGCCATCCTGGCTGTGGTTCAGAAAGCCGGAGGCTGCTTGGACGGGGATGATCTCGCAGCTCACCAGGCAACCTGGGAATGCCCCATCCATGTCGACTACCATGGATATAGAATCTGGGAGTGTCCCCCCAACGGGCAGGGATTAACCGCGCTGCTGGCGTTGAATATCCTGAAGGGCACGGAAAGTCATCAGGCTCCACCTCTCTCCGCGCAGCGGCTGCATGATCAGATTGAAGCCCTCCGGCTGGCCTTTGCCGACACCCGCTGGTATGTCAGTGATCCGGATTTCGGGGACCTTCCCCTGCAGGAATTGCTGTCTGACAGCTATGCGGAGCAGCGACGGGCCTTGATGGATCCGGAACAGGCAACGCTTTCCCGGGAACGCGGCGAACCTGCTGCATCCTCGGATACCGTGTATCTCTGTGTGGTGGATGGCGAGGGCAATGCGTGTTCCTTTATCAACAGCAATTACATGGGTTTCGGCACCGGAATCGTTCCCCAGGGGTGGGGGTTTACACTCCAGAACCGGGGCCACAATTTCGCTTTGCAGGAAGGTCATCCTAATGTGCTGGAACCCGGAAAACGGCCCTACCATACCATCATCCCCGGTTTGATCACCCGCCCCTCTCTGTCGAACGCGGATGGGAAAGGGAGGAAAGAGGAGCTGTTCTCCTCCTTCGGTGTGATGGGGGGGTTCATGCAGCCTCAGGGTCATGTCCAGGTTGTGAGCGGCCTGATTGACGATGGATTGGATCCACAGCAGGCCCTGGACCGGCCCCGTTTCTGCATTATGGACGGTACGGCAGGCGGGGCTGTAGCGCTGGAGGAAGGGCTGGAGTTTTCCGTCCTTGCCGACCTGGCGGCCCGGGGACATGACGTGCATCCCGTCAGCGGCTACCGCAGAGCGATCTTTGGCCGCGGTCAGATCATCCTCAAGGACCCAGAGACGGGTGTGCTGTGGGGCGGCAGCGATCCCCGGGCGGATGGCTGTGCCATGACGCTGTAATTGGGTCCGTGTTGTGCCTTGATCCCTTTCGCTGCCTGTGATGATGGGGAGCTTACGGGGATTCCTTCAAGGGGTTATTGGAATAAAGGTTGGTAGGGATCCCTTTTATTGATAAGCTGTTCCCGTTCTTCCAGGGTGAGATGTTGGTAATTTTGACATGCGTTCAAAACCCGGGGTAAGAGGGTGACATCCCCTGCTGTGCAGATCCCTGTCACTTCATAGGAGAGAGCAAAATTTACACCCTTCTGGATCTCACTTTGCTCGTCAAAGGGTTCATACCACGTATTGTAATTTTCTTCCTGCTCCCCCCATTCTCCTTTGGCAATGGCTTTGATGGCCATCATCCCCACATCCTGCTCCTGGCAGACGTCAATGAGTTCTTCCGCGTCTTTCCGGTATTGTTCATTCCTGAATTGTATGTAACTTAACGGAAAGAGTACGGAGTCAAAATCGAATCGATCCAGGGCCTGGAGGAATAACCCTGGCGCGTCGACTCCGTGTCCGGTGATACCCACATAGCGGGTCAAGCCGCGTTCTTGGGCCAAACGCAGGGCATCGATTGCTCCTCCGGGCTGCAGGACGGCATCCAGCTCATCCTGGGTGGTTATGGCGTGGATCTGGTAAAGGTCAAAGTGATCGACGTCTAATGTCCTGAGAGACTCGTGCAACTCATTCAGGGCTCCTTCCCTGTCCCGTTCCATGGTCTTGCAGCCCAGGAAAAATCGATCCCTTTCACTTGCCATCCACGGTTTGAGCCTTTCTTCAGCATGACCGTACGTCGGCGCAACATCGATGTGATTCACGCCAGCATCGATGACTTTTTCCATGGCCTGATCTGTCTCCTGCTGCGTGGCTTGTGAGAAAGCAAACGCTCCCAAAATAGCGACACTGCTTTTATGTCCTGTGCGACCAAATTTTCTTTTTTCCATGATTAATCTCCGTGGTTCATGAACTTTTTCTCAGTCAGATAAGAAAGTAGTTCCCTGGAATACGCCTGGTGAAAATCCTTGGTGTACTTGAGAGTGGTATACAGTTGGGCTAGATTTTCCACCCCGCGCTTTTCAGCCTTTTCCTGCAGGCGGGGGGAAGCCATGTATCGTTCCCAGTCTATGTGTTCCTTCTGGTGGTAAATGCTTTCGATATCCTCTTTGTCATATTCCTGGTAAGTGCCTTCATGAACCAGGGCGTGGTACGGCAGTCGGTGGCGTAATTCCGGGTCTTCATCCGGGAATCCCATACAGAATCCAACTACGGGAACAACTGTGTCTGGCAGCTGGAGGACTTTTCCGACCTGATCCGCAAATACCAGGGTGCTGCCCAGGTAACAGATACCCAAACCTTCCGATTCAGCAGCCAGGGCTACATTCTGGGATACCAAGACGGCGTCTATGGCTCCGATCATGAAGGCTAGAAAGTTGTCAAAATTATCTGGCGCCTGGCGCAGTTTGAGCCACTGCCGCATGCGATGGAAGTCAGCGCAGAACGTGATCAGGACAGGAGCGTCGAGGATCATGTCCTGCTGGCGATGCGCTTCGTATAGTTCGCGCCGCAGGTCTTCCTTCTGGCTGACAATGATGGAGTAGGACTGCATATTACCGGAAGATGAGGCCCGGATCCCTGCGGAAAGCACGTCCCGCAGTGTGTCCCGGGGAACCGGATCCCCCGTATATTTTCTAATAGAGCGGTGCTGATGAATGTGGTCGATGACGCTCATGATCTTATCCTTTGGGGGAATGGACTGTCGTTCGGAGGCTGTCTCTTTTCCGGTTTGAGGCCGGGCGCATCTACCTGCAATGATGATAATATCAAACAGGTAGGCCGTACATCTGGTCAGGAGCAAGGTTTTCAGGGAACCGGTTTCTCAATTGGCGCCGGGCCGAATCACACAGATGGCAGGCGTCGGCGAATTGGCCTTCAACCGGGAGTTGATAGGTCCGGAACAGTTCCGCGGGTCCACCGCGCAATATGGGTCCCAGAATGGGGTGTTCTGTGGGCCGGTAATCCGCACACAGATCAGGGAGCGGCCGTTGAAGGCAGTTCCCGGCTGTGATGCCCTGGCAAATATGGATGTATCCCAGCGGATCGACGTGAACCCGGGAAGGTTCCAGTAAATCTTCATAGGGACAGGAATCATATGTAGTCCAGGGCTGTTTTTCTGGGCACTGTTCGACCAGCTCACGGGCTGCCCGCCCGCGGTAGCGGACCTCCGACAGGCCGTCCGGAAGCCTTCCCTGCGCTGGAGAAGCGTCCGAATCCCGGGGCTGGGCAATGGAGATTACTCCGGGATCAATGCCCACATCAAAGGCAGCCTGCCGGGCAATCTCGGCCCCTTTCCCCGGTTCGTCTCCATCATGATACCAGTCGCTGCTGATAGAAATGGAATCCAGAGTTCCAGCCAGGGGTTTCAACCAGAATAGAGCATCCTGGCGGGCTGTGGCCCAGTAAGCGTTGGTGACGAGACCAACCCAGAATTCCAGCTTTTTGGCCAATCTTACCCCGGCTGCCAAGATAGGATAATACAGGAAGGGCTCTCCGCCTTCAAAGTAAATCTGTTCAATGCTGGGGATGTCCCGGGCCTGGTGCAGCACGCCTCTCAGTTTCGACCAGGTCCAGGTGCCTTGCTGGGCCGGGTCACCCCACACAAAACAATGCTGGCAGGAATAATTACAGACATATGTCAGTAAGATGTGCAAGCCGGACAGTTCTGGCATGGGCCACCTCGCTCTTTCACGGTGGGAGTGGGATCCGGGTCTGTCCTTAGTATACGACAGAAAAGAAGCCCTGCTGCGAACTTTCACACATTTCTCCTGTTTAACGAGTGTTTTCTGTCTCCGGTGCGATATACTACTCACAATGTTGCGACCTTGAGCAAGGCCGACCTGTTATGAAAGCCAAAGTGTTAAAAGCCAATGCCATGCTGCTGCTGACAGCTGTGATCTGGGGCGGAGGGTTTGTTGCCCAGCGCCTGGGGATGCAGTCCATGGGTCCATTTACATTCAACGGTTTCCGCTTCGCCCTGGGCGCACTGGCACTTCTCCCGTTCCTCCTGTGGCGGGACCGGGAGCGCCCCCGGCCCCGGGCAGATTTCAAATCGGTCCTCCTGGTAGGCGGGGCTGCTGGTTGTTTTCTATTCTTCGGAGCGACTTTCCAGCAATTGGGGCTGGTGTATACCACGGCAGGGAAAGCCGGGTTTGTGACCGGTTTGTACATCATTATCGTTCCTGTCCTGGGCATGATCTGGGGGGATCGTGCCGGCCGTTACACCTGGGCGGGTGCAATGCTGGCATTGGTCGGGTTGTATTTTCTGAGTGTCAAACAGAATTTTTCCCTGGCATTCGGGGACGCATTGGTCCTGATTGGCGCGTTTTTCTGGGCCGGACATGTGCAGTTTATTGCTCATTTCACTTCCCGGGTAGGACCGCTGCGATTATCCTTTGTGCAGTCCTTGATCACATCCCTGATCAGTTTTGCGGTGGGCCTATTTGTGGAAACGACCTCTTTGAGCATGATCTGGGAGGCTGGGGTCCCAATTTTGTATGGGGGCATAATATCCATCGGGATCGCCTATACCCTGCAGATCGTTGCCCAGCAGGATGCCAGACCGGCCCATGCTGCCATTTTGCTCAGCCTGGAATCAGTGTTTGCTGTCTTCTGGGGTTGGCTGATCCTGGGGGAATTGCTTTCGGGTCGGGGAATTCTGGGTAGCGGTTTGATGTTGGCGGGCATGATCCTGGCGCAGTTTGGGGAAATCGGGGACGGTCAGCAAGAGTCCATTGAACTCCATCCCTGATCCTGGTTTAACGAATAGGACTCGTTCCGGGCCACCCCTATTTACAGTTGGTGGTAGAGTTCAACGCAGTGGCCTGCCGGATCAATTAACACCGCCACGCGGTATCCCCAGGGGGTATCTACGGGATGCTGCACAATATCCACCCCGCTTTCTTCAAGCTTTTGACACATGGCATCGACATCATCGACTTTGAAATGAATTTGCACCTGATCCGGTTTATGAAGGGGTTCTCCCGTATGAAAGCCAAGCTGTGCTCCGCCCTCGCCCTGCAGCATTACAAAGGCATCTGATTCCCATGTTACGTTGAGTTGAAGATGGTTGGTGTACCACTTCCGGCAGGAGGAGATATCTCCCTCGTTTACATAAAGGGACAAGTAACTAAAGGTGATCCGTGAAGGTTGTGTATCATCCATGTCATTCATCCTTCTCCCACAGACCGGCATAATCTACCCGGTAGGGTTCGACCACCGTCAACATCAACTCCCGGAGCAGTTCGATGAGCTGCCGCATATGAAGCTGGTCGTGAGCGATCCAGGATGCGAAAATATCTCCAGCCTGGATGGAAAAGTCGCCCCGCCTGTACGTCCGGTCCCAATCAGGTGAGGATAAGGATTTCAGCCACTGCAGAGATTTGTCCCGCTCATCCAGAAAATCCTGTACAGATTCCTGCAAACTCCGTGTGTTGTAGGACCGTTCCACCACCCAGGCTTCAGGGTTGATGGGAGGCAGGTCACGGGCGGGATCTTGCAGGACCCCCTTCAGGCGGCGTCGAAAATCCTCTTTTTCTTCATCATGGAGGTGGTTGATCACTTCCAGCATGGACCAGGAATCCGGATCTGGCTTATGCTGCGCCTCTTTCTGGGTTAGTCCCTGCAGCAAAGTCTGGATGCGGATTTTGTTATTGGAAAGCATCGCGATACATTTTTCAATCTGCATGACCTCAATCCTCCCGAATCTGTCCACTTTTGAAAATCAGGGGCTGGATTCATTCGCGCAGGGCCTCAACTGCAGCTTGCAGCACCGGATCGGTTTCTCCCAGGGCGCTGTCCCGGGTGATGGGGACCTGCACGTCCGGAACCACACCCTTCCCTTCCAGCAGGATCTCGCCCCCGGGGGTTTCGGTCCTGCCTGTGGGAAACTGCAGGCTGATATCATCGGGGAGCTTGTACTGCCCGCGGCCCACCTCGCCGTAGGCACCGGCTGTGGGTTTATGGCCCACGACGGTGGCCCGTCCGTTGACGGACAGGGAATAGGCAAATCCTTCACAGGCGCTGATGCAGTGGGGGCCGACAAGCACCGCCAGCTTCCCATCATAGACCTGGGGGGCCGGTTCGATGCGGGTGGGGAGTTCTTCCTCTTCAAACTGATTCGTGTTGTCGTTGAAATAATAAGAACGGGACAGCACGAACTCCTCATCAAAAAAGTATCCTGCGAAATCAAAGGCCAGCCCGCTGTTGCCGCCGCCGTTATATCGCAGATCAATAATCAGCCCCGGGATTTCGTTGTCGATCAGGCTTTCCAGATAGTGCTGCCAGACCCGGGCCATTTTGTTGTAATCTGCGGAGAATGTAGATATCTGGATATATCCCATCCCTGAGTCATCCAGGACTTCCCCTTCCACTGGCAAGGCGAAAGGATCGATGTCCTGTTCATCCAGGGCCGCGAGCAGGGATTCCACCTCGACTTCGGCCTGCAACGTGCTTGTTGCCGGGTCCTGGCCTGGATTCTGATACTCGACCTCGATGCTGCTGCCGATTGCGGTGCGCGGGAAAAAGGCCAGCTGCCCTTCCCTGCGGTGGTGATCGGTGGAGTAGGGTCCGAAGAAAGGTATAACGTTATCCAGCGCTTGGCCGGCCGGCTGCCCGTTCCAGGAGATGATTTCTGCCCCGATTTCTATCCCGCTTTCGTCTCCCGCATAGCCGGGAAGGACGTCGGTGACCAGCACGGTGCCGTCGCTGAGCTCTTTCACCACCAGGCCAACTCCCCCTCCATACTGAGGATAAAAGACATCGGCGTTGAAAGAGCCCACACCGACATGCCCGTCAGGGATGGCCAATGTGAAGTCATGCACGGCCTGATAAAATTCTTTTGGACTGGATGATTCCTCAACTTGCGGTGCAAACTGGTCATACAATGCGTCCCAGTCAATGTTTTTTTGTTCGGTGAAGGGATATTCGCGGGATGCTTTCTCAAATAAAGCGTCAAAGGCTTGCTTGTATTCCATGTCGGAGTAATCATTGACGGCCACCTCACCCTCGGTGAGGGTAAGTTCAGGCTGACGCTCCCGGTAAAACTGGAAGGGATCCTGATCAAGGTCTACCAGGGTATAGCCAGCTGAGATGGCATCTACCGGATCATCCTCCGTGAAGAGTTTATTGTCCTGCCCGAATCCGGTTGGAAATTCCTGCTGGTTATCCGGAGCCCACACAACAAGCGTGCCGCCTTTGATTTCATCATCCCGTTCCGGATCGGTGATGGTGGAGGAATATGCGGTTGACCAGCCGGTTCCGTCCCGGGGTTCTAAAAAGGGATCTCCCCATGTGTTCGACCAGTACGCTACGGCAAAGATCATCACCCCGGTGTCGGATTCGCCGTCATTGTCAACGTCCAGTAGTGTGGCCTGGGGTGCTTCGGGAAGAGTGAGGCGGTAGCTTAAGGTTTGTTCATCAATGCGCTCAACGGGTCCGATCACCTGGCTGGACAGCGAAAATTCAAACTCGCGGTTGCGGTTCACGAATCCGGCCTGGTCTTCCAGCAGCACGAAAGGCTCTGAAAATGTGTTGAGGAAAAAGGGAGATGTGAAGGGAATGGTCCCGGATATTATCACAGGTTCGTTCTCAGGGTCCAGACTTTCCTCCGTTTCCACTACCACGGTATTTGTGGGAAGACGTGGTGCCTCCTGTGCCGTTGAGGAAGGGATGATGTGTGCTGGATTGAAACTGCATGCGGCCAGGACTGCAAACAATAATACAAGGAATCCTGTTACCTTAAATTTTTTCATGGGTCGGTCTCCCAAATGCACCGCTTCAGATCAAGGAATTGTCCGCCAACCACGATTTAGAAACGGTATAAGATTGATGTGTATGATGGATGGTTTTCCCCTGGGTGACAGGCACAATCCATCATGTCTAGGCCTGTAATTATTGACCCTATGGTAACATAAGCGATGAAGGGAACGGATTGCAGTGAACTCGCCAACATTGATTCCTGGGAGGAAAAGTGATGGAAGACAAAACACGCAGAGATATTCGGGGAATGTTGAAACGATTTGGTGTCCAGGCGGATATGGCCATTTCCGAGCATGTAGATGGGCTGCCCGGCAGCCAGGACATCCATCTCAAGATCACGCTGGAGGATAAGACGGATTATGAGGGGGAAGGGCCTGCTGAGCCCTTACATGTGGTAGTTGAAAAAGAGATCCGGCGCTGATTGTGATCTTTCCAAGGGCACAAAAAAGGGGCTGTCTAAAAAGCAGCCCCTTTTGCTTTTCCCATAATCCAGGATGAG
>CAZIFI010000048.1:0-16002 GCA_964539105.1 uncultured Anaerolineales bacterium | reverse complement strand
GGTTCTTATCAGCCAGCAATCCGCCCTCCGGGAGGTCCAGATTGAAGCGCTGCACCACGCTCTGCAGCCGGTTCTTGGACATGGTAATCTGCTTGTTGAGCCGCCAGCGGAAAGAGATCAGAGAACGCAGTTCCCGCACATGGACCGGCGGCACCCAGACTTCAGGAACTGTACCGCTGATCAACTGGGTGAGCATCCGCTCAATATCCTTCTTGTCCGTCTTCACTTTGGCTTCAGCGATCTGGCGGATCTTCCGAGCGTTAGCAACCTGGGTCTCGCCCACCAGGGGAGAGACGATATCGTAGATATCCCAGACACTGCCGGTGGTCTCGATCACCACTGCATCGCTCGGCTTGAGATTCTTCGCTGCCCAGTCGCGGAAGCGGCTCATCTGGACCCGCCGGGGGCGAAGGGTCCATTCCTTTTGGCGGTTTTTTCCGCCGACCATCACATAGTACTTATGAATGTCGATGCCAATATAGCGGTCAATGAGGATGTCAATGAGGGTATTTCCAGGGGGTGAGTTCATGATAAACTCCTTATATAAGGTTGTTGATGGGGCACGGATTTTTGGGTCAAGAGGTACACCTACCGATACGGGTTCTCCCGCTTGCAGGCGGGTCCCAGACTTGAAGTTCGCTGGGCGGCCAAGTAACCCCGCGGGTTCACTCAGGTGAAAGCTGTGAGTGTCCCATAGCACGGCAACGGCTGACCCAGACGCTCGAGCCCTCAGGCATGCGTCCCCAGCTCATTTGTCGAATGAAGGGTATCACACGCCTGCCGCGCCCCATCGCAATTCTATTCTAGTAACCCAGGATGCGGGCACGGCGGCCGCACAAACCGGGGAGGTAACGGAAACGCTATCTCCAATGCCTCCCACAGCGACGGAAGAGATAACCACCACGCCCACCTTACCTCCCGGCACCCAGACCGCTCTGGCCCTGGCTGCGGAAGGGTATTATGAGGATGGGATGGATGATGGGATTAACTGTGAGACCGGGGAACCCAGTTCGGGGGACCTCCCGGCAGGGATGGATATTCGCCTGGTCAAGGGTTCCTTTGACGAGGAGGATGACACATATGTCTTTGAGATTCGCTTTGCAACATCCAACAGCCTGGACAGCTCATTTTACGGCGGGATCGGCATCCTCAATCCCTTCGGACCCACAGTCGATGATGCCGGATTAATTTTTGAAGATAAAGCCAATCATATGATTTACTTCCATCATATCCCCGATCAGGAGCTGGAGGTCATTCGTTTGTCCGTACCATCCAGTGCTGCCGGCTGGCGCCAGGTGGAGGAAACCTCCTTCAGTGGCTCTACGGAGGGGAACACCGTCACACTCTATGTGCCTTTGGATGAAGTGGCACCGGAAGATGACAGCCAATCCATGGACCTGTTCAGCTATTTTCCTCTCTCCCTCACGGAGGACAACACGGTCTGTGATGTGATGGGGGAGGATTTGTTCACCCCGCTGGAACTGCCTGCACCTCCGGAAGGGTTTTAAACTTAAACTGGCTTTGTCTCAATATTTCAAGGGGGCCATTTTTACGCGCTGTAGTTGATGAGGAGTGCTGTATGTTTCGGGGAGTTTTTTGGAAGTCTATCGGCTTTTCCTTGGGGTTGGTTGTTGTCCTGTTTGGTTGCAGCCCGCCGGAGGATTTCACCGCCGCGCCACAGCAATCTTTGCTGCCCACGGAACGCGATCTGCCAGCTGCCACGGAAACAGCCCTCCCTAGTCTGGAAGCGCCAACATCCACACCGGAACCCGTTGAGCCCCCTGAACACCGCATTGGGATCCGGATGGAGGATGGAAAAGGGGAATTTTTCGACCGCAAGACCGGTAAAGCTTTCGTCCCTCGCGGAAACAATTACACCCGTCTTGACCCGCAAACACGGGCATCCGGTGGGACCCAGGTCTATCATTCCACCTTCGATCCAGGTCTTTACAGCCCTGGGGAAATTGAGGCCGCTTTCCAGGATATGAAAGCGCTGGGATATAACATGGTGCGGGTTTTTATCAGCCAGAACACCATCAGTTCGGACAGCGGCCTGAACGCTTCTTATATGGAAAACGTGATCGATTTTCTTGATCTGGCAAAAGAATATGAGCTCTTCGTTATCTTTACCCAGGATTGGCTTCCCGGGGGAAGATACCTGGACATTTTGAGCCGGGATTGCTGTGATAAATTTACCATGATGAACGTGCACTTTTTGACCCCTGCTGGTTTGGAAGCCAACCAGGCATATTTCCGGGATTTCGTGGAGTACTTGATTGACCATGATGCACAGAGCGAAATGATTTTCTCATACCAGCTGCGGAATGAGCTGTATTTTGATATGAATTTTCCACCTTTTTCCTTTGAGACTGGCGAGATCCAGGCGTTGAACGGGAAGACGTACAATATGGCGGATCCCGAGCAAAAAAGGCGGATGGCGGATGAGAACATGGTGCTGTGGATGAACCAGGTTCGGGATACCATCCAGGAGGTGGATCCTACTGTCCTGGTTTCGGTAGGTTTTTTCTGGCCCCAGGAGCCGAATCCAGCGCGGGTAGAGGATCCGCGTTACATCAATACAGCACCTGCCATCTGGGAATCGGAACTGGATTTCATTGACCTTCACGCCTACCCGGCCGCTGAGCTCACCTTCGAGGAATACGTGGAAAATTTTGGCCTGGCCAGCATGGAGGAGAAACCGATTATCATGGGGGAGTTCGGAGTGGCGACTGCTCGCGTTGCCTCATTGGATAAGGCTGTGACTACGCTGATGGACTGGCAGGTTCAATCCTGTGATTACGGGTTTGACGGCTGGTTGTTGTGGTCGTGGGATATCTATGAGAATAATGATTTTTACAGTGCCCAAAGTTGGGGTGGTGAAATCGGAAAGGCATTATCACCCAGCTTGCGGCCGGATCCCTGTCAACCGGCAGACTTTGATTTTGTCGAGACGAACCTGGCAATAAATAAACCAGTCAGGGTGTCGGCGTTTTTACCTGAAGAACGACCGGAGTACGCCGTGGACGGCACAGGTGAACAGTGGGGAGCTGGTGCGGATCCGCCCCAATGGGTAGAAATCAATCTGGAACAACCCTTCCCGGTTAAAGAAATTCGTCTAACAGTCTCCCAATATCCTGAGGGAGAAACCACCCATCAAGTCTATGTCCGGGGTCCAGGGGAATCACTGCGTTTGGTACATACTTTTGAGGGGTTCACTGAGGATAAGCAGGTCCTGGTTTTTGAGCCTGAGTCTCCGCTGCAAGATGCGCAAGTCATCCGGGTGGTGACTGTCAGAAGCCCTTCCTGGGTGGCCTGGAAAGAGATCGAGGTCATCAAAGCACAAAAATAAGTGCGGTGCGTGGGCGACAACCCGGCTTGGTCCGTCGTTTGCTACTGATGTTACCCGATCAATCCCTTCGTGGATCTGGCTCTGTTTATGTGAACAGAAATTTCGGGGACTGTAAGGGGGGAGTAATATCAACGGCATGGCCCTTCTCTTCTTCTGATTGTAAATATTGTTCCCTTGCTCAACCAGATTCTCGAACCTGATGATGGGGTATGATGGGGGATAGGATTGGTTTGTGCTCCACGGCATGCGCTGGCATGATCGCGGGGGTGGGAATGACACATTTACTACAAGAACCTGGTTTCCGGATCAGCAAGGAGGAAGGTCATGAGGAATGAATTGTCAGGGGAAAGCCGCGTGCTCTCTCTTCGGGTTATCCTTCAGTTGATCCTTTTTATCCTCGTTGTCCCCCTTTTGCCTCTCCTTATCACAGCCCGCTGGAACTGGTGGGAAGCCTGGGTGTATGCCGGGGTGAATATCTTGGGGTTTGTTATCAGCCGGGCATTGGCAGCCCGCCAGCCCCCGGACCTTTTGCAAGAACGGGCCAAGTTTTCGGACCATGAGGACGCCGCAGCCTGGGACAAAGTACTGGCACCGCTGGTTGGTTTAGGCGGGGGGTTGATCCCCCTGGTTGCGGGCCTGGATGCTTTCTTCGGTTGGTCGCCCGATGTGCCCATTGTGTGGGAGCTGGTATTCCTGCTGATTTTCCTCGCCGGCTACACGCTGGGAGCCTATGCCCTGGTGAAAAACCGCTTCTTTTCCGGGATGGTTCGCATACAGGAAGACCGCGGCCATCAAGTTGTTTCGGAGGGCCCTTACCGCTGGATGCGTCATCCAGGATATGCTGGAGCGCTGCTGTCATATCTATCAGCCCCTGCCATTCTGGATTCGTTATGGGCTTATCTCCCGGCCGGGTTACTGGCGGTCCTCCTTGTCTTGCGAACCAGGCTGGAAGATGAGACGCTGTCGGATGAGCTGGACGGTTATGATCACTACACTCACACAGTCCGGTATCGACTTTTTCCGGGCCTGTGGTGATCCGTGTATTCTGGTGATCGTTGATGTCTGGCGATTGCTCTGGATGCAGGGTCCGGGGTCTCTCCCCATGGGCTTGGGCTTCCCTTTGAAGGGGTCATTCTCGCACGGAAAGATATCAGGCATAGGTTCAGGAGAATGGCCGGGGAGAAGATATAAAAATATACTCAGTTCGGTTTCGCTGTCATAAGGGAATGCCGCCAGAACAGGTATAGTCTGGAGGTAATGTAAGTTTGGCTATTCTCGGGAAATGATGTCTGAGTCCCGGGGACGTGAGTTCCCGGGACTCACAATCAGGAATGAAGCATAAAAGACAATGTAAATCAGCAGGCCCTGAATATCTTTTTGGGATTCAGGGCCTGCTCTGTGATTACTCTTCTTCGTAAGGGGTGGTCTTGTATTTGTCCTCGGGCACCTTGCCGGGAGGATAGACCACGATGGCCCGTTCTTCCTGTTCGGGACACACGACCACACATAGGCCGCAACCCACGCAGTCGTCAGGGTTGACCTCGGGGAACACGCCCCGGATGCCTTCCACTTCGACCTCGTGGAAACAGTCGTAAGGGCATTGTTCCAGGCAGTCCATACAGCGCACACAGGTCTCGTAGTTGACTTTAGCGGTGCCGATGACTGCCTTTTGTTTTTCTTCAACGGTCAGGGCGGGGATAGCGTGGCTGGGGCATATCTGCCCGCAGATGTTGCATTCCGGGTCACAGTACCCGCCCCGGAAGGGGTCCATGATGGGCGACCATAATGAATCCCATCCGCCCTCCAGCACGTCGGGCAGCAGAGCACCCTCCGGGCAACCCTCGATACATTGGTCACAGCGGATGCACTTGGCAAGGAAGTCTTCGTACTGCGCGCCTGGAGGGCGAAGTACGTCCTTTTTGGCGGCTTTGACCTTGCCCACATCCGCCGTGAGCAGGCCCACGGCGACCGCACTGGCGCCGAGGGTGGCAAGAGCTTCGCGCCGGCCGGGGTCGTATTCATAGTCCCACAGCACAGACCATTGTTCTTTCTCAAATGTGATCGCTGTCTTGGGGCAGGGAACAGCGCAATCCATGCACATGATGCATTCTGCCGGATCGCTTTTGTAGTCATTACCGGGGCTGATAGCGCCCATGGGGCAGATTTCCTCACAGTCACCGCACTGGATGCAGCTGAATTGGTCCACCCGGCGCTTGACCCAGGAAAACTTGGATCCGAGGCCGATCAAAGCGCCCAGGGGGCACAGATAGCGGCACCAGAAGCGCTTTTCTACCAGGTTCAAAAGCAGAACCAGTCCGAGGGGGATGAACATGGTCCACCAGCCCACCCCTGGGAGGGTGAAGGCTTCTTTGTCCGCCAGCTGGACATACTCCAGCGCGGGTTTGAAAATGGAGGTTAATCCCCGGACGAGGATGGTGATGGGTTCAAAATACATGAAGGCCAGAGAGCCAAAGGCTGCCATGACGATCACGGTGAACAGCAGGACGTATTTCCAGTAGCGCATGCCCTGCCAATCCAATCGCCGGCCTTTGAACCCGAAGAGTTCTAAGATCGCTCCTAGGGGGCACCACCAGGCGCACCACACCCGGCCGAAGGCGATTGTTACGCCAACTGTGAGCAAGACAGGCCAGTAGTTGAGGATCAGCTCGCGCCCTCCGATCATGGAGGCAGCCGCCTGCAGGGGGTTGAAGCGGGAGAACAGGTTGACGCCGAGGGGCAGCAAGTCGCCCAGCAGCGTGCTGGCCATCAACCCCAGGAAAAGGGCTAATGCTGCGTACTGCACGACCTGGCGAATGCGCTTCCACTTGATGGCGTTTTTCTCGTACGGCCTGCCGATGACGGGCGTTTCCAGATGGGTGATGGCGCCCGTGGGGCAGTAGGGGATGCAGACGCCACATTCATCACATACCTGTGAGGGCGTATCCAGGGCCATGGTCACGCGTCGGTCGGTTCCTCGGCCGACGATGCCCAGAATGCCGTGATCGGTCAGTTCATCACAGGCCCGTACACACAGCCCGCACAGGATGCAATCCTCCTCCGGGTCCTCTGCCGGGAAGGAGGGTTTTTCCACACCCAGGTTGGCAGCTAATTCTTGTAACGGGGTCACATCCGGGCAGCGGGAGAGGATGAAGTTGGCCATCACTTTTCTGGTTCTGGCCACTTCGTCGGTGTCTGTCTGGATTTCCCACCCGTCCTGGGCCTGGCTATTACAGGATGTGTTGATCCAGGAGTTGCCGTTCTCGTTGATCTCAACCAGGCACAACCGGCACGCGCCATAGGGCGTGAGGTCAGGATGGTCACATAGAGTGGGGATGTCGATGTTTGCTTGTCTGGCCGCCTCGAGAATGGTCGATCCTTCTGCAACCTGTATTTCTTGTCCGTTGATCGTTATCTTTACCATATTTTCCAATGCTCCCTATTCGACGATGACTGCATCGAGATTGCAGACCTCGTAGCAAATGCCGCATTTGATGCATGTATCGGTATCAATCTCATGGGGTTCTTTTTGTGTGCCGCTGATGGATCCAGTCGGGCACGGCTCATAGCATAAGTGGCAGCCGGTGCACTTCTCGGGATCAATAAAGTAGGTGACCAATTCTTTACACACACCGGCAGGACACCTTTTCTCCTGGATGTGCGCTTCATACTCATCGCGGAAGTATTGGATGGTGGTCAGCACCGGGTTGGGAAGCGTCTTTCCCAAACCGCACAGGGAGGCCGCTTTGACGGATTCCCCTATTTCTTCCAGAAGCTCGATGTCCCCCTCCTGACCGAAGCCCCGGGTGATGTACTCCAAGATTTCCAGCATGCGTTTGGAGCCTTCCCGGCAGGAAGAGCATTTCCCGCAGGATTCAAATTTGCTGAATTCCATGAAGTAGCGGGCGATGTCCACCATGCAGGTGCGCTCGTCCATGACGATTAATCCACCCGAGCCCATGATCGATCCCGCTTCCTGCAAACTCTCGTAATCTACAGGCAGATCCCACAGATGTTCGGGGATACAGCCGCCGGAAGGGCCGCCGGTCTGGACCGCTTTCAGCCTGGTCCCGTTGGGCGAACCACCCCCAATATCTTCGATCAAGGAGCGCAAGGTGATGCCCATGGGCACTTCCACCAGCCCGGTGTTTTTCACTTTGCCTACCAGGGAGAAGATCGTCGTCCCTTTGCTGTTCTCGGTGCCAATCTGTGCGTACCAGTCGGCTCCTTTATTGATGATGTAAGGCACAGAGGCCCAGGTTTTGACGTTGTTGATGTTGGTCGGTTTGTCCCACAGTCCCTTTGTGGTTGGGTATGGCGGCCGGGGCTGCGGTTCGCCGATGTCGCCTTCCACGGAGGCCATGAGGGCGGTCTCTTCTCCGCATACAAAGGCACCGGCACCGTACTGGATGATGACATCAAAATCAAATCCTGTGCCCAGGATATCCTGCCCTAAGAGCCCGTGCTTCCGGGCTGAATCCACGGCAATCTCCAGGCGTT
This sequence comes from uncultured Anaerolineales bacterium, assembly GCA_964539105.1. Classification (GTDB taxonomy): domain Bacteria; phylum Chloroflexota; class Anaerolineae; order Anaerolineales; family UBA11858; genus B10-G9. The sequence continues at coordinate 8,156 of CAZIFI010000048.1, read as the reverse complement.
CCACGGCCAGGGGGTACTCGTGGCGAATATAAATGTAACCTGTGCTGGCGCCGATGGCGTAGGCGCCAATCATGAAACCCTCCAGCACGCTGTGGGGATTGGCTTCCATCAGCGAGCGGTCCTGGAATGCGCCCGGGTCGCCTTCATCGGCGTTGACGATGACGTATTTGACATCGCCCTCTACGGCGCGGCACAGCTCCCATTTCTTTCCTGTCGGGAATCCTGCCCCGCCTCTGCCGCGCAGCCCGGCTTTCTTGACCTCCTGGATGATTTCCTCCGGCTGCATGTGCTGCAGGGCTTTGCTGAGGGCAGCATATCCGCCTACGGCGAGGTAATCTTCAAAGGATGTGGGGTCGATGTCACCGCTGTCTGCCAGCAGCAAGCGCTGTTGTTCCTTATAAAAGGGGATGTCATTCTCGTGAACGAGGGGTTTACGGGTTTCGGGGTCCCTGTACAATAAATACTTCGCCACGTCATCCTCGATGAGGGTTTTCTTGACAATTTTGGAGGCATCCTTGGGTTTCACCTGGGTGTACATGATATCTTCTGGCAGGATGGAAACCAGAGGCCCCTGCTCACAGAATCCCCGGCATCCGGATATCCTGGTCTCTACCGGAATCTCAACACCCTCCGCGTCAATCGCTTCCTCCAGGGCCTGTTTGACGTCTAAGGCCCCGGAGGCAGTGCATCCCGTACCCGCACAAACGGTGACCCTCAATTGTTCTGGATCGCGGCCAGCTGTGATGTCCTCGCGAATTTGTTCCAGGTGGCCGGGATTACGAATTTTTCCATTATCCATTTTCAACCGCCTCCTCTTCCCGATACTGGTCGAGCACTTTTTCAACTTTATTCATCTTCACATTTCCATAATATTTACCATCTACTGTCATAACTGGAGCGAGGTTACAGCATCCCAAGCAGTTTACGCTTTCCAGGGTGAAATCTTTATCTTGGGTAGTTTCTCCAGGTGCTATATCTAGCTGGTGGCCGACATGGTCAATAAGTTGGCCGCTTCCCTGCACGTGGCAGGCTGTACCCATGCAGACTGTGATGATGTGTTTGCCGCGTTCTTCCAGGCTCAGGGCGTTGTAAAACTCTGCCACCTGGTGCACTTTGAGCATGGGTATAGTCATGCGCTCTGATACCCGGTCCAGGGCTTCAACCGGCAAATAATGGTAACGGTCCTGGATGTCCAACAACGTTGGGATCAATGCCCGGGGCTCCAGGCCGTGCTTTTCGATGATCTCATCGACCGTACTGGTTTCCACGTTCATACATGTCGCTCCTTTGTCATTGTGTGTTGCACAAACGTTTTGTATATTCTTTAATCTTCGAGCCAATCCCGCTGGGAATGGAGGGCCCAGGGGCAGGCTGCAATGCAGTTCGAACAATCACTCCCATTTTCCTGCCAAAATAGATAACATTGGGAGACATTCACCGGCCAGCGCCGAATGCCGGGCCGGTTGGAAATGGATGTGCGTTCTGTTGTCCGTTCCTCGAAACGGATGGCATCCGCCGGGCAGGCGGCAGCGCAGGCATGACAGGTCTCGCAAAAATCCTGGAGGCCAAAATCTACCGGTTTGTCAGGCACCAGGGGCAATTCTGTGAACACCTTGCAAATTCGCTGCCGCGGCCCGTATTCCGGGGTAAGCAGCAGCCCGTTTCGGCCTAATTCGCCCAGGCCGGCATCGATGGCCAGGGGGATGCTCTGGGCTGTGTCGTTCCCGCAGGGTATGGCTCGATATCCCAGAGAACGAATGTACTTGGCCAGGGAGGATGAAAGTTCTGCCATTTGTGAATAGGCCAGAGCCGTGGCAGCACTGGCTTCTTTGTCGGGAGAGGTGTTGATTCTTTTCCAGTCCATCTCGATCCCCATGACGATGGCAAACTTATGGTCGATGTTGTTCTCTCCGGACTCGCCTGTGGCGCGTTCGAAGTAGGGAGAATAAACCCACTTGTCGTCCACCCGGGTGATTCCCACCAGGTTGGCGCCGTAAAAACGAGCCGCTTCCTTGATGCGGTGGGCCATCTTTTCTTTGCTTGAAACCCTATACTTCACATCGCTGACCGGGTCGTCCCAGCCGTACAGCCCACCGGCGCCATGAACATGTCCCATATAGCCGTAGTAATTGGGATGCAGGGCACCGGCGGTAGCGTCCACATAGATCGCCCCGGCCACGAGTGCCTGACCTTCGATAGCCTCGCGATTCGGATCCGGCGCTTTGGCACGGTGTTCTTCCACCTTGGCCTGATATTCCTCGTCCCATAAGGTGCGGGAGAAAACCGTATTCCTCTCACTGAATGGTCCGATGTCCTCCGTCAGGTACTGAGCGTATGTGGGAGCTTCGACCTGCTTTGTGTCCGGTAAGCGCCAGGCGTGTTCTTTGCCCGCATGTTTCTGGTAGTCCTGTAAAGTTCGGAATGTCTTACCGCAGGAGGAACAGTACCAGCGGATGATTTGGGGTTCTGGGGTGGATGTGGGCGTACCTTCTTTCTCCTCTCCGAGCGCATGGGGGGTATCTGTCGGCCTTTCGGGGGTGGTGGTGATGTATTCGACTTCATACACGTATTCCATCGGATCACCCAACAAGCGATCCTTCTGGCGGTCCGTGCAGGCAACCAGGAACTTCGCTGCGCTGACCGAAACGCCCAGCAGGGTCATTAGACGCAAAAATTCGCCCCGGCTGATTTCTTGATCCTGAAGCTTTTCGATCAGAGAACTAATGGACTCGTTCTCGTTTTCCAACATTTGCTGTTACTCCTCAGGATAAGTGAGGGCCAAATAGTCCACCAGTTGTTCGTACTGCTCGTCGGAGAGTTCGGTGCCCAGCATGACCATGCGATCCACCGTCATGGCCCAACCTTCCGGATCGTCTTGATAATTCTTGACCCTGGAAATATCATGGCATTGGACACACTTTTGATTCAGGATAGATTTTCCGGGATGGGCGGTGGGTTCTGGATCTGCCGCCTGGCTGCATCCCACGACAAGTAGTATCAATAGTCCCAGACAGAATCCGAAAAAAATATTCTTGTTCATTCACGCTCCTCCTTGGAATATGATTTGACCCCATTTGAATAGGAGTTATTGACCTTTTTCCAAACCCTGATCCGCACCCTGCCGTGCAGTAGCGCGGCAAGGATGGCAATTACAGCCCCGGCGATGGCCAGGTAAGTCCCCGTCCGGACCCTTGTCCAGATCGGAATTTGGGCGAACCCGCTGTAGGATGCCCTACCATGTCCCTGGAGAGGGATATCAAAACGGGCGGCAACCCCAGCCAACCGCGCCAGCAGCCGCCAGGTTCCGAGTAACGTAAACAGGCCGGAGATTCCCAACAAAATTCGGGAGGCCCGACCCCGTAACACGGTACCAAGCAGGGAAAGAACAATGCAGCCGACCAGCACACCACTCAAAATTTCCATTTTCGTGCTTCGCCTGTAACCGATGAATTCGCTTCCCGGCCCGTCAATCAAGTAGGGATAAATATCGGTTTGAGTTGACCCCTGTAACTGAAAGCTCCACCAGGGAACCAATAAGGCCAGGGCCATTAAAAAAACGGCCAGCAGGGCTAAATAGTTAAAATTGAAAATCGTTTTTCTCTCGGACAATGTGATTCCATCTCCTTATCCGATGGCTCGCGTGAAGAGTTTGACAAGCCACGGTCGTTCAGCTAACGCGGGAAGAAGCTTTTTTCCCCAGGGATACTGAGTGGAGCGGGACAGCAGACGACGGGCCAGGCTGAATTTCTTGATCCGGGCTTCGGTGGGGGTGATGTACCAGTGCCGGGGAGCCACCACAGGATCCCACTTGCCGGACGCCAGCTTGATGACCTCCATAGCTGCCAGCGTTCCGGCGATCCACACCGGCCCGCATAGCTGCGCATGGGGCCGTTGGCCCTGGCACCATTCCTTAAACCATTCATCCCGCCAGGCTCCGGCCGTTTGATAGTAAAGCAAGATCCGCCGGTTGGCGGGGTCTTCCATAAAGTCTTTCAGGGTCTGGTAACTGGCGCGGTAGGGCATGACCAGGCATTCCGAAGCATAGGGGCCTCCGGGGAGGAAGGTGCTCACCCGGGCCAGGGCGCCAACGGGATAAGCTAAAACAGCCGGTTTTCCGCGTTCGATGGTGCGGTCAAGCATGTTGATGCTCAGCGGCCATTCGTCCGCGACGGGGAGGATGATGTCTCCCTGATCAATAGCCTGGTCGATCTCGTGGGGTTCTAATGCCTGTTGGCGCACCTCTGCTGAAATCTCCGGGTTAATCTCCAGTATGGCCTCGTGCAGTTTGTCGACTTTATATTCCCCCAGGCTGCCGCGGCAGCATGCCATTTGCCGGTTCATGTTGGAAGGGTGGAAAACGTCGTGATCGTAAAGCACATAATGTTCCAGGCCGCTCCTGGCCAGGGCCAGGGCGATCACGCCACCGATCCCACCGCAGCCAATAATGACGACTTTGGTGTCCCTGATGCGCTCTTGTTGTTCCTGATTCAAAATGCCATAATTGCGCTCAAAATAATCCTCGTAAGTCGCTGTAAAATTTCCATCTGGCTTTGTTGTCTTTTCTGTATCGGTACCCGTCACGAGTAAGTTCCTTTTGATGCTTTTCCGTTGACAATGATAAAATGCCTACCTCTAAAATTCCGGTTGATTGGTTCCGGAGAGGGTCAACAGGGAGGCTCTGGACATGTATTCAGTTGTTGCTCAATGCTTCCAGGTGAGTACACCCTCATTTCAGTAGCTAGTACAAAGGCCCCAACCCGATGACGTACCACCCAGTTGGGGCCTTGACATGTATGCTTTCACCCTTGGGGGTTAAAGATGTTTTTCTGCATATTCAGCAGCGATATCGTCAATCCCTAACTCTTTCAAAGTCTCCAGCGTGGGGATGCCTTTGTCCTCGGTCCAACCACGCGCTGCCCAGTAGGCGGGCAGGTCCTCATCGAAGAGTGTCGACGGATCCCCTTCATAAGCCACGGCGCCTTTGTGCGGCCCGGTTGGCAGGGGATCGTTGAACCAGCGCTGGGGAACCTGTTTGTCCCATTCTTCCTTGGGGTCCTGGAGCTGCTGGGTGTGGATGTCGAAAACGCGGGAAAGAGCATATTCCCGGGCTCCGACCGCGTTGAGATCTTCTTCGGTGTAGTCATCCCACCCGGTAGCTGCCTTGAGGATATCCAGGGTAAAACCGCCCCAGTTTCCGCTGGCAAAGGAGCAAATGGAGAGGGAATTGGTTGCGGACGCGCCGTTCTGACCGGCTATGGCCGCTTCCCAGTCTCCTTCCTTGAACCCCCCGCCGCCGCCTCCGGTGTGAGCGCAGGGACGGTTGACCGTGACGTACTCCATGGCGTTCTTGTCAGCCGGGCTGCGCACATCATGGGCTGGTTGGCCGTAACGATGTGCGGTCATGACATAATCCATGATCTCGTCATTGCCCTTCAATTCGGCAAAGTACTTGCCGGTTTCATAGGTACCTTGGGCCAGCTTGTCCCCTATACCTTCTCGATCGGCGATCTTGTGCATCAGTTCATCCACAGCGTGGATATTGCCCCACTCCAGTTCGATCCCGTCCAGGTCGTCGGCAGTGATCAGTTCTCGCTGGTAGAGTTCCATCAGCAGGCCCAGGTTGTTGCCGCCCTCGATGAAATCCAGTCCCAGCTTGTCGTGCAGGAAGGTGGTGAACTGCAGCTTGGCCAGGTGTTCAGCCTGATCGTTGTGATCGCCGGTGAAGGGATCGCTGGGGGTGGAACCTTCCATCTCCATGAAGCCCAGGTTACCGCCCACCATGCCCATGGCCTCCCAGTCCGGCATATCAGTCAGGGTGCGGTCCATCAGGGCATCTTCACTGGTGGTTTCAACGGGATACAGACAGTGCAACACGCAGCCCTGGCAGGCAGTCTTGCGGATGAAGCTGGCTGTGTCCATAAAGGGGCCGGTGATGGCCTTGACGTTGGGGTCAGCCCAGGAGCACCACTGCCAGTTGCGGATGGGGAAGGCGTCTTCCACATAGGCGGAACGTGCGCCAATCCCCGCGGTGCCGTAGGAGCGCCAGAAGTAATTTTGGCGCTGCGAAGCCTGGATATTTTTGATCATGTCCAGGTAACTCTTCTTGTCAGCCAGTTTATGGCCTTTGGTGCCGCGGACCACAATTCCTTTCAGGTTCTTGGATCCGGCCACTGCGCCATCCCCCCACCGCCCGTGGGCTCGCGCGCCCTCGGTCATGGTGGAAGCGTACCATACCTGGTTTTCGCCGCCGGGACCAATCAACCAGACATGGGCCAGGCGTTTTTCCTGCAGTCCTTCCCGTTTTGGGGGACGCATTTCTTCCCATTCCTCGGTCAGGTCCGCGCCACGGATCATGCCTTCCCGGGACTCCAGATCAGCCAAAACTTCCTTCTTCATCACCATTTCGGCTTCTTCCACTTCCATGCCCCACAGGTGGCTGGCATCGCGGATTTCGATATTATCGTCAACCACGGCGATATATACGGGTTTATCCGCTTTTCCGACGACCTGAATGCCGTCCCATCCGGCCATCTTCAACTCAGCTCCTGCATGCCCACCGCAGGTGGACGCGCAGAAGAAATTGTAAGGGCTCTTGGTGACGGATACAGATCGCGGGTTCGCTCCGCCCCCTGTTACAGGCCCCACCATGATTTGGTACATGTTGTCCGGGCCCAGGGGGTCTACTTCGGGATCAAGGATCCCTTCTTTGACAAGGAAGTAGGCGCCTAAAGAGGACCCCCCCAAGAATTTACGGTAGATCTCTTCATCGGGCTCAATGACGGAGACTTCGCCCCTCGTCAGGTCGACTCGTGCAATTTTTCCAGTCATTCCATATAAGTCGGCCATTATAAACTCCTCCTTGTGTTATACATCTTGCGGTACAGCAATTCGGCGTAGGCCGTGGGCTGATGAGCGTAATAACGCCCGTTGCGCATGGCTGGCACCCATTGTAAAGCCTGCGGTTCGGGGCAAACTTTGACGCATTCCGGGTCGCCGCCGCAGCGACTGCAAGATTGGGCTTTCTTCTCAATGGGGTCGAAGGAGATGCCGCTGGAGAATTGATCCTCGCAGATCTCTGCGCAGCGCCAGCACTTGTCCGCGCCCAGGCAGGCGTCGCGGTCAATCCACTTGTAGCCCATGCCATAGTATCCTTCTTCCCCTTCCCCTTCGGGGACGGTGTGAATTGCATCCTCGGGGCACACTTCGGCGCAGGGGTGTTTCTTCGACCCTTCTGCCCATTCTTCTAATTCGCAGTATGAACAAACGTTGACGACGTCTACATATTGGAAACGCATCGGCCTGATCCTGGAAAATTCCAGGTTGACCGTGTTGCTCGTTTCCTCAGGGAAGAGGTACTCCGAATACTTTTCGGCGCAGGCTGTGGCGCATATCATACAGCCCGTGCATTGGTAGGGATCAAAGACCAGGGTGTGTCCTGTCTTATATTGGGGTTCCTCCGCGGCTTCTTCTTCCGCTGGGGCTTCTTCGACCTCTTCGGGGGGTGGTCCCTTCTTCCCGAGCACTTCACGGCCGATTACGCCGCCGACTACCAGACCGCCGATCCCTGAACCACCAGCAATCAGGAACTCCCTGCGACTTAAACCCTCACCATTTTGCTTTGGCTCTTCCGTTGGTTCTGGTTTTTTGTCTCTTCTCTCAACTTCTGCCATCTTAGACTCCTTCAGATGCCTGTATGGACTTCATCATGTGATAACAAGGTTTTGTTCTGGTCATATTTTTTATTTTTTGTGCTCTTCTCCTTTCCGTTCCTATTTTGAAAAATAGGGGTCTGGCTGCTTTGTGGGTAGGGAAAAACCTGTCCTTGGTTGTTAGAAGACTTATTTAAACTATAGTGCAGTTACCTCCCCTTCACCATACTCAAGTGAACGATAAAAAAAACCAGATGGATAATTTAAAACTACCCATCTGGGTTACTTAATCTATAAATATGAATGAGGGGATATTCCCGGCGGGACGAATTATTTCTTTTTGCCCACGATCCCTTCTCGAACGGCATGGACGGCGGCCTGGGTGCGGTTTTCGAGATGCAATTTATCCAGGATGTTCCGCAGATGGATTTTGACCGTATTTTTTGAGATGTGGAGCTGAGCCGCGATCTCTTTGTTGGTCAATCCCTCCACGACCAATTCCAGGAC
>CAZIFI010000047.1:14811-16029 GCA_964539105.1 uncultured Anaerolineales bacterium | reverse complement strand
TCAGGTCAGGGTCTTCTTCGTCCAGATGAATGGTTGCCGTATACAGCACATCTCCCGCCTGGGTGGTGAAGGATTGGCTGATGTCTTCTACCGTGCCTGTCAGGGTGGTGTCCGGCAGGGCGTCGGGCACTACTTCCACAGCCTGCCCCTCGTGAATCTTGACGACCTCCAGCTCGGTCAAATCGCTGGTTTCGATCACGAACTGGCTTAAATCCGCCAATTGCATGACCGGGATTTCCGGTCCCACAAGCTGTCCTGCTTCCAGGAAGACATCGGTCACAGTCCCCCCGAAGGGTGCCGTCAGAGTATACTGTGCGAGCGCTTCTTCGGCTGCCTTGACCCGGGCTTCGGCGGATTCGATGCGGGATCCCAACAGTTCGCGCTGGTCCGGATCCAGTCCCTCTTCAGACCGCAGTTCGTACTCCCGGCGGGCTTCAACCTCTGCAGCCATGGCAGCGTCCAGTTCCGCCCGCGGCACATCGATCTCCCGGCGGGCTTCTTCCAGCTCGCGCACAGCTTCATTGTAGTCTTCCTGTGCTTCTTCCAGGTCATCTTCTGCATTATGGCGGTCCGCGTTTTCTTCATCCAGGTCGTGGTAGATCTCAAATTCTTCCCGGGCGTCTTCCAGTTCGTTTTCCCTTTCATTGACCTCGCCCTGGGCTTCGTCGATATCATCCTCCAGCTGGTCCAGGTCCAGATCCTCCCAGGCCCGTTCTGCTTCTGCCCGCCGGATTTGAGCCTGCAGGTAGGTGTGCCAGGCCTCCGCGGTGGACAGATCGGCGGTACGGTTGAAATCCTCCCATTCCTGTTCCGCCTGCTTCAGTTCCAGCTGTGCGGCCTGCAGGGAAGCTTGTGCGTTTTCACGCTCCCCCAGCTCCAGCAGGACCTGGTCGCGGCTCACGCGTTGGCCCTCCTGGACCAGGATTTCATCCGCCCGGCCCCGGATTGAGACGTGGAGCCGCAAATCCTGTACTGGCAGGACATGTCCCTCGGCAACCACAAAGTCCAGGCTGATGTCATCCACCGGCTGTGGGGAGGGGGTTTCCTCGCCGCCGCAGGCGCTCACTGCCAGCGCCAGGGCCAGGCCTATTAGAATTGCGATTAACATCTTTCTTGTCTTCATGTTTGATTCCTTTTCATCTCTATCTGAAAGCATCTGGCTTCGATCCTTTCTGCGGTCGAAAGGGATCCAGCTGTCAATCCCCAAGAACCTCATGC
>CAZIFI010000047.1:0-14711 GCA_964539105.1 uncultured Anaerolineales bacterium | reverse complement strand
TCAAAACAAAACAGTTTTTTGTTTTGTTCTTTTTTATCATCTCATTCATAAGCCAAGATCTCGCGAATGGTCAGCCGCGCCGCGTTGCGGGCTGGCAGTACGCTGGCCAGGGAGGAGAGTATTATCACCAGGCCCAGCCAGATGACATACCCTGTCGGTGTGAACACCACCGCAATCGGGGTGGCAAAAATGGCGTTGCTGACAATGGTGGCCAATATATAGGTGAAGGGAATGGCCAGAATTAACCCCAATCCAAAGGACAGCAGGCCGATGAGCATGCCTTCCACGATCACCATGCGGATAATTTCCCAGTCCGTAGCGCCGATGGCGCGCATGATGCCGATCTCCCGCGTGCGCTCCAGCACATTCATGCTCATCGTTCCCGCCAGACCCATGGAACCCACTGTAGCTGTCAGGAGGGCCATAATCAGCAGGAAGGTGATCAGGATATCCAGGCTTTCACTGGCGCTGTCCAGGGTGGACAGGCCGGGGGTGGCATCCTGCACTTGGAAACCATGCTCGCGGAAATAGGTATCCAGGGTTTTGGCCATGATCTTCTGGTATTCCCGGTCGTGGCGCTCGGTAACCACCCGGTACGAAAAGGAGCGGTTGGCCAGGTTTTGCTCCCGGGAAATGTATTCATAGGGTGCGTATCCCAGCATGCCCTCCAGGCCGATGAATTTAAAGATCCCCACCACCTCCCAGCGCTCTTCCTCCCCGTTGACCTTTAATGGAATGGTGTCCCCGGACTGCAGTCCGGGATAATAATCGTAAATGCCCTCACTGATGGTCAATTTTTTCCGGTCTCCGGATTGGATCCAGCGACCCTCGACCATGAGAGGCGAGACCAGATCGCTCTCTGCGGGTGGGGCCAGCAGGCTGAGGTTGTCAGCCGTGGACTGGTCCGGGAAGAGGATCTCCGCGGTGGTGAAAGTCCAGCCTTCCACGTGGGTCACACGCGGGTCCTGGTCGGCGTACTGTTTGATCTCTTTGATCCGGTAGGGCCGCTTAAAATCGATGGTGACATCCGCCAGGAAATAATTCCCGATATCCATCACATAATCGTGCAGGGTGACCCGCACGTTGAAAACCGAGATGAAGATGGCGCCGCCCATGGTGAGGGTGAAGAGGGTCAGCAGCAGGCGTCCCTTGTGGCGGAAAGTGTTGCGCAGGGAAACCAGCATCTGGCGCGGAATGCGGATGCCGCGGTCCGCCAGCACCCGGGCTGCCTGGACCTGCAGCTGTTCGAAGCGGGAGCCGCCCGCGCCGTCTTCTTCATCTCCAGTTTGGATCTGGTCACCGCTCAGGGCCTGCTGCACCGTGACCTGTGAGCCCTGGATGACAGGCACAAAGCCTGCTGCCAGGGGGACCAGGATCCCCACCGCAATTTGCAGGATGAAGGCCAGGGGCACAATACGGTAGCCCAGCAGTCGGAATCCCATCTCGTCGGCGATGAACTGGGCCAGGGCGTAGGCGCCTTGGCCGCCGGCGGGAATGGCAATCATCAGGGCCAGCAGGCCGAAGACCAGCAGCATCACCAGATACATGCGGAATATGATCTGCCTCCGCCCGCCGATGAGCTTCATGACACCGATGTGGCGCGTGTGCTGATTAAGCAGCGCACTGAGCGTGTTGGCGATCAGCGAGCTGGAGAGAAAAACGATCAGCACCCCCAGTGCCATCAGGATCCCCAGAACGGCGTTGATGGTCGATTCCAGGGGATGTTCGTGGGTTTTTGAACGGAAGGTGCGTCCCACAGTGTATTCATTCTTTTCGATCTTTTCCGTCAGGTCTGCCAGCACAGCCCGGATGTGGTCGTCATCATCCTGGCCCCTTTCCACGGTGGCAAACATGCGGTTATAGTGGTCGGGCTCGTCAAAAAAGGACAGATTGTCCATGCTGATATAGGCCAGGGGAGGGGAGAGGAAATCGATCGCTCCGGTGGAGGAATCCCGCACCACGCCGGCCACCTGGATGGTTTTTTCGGTTTCATCCTGCAGCTGGACCTCCAGGGTTTGTCCGGGGGTGGCATCAAACTCGTCCAGCACATCGAGCTCCAGCAGGATTTCACCCTCACCGGGTTTTGTTGCGCCGGATACTGGCTGCAGCAGGTTGACCCGGTTGTCTTGAAAATCCTCGAAAGCCACCACATCCACCGAGGCCCACTGCGTCTCCCCCTGTGGCCGGAGGCGCACAGTAAACACCCGCCGCGCTTCCGCCTCTTTGATGCCCTCGAAGTTCTGCATGGTATGCAGCAGGTCCTGGTCGAAATCGCCCATACGGATTTCGATGTTGGAGGGATTATTGGCGGCGTAGCTCTGGCCCATATCCTGGGAGATGATGCGGTAAGCACCGGCGATGACGCCAATGGCAAATACACCTACGGCGATGGAAATCACCACCAGCGCCGTGCGGGCTTTGTTATCGATTAGATCTGAGAGAACTTTTCGCCACCGGGGGCGCATGTCATACTCCTATAAAAATTTTTACCATTATCATCGCCAGAAGCTCGCAGGACAGTGCGGCGATCTGTTGTCTGCCTGGAAGAAACCTAAACCACAGCATCGTCGTCCTGACGCCAGCGGCGGAAGGAGCCTTGTGTGCACCCTCCAACTGAATCCTTCGCCGATATACTGCAATCCTTCTCCCTCATTACCTCAATCCTTAACCCTTCTCACCGTCAACCGATTGAACCTCTCAACGTTCAACCAAATAAACCTCGCCGCCTCTTTTTATCGCCATTCCCCTTGTCCTCCCGCTCCGCCAGCCGTTTCTGAACGATGTTGCCCATGGCTTTCTCTGTCAGGGGCGATTCATCCATCAGCCACCGGAAGTCCTGGCGGGATAAGGCCAGGAGTTCCACGGGCCCTTGTTCCCAGGCCCGCACGCTGGCGATGGACTTTCTGTCCCGCAGCAGTTCGATCTCGCCAAAGAAGTCGTTTGTTTTCAGGGTGGAAATCACCGTGTCGTCCCTGCGGCGGCCCTGCAGCACGACTTTGACCCGGCCTGCTTTGATCATATAAAAGGTGTCCACCGGTTTCCTGTGTTCGATAATCGTTTCTCCAGGCTGGAATTGGATGGGTTCCACGCGGTGTCCGAGCTCTTTCATCAGGGGATGGGTCAGCAGGGGCAGGGCCTGGGCGATGGTCTCGTTCACCAGTTCGCCGTCGGAAATGAACACCGTGCGTGAAGCGCGCTCCGTCATAGATGGGTCGTGGGTCACGATGACGATCGTTTTCCCGAGCCGGGAAAGGTCATCAAAAAGGTCGATGATCCTGGCCGCGGAGCGTGAGTCCAGGTTGCCCGTGGGTTCATCAGCCACCAGGATAGGAGGGTCGGTGGCCAGGGCCCGGGCCACGGCCGCACCCTGCTGCTGGCCCCGGGATACGGCGTGGGGCAGCTTCTGGGCCTCATCCGCCAGATCCACAAGATCCAGCAGCTGCATGGCTTTTTTGGGCCGGTCCTCGATATCATACATCCCGACATAGTCCATGGGCAGCATCACGTTTTCCAGCAGGTTCAACATGGGCAGCAGCTGGAAGAACTGAAACACAATTCCCAGGTTGCGGCCCCGCCACAGCGAGCGCTTGCTTTCGCTCATGGCGTGCACATCTACCCCGTCCACGATCACGCTGCCGCTGGTGGGATGGTCGATGCCGGTCAGCATGTTCAGCAGGGTGGATTTCCCGCTCCCGGATTTGCTGATCACAGTCACAAATTCGCCCTGCTGTAAATGGAGGTCAATCCCGGCCAGGGCAGTAAACTCCCCGGCCGTGTTGTGGAAGGTCTTCACTACCTGCTGCATATGGATGATGCCGTTCCCGGGCTGGGGGGAAGGGTTATTGTTTTTTGTCATGCGGCCTGCCCTCCCTGCACCAGTTCGCCGTCAGCGATATTGACATGGCGCGTGAAGCGCGGCATCAGCCCCCGGTCGTGGGTCACCATGATGATGGTCCGCCCGCTGTCCACCAGGCGCTGAAAGATCTTGAAGATATTGTCCGCGGTTACGGAATCCAGGCTGCCGGTCGGTTCATCAGCCACGAGCAGGGGTGGGTCATTGGCCAGAGCGCGGGCGATGGCCACCCGCTGCTGCTGCCCGCCGGAGATCTGGGCCGGCTGCTTGAAGGCGTGCTCCCGGATTTCCACCATCTCCAGCAGTTCCAGGGCCCGTTCCTGGCTTTTGCGGGGATGATACAGCCCGCTCATGTCCATGGGCATCATCACGTTCTGTGCCAGGGTCAGCATGGGCAGCAGCTGGAAGGACTGGTACACTACTCCCATGGTCCGCCCCCGCCACAGGGTGAGTTCGTTTTCGGTCAGGTTATCCAGGTTGATGGTTTCCCCGTTGGCGCGCACTTGCACCTGGCCTGCGGTCAGCGAGTCCACCCCGGTGATCATGTTTAACAGGGTGGATTTGCCGGCTCCCGATTTACCGATCACCCCCAGGAATTCTCCGGGATAGACCTCGAGGTCGATGCCTTTCAGGGCCGGGAAGGCCCCGGCTTTGGTGTGGTAGTGTTTGACCACATTATGAAGCTCAATTAATGGATTATGGTTGTCTGTCATACCTTTTTTCTACATTCTGTTGCGATTAATATTCATTCAGTACCGGGGGTCCTTCAATCCTCCTGGGTCATGACCTGCCAGGTGGGTTTGACGATCAGGTTGGTAAAGATGTCACCCATTTTGTGGGGCGAGTGGGGCATGTCATTTTCCAGCCACCAGCGCATGAGCGCAAAGGTTGAAGAGACAATATGGTTGGCCGCCACGCCGGCCGGGATGGTCTCCTGGGGCAGGCCCTTGAGCAGGGTTTCCGCTCTTTCACAGGCCCGGGTCATGACTGGTTCCAATACAAAACGGGAGCTGTCATCCAGGAGCAGGAAGCGCAGAGATTCCTCATTTTCCTGGATGTGCAGGAAAAGGGTGTCCCCGATGTCGTGAAAGAAATCAACTGGATCCTCAAGCAGTTCTCCGGGCAGGGGAAGATCCAGGATCTCGTAAAATTCGTCCAGGCGGTCCTGGGCTACCTTGACCAGCAGCTCGTCCAGGCCGCTGTAGTGCCGGAAGTAAGTCCGGTAGCCGATATCAGCCCGCTCGGTGACATCCTGAATGGTGGTGTTCTTGTATCCCTTCTCCAGGGCGACCTCGATCAGGGCCTCGCTGAGCAGTTTTCGGGTCCTGCGCACCCGCCGGTCCTGCGCCATATTTATGACATCCTTTCTGCCTTATGGCAGATGATAGGCCATAACTTTACCATCCGGTGCGGGGGGCGTCAAGGGCAGAAAACGGATTTTGCGGATCTGTAAAGGGGGGTGTATTTCGAAGGGGTATCGCGTACTGCGGCGGACTTTCTTTTTTATCATTCAGCTCCCCCCGGCACAAAATGTCATAGCGATCGGCATGCGCAGAAAGCTGCCGCGAAGGGTCCTTACAGTGCCGGTAAAACATAAACCAACATCTATTACTTATAGGCGCAGGTATCAGTTGATTCCATTCCGGTGGAACAAGAGATTGCTTCTTCGCTGCGCTCATCGCAATGGCACTTTTTCGGGGGAACCCCAATGTCATCCTGAGCGGCATATGCTGGATGCTGCTGAAGGATCCTTGCGGCGCTGATCAGATTGCGATCGACGCCTAAACCCCGATACTCAAGATGATCCCCGTGACGTTCTCGTCACGGTCATGCCGGCGGGAATTTCGGCTGGATCCCCAAAACATACAACCTGAGAAGCTGGTTGAAGACTGCCAGCCTATTGTAGTGCGGATATCTGCTTGCGTGGAATCCGGGAACTGTTTTTCTTTCCTTAGAAAACGATAAGAATTTTTCCCCATTTTTCCCTAAAATTGACTAACTTGGCTATAGTTAAGTCATTCTGCGGTACGCTCTGCCGGGTTCTCGCTACCTACAGCTGCCGCTGGAATCCCTTATCATTTTCGACCCAAAGGAGAAAACAACATGTTTCACCATTTGCCGAGGCCCTCCCGACCTGTGGAGCTGGCTGTCCTGGTCTTGATCCTGGCCTCCCTGGCCTGCGGATTGCCCTTCACCGGCGCTCCAGCGCCCTCTGCCACCTCGACCCCCTCCCCGTCTGTCACCCCTACACCTCCCCTGGACATCGGGGATTACGGGGATGCGCCGGACGGCGACCGGGGCATGGAATCCGGCTACTATGCCCCCACGGGTGGCCCCTTCCTCTTTACCTACCAATCAGCCGGCGTGGACGGCAATTTCCCCACCATGGGCGACGACCCCGTCCCGGGTCCCTTCACCATTGATGTTGATGAATTTTGGATTGGTCCCCTCTTTGGCAGCACCGGCTCCGGTGACATCCCCAGCCTGGAACAGGACGCAGACGATGTCAACGATCCCGATGGTCAGGCCAATCTCTTGATCAACGCCGGCGGGGCGGACTGCGATAAAGAAAATGGCGTCCACAACCCGTCTGCCAATGGTTGCAGTTCCCAGCCTGCTTTTTCCATGCCCATGAACGCCCGCCTGATGATCGTATTTGGCCAGCCGCCCCTGGGCATGTGGATCACCTCAGTCACGGCCTCCGACTCCATGAGCTACAGCGGACCGGTGTACTGGAACCTGCTCTTTGACCTCAACCAGGACGGTGATTGGGATGGACCCGGCGAATGGATCTCCCAGGATGTGGAGGTCAATCTCGAGCCCGGGGAAACAGAAACCCTCATCTCCCCGGCTTTCAACTTTCCCACTTCGGGCAGCCCCTGGGGTCGTTTGAACTTCCCTTACTGGGTGCGCAGTATGGTCACCTCCCACAGTGTGGACGAGACCCTGAACATGGCTGATTATGACGGCCGCGGCCCGCAGGGCGGATTTGAAGTCGGCGAGGTGGAAGATTACTTCGTGGAATGGCGGCCCATCGGACCCCGCTATAAGGACAAAGAGCCCGTAGAAGCGGAAGCTTGCGGCGTGGTTTCCGAGATCGATGTGGAACAGCTGCCTTCCAACCGCAGTGCCCGGGATGTCCTGGAGCTGGTCCCCGGCAATCTGGTCAATGAGGTCCAGATCTTCGGACTGCCGGGCGGGGAAGGGCCGGGGGCGGCCGTCACTTCCGGATTGATCCCGGTGGGGGATCCTTCTTCCACCCCCTTCGCCTTCGGGGAGAACGAGTTTGGAATCGAGATGGGGGATGACCGGATCGTGATCCAGGCTGATCAAATTGCGGAGGGCGGCGCCCGCATCCTGGTCGTGCCTGAATTCGGGGAGGATCATCCCTGCCAGGGAAATGCACCGGTCGGTGTCAGCCCCGGATTTCTTTATAGTTTTCTACCCATACGGCAAACTGTGTACGGATCTTATCTCGTAACCTCGAAGTATGAGCGGGGTGATAGGTCCCATAATCCCTTTGCGAAGGGCGAGGAAATCGAGAAAGTCGACGTCTCTGAAGGAAGCATTGTCTTCAGCGGGAACCCGCCTTTTGTGACCGTGTCCGGCGAACGGGATGAGTCGGACGGCAGTTTCAGTGCGCAAGGCAGCGGCGTGGTGGCTGGGTATTCGAACATAGCGGTCGCCTTTGAAGGCACGCTGACGGAGGAAGGACTGAGCGGTGAATATACCATGGGGGCGGAGGGTGGCTTGCCGGGCGGCGAGTCCATCACCTATGTTATTGAGGGCAAAAAAGCGCCGGATGGTGAAGGAGGGACCTCCCAGGAAGATAGTGGCCCGGTGCCGGTCACTGCAGGAGAAGAAGAGGCCATCCAGGCTTTTATCGATGTCTTCAATGGAGCCTTCGAAGAAGGGGATGCCGACCCCCTCTTCCGCCTGCTGCATCCGGCGGTTTATGAGCGCTACAGCCAGGATGCCTGCCGCACTTATCTGGAGGGCAATATGGGCACCCCGGTGGAACTGGCCTACCAGGATGCGGTCTATGTGGGGGAATGGGATTGGGAACTGGATGGTCAATCCCCCACCATGCAGAATATCTTCCGGGTGCTGGTCGATATCACAGCCGGGGGGCAGTCCGGGCAGCAGCAGATACATCTTGCCATCCCTGGTGACGACTCCGTGCGCTGGTTTACGGACTGTGGTGAACCTGTGGAATAGAAGCGGGAGTGAGGAACGTTGAAATGGATCAGGCTTCCGGAGAGTGGATACCTCCGGAAGCCTGGTTTGTTAACTACTTCGGGAGCAGGTTTACCGCGTAGCTGGCTGCTGTTAATCAGTAAATTGGAGTGTGTCTCCTTTTTCCGCCACCCTTCGATACATTTTCACCCGGGGGTGAAAAACACTCAGGATGCCTGAATTACGTAGGACATAAAAGAGTAGGCGTACTGAGTGACCGGTTCTTTTCCAGCGTATCGAAGTACGGCAATCAATTCACCTGCATTTCGACTGCGAGTGCGGGGAGAGCACGATCCGCTCAATGCGATGGTCCTTCCACAAAAACTGTCATCGCAGGCGGAACGCAGTGCAGCGCGGCGCTCTTTACATTCCCGGGATACATTCCAGCACACAGCACTGTCATCTCGGGAGAAGGGCTCCCGGGACCGACGAGGGATCCTCTTGCTGCGCGGATCAAAATGTGATCATGGCCTAAACGCCAATAAAAAAAAGATCCCCGTGACGTCCTCGTCACGGGAGATTGCGGACCGTCGATGAGGGCGGCGGCTTGATCATAAATCCCATTGTCATTCTGACGCCGTAGGCGGAAGGTCCCGCGCAGCGGAGATAAAACAGAAATCAACGCCTATATCCTATAGGCACAGTTACCAATGTGCGATCCCCAAAAGGATTTTTCACTCCGGTCGGAATGAGACCCATTTTTGATCAAAGAATAAGTTGCCATCAAACAGCGTGGTACTCCCCCCGTTCATTCCACAAACAGCCACGGGCACAGCTTGCGCTCCAGCCATTCCACCGTGTAATACAGTCCGAACCCGAGCAGGCTCATGGCGATAATCCCGGCGTACATGGCCGGATAATCAAACAGCGTGCTGCCTTTGAGATAGATGTAATACCCCAGACCCCGGCGGGTGGCGAACAGCTCCGCCACGTACAGCACGGCCACCGCCGTGCCCACCGACTGCCGCAGCGCGGTCAGAATGGCCGGCAGGCTGGCCGGCAGGTACACAAAACGGAACAGCGCGCGCCGCCCGGCTCCCAGGCTGCGCACACTTTTGATCAACTCCGGCTTTAACCCCGCCGCCTGGTCCCGCACCAGGACCAGGATCTGGAAAAACAGGATCAGAAAGATGATCAGGATTTTTGGCGCGTCGCCCACCCCGAACAGGATAATCAGGATCGGCACCAGCACCACCTTGGGGAAAGGGTACAGCAGATAAATCAAAGGCGAAAAGATCCGGTTCAGGTGCTCCGACTGCCCCAGAATCAGGCCGGCCGGTGCGGCCAGCAGGATGGCCAGGCCGGTGCTGGCCACCACCCGCCACAGGCTGACCACAAAATGGCCCAGCAAGCCATTACCGAGCTCCTGGAAAAAGACCCTCAGCACCTCCAGGGGCGGGGGCAGGATGGGTTGATCGATCAGCCAGTGCGCGATCTGCCACACCACCATCAAAAACAGCAAAGCCAGCAGCACATGGCGGCGTTTCATCATCTCCCGGCCTCCTGGCCCATCATCCCCCGCAGGCGGGAGCACATGTCCTGGTATGTACCGCTTTCGCGGTAGGCCGGACGGCCGGTATCCGGGTTGTCGATCACCTCCGGTTCGCGGTTGGGCGGCTGGTTCAGCATCAGGATTTTTCTACCCAGATAGGCGGCTTCTTCGATGTTGTGGGTCACCAGGATCAGCGTCAGGCCCCGCTCTTCCTGCAGCTCCAGGGTCGTGTCCTGCAGCCCTTCCCGGGTGGGGGCGTCCAGGGAGGAAAAGGGCTCATCCATCAGCAGCGTGTCCGGTTCCAGCACCAGGGTGCGGGCGATGGCCGTGCGCTGCCGCTGCCCACCGGACAGCTGGGCAGGATATTTATCAGCCTGATCCAGGATATCCAGCCGTTCCAGCCAGGGCTCGACCGGTCCGGTGGTGGCAGCCTGGGCCGGTGCGTGGGTTCCATCCGGGCCGTAAAAACCGCGGATTCTCATCCCCAGCCGGGCGTTGTCCCGCACCGTGGCCCACGGCAGCAGGCCGTACTCCTGGATAATCAGTCCCGTCCGCGGCCGGGGCCGTTCCAGCTCCTGGCCCGCGAACATCACCCGGCCTGTGTCCGGCCGGTACAGCCCGGCCAGCAGGTACAGCAGGGTGGTTTTGCCGCATCCGGACGGCCCCAGCACGGCCCATGTTTCCCCCTCTTTGACCTGCCAGGAGTAATCCTGAAAGACTGCCTCTCCTTCCGGGAAGGCATAGGTCACCTTATCCAGGGAGACTAAGGAAGTATCGTTCACCGCGTTTTCTATCCTCCTGGCGCGTTACGGAAGCAGGTCGCTGTTCACAGATTCTTGATAACTGACATCTCCCTCTACCAGCCCTTTCTCCCGGGTCCAGGACAGGGCGTCTTCCCACTGTGCCCGGGTCGGGACGGACGCGGTGGGGAAGTTCTGCACCTGGTAATTCCCCAGGACCGGGGGCGGGACGAGTTCCTTCTCCGTCAACAGACTGGCATAGGCCGAGGGGTCCTGGTTGATGTCCTCCACCGCGCGTTCCACGGCAGCCAGAAAGGCTTCCACAGCCCGGGGATGGTCCTCCACGACCTCGGTCCTGAAGGAAAACACGCTCAGTCCGTACTGCGAGTAGCTGGAATCGTCGATGGGTACCGTAGCCCCGTTCTGGATGGCCAGCGAAGACAGCGGATCAGGCAGGACAGCTGCGTCCAGTTCGCCCGACCCCAGCAGCGCCAGCCGGTCCGGGATTTTGGGCACCGGGATAGTGGCGATCTCGTCCTGGCTGAATCCTTCCTCCTGCAGCAGGCGGTCGGTGACATATTCGATCACCGTCCCTTCCGAGACCCCGATTTCCACCCCCTTCAGGTCCTCAACGTTTTCAATTCCGCTCCCCTCTGAAGCCAGGATGCGGAAGAGGGGCGCATCCTCCGACGCTGACCGTGCCACACGCACAATTTCCACCTGCACCTCGTCCTGGTTAAAAAAGATGGTGGACACAATCTCGTTCAGCATGCCGTCCGCCTTTCCAGCGCTGAGCAGCTGGTCGCGCTCCGGGGCGGATGCCACAGGGATGACCTCGACGTTCACCCCTTCCTGCTCAAAATATCCTTCTTCCAGGGCGACGTGAATGGGCAGGGTGTCCAGTACAGGCAGGAGCGCCATCTTCAGGGTCACCGTTTCTTGCCCGGCGGTTCCGCAGCCTGCCATCAAAATACCGATAAGAGAAAGGAGAACCAGGGGCTTCCATAATGGTTGATTGTGATTCATATACGATTAATCCTTTTCCAGTGTGATTAAAGTTGGATCCAGTTCTTGCAGTTCTTCATCCGGGATGCCGATCCCCCGCAGTAAAAAAGAGCGCAACGCCGGAAAAGCTGTCTCCGGATCGGGGTGGGCATCGTGCACCCAGCTGATGACGACCTCGTTGATGGCCCCCATCCAGGCGTATGCTGTAATTTCAGGGTCAATCCCGCTCAGGCTGCCTTCGTCCTGGGCGCTGCGCAGCTGATCTTCGATGATGTCGATGAAACGCCGGTGGATCTCCAGCCGTTTTTCCTCGAATTCCTGCCCCAGGCCGGCGGCCTGAATCAGGAAAATTTTGGCCAGCTTGCGGTAGCGGGTAAAAGTTTCCAGGCAGATGCGCAGGGCAGCGTTGACCTTTTCCAGTCCGCTGTCTGCGGATTTCAGAGCACACTCCAGGCGATCCTCCAGTAAGCCGGCGAACTCGTCGACCAGCCCCAGAAAGATGTCCTTTTTGGAGGGGAAATGAAAGTACACCGCGCCTTTGGAGGTGCGGGACCCGTCCACAATATCTGACACTTTCGTGTCATGAAATCCGCGGCTGGCAAAGGCTTCCACCGCCGCTTCCAGGATGCGCTGGCGTGTATTTTGTTCTTTGTCCGGCACGCGATCTCCTGTGGGGTAGTTTTAGACCGACTGGTCGGTCTGTTATGACGAAAAAAGTGTAGCACACCGGGTGGTCTTTGTCAAAAGGGATTGAGGACGGTAGGGTAGGGATCAGGGATTGATGTGGATTGTAGTGTGTGGGTAACGCTAGAATAAACTGCCCCCCACGGCGAACAACACGGCATACAGCAGGGCCAGTTGACCTGTTCTAGCTAGGGTTTCGTTCAATGCCCGGCCGCTTTTACGGTGCAGGTCCCGGCTGAGTCGGATTCCCAGCGGCAGTGTGAGCAGAGCCAGATTGGCGCCCGCTGGACCCAGTTCAACCATCCACAGCACCAGGGGCACCAGATAGGACAGGACCAGGTTGAGCATGTACTGCACCCGGGTGGCGGGGGCGCCGATCAGCACGGCCAGGGTTTTCTTGCCTGCCGCCCGGTCCAGGGGGATGTCGCGCAGGTTGTTGACGGCCAGAATGTTGTCGATCAGCAGCCCCATGGGTACCGATGCGGCCAGAGAGGTGATCGTGAAACGTTCGGCCTGCACGTAATACGTCCCGCTGACGGCGATCACCCCGAAGAACAGGAACACGAACAGGTCGCCCAGCCCGTGGTAGCCGAAGGGCAGAGGGCCGCCGCTGTATCCCAGGGCGGCCAGGATGGCGGCTGCGCCTAACAGGAGAACCACCGGGCCAGCTGCATAGGCCAGGTAGGCGCCGCACAGGGCGGCGGCCGCGAAGGTGACCCACATCCCAGACCGCACTTCCCGGGGAGACAGCAACCCGGATTGGGTCACCCGCTGCGGCCCCAGCCGATCCCCGGCGTCGGCCCCGCGCTGGTAATCAAAGAGGTCGTTGGCCAGATTGGATCCTACCTGCAGCAGTAAGGCCCCGGCCAGGGCAGCTAAAGCTGGGCCGGGGTGGAACAGGCCGTCCCACACGGCCAGGGCGGTGCCCACTACCACCGGGGCTGCGGCCGCCGGCAGCGTTTTGGGCCGCGCTGCCATGATCCACATCTGCCATTTCTTTTGCGGTTGTGCTGTCATGCTGAAATCCTTTACTTTCGACTATCCCTAGTATAACCGAACTCACGGTTGATCCTTGGGGCATGCTGCGTAAGTTGGTGTATGCCACCGCTGGATGGAATCAGGGCGAATAGGAATAAACTGCCATCGCCACGAGAGTTTTCCCGTAGTCTGTCATTGCGAGCCCCTGCCTGGGGGGACGTGGCAATCTTTACATTATTTCTAGTCACTCCATTTTACAGCGTCCGATCAATCAAAAGATTGCTTCGTCACTGCGTTCCTCGCAATGACCCAATAATGAAATGTCTTCCCGAGCCGCAGGCGAGGGATCCTTTCAGCGTGGATCCGATCGCTGCCATCGCCCAAAGAAATTCAACCTGCAACCTCTAACATTCCAACTCGCTAACACACAAACGCGTCAACGTTATGACGTTTTAATTTAAAAAACATTGTCACCCCGAGGGAATGTCCCTCCGGGGGCCAACGAAGGATCCTTGCTGGGTTGATCTAGCCTGGAAATACCGCTTATCCAACCTATCCTAATTTTCCAGCTATCAAACTTTTTAACCCCCGCATATTGCCCGAACCAGCATTTCTTACTATACTCCTCGTATGCAGAAAACCTAGTCCCATGGGATGCTGCTATGCCCAATTCCTATGCCGAACGCAAAGAATTCACCTGCCCGGACTGTGAGACCCTTTTCATCTCCAAGGTCTGGCTGATCATCGACGTCGAGGAAGAGCCCGGCCTGCTGCAGCGCGCCAAACAGGGGGAACTGCTGGCCGCTGATTGCCCGGAATGTGGGGCCTCCGTGGATCATGGGACCCCCCTGTTAATGTACTTCCCGCAGGATGTGCCCCGTGTCATCCTGGCCACGGAAAGCAAACAAGACCCTTCCATGGAAGAGCGCGTCAAAGTGATTGACATTCTGGAACGCCTGCAGGGCACTTCAGGGGATGAGGACATCCTTTCCCACCTCGATCAGCCTGGAGATTGGGTGGTGAAATCGGGCCTGGCTTCCCGCCTGGAAGGCTACCCTGAAGAATCCTTGCAGATCGAAGGGGACGATATCTATAAAAACCTGCGCAACATTCAGAAGGAAAAACCGGACCTGTTCCTGGTCACGGCCATCGAAGCCTACCTGAATGCAGATGGGTTAGAGAATAAAGGCAAAGTGGTCTCCTTTGCTCCGGAACTGCTCACTGAGGACATCGATCCCCTTTTCGAACGCTTCATTGAGGACGCGAAACGAGAAGAGAACGAATGGCAGAAAATCATCTACCAGGCCCAATGGGATTTTTTGCGCCGGGCCCGGGATATCGGCTATGAGCGGGCCGTGGAGGAATTCGAGCAGGACCTCTTCCAGGAAGAATGAGTGAAATAAGAGACCTCTAAAGATTTTATCAATACCTCCAAATTTTTTCCCAACAGCAGTCATTGCGGGGAGGACGAAGGACGCAGGTAGTTTACCCTGAGCAACGACGAAGGGCGTATCGAAGGGAAGCGATCTTTACCCACCATCTGTATTTTTATTCACAGGCCCCCGGACCATATGCCGGCAGATTACTTCGTCGCTTTGCTCCTCGTAATGACATTTTATTGTCTAATGCCATCGCGAGCCCTTTTCTAATATGATTCCCGGGACGTCCCCCGGAATGTGTCAATGATTTTGGACAACTGATTTCATAATTTACAGTGCAAAAC
>CAZIFI010000046.1:0-16906 GCA_964539105.1 uncultured Anaerolineales bacterium | reverse complement strand
TT
This sequence comes from uncultured Anaerolineales bacterium, assembly GCA_964539105.1. Classification (GTDB taxonomy): domain Bacteria; phylum Chloroflexota; class Anaerolineae; order Anaerolineales; family UBA11858; genus B10-G9. Next base: position 16,904 of record CAZIFI010000046.1, on the reverse strand, counting down.
AGTGTCCACTTTTGAACTTTATAGGTGTCCAGTTTTCATCTTTGCCTAACAGTTAGGAAGAAGAATATTCTTAAATCATCAAACAATCACCGGTGTAGAAACAAATCAAGGCGTGTTCTTAATGTGAACGAAAAGATACCTGCTTTCTTCAAATATAACTTCAATATTTCCGGCGTCAATTTGTTGTTGGATTTCATGATATACGCGATCATCCACCCGGAATAGGCCAATCAACATCAAATCCACATCTGGATTACTATTGCGGATCTTTTTATAAAAATCATAGTCCCGGAATCCTCCAATTTCAACGCGATACCTTCCCAGTTCCGGGAGATATTGCAGAGGATAATTTGTAAAAATTGGCTTAAACTCTCCTAATTGATCGAAGTAGTCATATAATTTCCGATTGACATCTTCCTTCAATATCTCCCTTTGCTTTTCAGTCTGCCGTTCAATCAAAATTTGGTTTGGAACAAATAAACTTGCGGAAAGGATCAGCACCAAAGACGTCAAGATTACGTAGCTTGACTTAATTTTTATAATTCGTGTCTTTGAAATCATTCTCGAAACAAGGGATGCTAACCCACCACTTCCCAAACCTGTTGCCAGCCCCAGTAAAGGTAAGGCAATTGACAGGTTTCGTGTAAATTTACTGAATAGGAATCCCCAAATCAAAGAATAAGGGAGGAGAAGGGTAAAAACAACTTTTCGATAATCCTTATCCATCACAGGTAAAGTTAGAATGACAAACGGATAAAGGTACGCATATATACCAATCATATTAATAGCATGTTTGAACCTTGATATGTATCCTCCGTATCGACTTGGATCTGCTAGTCCCATGACATTTGTTTTTGCTCCCATGAATATCCGGTATTCATTAAAAACATACCAGGGAAGGATCAGGATAAGACTCAAAAGAAAATATTTCCCTACACGAATCAGTGTATCATTGAGGTTCCCTGTCGCATCCTTTTTGATGACAATGAAATAGACTAAGACAGGATACATGACAAAAACAAGCAAGCCGTTTTGTTTTGTCAATGCTGTACCAGCAGCAATAATGCTTCCCAACCAGGCATATTGGTCTCGTAACTCATCATTATCAATGCCCTTGGTTTTTAACAGTGTATATACTGTTGCCAACGTGAAAAACGCCAGAGGAACATCGACGTACCCAGACCCAATGAATGGAGTGAAAAATCGCTGCATAATATAATGGGTTACAACGAGTCCAATAATGTATCCGGGGTCTTTCAAATCAAGTCCCAAATCCAACAGCATTAGAAGGATGGAAATGGCAAATAAGGGGGTAAAACCTTTAGCAAAAAACTGGATTTGATCACTCCTCATAAATGAATAGGTTACCGAGAAGTTTGTCGGGATAAGCTGGGCATACCTTTTTGTGTTTGTGGGATAGGTATTGGAAAACCACTCACCTGCCCATCTATTCCAAGAAACTACAGAATCCCATCTCGAAAAAACCGAACCAAGATCATTGATAAAGTGATTAAATGCCCAGGAAAAACTGAATACCGTTAATATGAGGAAAAAAACTGTTAACCCAGAGATCAATGCTTTTTGGAATTTCCTTTCTCTGGTCAAATTATTAAAGGATAGCCTTTTATTTATATAGCCAACAATCTTATTCAGACGAGTGATGATCAATTCATCAAAAGATTTATTAAGGTCTTTGTAAATAAAGGAAACAAAAGCCACCATTTCAGCTATGAACAAGATGTAATAAAAAAACGAATAGTTGATCCGAAAATGTGTAAGAAGGACGACAAATACATGGTTTAAGGTTAAACTCAAAGCAAAAGAAAATATAAAGGTTTGTATAATACCCTTTTTAAGCTTGAACTGTCTCAGAATGAGAAAACCAGGTAGAAAAGTTATTTGAAATACTGCACATATACCAAGGAAAAACATATTGGCCTCTTACTTGTTTAAATAATAGATTTCAGTTCAGCTATGAAAGTACAAAGCTGTATTAAGAACCAAATATACCGGATAGATGCTTAGATCTTAAGTACATACAAAAACCTCACTCCAGTATAAACGAAGCCTGTTGAGTTCTCAAGACACAATTAAACTTTACACAGAAGGGGTGACCAGATATAATTTTCTTGCTATGGGGGTGGTTGAGTCCCGGTGGGCTCCCCGGTCTTCAAAACCGGTGGCGGGTCGTGATGCGAGCCGCGGTGGGTTCGACTCCCATCCACTCCCGCCTCCTCTTTATAGGTACAAGCGAGTGTAGCCAATGGATCATCAATTAAGTACCAACCATAACCAGGCACAGGAGATTTCATCCCAGGAAGACGAAATCTTAACCCACCATGTCAGAAAAGTGCTGCGCATTGAGCAAACGATATGGGGGCGGACGGAAGATTCATATATTGTACGCTACCAGGGAGAACTTCTCCAACCGTCTGCTTCTGCCTATGACCAACTATCCCAGGCGCTGCACAGCCGCCAGGTCACGCCCATCTTCAGGGAAGAGAATGGAAAGCACATCGTGTTTCTAAAGCGGGGGCTTTTCCGGGGCCAGAAAAGAAAATCATGGGTCAATGTTGTCTTGTTTTTAGCCACATTCCTGAGCATGCTTTTTGCAGGCGTGTTTAATTCTTATGCAGGTCCGATTACCTCGGACCTCACCGTGCTCTGGACCCACATTAAACCTGAACTGGGGAGTGCGTTTGCCTTCACTTTCAGCTTATTAGGGATATTAACTGCCCACGAGTTCGGGCATTATTTTATGGCTCGCTATCATAAAACGAAAGTGACCCTGCCGTATTTTATCCCCTTCCCTCTCAGTCCCTTTGGAACCATGGGCGCATTTATCAGCCTGCAGGAACCCCCTAAAAACAAACGTTCCCTGCTGGACATCGGCATCGCCGGCCCATTAGCGGGTCTGGTGGTTGCCATTCCGGTCCTCATATATGGGCTGGCTCTATCTCCTGTCGAGCCTCTGCCCCAACCGCTGCCCAGCGGGGAAATATTCTTTGAAGGAAATTCGATCTTGTACCTGGGGTTGAAATACATCGTTCATGGACAATGGCTTCCTGACCCGGCCAGCTTCCGAGGCCTCCACCCGGTAATCTACTGGATTCGTTATTTCTTCACCGGTCTCCCCCTGCCCCGGGGAGGTGTAGATGTCTCCATTCACCCGGTTGCCTGGGCGGGATGGGCCGGTCTTCTGGTTACCGCGCTTAACTTGATCCCAGTTGGACAGCTGGACGGCGGGCACTTGATCTACGGCCTCTTAGGGGACCATGCGAAAAAGCTGTGGACTTTCATCCTGGCCCTTCTAGTCGTGATGGGGTTCGTGTGGTCTGGCTGGTGGCTGTGGGCCTTCTTGATCCTCATATTCGGTAGGGTTCAAGCGGAACCGTTAGATCAAATTACAGAGCTCGATCCAAAACGAAAAGTATTAGCCCGCATAGGATTAATAATCTTCTTCCTGGTCTTTACCCCTGTACCTCTAGTGACGGTATGACACCTATATGAACTCTCAACCGACTTTATGCTTGTATCATAATGACCTTGACGGCAGAGCGTCAGCCGCTATCACCCGTCGAAAGCTTGGCAGCAATATCGAACTGCTTGCCATGAGTTATGGGGATAACACCCCCTGGAAAAAGATCAATGCGGTTCAACGCGTGATCATCGTTGACTTCTCCCTACCGGAAGATGAGATGCTGAAAGTACAGCAGGAAAAAGAGATGATCTGGATTGATCATCATCAATCCGCTATGGACAAACTGGGGCATCACTCTTTTGCCTGGGATGGAAACAGGGATACATCACAGGCAGCATGTGTTCTGACATGGCGCTATTTTTATCCCCAGGAAGCCGTGCCCCAAGCGATCGTGCTCATCGGCGATCGGGATATCTGGCGTTGGGAAGAAGAGAATACCGGCCCCTTCAATGAAGGGCTGCGGCAGCGGGATACGCATCCTGAAAATGATGACCTATGGACCCCTCTGCTGGAAGACAACCGGGATTTGCTGCAAGCGGTCATTGAAGAGGGAGAACTTCTCCTGCAAGCTCGATTAAACAAAATTCAAGGCCAGATCCATTCATATGGATATCCAGTTATATTTGAAGGACACCGAACCCTGGCAATCAACCAACGGGGAAACGGGGACCTGGGGGCAGCCATCCGGGAACTCGGGTATGACATCGCCTATTGTTATATAGACAATCTCATTGAGGGGGAGCTGCGCACATTTGTCAGCCTGTATGCAGATGGAGTGGATGTATCAAAAATCGCCCAAAAATTCGGGGGAGGAGGTCACCCCGGGGCGTCTGGTTTCCATTTTGCTCGCAGAGAAACGCCTTTTCCCGCCCAGGCTTCGGTCCAATTCATTCCGGATGCTTGACCCCTCATTAAATAAAAAAACTCCCCTCAGCGGGGAGTCTAATCTGCCTATGGATTAATCACTCAGACTTGGCATCCGCTGATTCTTTATCTGTTTGAGACTTAGTCTCTTCTTTTTTCGATTCCTCTCCATGGCGGGGCTTCTCAGTGCCCGAAGGTGAGCGATGATCTGTTGAATAAAACCCCGAACCTTTAAACACAATTCCCACAGGCAAATACACCTTGCGCAAAGTTTCTGTATTGCATTCAGGGCAGACGGTCAATGGATCGTCGTTAAAATTTTGCCGCCGATCAAACTGCACCCCACAATTTTCACACCGATAAGTATAGATTGGCATAAGTAGTCCTCAACATCCCAATAAAGCCATTTATGACGCAAATGACCATCCTGCATTATAGTCCTAAGCGGTCTGAATAGCAAGGGGTGTGCTTGTTGGGGGATTGAACGAAAGCAATCCCCTCCCCGCTGCCCGCCCCGTTAAAGTCCACTAGTGGGGTCCAATCTGATACACACCTGTCGGTGTGGGAGTGACGGTTGGCGGTACAGGCGTGGGCGTTCCTTCCACTTCAATTGGCGTGGGGGTGAGGGATGAGGTCGGGGAAGGAGTGAAAGTGGGAGTCTGGGTAGGCGTGGCGGTCAAGGTTGAAGTCGGGGTTACCGTAGGTGTCAAACGAATAACCGCCTCTTGAAACCATTCCGACGGCAAGGCTTCCTGGGGAAATTCAACAACCCTTTCCCAATCAGCCCGAGCAGATGTGGGAAACCCCATATTGTCGAAAGCCTTTGCGCGCCAGTAGTACACTTGCGCCGCATCCTTATTCCCCTCGGCATCGTCTTCTGCAGCAGTGAAAAAGGCCACCGCGGATTGATATTTTTTTTGCAGGAAATGAGCCTGTCCTAAACCAAGGTTGACACGGAAGGGCTGGATTTCCGCCCTTCGGACCCGGTTCAGGTCTTCTATAGCCCTTTCAACTTGTTCCAGTTCCAGGTTGATCAAACCTCTGTAAAGATAAGCCATGACCAGGTCAGGGTCCATATCAATACTTCGATCCAATAACTGCAGAGCAGTTTCACGGTCCCTCCCGGATAGATAAGTCGCGGCGCCCAGAGAGGAATAAAATTGTGCTGATTTTTCATCTGCATACTCTCCGTACTTCCGGAGCATAGAGAAGGCAGTTTGGGGATCATTCAGGGCAAGATAGATCCTTCCCATCGTCAAATAAGTCGGAACGTGGTTGATATCCGTTTCCAGTGCGATATCCCCGTCCTGGTATGCCTTTTGGGGCTGACCTAATGCCAGGAAAGCTTGAGCCCTGTACAAATGAGCCAGATGAGAATGGGGCAGCAAGTTCACAGCCCTATGAGCATCTGCCAGGGCTTTTTGGAACATCTCCCGATCTAAATAATATTTCGCCCGTTGAATATAAGCCTGGCCAAATTGATCATCATACTTAATAGCTTCATTGAGATCCGCTTCCACATCCCCATCACTGTCAGTCATGATATCCAACATGGCCCTTCCATAATACGCAGGGGCAAAGGTGGGGTCCAAACGCAAAGCCTCATCATATTGGGTGCGGGCATCATTGATCCTGCCCTGCAAGCGGTACGCCTCCCCTAGCAAAAAGGTGATATCGGCCGTATTTAGCTGACCTTTCGTAGATCGAAGGTAGGTCAGCATGGCCTCGTAATCTCCCCGTCGATAAGCTTCCATCCCCGTTTGGTAGGAACCATATCCTGGATGAGGCGTATTCACATAAATGGGTGTCGGAGTATAGGTTGCTTCTAATATCCGCCCAATCGGAGCCCGATCTTCAGGGGTGGGCGTTGGCAGGAAAGACTCACCTGAATGTTCATCAACCGTCGGGGTCCAGGTATGGGGTGTGATGGTCAGTCGGGGAGAAAAAATTGATCCTCGCCCCGGGAAAAACATGGCACTCAATACCAGGAAAAGGAGTACAACAAATCCAGCCGCAAAAACCAGGATCTTCCTCCCCGAAAACAGAGGGGATTTTTGCTTATCAGTGTGTGTCAGGTCTTCCAATTCCTGCTCCCAGTTTCGCCTGCGGGGGGAGACAGGTACCGTCATTTCAGGCCTCAAATTGCCCCACATAATCAATCCTGTCCTGGCCGCTTGATTTCCCGGATCCAGATCATAGGAGCGCTGGAGGCAGTACACCCTCTCCTTGTCAGACTCCACCACAGCGCTCATCCACAACCAATAATCCGTGCGGTGTGGGTCTTCCCGCAATGCTTCACGGAGAACATCCAGGGCCCGAAGGCGGTTACCATGCCTCAAGAATTGTTTCACTTTTTGAAGCGTTTTGTCTTCGGCCATGCATCACCTGAAAGGTATGATTGATCCGTAATCAGAGTGTAGCACACGGGAAAGGTACCCACAAGAGCGTGTATAATGCGATATATGAAAGTTCGGACATCTCACCTTGCTCTCTTCATAGGTCTCCTTACCCTGCTCCTGGGGTGCAGCCTGCAATCGCCAGAAATTCACCCCACCACCACGGAAACCAGGACCCCGGCCCTTACACCGTTTACCATCCAATCACCCACCCCGTCCCCTTCGGTCACACCCATTATTACCAGCACTCAGGAACCCTTATTGCCCACTCCCACCCTTTTTACATACAGCATCCAAAAAGGGGATACTTTGTTCGGGTTAGCCCTCCGGTTCGATACAACCGTCGATGAAATCGTCGCTGCTAACCCGGATACAAACACCACCATCCTTTCTGTGGGCACAGAACTCATCATCCCTGCAGGGGAAGAGGGTTCAACCGCCCAAATACCCACGCCCACACCGGTCCCGGTGACATTATCCCAGACCGATTGTTATCCAGAGGCCGGCGGGGGGGTAGTCTGTTATGTCCTGGCCACAAATTATCAAAACGGACCTCTCGAAAACCTATCGGCCCTGATTAACCTGCACCAACCCTCCGGGGATATCGCAGCCTCCCGGATGGCAATTCCCCCGCTCAATATTCTCAACCCCGATGAGAGCATTCCTCTCAGCGCTCGATTTCCTCCCCCGGTCCCCGAAACATATCAGGCTTTTGCCTCCACGCTAACCGCTTTACCCAGCATAGAAAACCGTCCTTCCTTGGACATCCAGAATGTGGAACGCAGCTTTCAATCCGACAGGCGGCAGGCTACGCTGAAGGGAGAGATCGCACTCGAATCACCTCCCTCCAAGGACGGGCAACATGTGTGGCTGATTGCCGTTGCCCATGACGCACAAGATCACATCATTGGACACCGGAAAAAAGTGTACTCCCTGTCCGAGGCAGCCAATCAGAGATTGAAATTCGAAATCAACCTCTACAGCCTGGGTCCAGCGATTGAGCGAATCTCCCTCTATACAGAACGTCATTAAATAAAATAGCTCCCAGGGCGAACCCTGAGAGCAGCATCTCCTTAACTCCTGTGTGTTATGGATTACCCCAGATTAAAAAGCTGTCCCTTTTGCACATCTTATCACCCTCCTGATTGGTAAAGCACACCTGGTAGGGAATCGTGGAGCCATTGTTGGCAGTGATGGGATCCATCTTGAAAAATGAGCAGCCGCCCTCATCGGTGGGGGAAGTTTGATAGAAAATAACCCCATTCTGAGGTGTTTGCACCTTTAGCTCTGCATCCAGAGTGGAGAGGGGCTCATCCCCTTTATGGATACACGCTCCGATTTCTTGTTCCTCTGTGGACGGGATCTGGGGAGAAAGCTCCCACACATCCAGATTGATATTATTTTTATGATTGCTGACTGGCGTATTGGTAGGCGGCAGTGCTTCCTGAGCGTTTTCGTTGCCCCATATCAGGAAGCTATCCCCCTGGCAAACCCCGCCTGCTGTGAGACCCTGGAAACATACCTGGTAATCTATTGTAGTGCCGTTGCTGGCTTTGATCGATTCTAGTTCATAGAAAGAACATCCCCCATCATCGGTGGGTGGTAATTGATATAACTTTGTTCCCTGCTGGGGGTGAATGACTTCAAGTTGGACCTTTACAGAGGCTAAAGGGGTATCATCCTCATGAATGCAGGCTCCGATTTGCTGCTTTTCCAAAGATGAAACCTGCGGTTTCTGTTCCCACACGTCGAGGGAAAGATTCCGCACCCGCTCCGTTTCGGTATGGGTGATGGATGATCCCCGGTAGACTTGGTCTTTGTACTTTTGACCCAGGGGGACCAAACCGACCCGCTCTCCTTCCTTGGCTGCGCTGTCATATCGTAAGCAATAAGACTCAAAACACTGTCTGAACACACCCTGCCTGATTTCCTTCAGTTGTGAGATGGGTTCCCCGGAAACCTCAAAACCCGCGTACCGGCTGATAAAATCCACAAAATAGGAGGGAATGTAATACCCTTTACCATCCTCCAGTTCCCGGAAGTACATGTCCGTTTGGGTGCCCTGGTTTTGGAGGGGATCGTGTTCCATACCGATCTGTACCGTTATCGGCCGCAGCGACACACTCAAAGCACTGTCCGGATCCTCCACCAGAACGACATTGGTGAAGATCTGCTCCAGACGACCATCATCAGCTGGATAGGATTCGGTGAGTGCCTCCCCGATTAAATTGCTGCCCAAGCGGGAAACCGCCTCCGAAAACGGAGACTCGGAAAGCTCCGGAGAGGACCGGATGGGGCTGGCATTTTCTATGGTTGGATAGCGGGAACATTCCCCGGCGCATTTCCACAGGCCATACGGAAGCAGGCGCACAACACCGGGTGGATCATCTTCAAAACGGAAAAAACCCATATTCTCAAAATACTGCTCGATGATTCCCTTCTCAGGGTTTTTCCGGGCCCGGGTTAGGGGAAGACCAACCCACCTTGCCCCCCCTAATTCCTCATATAACTTGGAAAATTCAACAGGGATTATGTACCCATTGACGTATTTTACATTGGGGTTTTCAGGATCAGCATTCGGCAAATCCGTAAATCCGGCCTCTAAGCCAACCGGCTCCAGATAATAGCTTGGTGAGGTATCGGGATTATAGACCATAACCCCGGCTTCAAAGTACTGTTTCTCGACATTGGATCCCGCCACAAACCTTTTATTCGATATGGGCTGACCCAGTACATCATCCCCCTGCAGCTGATCATACAGTTCCTTGAAGCGGGAATCGACGACATAATATGTCGTCGTGCCTGCCTTTTCCATAGAACAAGCAGCTATAGAAACGATAATGAGGATTAGACTGGCGATGAGCAGGGGTTTTCGCAACATCTTCTTTCCTGATAGGGAAGCTGCACAGCCGGTTAGGTTCCAGCCTCTACTTATCTTTCATTCTAATCGAAAACTTATCTATCCGCAATACTTTTTTAATCCAGTTTGGCAGGGTAATTGCACAACTGTATTACTTTCCCATTAATAAGTTGTAAAAACAATTACAAATATTCAATATCAGAGTTGATTTAATGAAGGAATCCGGATATTGTGACCGTTTTTTATAAGAGGGTGATATCAAAACGGGAGGATTATCAGTTTTATTAGGTGAAGATTGGTTCCTGCAAAAATCAACTCACCAGGTATACTTGAAGATAAGAATAATGTGCCAGCAATTGCAAAACCGATCGGTAAGGAGCAGTCAGATGTTGGATGTGAAAGAATATCTCTCGTCGCATCGTTTATTACAAGAAATCACGTATGAAAAACAACCGGTCCAGAAAGGGTATGCCAATCGCACCCTGCATATAAATCTATCCGAAAACAGCATAGATGAGCGCCCTGTGACGCCGGACATGAAAGACAAGTTCACCGGCGGCCGGGGGTTTGGCTTGTGGCTGCTGTGGAATGCCATTCAGGACACAACCCAATGGAACGACCCGGAAAATGCCCTTGTGTTTGCTAACGGCCCATTGTGTGGAACAACCGCCTATCCCGGTATGGGGAAAACGACGGCCGTAACCCTATCCCCTTTGACAAATTCTGTGATTGACAGCAACGGGGGTGGTTTCTTTGCTCCCTTCTTAAAGTTTTCCGGTTTTGACGCCCTGGAAATCACCGGAAAAGCGCAAGAAGACGTTCTTATTTTTATCGATGGCGACACGGGAAGGGTCACGATTGAAGCCGCTCCCAGAGAGGGCCTGAACACCTATCCGCTCGCGGAACAATTGACCGAGATGTACGCCAAGGGCGAACGCGATAAAAAATATGTCTCCGTGGTCACATCCGGTGAAGCTGCAAACCACATTCGCTATGCCGGTCTCAATCTAAGTTTTTATGATCCCAAACGCAAAGAAGTGCGGGTCAAACAATGCGCCCGGGGAGGATCCGGTCGTGTCTTTCGGGACAAAGGATTGAAAGGGATCATCGTCCGCTACAATGACATGCGCGGAGACAGCAACAATCCGGCGAAGCCCGATTTGATCAGAAAAGCCGGGCGGAGGATCAACACGGAAATCACAGAACTGGACGCTCAGCAGAACAATATGCGCGAAATCGGTACAGCCCATCTGGTCGAGATCATGGACCATTTTGATCTCCTTCCGGTTCATAATTTCCGTTTTGGGGCCCATCCAGACCACGAAGAGATAGATTCCACAACCTGGCACGATGCATTCACCCAGGACAAACGCATGGACAGTTGTTGGCTGGGATGCACCATGGCTTGCTCCCACGCTGTTGACGATTTCCCGCTCCAGACGGGTCCCCATGCCGGTGAAACCGTCCTGGTTGATGGCCCGGAATACGAAAATGCGGCAGGTCTGGGCGCGAATATTGGCGTGTTTGACCCGTTGGCCGTGCTGGAAATGAATTTTTATTGCGACACTTACGGCGTTGATACCATTTCCTTTGCCAATTCAGTAGCCTTTGCCATGGAATGTTACGCGGCCGGCATCCTCGATAAAGACAAGACTGGCGGCCTAAAGCTGGAATGGGGTAATGCCAGAGCTGCCCTGGAACTCCTGCACCAGATGGCCCGGGGGGAAGAATTTGGACTGACTGTAGGCCAGGGTGTGCGGTTCATGAAGGAACTTTTCCACGAGAAATATGGTGCTGATCCCGCATACCTGCAGGATATCGGCATGGAAGTGAAGGGCATGGAAATTTCCGAATATGTCACCAAGGAATCCCTGGCCCAGCAGGGCGGATACGGCATGGCCTTGAAGGGCGGCCAACACGATGAGGCATGGTTGATCTTCATGGATCAGGTTGATAATCAAATCCCGACCTTTGAGGACAAAGCAGAAGCCCTGCATTACTTCCCGATGTGGCGGACCTGGTTCAGCCTGCACGGGTTATGCAAGCTGCCCTGGAACGATATCAAACCAGCCGACAACGCCCAGCAGGACGAGCCTGAAAAAATTCCGGAGCACGTCGAAAACTATACCTGGGTTTATGAAGGTGTCACCGGTCAGGCAGTCACCCCCGATGATCTCATCATCCAATCAGAGCGCGTGTACAATTTCCAGCGTGTGTTCAACCTCAGGCTGGGATTCGGGACCCGGGAACATGATTATCCCCCCTACCGGGCCGTAGGCCCGGTGACAAAGGAAGAGTACGAAAGCCGCGCCGAGCGCTATGACAACCAGTTGAAGGACCTCTCCGGGGAGAAGATTGAGACCTTATCCACCGCTGAAAAGATGACCCGACTGCGCGAACACCGCGAAGGACAATATGATCAGCTTCTGGACGCAGTGTATGAGCGGAGAGGTTGGACATCGGACGGTGTACCCACAGTTCACAAACTGCGGGAGTTAGGGATCGATATTCCAGAAGTGCTCCAGGTGGTTGAACCCCATCAATGAGTTTGCATAAATTAAACTTATAAAAACGCCTGAGAAGAAAAATCTCAGGTGTTTTTATATCCGGAAAACTTATTCGGTTGGATGATCTTTGTTACCTTCTTCTAAATACTTCTGCCGCCACTCATACAGCCGGTTCAAGGCTTCCAAGGGAGATAACTCATTCAAATCCAACGCTTTGAGTTCATCTAATAACGGGTTCGTTTCCGGGAATAGCGTCATTTGCTGTGGTTTTTCTGGATCAATCTTAACGGCTTTTCCAGAGGAATCTTCTAACTGGGCCATAATTTCATCTGCTCTCTGGACCACGGAAGGGGGCATGCCCGCCAGTTGCGCAACATGGATTCCGTAGGATTTATCCGCTCCTCCGGGGACGATGTTATACAGAAAAACCACATCTCCATCCGCTTCACTGACCGCCACATTATAATTCCTCACCCCGGGTAAGTACTCGGCTAACTGGGTCAATTCATGGTAATGGGTGGCAAACAGGGTTTTGGCCTTTTTGTCGGGATGATTATGAATATACTCCACAACGGCCCAGGCGATCGAGACCCCGTCATATGTGCTGGTCCCCCTTCCAATTTCATCCAGAATCAACAGACTGCGGGAAGTTGCATGGTTAAGGATATTGGCCGTTTCCACCATTTCAACCATAAAAGTTGACTGGCCGGCATGGATTTCATCCTGAGCGCCGATGCGGGTAAAGATGCGGTCAATTAAACCGATCTTGGCTTCATCAGCCGGCACAAAACTTCCCATTTGCGCCAGCAAGGCGATCAGCGCCACCTGCCGTAAAAAGGTCGATTTTCCGGACATATTGGGGCCCGTCAGAATGCGGATCCGCTCGCCATCCTCAAAGGTGGTGTCGTTAGGCACAAATCGTTTCCCAACCAGGGTGTGTTCTACGACAGGATGACGGCCATCTTTGATTTCTAATACATCTTCATCTACCACCTGGGGCTTGACATATCCATTTTTAGCCGCTGTTTCAGCCAACGCTGCCCACACATCCAGATGGGCCAGGACCCGGGCAGTGGCCAGCATTTGATCCGCATGGCGGCTGACACGCCGGCACAAATCATGAAGCAGCCTACGTTCCACCTCTCGAATCTCTTCCTCGGCATTCAGGACCTTCGTTTCATACTCTTTAAGTTCGGGCGTGACATACCGTTCTGCGTTAACCAAAGTTTGTTTGCGGACATAATCATCCGGTACGCGATCAGATTTGGCCTTGGTGACTTCGATGTAGTACCCATAGACTTTGTTATGACTGACCTTCAGAGTATCGATCCCCGTGCGCTCCTGTTCTTCGGATTCCAGATTGGCAATCCAATCCCGGGCATGCTGCGTGTCTTCCAGAATTCGATCCAGCTCCTCTGAAAAACCTTCCTGGATGATGCCCATGTTTCCCACTGTGGCCGGGGGATCCTCCTGCAGTCCCAGCTCAAGAAGGTTTAACGCTTCCTGACAGAGAGAAAAATCATCCATCAGGACCTGGAGGTGATTTTTCTCCCCCTCTTCTTGTGGAATTAACGCTTGAATATCGGGCAGCAAACGCAGGGTTTCCCGGATGCCCACCAGGTCGCGGGGTTGAGCCGATTTCCCAATCACCCGGTTAACCAAACGCTCTAAGTCCTGAAGGGATTTACATTCCTCGCGGGCCTCCGCCCTCAAAATTCCGTCCCCATGAAAAACCGCCACCCCGTCCAGCCGATAGCGGATGGTGTCCACATCCAGGAGGGGTTTGCTGACCCACTGCCGCAGCAGCCGCTTCCCCATGGGAGTTACCGTACAATCAAGCACACCCAACAAGGAGCCCCGGATATCTCCGTCCCGGATGGTTTCGGTTAATTCCAGGTTGCGTCTGGTCGCGGCATCCAGCGTCATGAAATCGTGCAAATGATATGTGTTTAATGTAGACAGCAGCTCCAAAGAATCGGGCCTGGTTTCCTTCAGGTACTGCACAACACCGCCCGCAGCCCGCAAAGCCAGCGGATGGCCCCGCACCCCAAACCCGTCCAGAGACGCCACTTCAAAAGCTTCCTGCAGCACGGTTTCGCAGCGCGCTTCTTCAAAACGCCAACCGGGCCAGGTTGTGAAATGGAAGGGAAGAGACTCTTCATCAAAAGGGTGTTCGTCTGGAAGCAGAGTTTCCGCTGGATGCAGCCGGAGCAATTCTGATGTGACAATGTCCTGGATATCATCATCGACCAGCTCGGTGGCGGAAAACTCTCCCGTAGTGATATCCACATACGCGATCCCGGCCCTGCCCTCATCGATCACGGCACACGACAGATAGTTATTTGCATCCCCTGGCAGCAGGGACGGCTCGAAGATTGTTCCCGGAGTGATGACCCGCACAACCTCTCGGGGCATCAGTCCATCTACCGGGTGATCCCCTATCTGTTCGCAGATTGCCACGTGGTATCCGTTGTCAATTAAACGGGAAAGATGGTTTTCTGCGGCATGATGGGGGATGCCGGCCATTGGCACCCGTGTCCCCTTTCCAATATTCCGGGATGTCAGAACGATGTCTAGTTCCCGGGATACGATTTCAGCATCTTCATCAAAGGTCTCGTAAAAATCCCCCAAACGAAAGAATAATATCGAATCAGGATGTTGCTTTTTGATTTCCAGGTACTGCCGTCGAATGGGCGTGACTTTCTCTTTTGACATGGTCTCATTCTAAAATGAGTCCCCAAAAAGAACAAGGTGGAGAGCCGAGAACATTATCCGCAACCGTCCATCTGTCAAACATAAAGGTTCAGGAAATAAATTCATGGATTCCTTGTTGACCGAGAAAAGATTGATGTATAATAGTAAAAATCGAAGCACCCAACATGATTAAAAGGAGTGGGCTCATGTCTAGTGTTACATATGATCATGTCACCAAACGCTTTGACGAAATCGTAGCTGTTGATGATCTCGATCTTAAAGTGAAAGATAAAGAATTCCTGGTTCTGGTCGGGCCATCAGGTTGTGGAAAATCTACCGCGCTGCGCTGTCTGGCTGGGTTAGAAACTGTCACGGAAGGGGAAATCATGATCGATGACGAGGTCGTCAATGATGTTGCCCCCAAAGACCGTGATATTGCCATGGTTTTTCAATCCTATGCGCTGTATCCCCACATGAGCGTCTATGACAACATGGCGTTTGGTTTGAAGCTTCGTGGCTACGAAAAAGACGTCATTGATGACCGCGTCCATGAAGCCGGTGAAATATTAGGTATTGAGGATTTATTAAAAAGAAAACCCCGACAATTATCCGGCGGTCAACGGCAACGTGTCGCCTTAGGTCGAGCCATTGTCCGTAACCCGAAAGTCTTTCTACTGGATGAGCCCCTTTCCAACCTGGATGCTAAACTCCGCGTACAGACCCGAGCAGAAATCACGAAATTGCATAAGGAACTGGCGACCACCTTTATTTATGTTACCCACGACCAGGTTGAGGCCATGACCATGGCCGACCGCATTGCTGTCCTGAATCATGGTGAACTGCAGCAGGTGGATACACCCCAGAAACTATATGACGAGCCCGACAACCTATTTGTAGCCGGATTTATCGGTTCTCCCGCCATGAACTTTTTCAATGCCGAGCTCAGGCAAGAAGGGGAAGATATCGCGGTAGACGCCGGGGCCTTCACGGTCAAAGTGCCCCAGGACCGCAAGGCCGTTCTGGAAAGCCATATTGGAAAATCCGTCGTCTTTGGCCTGCGCCCTGAGGATATCCATGACCCCAATTTCGCACCTCCCAAAATCGTCTCCCAACAAGTGGAAGCCAAGGTGGATGTGACCGAGTTGATGGGAAACGAAATATTCCTCTATCTGGTCAGTGGTGAACACGAATATGTGGGCCGGGTTGATCCAAGGACGGACTACAAAATGGGTGACAAGGCGACCATGGCGTTCAACATGGACAACATGCATATATTCGATCGAGAAACTGAAGAGGTCATTCGTTGACTGAACATGCACCTCAATACAAGCCTTCAATCTCCTCGCTGGTGAAAACTACCCGGGGAGATTGTTTTTGCAGGAGGCCATATGCCCTATTCGTACCTGAAACCACTTTTAGAAAAAAACGACCGTAAGATTATCCTCCTGGTGCTGGATGGATTAGGTGGAATCGGCACCACTCCGGACGGCAAGACCGCTCTGGAAGCCGCCCACAAACCAAATTTAGACCGTCTAGCCAAGGAAGGCTGCCTGGGGCAAACCATCCCCATCCGGCACGGGATTACACCGGGATCCGGACCCGCCCATCTGGCTTTGTTCGGTTATGAACCCATAGAATCCCATGTTGGTCGGGGCGCGCTGTCCGCAGCCGGGATTGGCGTCCCGGTCCATAAAGGGGATGTCGCTGCCCGGGGAAATTTATGTTCCCTAGACGAGGCGGGGCATGTCACGGACCGGCGGGCAGGAAGAATCTCACATCAAAAAGCCGCGCCCATTGTTAAAATACTCAACCAGGTCCAGATTCCAGGTGTCAAGGTTGAAGTACACCAGGTCAAAGAATATCGTTTCGTGGTCATTATGCGCGGTGACGGCCTCAATCCCGCCCTAAACGATACGGATCCCCAGGAGACAGGCGTGAAGCCCCTCCCTCTCAAAGCTCAAATTCCACAGGCAGAACGGGCGGCAGATCTGTTCCAAACCTGGATTGCCAAAGCCTACCACGCCCTGAGCGATCAACCCCGGGCAAACGGGTTCCTGCTGAGAGGATTTGCCACAGATCCACAATTCCCTTCTTTCGAGGAA
>CAZIFI010000045.1:8095-17023 GCA_964539105.1 uncultured Anaerolineales bacterium | reverse complement strand
AGCAAATCATCATCACCGTATTCGTTTGTGCCATCTTCATATGCTGTCAGCACATCGACACCTCGTAAACGAAGCCCATTCGTTATAGCTTTGGGTACATGATGATCCATGTAGAAAGCAAGCGCCATCAGATTAGCCCTTCATTCTTAAGCTTTGCCACGAGGGGCGATTCCCCCAAAGAGCGTCGCATCTGATCCACGGATGACAAGCGATCCTCGATATCTTGATCAAGTTCTTCTCGATGATCCCAATAATATGCAAGAGCCGAATATATTTGGCCCATGGTTAAGTGTGGAAACTGAAAATGCAGTTCTTCTGGACTCCAACCATAAGCAAGGTGTGCTAAAACAAGCTCTACGACCTTCATTGTTGAGCCAAGTATTACAGGATCTTCCGTTTTATTTAGTCCTACATGCTCATAGCGGGTTTCAACTGGCATATTTACCTACCTCTTTGTTCTGCACTTTGATAATTGAAGTATATCATGGAAGCCCACCTTCATCTTAGCGCGCTGCCCAACGCCCGGCTCACGCGCCGGCTTGGAGCCGCGAAGCGGCGGAAAACCGGTACACTACACAAAATGTCCCTTTAAATTAGTTAGAGAATTGGGATATTACCGGGTTGGCAAAATCTTCTTAATCTCCCCCAAGATGACCTCAACAGTATCCAATGCTTCTCGCGCTTCTTCTCTGTTCAACTCGCGCTTCGGCTGATTGAGCTGAGGGTTCCCACATGCGGGATTAGAAGCAGCTCTGTTCCATTATGATCAAACCAACTTGCAATGCCAAAAAGATCGCGATCAATAATAAACTGCTCGATTTATATTCCACTGGTTTGACATATGAGCGTTCTTTATAGGCCCCGAACCCTCTGCATTCCAGGGCAGTAGCCGTCATCTCCGCCTTTCGAAGTCCATTGACGAGGATTGTAAACATATAGCGCTGCCACAGCTTGATGCGGTGGATCAAACCCGAGCGGGTGGCCTTTCCCCGGATGGTATGGGCTGCTTTGACCGCATCCACCTCCCGCTGTACCAGGGGAAGAAAACGCAATGCAAGAAATACTGCGAAGGCATACCGGTACGGCACACCCGCATTCGAAAGCGAGACCATCAAATCCCGTGTATCGGTGGTCCAAATTAAAACAAAGCTGGCCAACACGACCACGGACAGCCGGAAGAAGAAAATCGGACCTTCCCGCAATCCCCCGTCCGTGATGGTCAAAGGGCCCAGATGGTAAACCGGTTGACCGGGATCAGCAAAGAAATGAAAGATCATAAGAATGATTCCCAGCCCGAATATCAACTTTGAGCTTGCCAGGAACGTGCGCAGCGGGATTCGCGACACCCCTAAAGCAGTGACCAGGATCGTGCCAAACATGATCGCCCCGGAGATCGGGGTCTGGTAAAAAAATAAACCAGCTGCCACCACAAAGACCCAGACCAGCTTCGTCAGCGGATAAAGACGATGCATTACGGAGTCTTTCGCGATGTAATTCAATCCATGTGATTCATCACTCATGTGCTACTCCACCATAATCCGTGATGCCAATAACCGTTCCAAGTCGGATGATTTCCGAACTTCAGCCCTGACCGGGGCACCATATTCCGCCATTTCACGCAGTAAATTATGCAGGATGGTGCGCCGCAAATTCGCCCTCTTTAGAATTTTTTCCCGATCAAACAGCCCGGAAGAGAGGCCATCATATAGAATCTGGCCCTCACTCATCACGAGCACACGCTCGCCATACTCCTGCACCAATCGCATATCATGGGTGATCATGACCACAGCCACCCCTTGAGCGCGGATCTCCTCCATGAGCGACATGAGCGTAAACGTCATCTCTTTATCTTGCCCATAGGTAGGCTCATCCACGAGCAGGATACGGGGTTGTCCCACCAGCATGGTGGCCACACCCAGGCGGCGCTTCAAACCGGCACTCAGAGCAAACGGGTGGGAGTCCCTGACATCCGTCAGCCCTAATTTTCCCAACCATTTATCGATCTTGCGCTCTATGGACCCGGGATCATTCACCCCCTGGGCCATCAAACTGTATTCGATCTCATCCCGGACGCTATCGGTCAAAAATTGATGCTCGGGGTTCTGAAATACAAGGGCAATATGATTGGCCAGGCGCTGGACATCCCATGCCCCCGCTGGCTTACCGAATAATTCCAGGCTGCCATCAGTCGGTTTCTTTAATCCCACCAGCAAGTTCGCCAGGGTGCTTTTTCCGGCTCCATTGCGACCCAGGATCATCAACCATTCCCCGGCATGAATGTCAAACGAGATTCCCTGTAACGCATCCACACCCCCGGGGTAGGTAAAATGAAGATCACGGCCGCAAATCAAGCTCTGAGTGGATGATTCCCCATTTCCCGATCGAGTTTCCAGATTCTGGCCGTACGGCCCGGCAAGTAAATTTTGCTCCTCAAAAAGGTCAATGGTTTCCGGGACCGTTATCGGGATTTCAATTTCGCGCAGGCCATCCATGTCCTGCAATTTGACGCCGATCTCGCTGGTTTCAGGCAGCCATACCCCCAAGGAATCAATCAAGTAGTGGCCGTGTTCTTTTAACAATTTGCGGGGAGGGCCAGAAGAGTGCAGGCGCCCTTCATCAAGAACAATCAATTGATCTGCTTTCGCCAGAAATTCATCCAGTTCCCGTGTGACCAGGATAATGGTCATACCCTCATCCCGCAGTGAGAGCAGGAGTTCATGAACGCTCTCCGTGGCGCCTGGATCGAGGTTGGACGTGGGTTCATCGAGGACAATCACCTCTGGATCCATAGCCAGAACGGAAGCCAGACCCAGCTTCTGCACCTGCCCACCGGACAAATTCCAGACTAAATTGTTTCGCCGGTCTTTGAGATCCGTAAGGTCCAACAGTTCCTCAACCTTGACCTTAATCCTTTCCACCTCCAGGCACAAATTTTCCGGACCGAAAGCAATTTCATCGTCCACATACAGCATGGCAAACATGGTCTCTGGATCCTGGAAAACACGACCGACTCGCCGGGCAAGATTCTTCACCTCGAGATCTTTTGTATTCTTGCCCTGGACGTACACATCCCCCTCCATGTCCCCGCCGTGCAAATGCGGAATCACGCCATTAAAGAGGCCACAGAGGGTGGATTTTCCCGACCCGCTGGGCCCGACGAGGACATTCAAGGTCCCCCTTTTGATCGTCAGCGAAACATCGTGCAGGGTCGGCGAGGATTGATTCCAATGTGTGTATGTTACATGATCGATTTTGATTAAAGGTTCATTGTCAGTTTCTATTTTCATCATAACCATGGGGGGAGCACGGGATATGCTGAAGCATATCCCGTGCCGCATAAAGAAAGGTTATTGAACAGGCTAAGCCGCAGAGCGGACCAGACCTGTTTGTCCGATCGCCCGGGCCAACAGGTAGCCCACAAGTCCACTGAGGATAATCCCCGAAATGATGTTCACAGGAACAGCCATCCAGACATCACCGGCCGTGGCTGGATCCCAACCAAAGAAAATCGCTGTCCAGATTGTGCCAATCTGTGAGGACGCTGCCCCGGCGGACAAAGCCGCAACAAGATCAAATTTTGCATACAACGCGATGGCCATCACGACCTCGATGGCCAGGCCCTGACTGATACCCCAGCCCAACGTGCCCACGCCCGAGGCGTTACCCAGCAGTATTTCCACTGCGGCCTCGATAATGCCCAGTGCCAGAGCTGCGCCTGGCTTACGGATCAACCACATAACAAGGACATAAGCCCACATAAAGGAACCCTGAAGCAATGCCCCACCCAGCGGTCCAAGGGAAGAGTTTGCCAAATACCAAACGTTTCCCATGCCGGTATTGACAACTCCAGCGATAGCGGCGACCACGGCCAGGATGACGATATCGCGCGTGGAGTAGTCAAAATCGAAGTTACTTCCCTCAAGGGTCTTCTCTCCAACGACCCGCGCAATTAACCCGGCAATAACGAGGATGACAAGGTTGACGAACAAGTATAAAGTCATTTTTTACCCTCCAAGTAAGGTTTTGAACAACAAAAACAACCGACCCCTCAAAGCAAACTGGTTAAACCCATTTCAATCAATTCTTCTTTCACCTCCTCGTACATTTGAGTCCACTCCGGTACAGGTTTCAACGTCTCCAGATCATAGGCTTTATCGAAACGCACGCCGTGGTTCCCGTCCGGATCTTCAAACACATGCTCATATCTCTCCACCAGTTGAACAACCATCTCGTTTGCTTCAGCCAGGGTCAGCCCTTGATCGGCAACTGCATGGCCCACTTCGCCCATCAGGCGACATTCCAGGCCAGTGGCATTTGGTTCCAATCCATCCGCGGATCCCACCCCTTCCAGATGGCCACCGCTGACCGTGATAGCGATGCTGTTGGCCGCCGTCTCATATAATAATTCTCTTGTCAGCGCCCCGCTCTTGGGATAAACATCGGTCACAATAATGCAGGGGGCATTGCGCACAAAGGCCTGTTGAACAATACTTTCCACCCACATCACGCTCCGGGTGGAGGTGGCCGTGTGGCGCATATGAATGGGATGCAGCAGCTGGTAATCCGAGTGATTCGTGAGATTACCAATGATGAAGGAGGCCACATTAACGACCGCCGAGCCGGGAGCGCCGCCTCCCAGACCGCCCACGAGCACACAATATAGAGCTGCGTTGTGCATGCCGTATTCCAGAGAATTGACGGCCCGGGCAATATTCCGTTTATCAATTTTCATCTCGTTTAACATCGGAACAAGATGGGCATCACTGGGGCGCAAATAGTCGGGATGCGCCACGGCAAGATCGCCCAATTCCGAAACGCTGCTCTGAGCAGCTAACATTCCCATCCCCGGCCGTCCCACCCGTTTCAAGAGCTGCCGGAGATACAGCAGTTCCCTGCGGGTGGCCACGATTTCTATCGGATCCCCTGTCCGCACTTCCCGGCCATCGACTTCAGCGAGACTTCCGCAGGTAATCAGGTCGACAATCGGTTCCTGGGCCCAACTCATGACACTGGGCAAAAACAGCTCCTCCGGATGAGGAGCGCCTGGATTGCCCGCCCATATCACCGGTGGGCGTTCGTCTTCAATCTTCCGTGGAAAGAGTGTTCGAGAATCTTTCCCCGTCCCCAGAATCAACTTCTGAGGCATATTCCGCATTCCGGCTTCAAGTTCGCGCTGGGTGAACTCGATTATTCGTTCCGTCGTACGGGAGTATCCGCCAATCTCGACAGCAAGCTCCAGTCCAGCATCAAATACGGCATCCGCTAACCCTGGATCATCCGTGACAATCCGATTTGGATCCCAATCCAGATCATATTTTTGAACCAATGATTGGGTCGTCATGGCAACCTGCTCTAAATCCCACTCCTCCTCCGCAAGATAAGGACCATTGTTTGCCCGGTCAAGCACATCAAAATAATCAACGATCACTGGCTAGCTCCCTTTTGATCATTCTTCTCCCGGATAAAGCTCCTTGCAAGCTTGACCGCTCCCATGGCTTGATCCGCGGTGCCATCGGCGCCGATCTCTTCCACGAAATCCGGACTGACTGAGGCCCCCCCGACCATCACTTTAAATCTTTCCCGTTCTTCCATCACGTGCAGCAGATCCATCAAATCACGCATAAAGGGCATGGAAGTCGTCAGCAGCGCAGAACAGGCAATGATATCCGCATCCACACCCTGGGCCCTTTTGATAATCTCTTTTATGGGGACATCCACGCCCAGATCATGGACCTCGAATCCGGCGGCCGAAAGCATAGAGGAAACAATATTCTTGCCAATATCATGAATATCAGATTTGACCGTGGCCAGAACCACGATCCCTGTGTCACCCCGCTGGGCCTCCCCCCTGGCATACTCTTCCTTCAATGTAGGCTCAATAACCCCCATGCCTGCCTTCAAAGCCCGGCCCGTCTTCATCAACCTCGGTAAAAAATATTCCCCCGTTTCAAACTTTTCCCCCACAATATCAGCGCCGGGCATCAGCCCGCCCTGAAGGATGGAGAAAGCGCTTGTGCCGCTCTCCAGCGCCGCCAGAACCATTTCCACCGTCCTGTCCTGGTCTCCCTCAACAATCGCACGCTTGGTCATTTCAATAAGGTCTTCGTTCATGAACACTTCCTTTGCACGGAGGCTTCCAAATGGAAAAATGACATCATTCAATCCGACACAGAAACCTATTCGAACGGGCAGAGCGAGTCTCCCAAACTCCTGACACAGAACTCGTGGCCAGGTTGATTCCTCCCCCAGATGAAAAGCTAACCACACCTACCCACCCAGGGAGAGGCACCCGGAATTCCGATGCCTGTCTCCGAACTTAGAATACAAACATCCACTCTGGAACTTGGTTTCCTATTCTGTTGTAATCCACGAATAAATAAGGAGAACTCAGCGTCCTGTCATCTTGCGCAGCACGTAGAATGAAAAATATTCCGGGCGATAATATTCATCCGAATACATAATGGGTTCTTCATCCACATTAAATGCCGTTTCCCGGAAATAATGAACGGGGGTGCCGCGTTTACACTGCAGGTGTTCGCTCAGAGATTCATCTACCACAACCGGGATGACTTCGGTGAGATTGTGATCCACCCTCTGTGAACATCGGTTCTCAAGAAAGGTATAGACCGGACCGTGAAGCTCATGATCATGGTAGGCGCTTCGTACAAGTTTTGCGGGAATATAATCCACACAGTAAATAACTGGAACTCCATCGGCCAGAAAGATATTTCCCGTCCGCAGCACTTCATCCCCCTGGGCGAGATCAAGCTGCTTCGCAATCATTTGATTTGGGGCTCTCAGGGAGAGATCTACATGTCGGACCCCTGGAGAAAACCCAGAGACCTCGATCATTTCTGCAAAGTCCCATACCTCTTCCAGGCGAGTGCCAATATTCAAGACCCTCTCATTGACAAAGGTCCCCACGCCGTGTTTACGGAAAAGGATTCCCTCCATTTCAAGTTCTGCTAGAGCCTGTCGGACGGTATTACGGCTGACGCCCAACCTGTGAGCCAAGGTAGGTTCGGAAGGCAGGCAGCCGTCTTCAAACTCGCCCTGTTCTATCAGCCTCCGCAGTTCGGTGACAATCTTCTCAACCCTGGACATGAACTCCCAGACACACTACAACTTCTTCATCGGGTCCTGTGTTAGTTGTATAACAACCATTCAAGTTGTTGATCAACTTGTTAGGTTTATAACCTCGTTTTGTGAATTTTTCAACGATAAGCCGGGGGAATTCGGCCCTGCAAAGATAGATTAAGAGGAATATCATATCACCACCCCCGGCATCACAGCCCGGAACGTGATCAGCAAGTCCCAGGAACCCCTTCATGACAAAACGGGGTTGGCCTGGACCAGCTCGTCAACCCGCTCAATGCCAGCACCAGTCCGAGCAGTGTCCTGCCGCAGATGGGCGATTTCGGACTGTTTGGAAAATCCGGCGAGCGGGTCACCTCCGGGATGCAGACCAGCAAACCCATCGACAGGTTCATCCAGGACGCCGACGATTCCGTCCCTGCCCCGGGCCTGATCAAGCAGAGCCCGGGGGGCGGCCAGGTGCAGACGCGGGCCATATTGACCATGGCGCGCATGCTGGGGCAGCGGCCGCCCAACCGCATCATGAAAAAGAGCGGCATGGCCAAGGTCAAGGCCACGCCGGTCAACACCATGGCCATCGCCCTGGCGTCGATGATCCTCATCGGCGGGGTGCCGGGGATCAGTTTGTTTATGCGGATTGGGTTTTTTGAGACAAAATATCGGTTTTGCAGATAAAATATGCGTTTTTGCAATGCTTCGGGGTTGCATCGGGGGATGCCAGTGCGACACCCTGGCTCTGTGGTTATACCCACAGTCGGGGCTACCCAGAAGAAAGCTTATTTTGAGCCCTCAGGATCATTTTTTCCACCTGCTCATTGGTGTTGATGGCGATGATATCCACCTCCGGGTTGTTTCTGGCATATACCCGAAAAATTTCATCAGCAAACGCCTGCCCAATGGTCTCAACGCCATCAAAGTCCAATAAAACTTCATTTAACTCCCTAAACCTGGCCAGCAGCCTGCGGGCCTGCGACCTGGAAACTAAATTTTCGTCGCTATAGGTTGCCAGGGAGAGGGGAACCTGCGTTTTCGAACACCCATACTCCTGGTGATCTGAAGCAAACCTGTCGGAAACCTCATTGATCTCTCTGTCCGAATCCGTCCAAATACTCATCTGGACCGCCGTACCTTCCACGCCGATATTATGCTCCAGCAGCCAGTCATCGTCTGGGTCCTGATGGGAAAAATACAGGCCTTTGGAAAGGATGATATACCGATCGAACATCCTGGACGTGAAAAATATCCCCTCCCCGGAATGATGTTCTGGGTCAGTGGTCAATTTGCCTTTTGCCAGCTCCAGGATGGCACGCCGTGGATCATTGAGGTCTAACTCTCGCTGGATTTTGCGGAAGATACCAACCCCATCGTCAATCACTGAAAGGGCAATCCTTGGCGCATACTGTTCGAATTTGATCGTGAGAAGATCGCCTTCGGAATGCTCAATGGCGTTATTAATCATCTCGCTTAGGCCATATTCACAGATATGGAGAACATTGTCCGGCAAGCTCCTCAGATTCGGACGAATGACATGGAACCATATTTGATCCTCCTCCAGATCCGGTGCTATTTGTGTCTTAAACACATCCTCGGCAATGGGGACGAGCTCATAACGCCTATCTTTCGTTGATCCGCGGGCTGCAAGCAGGCCGTCCTCGATTAAATGGTTGATATGGTACAAAACAGCGTTCCTTGTGACGTCAAAAGCTTCAGCGGTAAACGACGTAATATCGCGCGGATGCTCTTCAACGTGTTTGAGAACAAACTTTTTTATTTCACCCATGTGTTATCCTGGCTTCCTCATGATGATCAAGACGATTCCGCTTATTGTCAAAA
>CAZIFI010000045.1:4229-7995 GCA_964539105.1 uncultured Anaerolineales bacterium | reverse complement strand
GCCAGATCGGGTCTCCTGAGGGCAGCCGTAAGGATCCGGGGCGCAAATTGCTTTCCCGGGGTCGAACGGAGTCATTTCATTAGAATGGTCCTGCAGCATCTGGTTCCTCAACTGAATATCGTTCCCTGGTATTTGATAACAACCCTCCTGCTCCAGAAAGGGTCGCTGCTGCCCCAACATGCCAATACCCGGTACAGGCAGGCTTGATCAATGGTTTGCGCCAGTGGCTGTGCCCCCATCAGGGCTCGAATCCCGGACGCATCTTTCAGGCACAGGGACAAGCCCAAAGAGAAATTTCAATACCCCCTGACTGCCGCCCGGCGGTCTCCCTGGGACCTGTAATCTTCCTTTAGCGTTCCTTCCAACTGCACCACAGCTTATGGGTTCCGTTTATAATTCACTGTAGAGAGGTGGGTATGTGCTCCATCCCCACCAGTAATTCGACGACCCTCCTTGACCCCTTCGTTCGAAAAGAACCAGAAGGGAGGTTGAGATCCGAAAATTGACAGCGTTTCTTTCCGCCCTGGAATTCACCGTTCCGAAGACAAAAGAGGGATACACACCATGAATGAAAAATACCACAACGGGCGCCGGATCGCCGGCCAGGTGCTCTCTCAGGTCCTGAATGTGCCCATCCTGTCAGGTGCGCTGATCACCTTCATCTTCTTCAGGCTGCCGACGAACATTCCCAACCGACTCTCCGGTTTCGGATGGACCCTGCTGTTCCTCAGCCTGATCCCCCTGGGAAGCCTCTTCTTTTACATCCCGGGAGGGGTGAAAGACAAAACCAAAATTATCAGGCGCCAGCGGATCGCCAGTTTTGTCTTCATGGTCGTCAGCTACCCCCTGGGCTGGCTGGTGCTGTGGCTGACCGATGCGCCCCGCATCTATGAGGCCATCGCCGTGACATACACCATGGTCACGCTGGGTTTGATCCTCCTCAACTTCGTCCTCAACTATAAAGCCAGCGGCCATGCTGCCGGGGTAGCCGGTCCCGTAGGGGCGCTGATTTATCTGTTCGGGCTGGTTGCAACCCCCCTGCTGGGGCTCATCCCCCTGGCGTCCTGGGCCAGGGTCAGCACGGACGATCACAACATCTGGCAGACGGTGGTGGGTGCGTTGCTCTCACTGGGCATCACGACGCTTGTGTTGTGGGCTTATGGCTTCTTCCCCGTGGCCGGACTGCCCCAGTAGAGCCCAGGAACCCAATCGTACGCCCCGGCAACTCGGCGGAGCCTGGCTTTGGTCACTCACCGTTCACAGCACAGCGACCAACATTCAACACAACCGGTGCCACGCGAAAATCTTGACTCTATATTCTATTCAATTCCACCAGTACCTTCTCAGAGGAGAGAGGAATACGATCATGCCAAACATTCGTGGCATTGTGAACAGCTGAGACGACAGCCGGGGCAAGGGGAATACAAGGAATTTCACCGACACGTTTCACCCCATACAGCCCCCATCATCCGGGGTCTGGCACAAGACGAGATCCATAGTGTCCGGCACATCTTTTGCCGTGGGTACCAAGCAGGTGCTTATTTTGTCTGTTTTGATTCGCCCCTCTTCAACAATAAAGGTTTCACTAGTAGACCCCCCTAGAGCCCGTACGACCCCATCGTTGAGAAGCCCAGCGACCAGCACCGGAATAATATCCTTTCCCGGATCATGTGCCGCAATAATCTGGAGAATGTTGATTCCAACGGTTTCCATAAAGATTAGCCGACAGGCAAAAAAATGATCACGAGCAATTCACCCCTGCGGTCGAAGAGCGCCCCGCCACCGAACACTCGCACCGGCCATGTCCCCAGGAAATATACCCATACGCACTTCGGGTTGAAACAATTTGGTTGGGTCATTCCGAGCCCAACCCACTTTCTATCCGCGCCTACACTGGCCCCCTGCACACAAATGGCGCCGGGCTCTGCTGCTGATGTCACTACCCGGAATTGCAGGAACAGTGCCGGTTCAATATAATCAAAGGACATGGAATTGTTTTTCACCTCAACATCAGGAGATGCCTGTGAACGACCAGCAGCCTATCACACAAGAGGACGCGCTATCCGCGCTCAAAATCGCCTTTCATGCACTCATACGGTCCGGAATGTCCGGCGAAGAGATCATAAGCCAGGCAAACGAGATTCTCCGGGGCCTCGTTGACGCCGACGAAATTACCCTCCTGTCTATGCATTCATTGGGCCTGGTAAAGGACAGCTACATCAGCGAGCTCGGGAACATCCGGTTCGACACCATGAGAAACACCATCCTTTACAAAGATCAGAGGGTGAAGCTGTCGCCCAATGAAAGCCTGATGATGGGTATCTTCATAAATAACCCGGGAAAGCTCCTCACGCATCAGGAAATTGCCGACCATGTGGTCGGCGATTACGCGAATCCCCCAGCAGTGGTCTGCAGACCGATCATCTCCAGGCTCAGAAAGGCATTATCAACCTTCCCGGGCGGCGAAAAATGGATTGAAACCATCAGGGGAAAGGGATACGTGTTCAAGGGGGACAGGAATATCTAGGAGCAGCACTCGGACAGGAAAACCAGCATCATAATCATAAGAATAAACCGTGAGGATAAGTTGTGGTGAGGGATGCTGGAGAAGCCGATAAGCGCCGAGCCGAGAAATGGACTGGGGCGCCCCCGACCCCGCGGCCAACCCAGGGGCGGTGGCAAGTGATGTCGGACATGGAGAACGGAGAAAAAGAGAGAGTTTCCAGGGGGACAATTCCTGATACCCCTCCAGGCCCTGTACGGCATGAGGGGTGCGAATATCGGGGACGCACGTCTTCAACTCGGTGTCAGCCGGGCCACAGGATAGCAGTCACCTTGCTTATCCGTGATGGAGCTGAATATAAATCCGTTTACCAGGGAGGCTTTCTGATGAGC
The DNA here is from genome assembly GCA_964539105.1 of uncultured Anaerolineales bacterium. GTDB lineage: Bacteria > Chloroflexota > Anaerolineae > Anaerolineales > UBA11858 > B10-G9. Next base: position 5,100 of record CAZIFI010000045.1, on the reverse strand, counting down.
CCCCCCCCTGCAGTAATTGTGTATTCCCAACCGGGTTGACACTTCTGCGGGCTTGAGAAAGCGTGGCTTTCTGAAAATGATAACGAGTTCGAAGATCGAAATGCTGCCGAAGATCCAGAGGCTATGGCCGAACTCCATGACCTCGGCTATCACTCAACACCCGTAACGATGATCGGGGATGAAGAGGTTGTTGGGTTTGATCAAGATCAATTAGCAGCGTTACTCAATTTGGATTCAGGGCGCGGATAGCCGAGTAACATCTGCATAAAGCGTGCCAGGGTAGGGCTGGATTGTCCTGGTCGATACGAAAAGGGACTCAGCTCATCTGCACGGTGTCGTCATGATGGAACTCCCCGTCGGGGGAGAGACTTTTGGAGGAGGATTCAGGGAGGGTGCATGAAACGCATATTGCTGACAGGAATGTCGGGGGCCGGGAAATCCACCCTGATCCGCCTGCTCGCCGAGATGGGTTATAAGGCCATCGACGTTGACACCGACCAGTGGAGCCATTGGGTTGACATGCACACCGGCCTTCCCGCCCTCCACCGGCCCCAGGCGAATATGGCTGGGATGAACTCGACTGGGTGTGGCAGGAGGATCGCATACAGCGCCTGCTGTCCCTGGAGGACGCGGAAGTCCTGTTCATAGCAGGAACCGCAGCGAATCAGGGGAGGTTCCACTCACAGTTCGACCACATCATCCTGCTCAGCGCACCCGTTGATGTAATTACCGAGCGATTGGCCGCAAGGACGAACAACCCGTACGGACAGAGCCCGAGGGAGCTGAATCGCGTGCTGGAGCACATAAGAACGGTCGAACCTGTGCTCCGGAAGGCCGCAGATCACGAAGTGGATACAAGCGCCCCTCTTGA
>CAZIFI010000045.1:0-4129 GCA_964539105.1 uncultured Anaerolineales bacterium | reverse complement strand
TTTTTTTCATCGGACCAGCAGGGTGGATCCAGGGCACCCCGCTCCTCTTGTCTGGTCTCTTTTTAACGGCGTCGACCGTGGGCCTCATGGCTGCAGGCTTTTGTGCGACGGACCCCATGAATGGCTATCCCCCCGGGACCCCTCCCATCCCATCCGAGCGCAGCATGGACGCCGCCTTCACCGCTTGTTCTCCGCGCTCTTCTTCCTGGACGTTCCGTTGGCCAGTGTTGCATTTGCGGGAGGGTTCGTCCAGCGTGGAAGATCAGCCTGGGCCCAGCACTCCAGGGCCACCGGTTGGGGGTTTCTGGCGTGTTCTGTGGCCACAACAGTGGCCTTCCTCCAAGTTGACCCCTTAGAGACTGCTGCCGGTCTTCTCCAGAAGATCACCACCACAACACGCCGGGCATGGACTACCCTGGTAGCCCTGCACGTATTTCAAGCGATGGCAAAGATGATCAATGGACAGCAGCACGATCCCCGCCCGTGGTGTGAAGGGCGAAACCAGCATGGCATCCAGAAAAGGCCCTATTCCCCCCTGCCAGCTGATTGAACCCTCCACCCGATCCCTTCATACCTCATGCCTCAGGTAAATCCCCTCTGGCAAGGATATCTAAAAACACCTCCACCACCTCGGGATCAAACTGCTCCCCAGACTGATCCTTGATGTAGTGCAGCGCTTTCTCATCTGACCAAGCGTCACGGTAGGGGCGGTCAGAGCGCAGGGCGTCCCACACATCCACCACGGCAAAGATGCGGGCCGCCAGTGGAATCTCTTCTCCCTGCAAGCCTTTGGGGTATCCACTCCCGTCCCATTTTTCATGGTGATAGTGCGGGATATCCAGGGCGGGTTTGAGATGGTCGATGGGCAGGAGCATTTGGTAGGCGAACGTGGGATGCATTTTCATAATTTCCCATTCCTCATCCGTCAGCTTTCCGGGCTTCTGCAAAATCCGGTCCGGAACCCCCATCTTGCCGATGTCATGCAGCAGGGATCCCTGCCGGATATGAGCCAGTGCTTCCCCTTTCACCCCCATTTTTTTCGCAATGGTCAGCGTTAACTGCTCAACGCGCCGACTGTGTCCCTCTGTCTCCTGGTCTCGCAGCTCCAACGCCCGGGCCCAACCCTCAATGACCTCATTGTACGCCCGTTCAAGATTCAGGTTGGACCGCTTCAGTTCATGGAACATGTCCAGATGGTCAATGGCAATGGCAGCCTGCCCTGCCAATGTCTCCAGAAAATCGAGCCATTCCGGCGTGGGACCCAGCGGGGAACGATGGAAGGCTTCCAGCACACCCACAATTTCCCCCTTGGCGATCAATGGAACCCCCACATATGATTCAAACCCCTCGTTTCTGATGTGCTTCGCCCGGTCGCGGCTGACGGTTTCCAGGCGCAGATCCGGGATATGAACCACTTCACGGGTCAAAGCGGCTTTTCCCGCCTGTCCTTCTCCGACGCGCACAGCTTCCTGCTGGAGGGCATCGCTGCGGAACCCCTTTCCCGCAGCATACTCCAGGCTGCCTGTCGATGGATGATAGAGAAGAATATCTCCCGCGTCCACCTCCAGGTTTTTCAGCAGCGAGGAAAGAAGCAAGTTCAGGGTGATATTGATGTCCAGGCTGGCCGAAATGGAACGGTCCACCTCTCGAAGGGAATTCAAACGATGCATGCGCTGCTGGGCTTGCTCAAACAGCTGCGCGTTGCGGAGGGCAACCGCGGCCTGAACGGCAAACTGCTGCAGCAGATTTTTATGTTCATCAAAGAACGGCAGTCCCCCGTCCCGCAGGATTTCCAAAACCCCATATAATTCATCTCGCCAAACCACAGGCACACCGATCACAGCGCGGTGGCCGACATGCTCTCCCCACACGGGGGCATGACCTCCCCAGGCAAGATAATCATCGACGCTGATGGTCTCCTTACGTTTCCAAACTTTCCCGATCAGCCCCTCTCCAAGCCCCAGTGCCGTGTTTTCCGGCAGGGATTCAAACCCCGTATGGATATGGAGGTCCAGCGCGTCGCGGTCATGATCCAGCATATACACGCCACCCTTTGATCCATCGACCAGCTCCACAGCATGTGCAACGATATGTTCCAGGAGCTCATCGATGTCCAGCTCACTGGTCAGGTTCAGCCCTACGTGGCGGAGTACTTCCAGACGCTCTTTTTGGCGTTCGAGGGAAAGCTGCGCTTCCTTGAGCTCCGTGATTTCCTGGTGGGTGCCTGTCATGCGCAGGGGCTCGCCCTCCTCATCCCACTCGACGACCTTTCCTTTATCCAGCACCCAGATCCAGTCCTCCCCCTTGTGCTTCATGCGGGCTTCGCATTCATAGTTGTCCGCCTCGCCCCTAAAATGCTCCTCCAGTTTCCGGTCCACCCTCTTCAAATCCTCGGGGTGTACCAGGGCATTCCAGGTTTCAATTGTCACCGGCTCCAGTTCCTCCAGCGTGTAGCCGATCATCTCCGCCCACTGCTCGTTGATCACCAGCTCATCGGACTGCACATTCCAGTCCCACAGACCAGCCCCTGTGCCAAACAGTGTCAGACGCAGGCGCTCCTCACTCGCCTTCAACCGCCGTTCCGATAACCAGCGATACAGGCTGTAGAGGGCGATGGCCCATATCCCAAACACAATGACGAGAAGTTGATCTTCATATAACTCCAGGCGACCGGTGATGCCCAGCGCTGAAAGGGTATTCCCCAGGTTGTGGACCAGGACCAGGACCAACAGAAGGGCAATCAACCCCCGGGATTCCCGATCAAAGAGCTGTGCCTTTCCCCGCCATACCACACATAAAGCCACACCTGCCCCCACAACAGATATGATGTCGAGTGCTGCAACGAGCCCGGTCATTGATCACCCCCCATCCGCTCTTTTGCCCCCGGCCAGAACACCCGCCAGCTCCAAAACGCCAGCAGAAGGGCGCTGACTGCGTACAACATATGCTCCATGACATTGACCACATCGGGCCAAACGAAATCTTCCAGGATGGTCAGCACCATGCTGACCAGGAACACATCAAACGCAGCAGAAAATACATTCCAGTTTGGCAGGTCTTTCAGCTTCTGGTCCGCTGACTGGGTAAAAATCCAAATGACCGCTCCCACCAGTAAAACCATGAACTCATGTTCATGCACGTGTGCCATCCAGTCCTCCTTGAGATTCCAAGGCCCCCTCCGTACCTATATATTCCTATACTCCACTCCCCCCATACACATGAGGCAATTTCCCCTAATTGTATGTCAGTTTCGATGGTTTTTCATCTCGCAAATAATGATTATGGGCTTACACCCGTGAAAGCCTGCACGTTTCCGGGAGACAATTCCAGGAGCGTCCTGCGCCAAGGTGACTGGCAAAAAAGCAACTTTCCTCTCCCAGAACCAAACGCAACCCGCGGTGGGTCATCCCACCTTCAAACGTCCTATCCTTGCATTCGTCCCATGACGGCGGGTTCAACCGAAGAGGAACACAACACCCCCTAAATAAACCCCAGCACGGCATCAAGCTTACCGTATAAAAAACCGAGGGGAAGCCTTCTACCCCCGTGAAATGCGGGGCGCGCCCATGATTTCCTATACAGCCACCCCCATGTTCGTGCACGGCTGCTTCTCCCGGGCTTGTGCATTCCTGCCCTCGCGCTACACAGCCGATCACCTGGCCTGAAGTACCTGATCTCCATCCTGGACGACCAGGAGAAGCGCTGTGTTGATGACTTCACACCCTCTGTTAGCGGAACCTTTCGCCGATCAGGTCCTCGAGTTGGTGGACGGCAGTCTGGCCGGGAGTTAAGGAATTTGTCATGGTAATTGACCCCAAATAATTAGACCTACTGGCACAAACCATCGGCAGCCGCTTTTGTTTTGATCAGTATAAAAATTATCAATGATTCGTATTCTGAAAGCATTGGCGTACTTCTTTTCTGCCTGCTTTTCCACAAGACCTCCAGCATGCAGGGGTTGATAAGGTTATAAATTAGAGTGTGTCGCTGTGATGACAGAAGCGTATTAAACTCCCCAATGAAGGGTCAGGCAACATCCACCTCCCTTCTTTCGTACCCATAGACCTGCTTCAAGGGAAATCATCCTGGAATTGATCCATTTTACATATGATTGGCTTATGGGGGATAA
>CAZIFI010000044.1:0-17236 GCA_964539105.1 uncultured Anaerolineales bacterium | reverse complement strand
GTCACGGACCCCGAACCACTGCCTCCGGATCATGCTTTATACGGTTTGAAGAATTGTCTGATCACCCCCCATATTGGTTCCGCCACATACCACACGCGGCAGAGCATGGCCCACATCGCCTGCCGCAATCTGCTGGCAGGCCTGGCAGGGAAAAGTCTGCCTCACACAGTGAATCCCGACGTTGATCAGGCCTGACAGGCATCCCTACCCCCTTGTGCTACAGCGGTTCCTACCGCTTCTCCCTGCCCTCCTTGCTGGCTATGCGAATCAAGGGTCGTGCTCGCTCAAGCGCTCAGGCGGCGGTTGAGATCGTAGGCTGCGCTGATCAACGCCAGGTGGGTGAACGCCTGGGGAAAATTCCCAAGATGTTCAGCCTGGGGGCTCAATTCCTCAGCGTACAGGCCGAGATGGTTGGCATATCCCAGCATCTTTTCAAAATAAAAGCGGGCTTTGTTTAGCTGGCCGGCTCTGGATAGGCATTCCACATACCAGAAGGTGCAGATGCTGAAGGTTCCCTCCTCACCCTGCAGTCCATCCGGCGCAGCCTGGGGACTGTAGCGGTAAACCAGGGAATCATACACCAGCTCCTCTTCCACTGCCTCCAAATGAGACATCCAGCGCGGATCATTGGGACTGATAAAACGCACCAGCGGCATGAGCAGGCTGGACGCATCCAGGACCTGGCTGCCTTTGTACTGCACGAAAGCCCCTTTCCCGTCATCCCAGAAGTTTTGATGGATGTCGTCATGAATCGCATCCCGCAATTCCCGCCAGGCATGAACCGGAGCCGGCAAGGAGCGTTTTCCCGCCAGGCGCAGCGCGCGGTCAACCGCCACCCAGCACATCAGGCGCGAGAACAGGAAATGGCGGCGGCCTCCCCTCACCTCCCAGATCCCCTCATCCGGCTGATCCCAGTTTTGACTGACATACTCCACAATCCGGGTGAGATGCTGCCACATGTCATAGGAAATCGGCGCGCCATATTTATCAATCAGATAGACCGCGTCGATTAATTCCCCGTAGATATCCAGCTGTAATTGTTCATGGGCCTGATTCCCGATCCGGACGGGTGACGAGCCCCGGTATCCCTCCAGATGATCCAGGATCTGCTCCTCCATCACTTCCCCCCCATCCACGGCATACATCAGGGCTAACGAACCGTCCTCCATCTGTTCCGTGCTGCACTGCCGGATCCAGTCTAAATAGGCTTCAGCCTCTGCAGTAAATCCCAGACGGATGAAGGCATATACCATGAAGGCGGAATCACGCACCCAGCTGAAGCGGTAATCCCAATTTCGCTCTCCCCCCACAACTTCTGGCAACCCGAAGGTAGGCGCAGCGACCATGGATCCGTGCAACTGGGATGTGAGTAATTTTAATGTCAACGCTGAGCGGTTAACCATATTCTGCCAGCGGCCATCATATTCCGCCCCCTCAATCCAATCATGCCAGAAATTGACCGTGTTCTTGAAGCTTTCGGAAACATAATCGGGCAAACCGCAGGGTGAAGTGTAATCCGGCAGCACCTTCTCCAAGATAAAGGCAGCGGACTGGCCCTGTTTGAGGGAGAAGTGAGCTTCCACAGCGCCCTTCTTGACCTCGAGAGGGACATCACTCCGCAGGCGCAGGACAAGCCCCTCCTCCCCTTGAGAGGTGAATACGGCCTGATCATCCTCCAGGACAACGGTGTGGTCCGCCCGCCCATAATCAAACGCCGGCTGACAAACCATCCGGAACTGGATATCGCCCCGGATGGCCTTCACCCTGCGTACCACATTGGGCACCACCCTGTCCTTTTCAACCGGCATAAAGTCTGATAATTCCGCCACCCCATCCGGGAATAAAAATCGGGTAAATAGGACATTGGTATCCGAGAGGTAGATCTGATTCATGCGGCGGTCATCGGAAACCGGTTCAATCTGAAAATATCCCCCTTTTTCATCATCCAGCAACCGCGCAAACACAGACGGGGAATCAAAATTCGGGAAACACATGAAGTCAATCGAGCCGTTCGTGCCGACCAGGGCTACGGTATTCAAGTCGCCGATCACACCATATTCATTTATAGGTAGATATGCCATGAAACCTCCTTACGCTGCGCCTTCGCTCCTGCTGTACCTTGACGTGTATTCTACCCGATAACCAACAGAGTCCCCAGGGAACACAGCCACAAGCCGGGAACAGCACAAATCGGGACCCTGCCAGACCTGAAATGGGACCACCTGGAAAAGAAAATGAAGTATGCTAAACTAATATAAGTGATAAGGAACCTAATCAGGAGTAGTTTTGAGCACAATAAACCGCGGACGCATTCACCTGAGTATTGATATCGAATCAACAGCAGGCCCAACATTACTGGTTGAATTAGGAAAACTATACGGTCAGGAGCATGTGTTGGTCTATGATACAGAACGAGATCAACTGGTGAGACTCAGTGATATACCCAGATCTCCTATCCGCTCTTTGCTTGAGAAAGGCAGAAAACTGTTCCAGCACACGCCCCTGTCTTCTCTCTTAGGATATCCGGGACAATCCCACAGCCAAAATCCACATTTATCATGGATAAATGTGGATGACATCCCATCCGACACGTCTGCCATTCACGGTCATTTTGTTCCGGATCGCTTTGACAGCGTGCTTGAAAACCCCTTTATGAGCCTCGTCCTCCGTGATCCGCTGGAGCGAGCTGTATCCCAGTACCTGGAATGGAAACAGCGCAAGGGAAAGGTGCGCTCGAGACAAACCATCCCTTTCCAGAAAGGCATGTCATTCCAGGATTTCGCGCTGCGAAAGGAACTAAAAAATTTCCAATTTGAAAGCCTGGGTAATAAACGCCTGGGAGATTTTGATCTGGTTGGGATCACTGCCTGTCTGGACGGTTTCGTGATGCAGCTTCACGGCCAAGAACCCCACAAGTTGTCCTCGGAAGACAGCAAATATAAACTTCCGCCCGAAAAATACGCAAAAATCAACCTGACGGATGAACTGCGAGAAGAGTTCAAAGCGTACAACAAGAAGGATTATGATCTTTATTTAATGGCTAAAGAGTTTATGGGGTATTGTGATTGAACGGTCAGGAAGGGACAGCTGCACACAGGGGAAGTTAAACAGGACCGCCGTTTCCAATAAGGTCCTGTTTATTGTATAGAAAATTGTTTCAAGCCCGCGCGTAGGCTGCCCTCCAGAGGTGGTCTGTGTAAACACTCAGTCCTATGACAATGAGAAAGATCCTGACCCTACAAAACATTATCATCCCAGTCCTGGTGGGGATACTGGTCGGGAGCTGCTCGCCAGCCAATCTGCCCTCACCTGCCACTCCATCATCCATCCCCGGAACCACTCCCCCTCCACCTTCGCCAACCCGTTCTCCGGTACCTGTCACTGCCACAGCGCGACCGGCATCAACACCGATCCCTGACCCCACCCCGACTCTCACCCTGCAACCACACCGGTTGACCTTCGCCGTGATCGGTGACTACGGCCTGGCGGGCCCAGCAGAAAGAGATGTGTCCCAACTCATTAAAGAGTGGTCACCGGATTTGATCATCACCACCGGGGACAACAACTACCCCCGGGGTTCCGCTAAAACCATGGATGAAAATGTGGGACAATATTTCCATGAATTTATTCACCCGTACCACGGCATCTACGGAGAGGGTGCCGACAAGAACCGCTTCTTTCCCACCATCGGAAACCATGACTGGCGCTGGCCAGAACCGGGCCCGCACCTGACCTACTTCAACCTGCCGGGTAACGAACGCTATTATGATTTCATCTGGGGCCCGGTCCATTTTTTCGCCCTCAACAGCATTGTCCATGAGCCGGATGGGACCACTCCCTCTTCCAAACAGGGACATTGGTTGAAAGATGAGCTGCAACGATCCCGGCTGCCGTGGAAAATTATCTACATGCATCATCCCCCCTACTCCTCCGGTCCGCACGGATCTACCGGCCGCATGCAGTGGCCGTATTCCTCCTGGGGAGCATCAGCGGTGATCGCCGGGCATGACCATAATTATGAGCGTTTGATGGTGGATGGCTTCCCGTATTTCGTGAACGGTCTGGGGGGGAATGGCAGTTATGGTTTTGAAGAGATCCTTTCTCACAGTGAGGCCCGCTATCGTGCAGATTACGGTGCCATGCGTGTTACCGCGGACCGGCAGAAAATCACCTTCCAGTTCATCACCCGTTCCGGAAAAGTGATGGACTCCTTTACTCTGGAAAAAGGGCCCTAAAATGATCGTGCAATCCATCATGCCCGGAGAATCCAGGCTCAGAAATTGTGGCCGTCCTTGGATGGGAACAGTATCTGGAAAGTAAAACATCCCCCATACGTTTCTTGCGAAGAGACGGCGGCCTGATTCCCGTTCAACGATCTCTCCCCCTAGATAACAACAAAGACCACAGCTGTGGTCTTTGTCGTGTGGTCTTCAAGGTCGGGGCGGTCGGATTCGAACCGACGGCCTTTGCAACCCCATTGCAACGCGCTAGCCGGACTGCGCCACGCCCCGATCACCCTGCATTATAGTGCTAAGTATGGCAATTGGCAAGCCATTTTCTCTAACCGGATGGGCTAGCTTCCTTCCAGAGGATACTGGTACACTTGCCAGCGTTTGTACACTTTCGCGCCGTGATTTTCAGCAATGAGCATCGAATTGGGGTTATCCTGGCTGGTGACGGATAGGTCTACCCAGGGACAGCCGCGGTCCATGATGCGCTGCGCCAATTCTGCCAAGAGCAGCACAGCTACGCCGGTCTTCCAGTATTCCGGCAACACCAGCATGCTCTTCACCGTCATGTTCCGGGGGGGATGGAAGGTCATATGCCACCATAATTTCACATAATCCCAGGGGTAGCGCAGTCCATTGGCATGGATCAGGACTTGATTCAAATCCGGAAGGGCAGGTAAGAATCCCACTGTTTGGCCTTCATGTTCTGCAAACAGGATCAGTTCAGGATCGGCGATTTGTTTGAAAGGCTCCAGAGTCGATGCCAGGGTGTCCCGCCGCCAGCCAATGTGGTCCTCCAGGTGGACCAATGCATTGTTCAGGAGAAGCAGGACGCGGTCGATCTCATCATCCCAGTGCTCAAAATCCGCCTCCCGGATCCGGAAATTTTTCCTCTCCTTCAGTTTGTCTGCCACCCGGAAGGCGCGCTGGAAGGGCTCCCCATCCCTGAGATCCAATCCCAGGGCTACATTTGGCGGCCGGGCGGGGACAAACCCATAGCGCTCCATGAAGCCCCGGTAATAGGGGGGAGAATGGCCGCACATCAGCGCCGGCGGGCGGTCCCAGCCGCTGATCAACACCCCATAGCCATCCTCATAATCCAGGTTCCACGGGCCATATAAGGTTTTCAGGCCCCGCTTCCGGCCCCAGTCTGCAGCCCGGTCCACCAGCGCTTGAAAAACCGTATAATCCTGGACGGTTTCCAGAAAACCAAACATGCACTCCCGGGTACCCCGCCTGCGATTGGCAGGGGGATCCACTGCGGCGCAGATCGTCCCCTGCACTTTTCCATCCTTCCAGGCCATAAAAAAATCGGCTTCCCCGCGTTCAAAAAACAACCCCTGCTGGGGATCAATCATGCGGGATCGTTCAGGAAGGAGCGGGGGAACCCAGAGGGGATCCCCCTTGTACACCTGCCACGGGAAGGTGAGAAAACGGCGCTTATCCCCGTGATTTTGGATACGCTGGATTTCAATGTCAGCCATGACAGCCCTCCAGGACGCGAGCTAAATAGGGAATTTACGATTCCCCCCCGGCCCGACGCACCCTTAATTCCTGTACGATCTTCCCGAACTGTTCCCTGTCCAGGGGATACCGGTAGGCAAAGAAGATGCCGATCAGGAGCAGAACAGCGGGGAGGGGGCCCATCACAAGGCGGATACCAAATACCGCCCTTGCGGGTTGTTGGGCCACGTTGGGTTGATAACCGGTGAACTCCAGCAAGAGCAGGACCAGGGGGATCGCCAGGGACGAGGCGATCTTGCGTGCCAGCGTGGTCAGGCTGTAAAACATGCCTTCATGGCGGTCCCCGGTATGGTACTCATCCCATTCGATGGCATCGGGCAGGATAGCCCAGGGCAGGACATGGGCGGCCGCAATCCCGATCCCTGCCAGAGAGCACAGAAAGAGAATCAACCCCAGGCCGGTGTCGGGAGTAACCGTGATCAGCAGCATCTGAACCACGCCCCAGAAAGAGATGCCGTAAATATATGCCCAGCGCTTACTCCAGCGCCGGGAAACCCAGCTCCAGATGGGGAGAGCAAAGATCGCCACCACAAAGATAGTGGCCATTATGATGTCATTCTGGCCTTCTCTCTGCACCACATACTTGATGAAGAACAATAAAGTAGATTGCAGCACATCCACTGAGATCCACGTAGCGAGAAAGATCGCCAGCCCAAAACGGAAAGGCTGATTCTGCCAGGCAGACCGCAAGGATTCCCTCAGACCCGGTTTTTCCTGCTGGATAAACTCCTGCCGCTCCTTGGTGCCAAAGAACACCAGCAGCATAGGCGCTGCAGCCAAGACCCCAAACATCAGTCCCATCCAGAATACACGCTCACTGTTGTGGGGCGCGAAGGAGCCCACGATCATTAAGGGCAGGGTGAAAGCCAGCAGACTGCCCAGGATCGAGAAAAACATGCGGTAGGAGGTGAGCGAGGTGCGCTCATCGTAATCGGATGTCAGCTCAGGGGTGAGGGCAAAGTAGGGCATATACAAAAATGTAGCTGCCGCTTCATACAGAATATACGCCCCGGAATAGTAGGCGGCCAGGGCCAGCGGTTTTGTAAAGCCCGGCTGCCACCACAGCATGGTAAAGGTAAGGGCCAAAGGCAAAGAGCCGAATAATAAGAAGGGCCGCCTGCGGCCCCAGCGCGTCCGGGTGCGGTCGGAGATGTATCCAAAAATGGGGTCATTGATATAATCCCAGCTCTTACCGATGAAAAAGGCAATCGCCGCTATACCGGGACGCAGTCCGACAACATCGGTCAGAAATATGGCAAAATAGGCCCCCAGAATGGTGGTTGTCAGGCTGAAGCCGATATCCCCCACACCATATAGAAGTTTGTCCCGCCGGGTTAACATTTTGACCATAGCCGCCTCTCTCCCCGTATCGGTGAATATTTCGTATTTTACACCATTTACTTGGCCTTCAACTTAGATGCGGAATGATGGTGCAAGGTTGGCGTCACAGGTGAAATCGCAACCAGCTTATATCCCAATCCCGGTCCAGGTCCTGAAAGAGCGCAGTCCTGGAATCAGGCTTCCGAGAATAAAACAGATGGGCAGCACAGGAACAGTCTGATGCGCCGAATCCCGCTACAGGGATAGTAGTCAGGGGGTGCTCCTGCAGGCGATGGGCAGCCTGGTGCTCCACCTCGCGGGAGGAAGGCAGGATCCAAACTTCCTTCGTGCGGATCTGAGGTTGGAGGAAATCGATATGCCAGTGGTGCTGTTTTTGGTGGCGCAGATGCCGCCCTACCCGGGCCCGCACACCTCCAGGGCCGAAGGCGCTACCGGCATACAGGTATAACCCGCGTTGGAATTCCCTGCTCCCCATAGCGCCTACTTCGATCTTTTCCCGGGCAGACAGGATAAGGGCCAGCACATAGCTGCCCGGATCTGGAGAGAGGTCGATGTCACTCATCATATATTCTTCCCGTTTCGAACCGACCATATGCCTTCCTTATACCATGAATCATGCTCCCTCCGGGAGGGAACAAAACACATCCAGCCGCTCAATTCAACCTTTTCCATAATACTGCGCAAACTATTAGTTTCGCTTGACACCTGCCCCAAAGCTTGCTACGCTTAATCTACCGAACGTTCGGTAGGGACCATCTATGACAAGGGACGAGATTCTGGACGCTGCGGCCCTGATATTCAGGGAAAAAGGCTATCATGCTACCTCCATGCGAGACATTGCCCGGGCAGTGGAGCTGAAAAAAGGCAGCTTATATCACCACGTCTCCAGCAAACAGGATATCCTGCTGGCCCTGCTGGACCGCGCCCTGGACTTGATCATCATCGACCTGCAGGAAGTGGCTGACCGCGCTCTTCCCCCGGAAGATAAGCTGCGTTCGGCAATGACCACGTACCTGGTTTTTCTGACTGAACACCTTTCCCTTTCCTCTGTCCTGCTCCTGGAACACCGCTCCCTCGAACCAGAATTTCATCAATCCCATATCCCACGCCGGGACCATGTGGAATCCATCTGGCGATCGATGATCAAGGAAGGCATCGATCAGGGTGTCTTCCAGGACGTTGATCCGGCCCATACCACGCGGGCTTTGCTGGGTATGTTGAACTGGACGGTGACCTGGTACCGGCCCGACGGCCCACTGCAACCGGAGGAGATTGCAGCGCAGTACACCGAATATATCCTGCAGGGTTTACTGAAAAGAAGCAGGTAGAAAACATATCATGGGCACAGATTCCGCTTTCAAGGTGTACCAAACGGCAGGCGGAGATCGCATCTACCGCCTGACCCTGGAAGCCTTTTATGAGTTCTGGACCTTTGTGTATCTGATTGTGATCGATCGCCAGGACAGTCGAAAGTACAGCGCGCTGATCGACAGCGGCTCAGGCTACGGGCCTTCCAACCAGAATCTGGCAGATGGATTGGCCCGAGTTGCAGATTGCGAACAGGGCTTCCGGGGCCTGGAGGATATCAGCCACATATTGATCACCCACGCGCATGTTGACCACTTTGGCGGTCTGCCGTTTTTACGGGACCGCTGTAGGGGGAAAATCGGGGTTCACGGATTAAGCGTCCCCATTGTGACCCGTTATGACCAGCATGTGTCCATGGTTGCCAGGCGATTACTGCCCTTCCTGCACCAGGCCGGGTTGGATGAGGCCGATGTGGGGGCCTTGATCCACATCCATAAGGCTTCCCAGCTCACCTACCGCAACACCGCGGCCGATTTCACCTTTGACGAGGTGGGCATGGCGCTGGGACCTATCAAGATCCATCATGTGCCCGGTCACTGCCCGGGCCACGTCGTGTTCCAGTTGGATGAAGTGCTGTTGTGCGGCGATCACCTCCTGCCCGGCATCAGCCCCCATCAAACACCGGAAAGCCTGCTTCTGAACACCGGTCTCAGCCATTACCTGGATTCGCTCCAAGATACCAAAAGATGGACCGGCCAGATCCATATCACCCTGCCCGGCCATGAAGGGGAAATCTTCAATGTCCTGCGCCGGATCACAGAAATCGAACAGGTACACCAGACTCGCTTCGGACAGGTGCTGGACTATCTGGAAACACCCCATACTGTGAAAGACACAGCTTATAACCTATTCGGAGAGGTGCGGGGATATCAGGGGTATAACCGGCTCCTGGCACTGGAAGAAGCCGGAGCCCACATCGAATATCTGGCCCTACGGGGGTTGGTCCACATCGAAAACTTTGATCATGTCCAGTCCGCACATGAACCCATCCCGATCTATTATCGCACCACACACTAGGAGGAAACCATGTATTCGTTTACCCCCACTGATGAACAGCAGATGCTTCTCGATGCTGTAGGGCGCTATGCGGAGAATGATCTCCGCCCCGCCGCCAGGGAGGCAGATGAGGGTAGAAGCCTCCCGCCGGATCTGATTGAAAAGGGCTGGGAGTTGGGTTACCTGCAGGCTTCCATTCCTGAAACGTATTTTGGATTCGGTGAATATTCGGCTGTGACCGGGGTGCTGACAGCCGAATCGCTGGCTTATGGCGACCTGGCAGGCGCCCTCGCCGTGCTGACACCCAACCTGTTCGTGCTGCCCCTCCTGTTTGCCGGCACGGAAAAACAAAAAGAAGCCTATATTCCAACCGCCATCGAAGCGGAGTGGAAGCCCTACACAGCAGCCCTGATGGAAAACCGCTTCGACTTTGATCCTCACAACCTGGAAACAAAAGCGGTCCGCACCGGGGATGGTTTCACACTTTCGGGTGAAAAATGCTATGTCCCCTTTGCCGAACAGGCTCAACACATGTTGGTTTACGCAAGCCTGGAGGGCAAAACCCAGGCCTTCATCGTATCCACTGATATGGCTGGTCTAACCACCGGCGGCCGCCAGGCTGCCCTGGGCATCCACGGCCTACCGCTCCATACCCTCGCCCTGAACGATGTCGCTGTGCCGCCCGACAGCCTGCTGGGAGGGGAAGAGGGACATGATCTGGCACCCATCCTGGCTTCCAGTAACGCCGCTCTGGCCGCCATGGCGGTAGGCGTCGCCCAGGCAGCTTTTGAGTACAGCCGGGATTATGCCAAGGACCGGGAAGTGTTCGGCGTCAAAGTGGCCCAAAAACAGGCCATCGCCTTCATGCTGGCCGAAATGGCTACAGAGATTGAATCTATCCGGCTCCTGACCTGGGAAGCCGCCTGGAAAGTAGACCAGGGGATTCCTGATGCTTCGAAAAGCGCCTATCTGGCCCTGCAGGGGGCGATGGATATGGTGATGATGGTCACCGATCGCGCGGTGCAAATCCTGGGAGGACACGGATATATCCGCGAACATCCGGTTGAAATGTGGATGCGGAATGGGCGCGGTTTTGCGAATTTATGCGGTCTGGCCATGGTGTAGATTCAGGTCCTGACCGCCTTCTGCTGTAAAAGGAGAACGCCATGATTAGTTTTGAAATGCCCGAAACCTTGAAACAAACCAGGCGTGTCGTGAAAACTGTGGCAGAAAACATGATGCGCCCTGTCTCGCGCGAAATGGATGTCAATGAACATGACATCCCGTGGGACTATATCAACTTTATGCACACCGCCACCAAAGCCATGGGAGGAACGTCCATGGCACCCGGCGATGATGAGGAAAAGGAGAAAAAGGAAAAGGAGGATCGACCCAGCCTGACCTACCAGCGCCTGATGGTCATGGTGGAGATGCTGTCCTGGGGGGATGCCGGGATCTACCTGTGCACACCCGGCGGTATGCTGGGATCAGCAGCGGTGGCCGCTGCTGGCACCAAAGAACAAAAACAGCGCTTTTTGCCCCGCTTCCAGGGTGATGAGCCCGTGTTTGATGCCATGGCAATGACAGAACCCCAGGCAGGATCCGACATCTCCAAAATTCAGGCCACAGCCAGACTGGATGAAGAGAGCAACGAATGGGTCCTGAACGGTGAGAAAATCTTTGTCACCGCTGGACACAAAGCGCTGCAGGAATCAGACGGTTTTGTGGTCGTGTGGGCTACCATTGACCCTGACGCCGGCCGGGCCGGGATCCGCTCCTTTGTGATCGAGGCTGGAACTCCGGGCTGCAAAATTACCAAACTGGAAGAAAAACTCGGCATCCGGGCCAGCGACACAGCCTCCATCGTCCTGCAGGACTGCCGCATCCCTTACGAAAATATCCTCGGCAGTCCCACCATAGAAAAAAGCACCAAAGGCTACAAAGGCGCCATGGAAACCTTTGATGCCACCCGGCCCATTGTGGCTGCTTCAGCCCTGGGTGTGGCCCGGGCCGCCCTGGAATTCGTGCAGGACATTCTGGAGCAGGAAGAGATCCAAATTCGCTACGGCCTGCCCCGCCAGAAACTGACAAACCTGGAGCGGGAAGTGATGGACATGGAGATCCAACTGCGGTCAGCCTGGCTGTTGACCGTCAAAGCGGTGTGGATGGCGGATAACAAACAAACCAACGCCCTGGCGGCCTCCATGAGTAAGGTCAAGGCCGGAGATGTGGCAACTAAAATTACCCAGAAAGCGGTCGAACTCCTGGGCCCCCTGGGGTACAGTAAAGACCATCTGGTCGAGAAATGGTTCCGAGACGCAAAAATCAATGACATCTTCGAGGGTACGGGACAGATCAACCGGCTGATTGTGGCCCGCAATATCCTCGGCTACCGGGGAAGCCAATTAAGATAAAATGGAAGGGAAACCTGATCAAGGAGGTAACCATTGAGTAATCAGCGCCGAATAGGAATTTTAACAGGCGGTGGAGACGTCCCCGGTCTGAACGCCGCCATCAAATCTGTGGTCATCCGGTCTCAGGACCATGATGTGGAGATCATTGGCCTCCGCCGCGGATGGTGGTCTGTGGTAGGCATCAACCCCGATGATCCCCACACCATCCAGGAACTGACCGACCCCTTAAATAAAAAGAATGTGCGCACCATTGATCGCACAGGGGGGACTGTGCTTCACACTTCCCGCACAAATCCTTCCAACATGCACCCCGACCGCGTCCCGGAATTCGTGCGGGAAGAAGACCGTGTTGAAAAGGAAAATGGGCGCATTGATATCACCCGGCATGCCTTACGGGTGCTGGAAGCTTTGAATCTGGATGCTCTGATCCCCATCGGGGGAGATGACACGTTGAGCTATGCCGCCCGCCTTCATCAGGAAGGTTTTCAGATCGTGGCCATTCCCAAAACGATGGACAACGATGTGTTTGGCACCGATTACTGCATCGGTTTCTCCACCGCGGTCACCCGTTCCGTGAATGCCATCACCGACGTACGGACCGTGGTTGGATCCCACGAACGCATTGGGGTCATTGAGCTCTTTGGACGCAATTCCGGGGAAACATCGCTGTTCGCCGCCTACCTGGCTGACGTCAACCGGGCCATCATTTCCGAGGTACCCTATGACAGCGATAAGCTGATCGAGTTCCTCGTTCAGGATCGCGCCAATAACCCCTCGCACTATGCCATGATGACCATTTCGGAAGGTGCCCATCCCATTGAAGGAGAAGTCATCCAGAGGGGGGAAGCCGACGCCTTTGGACACAAGAAATTGGGCGGGGTCGGTTATCTGGTCTCAGAGGAAATCAAACAGAAAACTGGCATCAAAACCGTTTACCAGCAGATCGCTTACCTGATGCGCTCCGGCTCCCCTGACTCCCTTGATAGGATGGTGGCCGTCTCCTTTGGCAACCTGGCCATGGATCAGGTCGCCCTGGGACACACCGGAAGAATGGTGTCCCTGCAGCAGGGAAATTACACCACGGTACCCATCCATCTGGTGACGTCGTCCCAGAAGAAAGTGGATGTATCTGCTTTATATGATGCCGAAAACTACCGACCCAAAGTGAAAGACATGCTCGGCAAACCCATGTTTCTTTACTGATTTCATCGGACCATCGAAAACTATGCCTGCCGCTGATCCACCTCCGCGGCAGCTGAGATGATATTGAAGATGACGAGGAGACAAGCCATGGAATATCACGTAACAAAGGCCGTGGTTATCGGAGCCGGAACCATGGGCGCAGCTATTGCTGCACACCTGGCCAACACCGGAGTCAGGGTGACCCTGCTGGATATCGTCCCCGATGAACTCACTGCGGAAGAGCGGGATCGCGGGTTATCCCTGGAGGATCCGGAGGTCCGGAACCGCATCGTGCGCCAGGGGTTCCAGAAAGCCTTAAACGCAAAACCAGCAAATTTTTACACCCAAAAAAATAAGACGCTCATCGAACTGGGGAATCTGAAAGATGACTTTCAAGTTGTGGCCCAGGCAGACTGGGTGATTGAAGTCATCATCGAGAATCTGGGCATCAAACAGGATTTGATGAAGCGCATCGACGATCAGCGGGGAGATTTCGCGATCGTCAGCACCAATACTTCGGGAATTTCCGTGGAAGCGATAGCCGAAGGCAGATCACAGGGCTTCCGGGAACACTTTTTGGGGACCCACTTTTTCAATCCGCCCCGCTATCTTAAACTCCTGGAATTGATCCCCACCGGGGACACCCGGCGTGAGGTACTGGATTTTATGTCCCATTTTGCCCGGATTCGGCTCGGTAAAGGGGTGGTGATTTGCAAAGATACCCCCAACTTCATCGCCAACCGCATGGGATTTGCCAGCGGTGCCTTTGCCCTTGAAAAGATCCTGAAGGATGACTACACGGTACAAGGGGTGGACAACCTCACCGGCCCCCTGATCGGCCGTCCCAAAACCGCCACCTTCCGCTTGATCGACCTGGTGGGCATTGATGTCTGGAAACATGTGGGAGATAATCTGCAGACCGCCCTGCCCGAAGACGATCCGGCTATACCCTATCTGGAATCGGAACGCGTCACCGGTCTGATTGACCACATGGTCGATCAGGGATGGCTGGGCAATAAAACCGATCAGGGCTTTTATAAAAAGGTCACCCAGGATGGAAAGAAAGAATTCTGGCCGCTTGATCTGCAAACCCGGGAGTACCAACCGCCTGAAAAGGTGCGATTCGATTCCGTGAAAGAAGCCAGGGACAAAGAACACCTCAAGGACCGACTGCAGATCATGCTGGAAGCAGAGGACAAAGCGGGGGATTTAATCCGGGCCCTGACTTATCATGGATTTGCGTATGCCTCCCACTCCATCCCGGAGATTGCTGATACCCCTAAACCTATTGACGATGCCATGCGCTGGGGTTTCGGACACGAAGCAGGCCCCTTCGAAATGTGGGACCTGCTGGGGGTCAATAATGTGATCACCGCCATGGAGGATGCCGGTTTTTCCCCGGCCCCGTGGGTCAAAGACATGATCACAGCTGGAAATACATCCTTTTACGAAACTGACGGACAACAGAAAAGCGGGGTGTATTCTCCCTCCGGCGGGGAGTATTTGTCCATCGAGAGATCACCCCGCAAGATCCAGCTCGATTTTGTCAAGGGCGACGAAAAGCATGTCCTGGCCAGAAATCCCAGCGCGACCCTGGTAGACCTGGGGGATGGCGTAGGCTGCGTCGAGTTCCACACCAAAATGAACGCCATCGACGAAGACATCATCACCATGATCAGCGAAGCGCTGGACCGGGCTGAAGCGGGTGAATTTGCCGGTGTGGTGATCGGAAATGACGCCGAACATTTCAGCGCGGGTGCCAACCTGTTTGGAATCGTGATGGCAGCCCAGAACGAGACTTGGGACCAGCTGGAAGACATGGTCAAAGCACTCCAGAATGTAAACATGCGCATGCGTTATTTCCACAAACCGGTGGTGGTGGCGCCAGCGGGTATGACCCTGGGGGGAGGATCAGAAATCACCATGCACGGCAACCGCGTGGTGGCCGCAGCAGAACTATACGCGGGTCTGGTCGAAGTGGGAGCCGGTGTCATCCCGGCCGGGGGCGGCACAAAAGAAATGGTGCGTCGGGTGGTCAATCCCGCCATGAACACGGAGGATGTAACCGCTTTACCCTTCCTGCAAAAAATATTCGAGCAGGTCGGCCAGGGAGAAGTGGCCCGCAGCGCAGCCCAGGCCCGGGAATTCGGGCTGCTATCACCCTCCGACCGGGTGGTCATCAACCGGGATCATGTGCTGTATGAGGCCAAACAAGAAGTCCTGCGCATGGTTGAGGCTGGATACCGCCCCCCCGCGCCTGAAAAGATCTATGCTGCCGGGCGCGATACCCTTTCCGCCCTGAAGGTAGGACTGTTTATGTTCAAAGAGGGAGGGTACATCACAGAATACGAAACTGTGATCGGCGAAAAGTTGATCCATGTTATGGCGGGTGGAAATCTCAGCCGGTCAACCTGGGTCGATGAGCAACACTTCCTCGACCTGGAACGGGAGGCTTTCCTGTCCCTGTGTGGCAATGAAAAAACCCAGGAGCGGATGTGGCACTTACTGCGCAAAGGTAAAGTGCTCAGAAATTGAGGAAGGGTTGGCAACAAGCGGACAGACATGCTGGAATCCAAAGCGGTTTCCGCTGAGAAGCTGAGAGAAAGATGATGCATCACCTGTGCTCAAGAAGGAGAGACCCATGAATTCAACATTAGATGCCTCCCGGGAACCGGTGATCGTGGCTGCTGTCAGGACGCCGGTGGGAAAAGCAAAACGCGGCAAGCTTTCTACAACGCGCCCAGAATACATGGCAGCCGAGGTCATCCAGGAACTGCTGCGGCGGGCGGATACGATCGACCCTCACCTCATCGATGACCTGGTGATAGGTTGCGCCTTTCCGGAGGGGGAGCAGGGCATAAACCTGGCCCGGCTGATTGGATTTCGATCCCAGCTGCCAACGGAGATACCGGCCGAGACCATCAACCGCTTCTGTTCTTCCGGAGTACAAAGCATCGCCCATGCAGCGTATAACATCATGGCCGGCCAGGCCCGGATCATCATCGCCGGAGGAGTGGAATCCATGAGCATGGTGCCCATGACAGGCTACAAATTCAGCCCGGATGATCAACTCGCCAGCGAGTATCCGGAAGCGTTCACCAGTATGGGGTTAACGGCTGAAAATGTAGCTGAACAATACCAGGTCAGCCGGGAAGACCAGGATCAGTTTTCCCTCACCAGCCACCAACGCGCCATGGAAGCAGTCCAGTCCGGCCGCTTCGACCCTGAAATTGTCCCCGTAGATGTTGAATTGGTCACCCCGGAAGGGAACAAGGAATATACCTTCAAACGAGATGAAGGACCCCGTCCGGACACCAGCCTGGAGGCCCTCGCTAAATTACGTCCGGCTTTCAAGGAGGGCGGGACGGTGACGGCGGGAAACTCCTCCCAGATGTCAGATGGTGCCGCAGCGGTGTTGATCATGTCGCGCCAGCGGGCGAATGATCTGGGGCTGGAACCCATGGCCCGCTTTGTGGCCTTCACAGCAGCCGGGGTACCACCCGATATAATGGGGATTGGACCCACCAAGGCTGTCCCCAAAGTGTTGGACGTGGCGGGAATGGGCCTGAAGGATATTGAACTTATCGAACTCAATGAAGCCTTTGCCTCCCAGTCTCTGGCCGTGATCCGGGAATTAGATTTAGATATGGAGATCACCAACGTCAACGGCGGGGCGATCGCCCTCGGACACCCGCTGGGATGCACAGGGGCAAAATTGACCATCCAGCTGCTGTACGAAATGGAGCGGCGGGATCTGGAAGTCGGCATGGTCACCATGTGCATCGGGGGTGGCATGGGAGCGGCTGCTATTTTCGAAAGAAATTGATCTGCTGTAAAAAAGGAGCTGTTATGGCTGAATATACCGTAGAAGAACTGGTCTTTAATCACGAGAAAGCCTTCAAACCCGACAAAGCTGCCGGTGTGGAGGCGGTTATTCAATACCATCTCACGGGTGAGGAAGGGGGGGATTATGTAGTGACGATCGAGGACGATGAGTGCTCCGTCGAAAAAGGGACCACACAGGATCCTACCATGACCCTTACCGCGGACGGCGCTTACTTTCGAGATGTGCTGCTGGGCAAAAAAGACGGCATGAAAGGATTCATGGAAGGCAAGCTACAGCTGGCAGGAGACCTCAATCTGGCCATGAAACTGACCAGTTTTTTCAAGATGGAATAAATC
>CAZIFI010000043.1:0-17331 GCA_964539105.1 uncultured Anaerolineales bacterium | reverse complement strand
TGATGGTGCCCTCTTCGTTGACGAACTCAAAGGGTGGATATTCGGCGTTGGTGCCGATGGCCACCGTGCCCAGGTCCGCCGTGTCTTGTGCTTCGGTCGCAGTGGGTTGTGGCGGTTCTGTGGGTTCAGGCGTTGGCGTGCTTGGTTGACAGCCAGTGATGGCTAGTATTACCACAAGCAGTGAAAATATGAATATATAACCTTTCGTTCTCATTCTCTTCCTCCTTTCGGATACTTCGACTAAATTAAATATATCACGAAACAACGGCTGCCGATCGCGATCTGATCTATCCCTGCACCTCCTTCATCCTGCTCTGATAAGTTCAACCACATCCTTCCTTAATCAAAAAAACCCCGGCAAAACCGGGGCTGATTCGCAAAGGTTGTGAGGGGCTTCAACTTACAGGCGAAGTCCGCCTCCGGTCGCTGGGAGGTTTTTGCTTCGCTTGTGGTGACGCATTTGATTCCCGTGTTGTGTTCTCATTTGGATCGTATCCTATCATTATCTCCACCTGCCGTCAAGGTTCATCACCTTCCGGATCCCAGGTTGCCAACCGCCAATTCATGCTCTCATTTCAAGTTCGCCCCGCCCCTTCGTCTCTGACCCACAAAGCAAACTGCCCTGCAGAAACCATGCAGGGCAGTTTATCTTCAGGAAAGAAAGCCGCTTCAGGCATCCTCCTTGGGATTCCAGACTTCCCACACCTTGCCCACCAGATCGGGTCCGGGTTTGAGGGTCTTTTTCCCTGGTTCCCAACCTGCGGGAGTAGCCTCTTCCCCCTTCGTTTTCCGGACATGCTGGAAGGCTTTAATCTGGCGGATGGCCTCATCGATCTTGCGTCCCACCGGGGGTGTCATGACTTCCATGGCCTGAATGACGCCATCGGGATCAATGAGAAATCTTCCCCGCAGCTCCACACCAGCATTCTCATCATACACGCCGAAGGCTCGACCCACATTGCCGGATGCATCGGATGCCATGGGAAACGGAATGTCCTTTCCGACCATCTTCGACAGTTCCTGGTCGTTCCATACTTTGTGCACAAACTGGCTGTCCACACTCACAGATATGACATTTACCCCCAATTCCTGCAGCTCATCAAACCGGTCAGCGACCGCTGACACTTCGGTCGCTCAAACGAAGGTGAAGTCACCCGGGTAAAAACACAGCAGCAGCCATTCATCCAGATAATCCGAAAGGCTGATTTCGGTGAATTCGCCTTGATAAAATGCTGGCGCTTTAAAATCCGGTGCTTTTTGACCGACCTTTGCTTGTTTGACTTCCATAGGTTTTACCTCCTCTTGCACGGGGTCATCATGTTTTGTCTTTTCACCTACAAACGCACCTGTAGGCCGAGCACAACCTGAATTAGTCGACATCTTGCCCTCCTGAATCCAAACAGTTTACTTGTATTGTAATTCACAAACTTGGAATTGGCGCAGGACATTTTCCCTGCATCCTTAAAAATAACCAGCCCCCTGCAGGATGTACAGGGGGCTCAGGACATGAACTCTTCTATGCCGACAATCTTCAGGCTATGACCTCCTCAACCTGATCCAGCTTCAAACTCAGCATCCGGCTGGTCATATCCTCTGCCATGGTAATCCCGTACAACACATCTGCCACCTGAACTGTATTACGGTTGTGGGTGATGACAATGAACTGTGTTTCAGAGCTGAGTTCCCGCAGCAGCTCCCGGTAGCGTGCCACGTTGGATTCATCCAGCATGGCGTCCACCTCATCCAGGACACAGAAGGGCGTCGGGCTGACTTTGAGCAAGGAAAAGATCAAAGCCGCAGCCGTCAGGCTCCGTTCTCCCCCGGATAATAAAGACAGCCCTTGCATCCTCCGGCCCGGTAAACGAGCCTTGATATCCACGCCGGAGCGGGACAGATCATCCGGATCCGTCAGCACCAAGCGGCCTTCTCCGCCTCCGAAAAGACGGACAAAAATCTTCCGGAATTGTTCCGCCACAGCGTTAAAGGTCTTCCGGAATTCCCGTTCCATTAACACTTCTAACTCAGCAATCACCTCTTTGGTATCAGCCTCAGCTTTCCGGAGATCAGACAGTTGTTCCGTCAAAAACTGGTGCCTTTCCTGAACATCGTGGTATTCATCCTGGGCCTCAGGATTGACCGCTCCCAGGCGCCGCATTTGCCGCCGGAGGGATTTAATATTGCTTTCCAGATCTTGGGGGATGGATTTTTTGCGGGGCAGCTTTTCTACATACCCTTCAAATGGCAGCGGAGTGGGACCGGAAACGTCCTCTTCGTATTCATATTCCACCAGTCCGATATCTTCCCTGATCCGCTCCTGCATCCGATGCAAACTTTCCTGGCTGCTGGTTAGCGTTACCTCCGCCTGCGCATAGGACCGTTCGGCCTGATTCAAAGATTTTCGAGCCCGGGATTCCGCTTTCTGAAGCTGGCTTTGTTCCTCTTCCCGTTTTTGAAGCGCTTCTTCCGATTCATCAATCAGATGTCTGATCTCCCGGATGCGTTCTTCAATCACTTCTTCCTGGCCCTTCCAATCCTCTTTCTGCTCCTGTAAGGATTTTAATTCCTCCTGCAGGGACTGTTTTCTATTCTTTAGCTGGGTGATGCTATCGGATACTTCCTCCCAGGCCTGCTGCCGTTCTTTCTGGCGTTCCCGGGCATCCTCCAGGGCGCGCTGTGTGACAGCGACTTCCGTTCGCCAGTGGGCAATCTGTTCCCTCTCTTCATTGAAGGACATCTCCCTCAAGCGAGACTCCAACTCGGCTGTGGTCTGAGTCAGACTCTCTATCCGGTCCTGGTTTTTTTGCTGGCGGTGTGTTATCTCTCCAACCTCTTGCTCAGCAGATTGGATTTCCTCCTGTAGCCTATCCCGCCGGGACCGCATCCATCCAACCTGCTGCTGGGCAGCTTCCTGATCCAGGACAGCCCGATGGTATGCTTCTTCCGCGGCTTCCTCGGCCTGGAGTTTTTCTTCCAGTACCTGCTCCAATTGGTCTTCCTGGTCCTGTTTTCGCTGGACGCGTTCTTTCACATTCTGAATGTTAGCCTGCATTTCCTGCGATTGATCCTGGAGACGCTGCAGTCTGTCTTGCAAGGTTCGCTTTTGACGGGGGCGGCTGAGGGTAGTGGCCCCATCGTCCTGACCTGCGTACACCTGGCCAGTATTGAAAAAAACCTCACCCCGCAGCGTGACCGCTTTCGTTCCCAGGGGTTGTTTGGCCAGGATACGGCTGATGTTGGATTTATCTTCTACGACGATGACTGGACCCAGAAGCAGTTCAACCGCCGGCTGCAAACGGGGAGGGGCCTCAACCAGATTAGATGCCACACCAATTACACCCGGGATGGACGCATTGACAGATAACGGATCGGGGGGAGTGAGGGAGTCCAGTGGCAAGAGCGCACCACGGGTCTTTTTATCTGCCAGCATATCCAGAGCCCGGTCCACGGCACCCTGATCATCCAGCACAACAGCATCCACGTATTCTCCCAGGGCAGCAGCAATCGCCGGTTCCAGCCTTTCCTCCACTTCCAGATTGCTGCTCAGGGCCCCGATGGCACCACGCAATCCTCCCCGCCTGGCATCTTCCAGCACCACACGGGTTCCCTCCGCATAACCAGCAAGTTTGTCCTCCGCCTGTTTGAGGACATCCAGTTCCGCCTGCAGGCGGCTGATTTCCGATCTTTGAGCAGCATGCTCTTCTTTCAATTGACTGATATAGCGTTCCCCGGATTTTATATCTTTGCGGTGCTGGTCCAGCTCATCCTCCACCGCCCGGCGCCCGGAACGCGCTTGATCCCGCTCTTGCCTGGCATCCTCCAGGGACTGATTTGCGGTGTCCAGCGCCTGCTCGATCTGGTCCTTTTCCTGAACCATGGCCTCTAACTGCTGCTGTTTGTCCGCAATTTGATGCTGACGGTCTTCTTTTTGAGCCCCCAATCTGGACAGAAGATGCCGTACCCGGGTGATTTCTTCCCGGGTTTGTTCAAGCTCCAGCTCCAAGGATTGTTTTTCCTGCACCTGCTCCCCAAGTTGATCCTGCAGCCGGCCCAGGTTTGCGCCGGCCTTGCGATGCTCCTCTTCCAGGTCCGCCACTTCCCGTTTGATCGTTTCCAGCCGATCTTCCCGGTTTTCCCTGTCTTGTTTTAAGCGGGCAATCTCCGTATCAATTTCAGCCCGCTGCTTTTCCAGGGAACGGATCCTTTCCACCAGCACGGCATGCTCGCGGCTGATCTCTTCGCGTTCCTCGTGCTGGTTCGAAAGCTCACGATGCCAGGTGTTCAGGCGGGCCCGCAGACCCTGCAATTCAGACTGGCATTCGGCCAGCTCCTGATCCAATCGAGCCTGTTTTTCCCGGGAATCTTCCAGATGTTCTTTAAGGTCCCTTTCCCGCAGCCGGGCCTGGCTCAATTCTTCCTGAACCCGGTACCAGTGGTATCCGTACCATTCGCGCATCAACGCTTTTAAATCTGCCCGGACCTGATCGAACTTATCGGCCCGTTTAGCCTGCCGTTCCAGACTTCTCAATCGGGGTTTAAGTTCAGACAGGATATCCTCCACCCGGTCTAGATTTCTGCGCGTTTTCTCCAGCCGGCTTTCAGCATCCTCCTGGCGCGCCCGGTACAGGGCAATTCCGGCTGCTTCTTCAAACAATGAACGACGTTCATCCGGATTTAATGCCAGAGCCGCGTCCACGAGTCCCTGACCGATGATCGTGTAGGTTCGTTCCGCCAGGCCCGAATTCCCGAGCAGCTCATTCACATCCCGCAAAAGAACCTGTTTTCCGTTGATCAGATACTCATTCTTCCCGTCCCGATAGGCGCGGCGGGTGATGGAAACCTCAGAAAAATCGATCGGGAGCCAGCCATCACTGTTATCAAAGACAATAGTCACCGCGGCCATCCCGGCCCGCGCCCGTTCATCAGAACCATGAAAAATCATATCCACGGTCTTCCGGCCCCGCAGTAACTTATAGGACTGTTCCCCCAACACCCAACGAACGGCATCCGCGATATTGGACTTACCAGACCCATTGGGCCCGACAATGACCGTCACCCGGTCATCGAATTCGAAATTCGTCTTGGTTGCAAAGGTTTTAAAACCATTCAAGGTGATTGATTTCAATCGCATGCCACATCACTTCCCTGCATCAACGTGAATAAAACTCTGACCGGAACCTTTCCAGTGCCACCCGGGCCGCATCTTTCGCCGCTTCCCGTTTGCTATTTCCCTTCCCACGGCCCGTTTCTTCTCCCTGCACCAGTACGGCGACCTCAAAGGTTTTCGCATGATCCGGACCGCTTTCTGACACGGTCTTATACGTGGGTGTATCCAGGCCCCGGGATTGTGTCCACTCTTGCAGCAAACTCTTAGGATCGCGGTGGTCCGAATTATCCAATATGCTCCGCACCGCGTCCTTTAGGAAAGGTTCCAAAAAATCTTCTACAGCCTTGGTTCCCTGATCCAGGTACAGACTGCCGATAAAGGCTTCAAAAGCCGCGCACAGGATCCCTTCCCGCTGCCGTCCACCTGATGCCTGTTCTCCCTGGCCTAACCGCAAAGCGCGACCCAGATCTATCTCCTGCGCAAAGGCAGCCAGCGTTTCCGTCCTCACCAGGGATGTGCGCAGCTGGGTTAATCTCCCTTCTCGCATTTCCGGAAAACGATGATACAGCCAGGCTCCGACCACGAAATCAAGCACCGCGTCCCCTAAGAATTCCAGACGCTCATTATCTTCCAGCGCTTCAGGATGTTCATTAATATAGGATCGATGCGTCAAGGCACGCGTCAAGAGGGATACATTATGAAAAGGAACACGCACTCGATCTTGAAACTGGCGGGGGGATTCCCGCTCAGCATGTCCCTGAGCACTTTTCATGACCATCCTCCAGGGAACTGAGGGGTCCCGATCCCCCCCACCACACGAGTGTTAAGGAAATCGGGGTCCATCAGTTCAATGCCAACCTTTCAGGCTTTATTGTACAACGCCTTATTATACCCAATGACCTGGTTTTTTAGGTCGGTTTGACCCCACGTTTCTCTGCATCCTGGGATCAATCTGTCCAATGCCGTTCAGAAAGGTTCGCCTTCTCTTCACCATTCACATCTCCCCCAGCCTCAGCCGGGCCCTGTCAACACCATCTCGCTTTATACAGACACAAGAACTATGAAGCTTCTCAGCCAGGAACACCAATGGCAATCAAAAACATGACGCTTTTCCCTTTGGCGTGCGGGGAGAAAAATGCTGTGACCTGATCATCATTAAAAGTAAGGCCAGTGGCTCCCAGGGACTGCGCGTAAGCTGCCAGGTACATCTTACCGGCACTGATACTGGCTTCCATGTGTGCCGTCCTGTAGCCGCGGTTCCCATACACCGGGAGAATCTCTTCCAGATCAGCGAGGAAATACACAGCGGCGGCACAATCCCCGCCCAGATCCTGGCCCAATGCCAGGGTGCGTGATTCGCGGCGAAAAGAACCCTGCCGGAGCTGCTCCAATGCCTCCTGCTCCTCGTGCAGCACATACGATCCGGACTCAAGCCCCTCCACATTATGTACGATCAGGTACACCATGTTCTGGGATAGACCCGACTGATCAATAAAATCTGCCGGGATTCCCCGGGTGGATTGGGCAAGAATCGTGGACAACTGATGAAAGCCAATCGATTCACGCGCAAACTGGCGGGACGACCCCCGGCGCCGGATGACCTCTCCCACTGAATCTGCGGGGCGTTTTTCAGCCGGCAGCGGTTCCAGCGGGATCAACGCACCGGAGTGGATTGAAGGAGAATCAAGCCGGACGGTGTTTTCGCGCCAGGCGGAGACGTCGTCCCTCGAAGATAACATCGAAGCTTGATGCATACTTTGAATGGCCGTAAACGTCTTGATCTCCTCAGCAACGGGCTCTATCTCCAGATCCAAAGCTTCCACATCAGGAGGGTCCGGGAGGGATTGATCCGGGTTGAAACCCACAGTCAACAATGCCAGGCTGAACTCTTCTGATAGGTCCAGATCCAGAAGCCGGTTTACAACGCCATCTTCGAAACCCATCAACAGCCGGTGTTCCAGCTCCTCCCCGTAGGCAGCGGCCAGAGTATGGGACAGAATGGTCCCGCTGTCCCAATAGGCATGACGGTACTCCCGGGCTTGATATTTGCAGGCATTTCGATACGGCACATCGCTGTAAATGATCATGGCCGGGGAAGCAGTGACAGCAGGATGCCCCCCTGCAGCATCGACCATTACCTGCCGGTAATCTCCGCGGCGCAAAACGTCGAGCTGCAAGGAAGAAGGGTCAAAGTGATACACGCCGGCCTCCAACCCGGGCAGGTCCCCACACACCACATACAGCTCGATATGATACAGGGCCCCAGTGCAGGAGGCAGCACGGAAATACATCTCCCCATACCCCTTGTAATGAATACGTTTGGTGATCCCGGCAGAAAAGTACAACAGAGACGCAATCTGATCAAGATCCGGGATATTGACAGATCCCGCGTCATATCCGGCTTGAGATAGAGCAGACAGGGCTGGAACCTGCAGTCCCTCAGGATCGACCTCGAGCTCAATGGTCTCCACCTCCCGGTAGTGTTTGAATAACAGGGGACGATTCCGGGGGTTATAGCGGTGAGTGGAATCCAACAAAGAACCGTCCGGATGTTTGGTCCCTTGATGATAGGTTCGGGCTCGGTCTACATTCCAGTTCTCTGACATCCCTTTATCCTCCCATGTTGTGTATCAAACAACGAGTGCAAACCGGGCAATTCCTTCATCAAACCCCCACATCCCGGCACCTCAACGGTCTTTCAACCCGTGTCCGGTAAGGATGACAACCACCGGATCCGGGAGATCATCAACCACCTGCTGCAGACCTCCCCACACCACGGCCGAGGTCATCTCCACATAAAATCCCACTGCCCCCAGCTGGTCCCTACCGCGTTGAATGTTTTCTTCGTTCACAGCCACCAATCTCCCGCCCGAATCCCGCACCGCTTGCAGAACCTCCTTGCCACGGTACGGGTTTTGAATGCGGATCCCTTCCGCCACTGTTTCGTTTTCTTCAACCTGAGCCGGCTCAGTGTCACCCTGCTGGAAGGCGCTGACCAGGGGAGCGCAGGCCCGGGCCTGGACACCGATCAAGCGGGGAGACTGTTCCACCATCCCCGCTGCCTGGAGAGCCTGGAAACCCCGCGCCAGCCCTAATAACAGGCTGCCGTGTCCCACAGGCAGGATCAGCGAACGGGGTGGAGTCTGCATCTCCCAGACAAGTTCGTAGGCGATGGATGCAAAACCCAGCAAACCGTGCGGCAAGTAGGCATGGCTGGCATACACCGCACCTTGCTGTGCTTCCTCAAGCACCGCCCGGGCAGCCTCCGAGCGCGGCCCCGGCACAGGGATCACCGTGGCCCCATAATGCTGGATTTGCTCCCGTTTCGGACCGGAGGCATAGGCGGGGACGAAGACCCGGGCCGACATGCCTGCCCGGGCCGCATAGGCCGCAAAGGATGCCCCGGCGTTGCCCGAAGAGTCTTCCACAGCAGCTGAGACGCCTCGTTCTCGCAAATAGCTGACCAGGACGGCTGTACCGCGATCTTTGAATGATCCCGTCGGGTTCTGGGTTTCCAGTTTAAAGGCCACCTTTCGCCCTCCTGCCCTTCCCCAAACCAGGGGGGTTTTCCCCTCACCCAGACTTGTGATGGGGCTTCCCGGGGGCAGATCAAAGGTAGATCGGTAGGGCCAGATGCCAGGCAGGTCATGCGCTACCTGACCGGGATGAAATTCAGGGAAGGTGTCAAAATCAAAAATACCCTCACAGTGAGGGCATCGAAAGGGTACCCCTGTATCCGGATATGGTGCACGGCAGGAGGTACATTGAATGATCATGTGGATTTACTCACCGGGCTGCGGTTTATAATCGCCTTCCACCCATTCCTCCCTCTGGGGACCGACCTCTTTCTTCCAGATGGGAACGATTTCTTTGATGCGGTCAATGCCATACCGGGCTGCGTCAAACACGCCTGTGTCCCTGTGACCGGCGGTGCATAAAACCGCCACCGTGGGCTGGGTGGGATATAGGCGCCCGGTGCGCTGTACAAGGGCAATCCCCTTGACTGCAGGCCACCTCTCTCGAATTTCTTCCGCAACCTGGACCAATTTCTTTTCAGCCATGGCCTGATAGGCCTGATACTCCAGGTATTCGGTGCTGTGGGGGTCATCCCGTCTTGTCTCCCCCCGGACGACACCGGTAAAAATACAAACCGCGCCCGCATCCCGGGTGACAATCTGATCCGAGAGGGCGTTAAGATCAAAACGCTCATCCTGAACGGCGGTGATCGTTTGGTATGACATGTTCTCAGACATCATCATCTCTTCCAGCTTTTGCGCGATATGGAGGATCTAACCCCCGCTGACATGGGGAAAGAAAGCCACTTCTATCCCGTCCTCCAGAACCTTTTCCTCATCAGAAAAGACATGGTCAACCGAGGCCAGCATGGTTTCCATGGGGCGTTCTGCATGGGGATATTGAGCAATGATCTTCTTCTTTAGATCCTGGACCGTGGAACCCTCCGGGAGCTGTACATCCTTTTCTTTTTCTCCGATAATCTCCCGGATGGTGGCAAAAAACAGGACATGGACGGTAATCATAAACGCGTAATTTTCCTATACATTATAGACATCGCCGCTTTGTCCGCCCGTTTTTTTCACGAGGCGGATGGCCGTTATCTCCATTGTCTTCTCAGCAGATTTCGCCATATCATACACCGTCAGAGCGGCGTGGGTGACGGCCGTCAAGGCTTCCATTTCCACGCCTGTCTGGGCTTGGGTTCGAACCTCGGCTGTGATCTCCACACCGGGCAGGTCTTCATCCAGCACGAAGTCAAGCGAGATATGGGTCAAAGGCAGTGGGTGGCACATGGGGATAAGTTCCGATGTGCGCTTGGCAGCCTGGATACCGGCCACCTGGGCCACCGTGAGCACATCCCCTTTTTTCATCTCTCCCTCACGGATCAACTGCAAGGTATCCGGTTCCATATGCACTTCCCCTTTTGCCACTGCTATCCGCTCGGTGACCGGTTTCTGGCCCACATCAACCATGTGCGCCTTTCCTTCCTTATCAAGATGTGATAATTCTTTTTTGCTCATAAAAAAATTATACCGTATCCCGTGCTTTGTCCACCCGGCTGCTCATTTCTTTTTAAGGGTCCTTAAGGAAAATATGACAGGCGCATCGTTCCGTGTTTCCAGACAGGTTGAGACTGGCGTCCCTGTAGCGAATCAGTTCGCACGAGGGGATGAAATGCTTCCCCATGATATAATGCCAGCTATGGGAAACTTCTTCAACACCTGGAAAAAAGGACTCGAAAAGACCAGAAAATCCACCTTTGGCCGCATTGCAAACTTTCTGGGAGCGAGCGATATCAACCAGGAAACATGGGATCGCCTGGAAGCCATGTTCGTTCAGGCCGATCTGGGGATCGATACCACCATGGCCATCATCGATGCCCTCAAAGAGCGCGTACACCAGCAAGGACTGACCCAGAATGAACAGCTGGTGGAGGTCATCCAGGACGAACTCCGGTCGCGTTTGCAGGCGCCCCCGGAATTATCCTGGCCGGACACGCCCTCCGTGATCCTGATTGCCGGCGTGAATGGATCCGGGAAAACGACGACCATGGCCAAGCTGGGGAAGCGCTTTACCGACCAGGGAAAGCGCGTTCTGTTTGGCGCAGCAGATACGTACCGGGCGGCTGCCAGCGACCAGCTCCAGGTGTGGGGTGAACGCCTGCAGATCCCTGTCATCACAGGGGAGATGGGAGGCGACCCGGGAGCGGTTGCCTATGATGCCATACAATCTGCTGAATCCCGGCACATAGACCTGGTGCTGCTCGACACCGCCGGGCGGCTGCACACCCGGTACAACCTGATGGAGGAATTAAAAAAGGTGCACCGTGTGGCAGGCAAAGCCCATCCGGGCGCCCCGCATGCCACCTGGCTGGTGATGGATGCCACCACCGGACAGAATGCCCTGCACCAGGCCCAGGCTTTTCAGGAAGCGATCCCCATCGATGGCGTGATTCTCGCCAAGCTGGACTCATCGGCCCGGGGCGGGATGGCCTTTGCCATTCAAAAAGAACTCAGCCTGCCCATCCTATTTGCCGGGTTAGGGGAATCGGCTGATGATCTGCAGCCCTTTGATCCCGATGCCTTTATCGCAGGAATTCTAGCGGACTTTCAGGAAGCAGCGTAATGGATGTCAGCCTGAAGCGATATAAAAAGGACTTCGAGCACTCTTACACTCTGGGCGTCTACCCCACCATTGAACTTCTCGAAAATCGTCCCGCCTACGTGGAAGGCGTGTTGTGTCATTCCAAAGGAGATGAGAACACAGGCCTAGATATGATCCGCGACCTGTGCCGGTCCCACGACATCGAATGCCTTGAAAACGACAGCGGGGTGGAAAGGCTTTCCCGGCGGGGAGACATCTATGCTGTGGGGGTGTTCCGCAAATTTCACACGGATCTGGACCCGGCCGCAAATCACCTGGTATTGGTGCATCCCCGCGGCATGGGTAATCTGGGAACTATCACCCGGGCTATGCTGGCTTTTGGACACAAAGATTTGGCGCTGATTGAGCCGGCCGCGGATATCTTTGACCCCAAAGTGATCCGGGCCAGTATGGGAGCCCTCTTTCAACTGCGGGTGGAGTGGTTTGACCAATTTGCGGATTACTGGGGCACATACGCCAACCATCACCTGTACCCGCTGATGACAGATGGCCAGCAGGAGCTGCCGCAGGTCACTTTCCAAACACCCTATACCCTGATATTCGGGGAAGAATCCAGCGGATTAAGCCCCGACTTTCACCACTACGGAAGCAGCGTGCGCATTCCGCAGCGGTCAGATGTGGACTCGCTCAACATCGCCCTCTCATCTGCTGTCACCCTGTACCAGGCTCAACAATCTACTCACAAAACCGGAAATATGTCCGGTTGACTTCAAACAAAACCCGGCCCGTATTATACAATCAATGTGCAGCCATTATTGATGATTAACATTCAACAAACAGCGGAGAAGATATGGAAAACCTGATTGATGCCTTACAAACAGCCCAGGATAAGCTCAATAACCTGTGGGAGCATCTTTGACGTAGATCAAAAGAAAGAAAAGCTGCAAAAGCTGCAAAAAGAATCGCAGGCCCCTGATCTATGGGATCAACCCCAACGGGCCAAAAACGTCATGAAATCCCTCTCGGACCTGGAAGAAGAAATCGAGGGCTGGAATCAGCTGAGAAACCGGATTGCGGACACCCTGGAATTGGCCCGCATGGAAGACCCCTCCATCCAGAAGGAACTGGAAGGGGAAGTCCAGGCCATACAAAAAGAAATCGAACGGCGTGAGTTTAAAGCCATGCTGTCCGGGGAATATGATAAAGGCGATGCGCTGCTGGCCATTCACGCCGGGGCGGGCGGTAACGACGCTCAGGATTGGGTCTCCATGCTGCAGCGTATGTATTTGCGTTGGGCAGAGGATCGTGGATTTGAAACGGACATCGTTGATTTCACACCCGGTGAGGAAGCCGGGATCAAAAGCACCACCATCGCCGTCAACGGTGATTTCGCCTACGGATACCTGCGTCCCGAAAAAGGCGTTCACCGCCTGGTGCGTATTTCACCCTTTGATTCATCAAACCGGCGTCACACCTCTTTTGCCATGGTTGAAGTGCTGCCGCAGATCAAAGACGAAGCCACGGTGGACATCAACCCCAACGACCTGCGGATTGATACCTTTCGCTCCGCCGGCGCCGGGGGACAGAGCGTGCAGAAAAATGACACCGCTGTGCGCATCACCCATGAACCGACCGGGATTGTGGCCAGCTGCCAGAACGAACGCTCCCAGTCCCAGAACCGGGAAATGGCAATGCGCGTGCTGCGCGGCCGGCTGCTGGAACTGAAGCAGGAAAAGCGCAAGGAAAAAATTGAAGAACTGCGGGGCGAGTATCAAAAGGCAGAGTGGGGCAGCCAGATCCGATCCTATGTGCTGCACCCCTATCAAATGGTCAAAGATCACCGCACCAACCACGAAGAGGGAAATACGGAAGCTGTTCTGGACGGGGAGATTGACCCCTTCATTGAAACCTACCTCCGCGAGCATGTCGGAGACGGGGAAAGCTGATTCCCCTGAGCGCCATTCCAACACGTTGACGTCCCAAAACGGGGCGGCCCGGCAGACACATAATCCAGCAGCGGTAGACACAACAAGAAACGAGTAATCCAAACAACCGGATCTGTGCTATAAAAAAGAAGGAAGGTTGTGATCAAAGAACAATCAGCCGGTGGCTGCTCGTGTTCCTGGCTGTATTGGGCATTTTAGTTTTCCTGCGAGAGATCCTCCTCCCCCTCACATCCAGCGCTGGGCATACGGATACCGGGCCCAACGCATCCAGGAATCGATCCCACGAACGCCGCGACCCATCACCCATCCTCCCGACCCTCAAACCTTTCAACCTGCTAACGCGTTAGCTCTTGATCCCACCCCCCTTGCTAAACCCGGTGTTAGGCTGTATAATTAGAACAAATGTTCTAACCAGCACCCACAAATCCATCCCATGTTCCCCGAACACTTACTCGATTCCTTTAAATACCTGCTCTTCCCCTCACATTTCGTGAAGTTAGACGACCGCCTCACTCTGGCCCTGTCGCAGCTGGCGGAAGAAGAGGAACAGGCCCTGGACGAGCTGGGGCAGGACATGCTCCACTTTGCCCTCAAACACCGCCGGGCCGCGGCTGAAAACCTGGACACCTGGAAATCCCTCACCCCGCGCGAAAAGCAGGTCACCGCCCTGACCTGCCTGGGCCACACCAACAAGGAGATCGGCCGCCATCTGGTCATTTCCCCGTCCACCGTGAAAACCCACCTCCGCAACGCCAAGCGCAAGTTCGGCCTGCGCAGCAAGCTCGAACTGCGCAACGCCCTGGCCGACTGGGATTTTTCCGACTGGGAGGCCTGACCCACCTCCCCTTTTCGGGTAGCCCCTTTTTCCCCTTCCACCTCATCCCATTCACGAATTGCCTCACCCTGTC
The DNA here is from genome assembly GCA_964539105.1 of uncultured Anaerolineales bacterium. Lineage (GTDB taxonomy): Bacteria > Chloroflexota > Anaerolineae > Anaerolineales > UBA11858 > B10-G9. Next base: position 3,253 of record CAZIFI010000043.1, on the reverse strand, counting down.
CATCCTGGTAAGGTGGGCCTATATGAACTTCCTTTCCACACTTTCACCCGGCGGCCTGCAGGCCCTGATCGCCCCCAACCCTTTCCGGGACCGGGTGGTGACGCACTTTATCGCCAACCTGGCCCTGCAAGGTCCCGTCCAGGTACTGGACGGGGGCAACCGTTTCGATGTCTTCAGCCTCAACCGCGAACTGCGCGAGCGGGGACGCGATTTTTACAGCCCGCTGCAGGGGGTGCAGGTGGCGCGGGCCTTTACCTGCTATCAGGTGGTCACTCTCCTGGAAGAAACCGCAGGGGAGGAGCTTCCCACCCTGGTGCTCCATCCGCTGACCACCTTTGAAGATGAGAGCGTGCCCCATGCCGAGCGGCTGCGCCTGCTGGAGACCGCGCTGCACTGGCTGGAGAAAAGCGCCCGCCAGGCTCCCGTGCTGCTTGTCCTCCGCCCCCGCCCGCAAGAAAATCCCTTTCAGGCGCGGCTGGCCGGGGCCGTGGACCGGGTGTGGACCTTTGAACAGCCGCGCCAACCGAGACAGCTTTCGTACCTGTAAAGGAGGACCCCATGGGACGCACCGTTTCCTCTATCACCCACACCTTTCTGGAAGAAAAAGCCGCTTTCGCCCGCTTCCGGCGCGCGCTCCGCAGCCGGGACCAGCGCGCCCTGGATGATCTCTTCGCCGCGGCGCGTAAGCACCTTTCGGCCGCCTCTTACGCTTCCCACGCCCTGCCCTTCGAGACCTTCCTGCTGGCCATGCTCCTGGAAGAGCACAAGGAGGTCATGCGCCTGCGGCAGAAGATCGCCGCCCTCGATGACGAGCCGCATGAATGAGTTCTCCGCCTGGCTGCTGGACCTGTACGCGGACCCCCAGGAAGGGGTCATGCTGTGGATGATCGACGAAGAAGGGAACAGGCGGCGCCTGACCCACCCCTTCCCCACCACCTTCTTTGCCCACGGGAACAGGCGCCGCCTGCGGGAGCTGTGGCAGCACCTGGCTTCCCGGCCCTATCCACTGTCCCTTTCCCGCCGGGAGGAGCGCGATCTGTTTACCGAATCCGCCCTGCCCGTGCTGGCCGTGGAAGCCGCCACGCCCACCCGCCAGGAACGCGTCTTCGGGCGCCTGAAGCGCACTTTTCCCGAACTGGACTATTACAACGCCGACCTGCCGCTGGCCCTGCGTTATGCAGCGCAGCACGGCACCTACCCCCTGGGACGCTGCCGGGTGAGGACGGATGACAGGGGAAAAATTCAATCCATTGCCGCCCTGGATTCCCCCTGGGACGTCGACCCGCCCCCCATCCCGCTGCGGAAGATGGCCCTGGCCCCGGACTGCAACCCCTGCCACGAATCCCCCCGGACCCTGAAGGTCCGCCTGGGCCAGCGCGAGTACCGCTTCCCCTTTCACGAAGGGCGCAGCCTGCTCATCAAACTCCGCGCTCTGCTAAACAGGCACGATCCCGACCTGCTGCTCACCGTGTGGGGCGATAACTGGCTGGTGCCCCGGCTGCAGGAGCTGGAAGAACAGCACCACATCTCCCTGCCCCTCAACCGGGAAGCGGGGCGCGGCGTGGAGCGCCGCCCGGAGCGCTACTACCATTCCTACGGCGGGGTGATCTACCGCGGGCCGCAGGTGCGGGCCTTCGGGCGGCTGCACATTTCCACCGAAAACACGGTCATGTACCATGATTACGGGCTGGAAGGCGTGTTCGAGATGGCCCGCGTCACGCGCCTGCGGGTGCAGACCGCGGCCCGGGTTTCCCCCGGCACCGGCATTTCCGCCATGCAGATGTTCACCGCCCTGCAGCAGGGCATCATGGTTCCCTGGCACAAGCAGCAGGCCGAGCGTCCCAAATCGGCCTACAACCTGCTGCAGGCCGACCGCGGCGGCCTGGTCTATCAACCCACCATCGGCCTGCACGGCGATGTGGCAGAAATCGACTTCATCTCCATGTACCCCAGTATCATGGAGCATTTCAACATCTCCCCCGAAACCGTGGGAAAGAAGGGCGCAAACGGCACCTACGTCCCCGAGCTGGAGATGACTGTGGACCAGGAGCGGCGCGGCCTGGTGCCCGACACCCTGCAGCCCCTGCTCGAAAAACGCATCAAACTCAAGCAGCAGCTGGCGCGCCTGCATCCCAAGGACATGCGCTGCGAACCGTACAAAGCCCGGGCCTCAGCCCACAAATGGCTCCTGGTGACCTGCTTCGGGTATCTGGGATATAAAAATGCCCGCTTCGGACGCATCGAGGCCCACGAAGCGGTCACCGCCTACGGGCGGGAAGCCCTGCTGCGCGCCAAAGAAGCTGCTGAAGAGCTCGGATACCGGGTGCTGCACATGTACGTGGACGGCCTGTGGGTCCAGAAAGAAGGGGCCCGGGAGGTGGATGATTTCCAGCCCCTGCTGCATGAAATCCTGCACCGCACCGGCCTGCCCGTCAGCCTGGACGGCCTGTACCGCTGGATCGCTTTTCTGGGTTCCAGGCAGGACCGGCGCGTGCCGGTGGCCAACCGTTACTTCGGCGCCTACCGGGACGGTACCCTGAAAACCCGCGGCATTGAGGTCCGGCGCCGTGACACCCCGGAATGGATTAAGGGCATCCAGCACGAGATCCTGAACCGCCTGGCGCAGGTCCGGGAGGTATCCGACCTTCCCGGGCAGCTGCCCGGGATCCACGACATGCTGCGCTCCAGGCTGAACAGCCTGCGAAAGGGCAGGGTCCCGCTGTCCCGGTTGCTGGTGTCGCAGAAGTTAAGCCGGGAACTGGAGGAATACAAGGTGCCCTCCCCCGCCGCCCGCGCCGCGCGGCAGCTGGCCCGGCACGGTGTGGAACTCACGCCCGGCCAGCGCGTGCGCTTCCTGTACACGCGCGGGGAACCCGGCGTCTACGCCTGGGACCTGCCGGGCGATCCGCATCCCGGGATCGTCGACACGGATGACTACGCTGAACTCCTGCTGCGCGCGGCACATACCGTGCTGCGCCCCCTGGGCGTAGAAGAGGACACCCTGCGCTGGTGGACCTTCAGCAACGCCGGGTACGGGGCGCCGCCGGGAGAGCTGCCCCGGGCCACCTCCCAGGACGCGCCTCTCCTGCAGGACACCCTGCCCCCGGCCCCCGTTTGCCCCCCCCGCAAGGACACCTGACGGGTCCTCACAAGGCTGGATAGAAGGGGATACCTGTCCTCCTCCCATCTGCCCGAGATAGCCTTGACAGGACAGCCCGCAGTCCGTATAATCTACCTGCTTGATTGAAGCAGT
>CAZIFI010000042.1:15862-18043 GCA_964539105.1 uncultured Anaerolineales bacterium | reverse complement strand
GTGATTCATAAGCTTTCACCAGGGATTGTGAGAGGGCACTGAGATGAGATGATGGGGTGCCCTCTCACAAGGGTATCTCGGTACTTGTCTATTGATTAGGTCCAGCGTGATCGTCAGGAGGTCCAGCACTTTCAGGGCGGCCGACGTCGTCAGGCTTTCCAGCGTCCTCTGGCGGTCCTACATCTTCAGGTTTTCCGGCATCATCGGGTTTCCCGACGTCTTGTGGCGGTCCGACATCTTCAGGTTTCCCGGCGTCTTCTGGCGGTCCGACATCCTCAGGTTTGCCGGCATCATCGGGTTTTCCGATCAAATCCAGATCCTGCCAGATTTGCCCCCACCCTTTGCCATCCAGGCGCTCGGAAAGGATGTCCTGTGCGGATCCATCCGTCTCTTCCGCGGTCTGGAAGGCGAGCATAATCTGCCCGAATCCGGTCTTTGCGCTGCCGTCTTCCCCCCCACCCTCGCAGAACATACTAATCACGGTTTCATAGTCTGTGTCGTATGTCTCGGCGATCGCGGCTGCAACCGGGTGTTCCTCTTCCGGGTTGGAGCAGAAGAATCCATCTTCCTCACGCTCTTGTTCCTCTTCCTCTTTGTGCTCTTCCAGCAGTTCCCTTTCCTGCTCTTGATTCTGGACCTTCAATTCGGTGAACTGCCATTCTTCAACATTTTCATCATACGTGGCTTTCAGCTCGAACTCGTCATCGATGGAAAGTCCGCTGAACTCGAATCCCTCCGGAGCGGTGACTTCGTAGCTCTCAAGCAGGGTATCCCCGTCGAAGACTTCCAGGCTGAAGATACCGTTGACAATGCTAACGGTGACCTCTAAGCCTTCCTGTGTGACAAAGGTGAAGGGGGCGCCGCCATCAGTGACCTCGGTGATCGTGCCTTCGTATTCAATGGTTTCCGGGGTTTCAGCCTGTACGACATGGCTGCTGAACCCGGCTAGAACCAGGGCCAAAACGAGGAACGCGCTGGTTAGTAATGGTTTGAACTTTCTCATATTTGTCTCCTTTCTTTCGTAATCGAAAGAGTAAATAATTGCTTAACTTTTTCCTGTATGGATGTTGGTAAATCCCATTTCTATGGTCTTCCATCCGGAGGGCCAGGATTATCGGGTTCACCAGGATTACTGGGTTTGCCAGGATCGTCCGGTTTTCCCTTGTCCTGTGGGGGGGCTGCATCCTCAGGCTTCCCTTTGTTCTCGGGAGTTCCTGCATCCTCCGGTTTCCCTTTGTTTTGTGGGGTTCCCACATCTTCCGGTTTCCCCTTGTCCTCGGGGGTGGCTGTATCCACTGGTCTCGGGGGCGTTACGGTATCTTGAGGTGTGTGTGGCGTTGAATCTAGTTTCCCGTTCCGGAAGTCAGTGGGGTTTTCTATCCCTCGTTCCGCATATTGGATTTTTGTGATCAGCCTTTCCTGCACCCGGGAAAGTGCTTGTGCTGCATTTCCGTTTTGCTTGTTTTTCAATTGATTGATCGATTCTTCATGGACCTGTAGCATAGACCGGATTTGCCTAAGGGATTGGCTGATATCCTGTTCATCTTGTTCTGCAGCCAACTCAAACATGGTCTCCGTGTGCTGTTCAAGACGCAACAGGGTCTGCTGGGGAAGTTCATATCCCTGTTCCGATGAACCCTGTAATTCTTCTATTCGTCGCTGGGAAAACTTTTCCAGGAGGCTGATTTTTTCCTGGGGTTGGTTTGCCAGACTCAAACGGACATCTTCCGCAAATATTTTCACACCGTATAATGCCTGGTTGGGCAGGCTGTCCTGGGAGGCATACACTGTTCCCCCCACAGCACCAAAGGTGAGGATGAGGGCAAGGAGTACACTGGCCGCCACAGCAGTCCACCGGCGGCTGGGCTGGAATGATAGAGAGGCGAATGTTTCCTGGATTTTTGTGAACCAACCGGCTTTCTCTTCGTTCTGTCGCTGGTCCAATTGGGCCAGAAATGCCGCTCTACCCCGGGCTCCGGAGAGGGGATCACGCTCTGGTTGAGCCTCTTTCAGAGCTTGGAAATATTCATCTAACGGGGATTTTGCGTCTTGGGGTGTCATTTTCGTCTCTGTTCTGGCGTATTCTGTGCCTTTTTTTCGACTTCCTTCACCCTATATGACGCAAAATTTCCGGAATCGTTACGGGTATCTCCCTTAGATTACAAAATTTTAATGTTGTCC
>CAZIFI010000042.1:0-15762 GCA_964539105.1 uncultured Anaerolineales bacterium | reverse complement strand
TCGGAGTGAGCCAGCCGCTCCAGGGTTTTTTCTTGGGACTGGAGCACATTTCGTACCCGGAGCAGGGTTCGGGGGAGCTCGTTTTCTTCCTGTGCGGCACTCAATTGGAGCAGGGTGTCAGTGTGCTGCTCCATACGGAATAAAGTGCTGGAGGGGATTTCCTGCCCCTGTTTGGAAAGCGCAGAGAGTTCTTCCACCCGGCGGAGCGAGAATAATTCAAGGAGCTGAATTTTCTGTCCGGGTTGGGCTGCATATCTCAATCGTACGTCTTCCGTAAATATTTTCACAGCGTACAGAGTCTGGTCAGGCAGGCTGTCTTGAGCAGCATACACTGTTCCCCCCACGATGCCTGAGGCAAGGATGACAGCGATCAGCAGGCTGGCGATGGCATTCGTGCGTTGTTGGATGGCCTGGGAGAATAAAGAATGGAACCCTTCCGAGATCCAGGCGAACCAGCCGGGATGATCGGCGGCCTGTCGTTTTTCCGCCTGGGCCAGAAAAGCAGCCCTACCCTGGGCTGCATCCCGGGCATCCCGCTCCGGGGCAGTCTCGTTCAGGGCCTCAATGTATTCTTTCAGGTTAAGGGTATTGTTCTCTTCAGTCATGATGAATCTTCCTCATCATTCAATATCCTTTCCAAAGACGCCAGGGCCCGGTGCTGTTGGGACTTGACCGCACCGACAGATTTTTTCATGGTTTGCGCGATTTCCTGGTTGCTGAAGCCTTCCACAAATTTCAACAGGATAACCTGTTGTTGCCCGGGTGTTAGATGCTGGATCGCGCGGCGAAGCTTTTCTGCCTTTAACTGGTTGGACAGTAATTTTGAGGGCTGGTTAAAATCCTCGTGGTAACGATCTTCATCCAACTCGAGAGGCGGAGGAGGGCTTCTGCGGTAATGATCTGTTATCAGATTGTGGGTGATGCGATATAAATAGGCCTGAAGATGGTCGTCTGGTCCCCCGCCATGTTCCAGGGCTTCCAAAAATCTTGAGAAGGTTTCCGCCACCATATCTTCCGCCTGCTGGGCGTTCCCGATTCTTCTCACAGCGTAGGCAAACAGTTTGTCACTGTATCTGTCATAGATGACACCAAGGGCCTCCCTATCAAACCGCTTTGCTTTTTCCAGTAATCGTTTTTCTTCGGTTGACATTGCCTACCCTGTAAAGTGAGTCACACAAGCGTAGCAGAAGGAATGGCTGCTATCCACATCTCTTATACAATCATACCTTACGATGGGTACCTGGGCTGATTGCAATTTCGTAATGCGGGGGGTTTAGGACCTTGATCTGAACCCAGGTTCCTAATAAAAATGAAATGTCCCGACCAGGGGGAAGGATCCTTGGAAATAAAAAGAGATGCGGCGGAACCCCACATCTCTATTTAAAAATTGTCACAGCTGTTGAATGACTTATGATTTGGCTATCAGTTCTTGGAAGGCCTTTGTGGAGGCCTGTTCTACCTCCTCATGGATGCTGTTCCCGTGGGCATCCATGCTGACCACAACCGGGAACTGCTTGACCCGCAGGACCCAGATGGCTTCCGGAACCCCAAAATCGAGCTTATAAACATCGATCACTTCCTCAACGGATTGTGCGATCAGGGTCGCGGCTCCCCCCATAGCATGAAAGTAAGCTGCAGGAGCCTCCTGACAGGCAGCCAGGGTTTTGGGCCCCATCCCGCCTTTCCCGATCACGCCCCGCAGATTAAAGTGGTGAATGACCTTGCTTTGATAGGGTTCTTCCCGGATGCTGGTGGTTGGTCCTGCAGCGACAAATTTATACTCACCGCTTTCCAGGCCGGAAACAACAGGACCACAATGATAAATAGCACTTTCATTTAGAATGGGTTGGATAGCTTGATATACTTCCATGTCATCCCCGCTTGGTTCCCGGGTTTTGTCGATGAATGTTTCCACCAGCCAGCTGTGAACAGCGTCCCGTCCGGTGGCAATCACGCCGGTCAAAGTGACGGTATCGCCGGTGTGGAGAGACTGGATATCCTCGGGGGAGAGGGGAATGGTTAATTCAGGCATGATTACCTCGCTTATAGGTATTTTTTGACCAGTAGTTCCAGCTTTTTTCTTGTGTTTTCCGGGATGGCATCGGGTTCAGTGATGATCGCGTTTTGGAGAGCCTCGGAACAGGTACAGGGACGAGGATCTGGAAAGGGGTTGCGGGCCAAATAACGGATGGCTTGTTTCACGGCGTCTGTGTTATGGTTGATAATTTCCATCACCTTTTCAACTGTAACCGGTTCCTCACTGGTGTGCCACACGTCGTAATCCGTGATGTGTGCCACGGAGGCATAACAAAGTTCAGCTTCGCGGGCCAGAAATGCCTCAGGGGCTGTGGTCATGCCAATGATGGACATGCCCCAGGTCCGGAATGTGTTTGATTCAACCCGTGTTGAGAAACGGGGTCCCTCAATGGTAATGAAAGCACCCTTGGGATGGACGGTAATTCCGGTGGATTCTACCGCTTCAATGAGATGGCCGGACAGGTCGCTGCAAAAGGGGTCCGCCGTGCCGATATGGGCCACTAAACCCTCTTCGAAGAATGTATACTTACGGTTCTTGGTGTGATCAAATAACTGATCGGGGATGACGATTTCCCCCGGTTTGAAATCCTCCCGCAGTGAACCGCAGGCATTGACACTGATCACCCGTTCAACTCCTATGTGCTTCAGGGCGTAAATATTGGCCCGGTAGTTGACATCACTCGGGCTGAGGTAATGGCCTCGGCCGTGACGGGATAGAAAAGCGACGGTCTGACCATGCAAGGATCCGGTCAGAATCGGCGCACTGGGGGAGCCAAACGGGGTATTGACATCATGTTCCTGGGTATCCGATAATCCCGAAATTTCGTACAGACCTGAACCGCCAATGACGGCAAAAAGGGGAGGTGAATCCATGGCTGCTTTAACTCCTACCTGTGGTATTTAGGTGCTGACGGTAGAACCCATACAGATTGAGTGTTGTGTTATCTTCCTTCGATCCGGATTATAGAAGAAGCGTGATGAAAGGACAAGAGATAGATAGCACATGGTACAGGTGTCAAAGGGAAGGAGACCGATAAGCGTTAGAAATCGGGGGAGGAGATAGATCGGAATATGTATCCATTTTTGCGTTTATACTGCTGGGCTTTGTTATACTGTAAATAGATATGAGTAAAGAAGAATCCGGATTTCACGAGGTAGATCACACGGCTGATGTAGAAATTGAGGTGTGGGGGAAAAATAAAGCCTCGCTGTTCAAAAAAGCGGCGCAGGGGATGTATCATTTATCCCAAATTCGCGAAAAAGAACAGGTGGAGGAAACGGTTTCACATTCTTTTCTACTCAGCGAACATGATCTAGAAAGTTTGTTGGTTGCTTTTTTGAGTGAACTGCTCTTTTATCTTGAGACAGAACAATTGATGTTTAATCGATTTGCTCTCGATTTTGAAGATGATGATTCACTCCAGGCCCAACTGGAGGGCTTGCAGATTGCCGGTTTGGGCCGTGATATCAAGGCAGTCACCTTTCATAACCTGAACATCAAACAACAGGAAACTGGTTTTGTTGTGAATGTCGTGTTTGATGTCTAATCAAATATGGGAGAGATGAGGTGTAACTATGGTGGATCTGACAGATCTTAATCGTATTGGAAAAAACGAGTGGGAAATTCCCAAGAGTTACCGTGATGATATGCAGGTTTCTGTAAGGATCATCGCTTCCGAAGAGTTGATCGAAGAAGTAACCCGTGATAAGTCGCTTGACCAGGCCGTGAATACGGCGTGCTTGCCCGGGCTGGTAGGAAACGTGATTGTCATGCCGGATATGCATCAGGGTTACGGTTTTCCCATCGGAGGTGTAGCAGCAACCCGTTATCCTGATGGGGTGATTTCACCTGGGGCAATCGGGTACGATATCAACTGCGGTGTGCGTCTGCTGAGCGCAGATCTTACCCATGAAGAGGCGAAACCGCACTTGAGTGACCTGGCGACGGAACTGCAGCGCTTGTGCCCCAGTGGTGTCGGAGTCAGCGGACATCTAAATCTGGATCATGATGAGATGCGTCACATGCTCCGGGAAGGCAGCCGATGGGCAGAAAAAGAAGGTTTTGCTACGGCTCAAGATGTCCGGCGCACCGAGGAGGGGGGCAGGTTGGAAGGTGCGGATCCGGACAAGGTCAGCCAGCGAGCCTTAAACAGGGGCAGGAGCCAGGTGGGCACGCTGGGTTCCGGAAACCATTTCTTGGAAGTGGATCTGATTGCCAAAGTATACGATGAGGATGCCGCACAGGTCATGGGTTTGCGGGAAGGGAATATAGCCCTGCAGATCCATACCGGCTCCCGGGGATTCGGGCACCAGGTGTGTACGGATTATGTGCAGAGCTTCCAAAGTGCAATTGACCGTTACGGGATCAAACTGCCAGATCGCGAGTTGGTCTGCGCGCCGATGAATTCTCCAGAAGGAAAGGATTATCTGGCAGCGATGCGTGCGGCGGCTAATTTTGCGTTCACAAACCGCCAGGTCTTGGCTCATTACGCACGGCGGGGATTTGAAAATGTCCTGGCCGGGAAGGTGAAGGACTGGCATTTGCATCAGGTTTATGATGTGGCCCACAACATGGGGAAAGTAGAAACGCATGTCGTTGATGGGGAAACCATGAAGGTGTGTGTACACCGTAAGGGGGCGACACGCTCCTTCGGGCCCGGGTCGGAGGATTTGCCGCCTGAATACAAGCGCATCGGCCAGCCTGTCCTGGTTCCGGGCAGCATGGGAACGGCTTCCTGGGTTTTGAAAGGAACAGCTGAAAGTATGGAGCGTTCCTTTGGCTCAACATGTCATGGTGCCGGTAGGACCATGAGCCGCACCCAGGCCAAACGTGAGGTGTGGGGCGAGGACCTGAAAGAAGAGCTGGAAAAAGGCGGGATCAAGGTGCGCGCCAAGTCTATGGCCGGTCTGGCCGAAGAGGCTCCCCTGGCATATAAAGATGTGGATGCCGTTGTAAATGCCGTGTCGGATGCAGGGATTGCGTCCAAAGTGGCCCTGTTGACGCCATTGGCTGTGGTCAAGGGGTAAGGGAACTTTTTCCGATCGGTATTCGTCTTAACCAATGAACAAGTAGTTAAATTTCGGAGGTTAGGATATGAATATCAAATATGATTGGATAAAAATGGTGGTTTACCTCGTGATCATGGGTTTGGTCGTCACGGCTTGTGCCCCTCAAACACCGGCTGAGTCTCCCCAGGATCCTGCCACAGCTCCTGCTGATCCTTCCCAGCCTTCCGGGGAAGATGAAAAAAATCCGTTCTCACCTCCAGCTGATGGGGATGAGGACCTGGAACGCCGGGATCTTGAACTCGATCAGCAGGAATTGATGATCATGGAAAGTTACCCGGTGCAGATCTCCCTGCATATTGCAGGTAATCTGTCCACACCCTGCCATCAACTGCGGGTAAAAATTCCTGCTGCAAATGAGGAGGGTGAAATATACATCGAGGTGTATTCCGTCGTTCACCCGGAAGAGGTTTGCCCCCAGGTTTTGGAACCATTTGAAGAGAACATTCCAGTGGGGACTTTTGGGGAACAGGGATACACTTTTTTCGTGAATGGTGAAAAAGTGGGAGAATACTGATCGCAGGCTTGACGCCTCCGGGGAATGGTAAACCCCCGGAGGCTTTTGGTTTGGATTGCCCCTATATCGATTGGCTGATGGGTGCCAGTTCAGCCCCGGTAAGATGAATAAGATCCTCCACAGGCAAGCGAATATTGAGTCCCAACTCCCCCCCGGAAACATGAATTTCCGGGTGTTTTTTTGACTCAACATCAAGGTAGATGTCAAAACCCTTGTTGATTAATGCCAGGGGAGAAATCCCGCCTGCTTTTAGTCCCGTCTCCTGTTCCGCTTTCTTCCGGGTGGTCAGGGTCACTTTTTTGGCACCAGCTGCTTGTGCCAGAGCCCGGGTATCTACCTCCCTGTCTCCCGGGACAACAGCCAGGATCAACCGACCCCTGCCTTTCCGTTCCACAACGATACTTTTGTAAATCAGGGAAAGCGGAACCTCCAAAAATTGGGCGGTGTCTATGGCACTCCGGATATGGTCAGGGAGTTCATAGGCTGTGTAGTTGATATCCCGGCTGTCCAACAATCGCGTAATGTTATTGGTTGGCATGCTTTCTCCTTATCCCTTTCCCGTTCTGATCTCACTGCTGTGGTTGAAAAAATTTTAACACAGGTGGGGACGCTGCTGGGGAGCGGTTCCTGTGCCTGAAGGATGTGATATGATAGACGAAGGTGAGTTTTTGGATTTGATCTCAGCAATTAATCGGGGACATGATCGTGAGAGGGACATTATGAACGCAAACGAGAGATCCGTGGCAGAGGGTATTTTATTGACGGACCAGTATCAGTTGACCATGGCTCAACTCTACTACCGACAGGGTCTGCATGGAAAAATGGCTCAATTTGATCATTTTTTCCGCAGCTATCCCGATTATGGTCAGCATAAAGCCGGGTATTGTATCAACGCAGGATTGGATTGGCTGTTGGATTGGATGTCAGAACTTACGGTCCGTGAGCAAGAACTGGATTACCTCCGGCAGCAGACAGGGAGTCAAGGGGAGCCTATCTTTGGGGAAGATTTTTTAACGTGGCTGAAAACTTCCCCTCCCTTTGATTCTTTGACCATGAAAGCCATCCCTGAAGGACGCGTTGTTCACCCCAACGTACCACTCACAGTGGTCCAGGGGCCTTTGGCGTGGGCTCAGATTCTGGAAACATCCCTTTTGAATCACCTGAACTATCAGACCTTGATCGCCACGAAAGCAGCCCGCATTCGCCACAGTGGGGGCGGCCGCTTGCTGTTGGAGTTTGGATTACGGAGGGGACCGGAAAAGGGGGCCAATGCCGGAACGCGGGGGGCGTTAATCGGTGGGGCAGACTACTCATCCAATGTGGGCGCATCACATGTCCTGGGGTATGAGCCAAAAGGGACCCATGCTCACAGCATGGTCCAGGTGTATATGGCGCTGGGCGGGAATGAATTAGATGCCTTCCGGGCCTATGCGGATGTATATCCCGACGACTGTTTATTGCTGGTGGATACGGTAGACACGTTAGAGAGCGGAATTCCGAATGCCATCCGGGTCTTTGAGGAGCTGGAGGAACAAGGTCATCAACCGGTGGGTGTCCGTTTAGATTCCGGGGACCTGGCTTATCTCAGCATTCAGGCTCGAAAGATGCTGGATGAAGCAGGATTTGAGGACACCATCATCGTCCTCTCCAATCAACTGGACGAACTTGTGTTATGGCAAATCATTACCCAGATCAAACAGGAGGCTGAAAGCTGTGATGTTTATCCTGATCGGGTGTTGGATTCCCTGGTTTATGGCGTGGGGACAAGGTTGATCACCTCGGAAGGGCATGCGGCTCTGGATGGGGTTTATAAATTGGTAGCGCTCCGAGAAAATTCTGAATGGGTCCCCGCCATCAAGATTTCTGAAAATCTCGCCAAAGTGCCTAATCCAGGGAATAAGCGTGTGTGGCGCGCCTTTGATGAACGGGGGATGGCCACAGCGGACATCCTCAGCCTGAATGAAGAGGATCCGCGCCAGGTTCAGGAGTTAACTCTGCATCACCCGTCAGAACCCGCTACATTCCGCAGCCTGCATCGCGATGAGATCAGAAGCATGGAGCCCCTCCTGAAGGAAGTTTGGGCAGAAGGGGAAGTGAAAATCGATATGCCCACCCTGGAAGAAATCAGGGAGCAGCGGCAGCGTGATCTCTCCAGGTTGGATCCCGGTGTGCAGCGGCTCATGAATCCCCATATATATCATATTTCCCTCACAGAAAACCTGTGGAAGATGAAACAGCGCTTGATCCGGGAATTGGTTTAAAGATCGAGTTGTAATCAGCTCCCCTCAACGCCCATCAAGTCCCCTTTTGTCCCATACTAGAAGCATGGTTTGACCCCTATTTTGTCAGCAATCTTTGCAAATGTGTTTTGTCATCTGACATTAAAATCAATCCGGCTGCTTCCCTTTGTGTCACCTACAGCGTGGCGGCACTTCTGTGCCCGGGTTTGTTCTGTGTATTTCATCTTTAAGAGAGGCTGGTGACGAATATTCCATCCCCGAATTGGGCCAGATTTGCTTTGGGTCTGGCTATGCGGGGATTAGAGGCCAACTTTTTGTTTACCTATCGCAGCGGGTGGGAGATCAGTCTTCTAGCCCTGGCCGTCAATTCTTCCGTTTCTATCATTCTCTAACCTCCGGGACACGCATTTTTTCGTGAGGCGCTGGTCCCTGCCAATCTGCTGGGAGTGTTGTTGGCCATCGCTGGGCTGATGATGGAATACCTGGAATTGTGAGACCAGCCCTTCCCGGAAATAGAAGTTTAAAAGGGGTTTTGTTCATCCTGGGAAATTGATTTCGATAGTAGTAAGGTATGTATTAATTTTCACCTACGGGTTGATCAACTTTCCGATTTCCACATTCAAGGTGGCGTCATCGCGAGTTTTTTCGAGCTCGCATTTTTCCTGTGAAAGGTTGACCTATGCAGACCGGAAAACGTCTCCGGAATCTGATCCGGCGGGGCCTTGAAACCGGCGACCCGCACCTCTTCGCCGGTGTCCAGGATGTGAAAGGGTAGCGGGGCGGTTTCCCGGTGATAATCTGACCTCCCTTTCACGCGGTCAGAATGGTGGATATTGATCATTCCATGGTGGGTGAGTTCACACAGCCTTTGACCATCCCCCGCAGGGTTGGGTCTTTTTGTGGTAGCATTCTAAGCAAGGGGCTCGTAGTTCTAATGTTATTCGTTGTGAGGTTGATATGCGCCAGTATCTGAATTTGCTCAGCCATATCCTTGATCAGGGAGTAAAAAAGGAGGATCGGACTGGAACAGGAACCCGGTCCATATTCGGATATCAAATGAGGTTTGATCTGGGGCAGAGTTTTCCCTTGATGACCACAAAAAAGGTGCACCTGAAATCCATTATTTATGAATTGCTGTGGTTCATCCGGGGCGAAACCAATGTCGCGTATCTTCAGGATCACGGGGTCAGCATTTGGGATGAGTGGGCAGATGAACACGGAGAATTGGGTCCTGTTTACGGCGCTCAATGGCGGTCTTGGAAAACGGCTGAAGGGGAGGTGGTCGATCAACTCAGCCGCGCTTTGGAACAGATCAAAACCAATCCGGATTCGAGACGGATTATCGTCAGCGCCTGGAATGTGGGAGAGCTGGAGAAGATGGCCCTCCCGCCCTGCCATCTGTTGTTTCAGTTCTATGTGGCGGAAGGCAGGTTATCCTGCCAGCTATACCAGCGGTCGGCGGATGTGTTTTTGGGTGTGCCCTTCAATATCGCATCCTATTCTTTATTGACCCGCATGATGGCCCAGGTTTGCGGCCTGGAGGCAGGGGAGTTTGTGCACACCCTGGGGGATGCCCACCTGTATTTGAACCATCTTGAACAGGCCGAACAGCAGTTGCAGCGGGATCCGTATCCCCTTCCGACCATGAAAATCAACCCTGAAGTCCAATCCATATTTGATTTCCAATATGAAGATTTTCAGGTACGGGATTATCAAGCTCACCCTCATATTAAGGCTCCCATTTCTGTATGATCATTTCTTTGATTGTGGCCATGGATGAAGAACGGGGGATTGGAGTGGATAATGAGCTTCCCTGGCATTTGTCCCGGGACCTGAAGCACTTCAAGCGGATTACGATGGGTCACCATTTAATTATGGGCCGAAAAACGTATCAATCTATCGGTGAACCGCTCCCTGGAAGGACGATGATTGTCTTGACCCGGAACCCGGAATTTCAGGCTGAGGGGTGTATGGTGGCTCATTCCCTTTCCCAGGCATATGAGTATGCGGAATCGAGGGGGGAAGACGAAGTTTTTGTGATCGGTGGGGCTTCTGTATTTGAACAAGCTCTGGCTGATGCCGACAGGTTGTATCTGACCAGGGTTCACACCCGGAGCGATGCAGATACTCATTTTCCCGCCTTTGACCTATCATCCTGGGAGCTGATCTCACAGACCCGATATGAGCAAAACGAAGACAACGATCACCCCTTCACGATCAAATATTTTCAGCGGCGGCAGGACTGACAGAAGGGGTTCAGGAAGGGGGAAAACAGGAGATTCTGAAATCTAATCCCCGGCAAGCAGCTGGATTTTTTCCCAGGGTTTCATGTCGCTTTTCATGGCCAGCACTTCGCGGAGTTCAAAAATCTGGTCTCGCAGGGCAGCCGCTCTTTCAAATTCCAGATTATCTGCTGCTTCCTGCATTTGTTCTTTGAGGTCCTGGATGATGTTTTCCAGCTCCTGCTGGGGGATTTCTTTGATTTGTTTCGGGTCGTACTCTTCCCCCTCCTCTGCGATGGCCCGGGCTGGAACGCGGTCGGTGATGTCGCTGATGGACTTTTTAATGCTGGCGGGTTCAATGTCGTGTTCCTCATTGTATTCGATCTGAATCTCCCGGCGCCGGTTGGTTTCATCAATGGCATTTTCCATGGCCGGGGTGATCTTGTCAGCGTACATAATCACCTTGCCGTGCACGTGTCGGGCGGCCCGACCGATGGTCTGGATCAGGGCTGTGTCCGAGCGTAAAAAGCCTGCTTTATCGGCGTCGAGGATGGCCACCAGGGAAACCTCCGGCAGGTCCAGGCCTTCGCGCAGCAGGTTGATTCCGACCACGACATCATAAACCCCCAGGCGCAGATCCCGTAATATGCTGACCCGCTCGATGGTGTCAATTTCAGAGTGCAGGTAATGGACGTTGATGCCGGTCTCCCGCAGGTAGTCAGACAGATCCTCCGCCATGCGTTTGGTGAGGGTGGTCACAAGCACCCGCTCACCCCGATCTACGCGCTGGTTGATTTCCCCGATCAGATCATCCACCTGACCTTCTATAGGTTTGACATCGATTTTGGGATCGACCAGTCCGGTAGGGCGGATGACCTGGTCGATCACCTGTGGTGCTTTTTCAAGCTCGTACGGGCCCGGGGTGGCGGAAGTATAAATGGTATATCCCATTTTCTTTTCGAACTCATCAAATTTCAGGGGGCGGTTGTCCAGGGCGGAAGGCAGCCGGAAGCCGTGTTCCACCAGCGTCGCTTTCCGGGACCGGTCCCCGTTGAACATGCCCCGGATCTGGGGGATGGTCATGTGGGATTCATCGATAATTAACAGGTATTCCTGGGGCAGATAATCCATCAACGTCCAGGGCGGGGAACCCGGAGGGCGTTGGTCCAGATGGCGGGAATAGTTCTCGATCCCGGAGCAGTATCCTACCTCACGGAGCATTTCCAGGTCATAGTTTGTGCGCTGTTCTATGCGCTGCGCTTCCAGAAGTTTTCCTTCCGATCGGAGATATGAAAGTTGATCCTGCAGCTCCCGTTGGATACCCTGGATGGCCCGTTGCAGTTTTTCTTCTTCAGTGATGTAGTGTTTGGCGGGGTAAATATTGATTTCTTGCAGGGATTCCTGGATCTCTCCGGTCACCCGGTGAATGCGGTTGATTCCTTCCACCTCGTCTCCGAAAAAGGAGATGCGGTACAAAAAATCGTCTTCATAGGCAGGTGCGATTTCTAGGGTATCTCCCCTGACACGGAACGTGCCCGGTTTCAAATCCAATTCATTTCGCTCATACTGACTTTCAATCAGCTGCCGCAGCAAGGCATTGCGGCGGTAGATTTCGCCCACGTGGAGGTCAATAACCACACTTCCGTAAGCCTCTGGGCTGCCCAGACCGTAGATGCAGGACACAGAAGCGACGATGATGACATCCTTGCGGGACATTAACGCTGTGGTGGCAGCCAGCCGCAGCCGGTCGATTTCCTCGTTGATATCCGTATCTTTCTCGATATATAAGTCCTGGTGGGGAACGTATGCTTCCGGCTGGTAATAGTCATAATAGCTGACAAAATATTCCACTGCGTTATCTGGGAAGAAAGATTTAAATTCTGCATACAACTGTGCTGCCAGGGTTTTATTGTGAGCGATGACCAGAGCGGGCATTTGCACGCGTTCAATGACATTGGCAATTGTGTACGTTTTACCCGTGCCCGTGGCACCGAGCAAAACCTGATGTTGGCGGTCGTTTTTAACTCCCGTGACCAATTTTTCAATGGCCTTGGGCTGGTCGCCTGTCGGCTCGAAGGGGGCTTTCAGATTAAAAGTCATAGAATTGATGGATTATCGAATATAGATTGGGTTGCTGAAAATCCAGCCGCGTTTTCTGCCTTGATAGGTCAGGTACGCCTCCACGCGGTATACACCGGCTTCCGCAGTGGTATGGGAACAGATCTCCCGCTTCCGCCACGTTTTCAGGCGTTTGCCGTCTTTAATTAACCGGCATTCAGCCCGCCGGGGGAGCGAGATTTGTAGGGTGACGCCGGATTTGCCGTCGATCCTGTCACCCATGATAACAGTTTGATGTTTCCCGTCAGCCTTAAACCGGAAGCCCTTTGTGGAAGCCGGTCGGTCATTTCCAATAAAGGCATGTCCCTGTCGAAGGGCTTCCCAGATCATCCTTTTGTCATCACCCATCTTACCATGCAGCGCCTGGGGTATGAGCAAATGGGTGTTCACGCCTTGAAAGTGGAATCGGTAAGGGAAAATCGTCCGTTTCAGGGGGCCCATGCTGGCGTCCAGCGCGTGGGCATCCGATCCCCCCACACCGACCACTCTGTCACCGCCTGTTGTGAGCTGATCCCAGCGTTGCAGTGTAGTTTGCAGGGGGCCCCGGGCGATGCGATTTGGAAAATAAGCGTAAAACAAGGCGTGCCATTTACTTTTTATGAGGGATTTGAATTCCGAGAACGCGTTCCACACTTCCAGGCCTGTGTATCCGTGCACGTCCCAGTCAACCCAGGAGATATCCGGCTGGTCCACAGCCGGGGCTGCGGGGTCAACGGGATGAGCGATAAAGGACAGTCCGCCGCTGTGCTGCACGGCATCAATCAGGTGCTGGGGATCCTGGGCGTGAGCAGCCATTTCTTCCTTGACGCCAAATACCAGCAGGTGGTTCTTTTGCGGTGAGCGCGTTCGATCGTGAATCTCCTCGCCAATCAACAGCAGGACCCGATTTTGTCCTCTGCGAGTATATCCTTCCATGTCCTTCACCAGCACATTATGATCAGTGGCAATGATGACATCAATCCCGGCATCCAGGGCGGCCTGGATCAGGTCCTGGTGCGTTCCGGTGCCGTCAGAATAAACGGTGTGCATGTGCAAATTTACAGTGATTTCATTCATGGTTAAAAGAGGGTAATCCTGGTGTGGGATCGAGTGTCGTATTACCTGACGATGGGGATGTCCACAGCGGTCACCGCTTGACTTCCCATATAGGGACACGGTATAATCCCCGTGCTTGAAGAATTATGTGCATTGCCGGGAACGGGATTGTAGTGTGAAACTGATCCTTTTCCATGGATTAATGAGGAGGATAAGCGTGGAAACGTATCTTGACATCGGTTTGATCATAACATCAATCGCGTTGATTGCCAGTGTTATTCTACAAAGTAAGGGTGCCGGATTGGGGGGGTTGACCGGTGCAGATGCAGGTGGTGTGTTCTCGGCGCGGCGTGGCGTTGAAAAAACGCTCTTCCAGGTGACCATCGGCTTGAGTGTTCTTTTCTTTGGTTTGGCAATCGCTACGGTCATTGTCTCCAGTTGACGGTTCATATATTATAATTCTGTGAATAGAAGTTTGCTGTCTTGAACCGGAAAATATGGGCTCCCATATTTTCCGGTTATATGTGTCAACAGGTGGAATATACTTGTTGATTCCTCCGGGATAACGGATCATGGAACTGTTCAAGAGGCTGCGCTGGCAGCTGTTAATCATACTTCTGGCCTTGATTGTGGTCGCGGTCGTGCTGTGGGGTCAGCAAGCAGAACCGGTGGTGGTTGAACCCCCTGAACCGGTTGGCGGTGGTGTATACCAGGAAGGTGTCGTAGGTTCACTCCAGCGGTTGAATCCCCTCCTGGCTAGCTACACTAAGAACCAGGTAGATCAGGATATTTCCAGCCTGCTATTTACAGGATTAATTCAATTCGACAGCGAAGGCTATCCCCAGCCTGGTCTGGCACATTCCTGGGGCATCTCTAAAAACGGTGAGGTGTATAATTTTTCTTTGAAAAAGGATGCCACCTGGCATGATGGCCAGCCGGTGACCAGTGAGGATGTAGTCTTTACGGTGGGTTTGCTGCAGGATGAGGATTTTCCGACTTCGGCGGATATTCAGGAATTCTGGTCGAAGATTGAGGTTGAAGCTCTGGATGAAGAAACGCTCCAATTCCGGCTCCCGGAGCCATTTGCGCCCTTTTTAGATTATCTTGAATTCGGTATTTTACCTGCCCACATCCTGGCTGATATCCCGCCGGCAGAACTGGTCGACGCGGATTATAATCTCGATCCGATTGGAACAGGTCCGTACCAGTTCGATCGATTCCAGGGTGACGGAGATCAGATTGCCGGCGTTGTTTTAAAAAAGTACGAGGATTATTACGGGAAAGAACCATTTCTGGATGAATTTATTTTCCGCATATACGATGCTCCTCAGGACGCCTGGGAGGCATATCAATCTGATGAGGTATTGGGCATCGCCCGCGTTACGGATGAGATATTACCCCAGGCCATGAATGACCCCAGCCTGAACATCTATTCAAGTCGTTTACCGGAGATGTCCATGGTTCTCCTTAACCTGGATAATCCTGAAGTGCCTTTTTTTGAAAATGTAGAGATGCGCCGTGCGCTAATTCAGGGACTCAACCGGCAGTGGATAATTGATCACCTACTCAACGGTCAGGCTGTGATTGCTGATGGCCCGATTTTTCCCCGCACGTGGGCCTACCACGAGGGGATTACACGATATTCTTATGATCCGGAACAGGCCGTGGAAAAAATCCGTGAACTGGGATATACTATCCCGGCTGAGGGGGGGGATGTGCGGGTCAACGAGGAGGATGTGCGCTTGGAGGTCAACCTGCTTCATCCCGATGACGAGCGCCATCGTGGCCTGGCTGAGGCGATTCAAGACAACTGGACTGATTTAGGGTTTGCTGTTGAGCTGCAATCGGTGCCGTATGATGAGCTGATTAACGAACATCTGGAAAATCGGGATTACCAGGCAGCCCTGGTCGATTTCAACTTTTCGAATTCCCCGGATCCTGACCCGTATCCTTTCTGGCATCAGTCTCAAACCACCGGAGGCCAGAATTATTCCATGTGGAATGACCGGCAGGCCAGCGAATATCTGGAGCAAGCGCGGATTGTTTTTGATCCCAACGAAAGACAGGAGAGAACCCGCCTGTATCGAAATTTTCAGGTGCGATTTGTGGATCAAATGCCGGCTTTGCCGCTGTTCTATCCGGTGTATACCTACGGGGTTTCTGAAGATGTCAACGGGGTGCGAATTGGTCCGCTGTTTAACCCCGCGGACCGGTTAAGGACCGTTCCGGATTGGTTCTTGTTCTCTGAGGTGCCGGGGGGGCAGGCCCCGACGGGGACTCCTGTGGAGTGAGGCGGGCAATTCCCTGATAATTTGAAATGATAAATGAAATTTTTCATTCATTGTGATCGTGTGGAGTGAATAAAATGAGTGACCGTAATCAAGATATATCTCAGATTCAAGACGTAGAATCCTGGCATGCCCTGGATCAGAAAGATGTGCTGGATAAATTGGGTGTCAGCCGGGAGGAAGGGCTGGCAGTTCAAGAAGTCGAAAAACGCCTACAGAAATTCGGGTATAACGAACTG
>CAZIFI010000041.1:1555-18266 GCA_964539105.1 uncultured Anaerolineales bacterium | reverse complement strand
GATGATAGAAAGCACCCTCAACATTCTGGATTTGTGTAACAATAAGCCTGTGAGGGTTGGGTTATGGTTCCCTGTTGAGCCGATTGTCTGCTCAGCCTGCTGGAAGGCCGTTCTTGAGGGGATTGGGACCTAATTTCCGGATGCGGTCTGTCATCTCCCGGGCGGCATCCGCGAAGGCATTTCCCTGTCCTCCGGACATGAAATACATGTTCAGGCGGTCGCTGTTCAATCCGATCTCTTCCAGCAATTGCCTGGTGCGCTCCACCCGGGCCAGTCCCCGCACATTGCCCCGCACGTGGTGACAGTTGCCCATGGGGCAGGCCACAATATACACGCCGTCTGCCCCGTCTTCGAAAGCTTTGAGAATGTAGCGCATATCTGTCTTTCCGGTGCAGGGCAGCTTGACGAGCTTGACGTTGGCAGGGTACTGGATGCGCAGGGCACTGGCAGTATCGGCAGCCATATATCCGCAGTAAATGCACATGAAGGCGGTAATTTCAGGTTCGAAGGCTGGTTGTTGTGTCATACCTCAGTCCATTTCCCGAGAACGGGATCGTCAGGCACCATGATTTGGCGGTCTGTGTAATTTAATAGCTGGATGGCATTGGCGGGACACTCGGCGGTGCAGGTTCCGCACCCGTGGCACAGGGTGGGTTCTATGGTTGCCGCGCCTTTCAGATCACCCACGCCCTGTTCCTGGGGATTGATTTCAGGAATGTGGAAAGGGCAGGTGCGAACACAGGTCAAGCAGCCCACGCACAGTTCAGGATCAACCTGGGCCACCGTGCCGCCGAAGTAAAAAGGCTGTTTGGAGAGAATTGTAGTGGCCCGCCCGGCGGTGGCCAGCGCCTGGCTGATGCTCTCTTCGATGAACTTCGGGTAGTGGGCGATGCCGCACATAAAAATCCCTTCTTCCATGAAATCCATGGGCCGCATCTTTATGTGGGCTTCCAGGAAAAAACCTTCATGGGACAGGGGAACATCCAGCATCTCTGCCAGTTCTTGTGTGCCCCGGGAGGGAATGATAGATGTGCTCAGCACCAGCATGTCGGGGTCGATGATCATGGGTCGATCCAACATGGGTTCCTGGACCTGAATGCGCAGGGAACCATGGATGTTTTCGACGCGGGGTTCAACGTCATCATAGCGGACAAAAATCACCCCCTTCTTGCGGGCTTCGGTGTAATACTGCTCGCGGAACCCATACGTAATGATATCCCGGTACAGGACAATGACCTGGCAGTCCGGATTGATAATTTTCATGCGGATGGCGTTTTTAATGGTGCTCGTGCAGCAAATCCGGGAACAGTATTCGAACTGGGCTCCTTCCGGCCGCACGCATTGGATCATGACCAGGGTATCCAGATCCGCAATCTCCTCGGGATGATGGGTGATGGCATCTTCCAGTTCCAGTTGCGTGATGACCCGGGGGTGTTCATCGAGGTGATATTTCCTGACACGGGCTTCCTGCCCCCCCGTGGCCACGATGGTCACCCCGTGGGATATATCGTGTAATCTCCCGTTTCGGTCTTGCAGTCGGGCATGGTAGCTGCCGATGTGCCCGTTGTGCTGCACCACCTCGGTCCGGGTATGGACCGTGACCCGTTCATGAACCCGGACGCGGTTGACCAGATCCCGCAGCAGCTTCTGGGGATTTTCTCCCTCCACCAGGTACTGCACTTTGTGCAGGTTGCCTCCCAGGGCCTCGTCCCGCTCCACAAGTTCCACATCGTACCCGGAATCAGCGATGGCCAGAGCAGCCGTCATACCCGACACGCCGCCGCCGATGACCAGAGCCCGTTTATGGGGCGGGACGGCGGATTTGTGGATGGGTTCCAGGTGGTTAGCACGGGCCACAGCAATGCGAATCAGCTCCAGAGCTTTCCGGGTTGCCTTTTCGGGTTCATGAATGTGAACCCAGGCAGCGAAACCGCGGATGTTGACCATTTCCATCAGATACGTGTTGAGCCCTGCCTCCCGGACCACTTTTTGAAAGAGGGATTCGTGGGTGCGGTGGCTGCAGGCTGCAACCACAACCCGATTGAGGTCTATCCCTTGAACTGCAGATTTTAGGCGCTCGGTTCCCTCGGGAAAGCAGCCGTATTCGATATCCTGCACATGAACCACATTAGGGAAACTGCGCACTTTTTCCACCAGTCGCTCGAGATCCACGGTGCCTTCGATGGACGGGGCGCAGCGGCACAGAAATACGCCGATGCGGGGCGGACCTGTGATATCTTTCTCAGGGGGGAAATTACCTTTGCTCAGGAAGGGATACTCCCGGCTGAAGGATGTTTTCCCCAGCTGCTGATGGAAAAGCCGCATGACATCACCGGCTGCTCCGGCGGAGTCAATGATCGTTTCCGCAATTTCTTTCGGAGTGGAAAAGGCCCCACACACATAAATCCCGGGCTGGCTGGTCTCCAGCGGGTTAAATTTGTCCGTCTGGCAGAATCCGTATTGGTTGAGGTCAAACCCCAGTTGTTGGGAGACAACTTGAGCTCCAGCAGGCGGCCGCACCCCGACCGACAGCACCACCATATCAAACTCTTCCTGGGTGATCTGGTCCCCGTTCTCCGGGTCGGGGTAGGAAAGGATCAGGTTCTTGTTTTCGGGATTCTGGTTGATTTCCGACACCCGGCAGCGCGTGTACTGCACCCCGTAGGTTTCACAGGCCTGGTAAAAATAGGCGTTGAATTCTTTGTTGAAGGCCCGTTCGTCCATCATGAAGACCTGGCAGTGGACGTCCTCCAGGCGCTGTTTGGCAAGCACAGCTTCCTTGGTGGCGTACATGCAGCAGATGGATGAACAGTAGGGGTGGTCCTGATCCCGGGAGCCGATGCACTGCAGCCAGGCGATGCGCCGGGGTGGTTTATTGTCGGATGGGCGCAGGACAAGTCCTTCCGTGGGACCGGAACGGCTGACGTAACGCTCGTACTGCATGCTGTGAACCACATTCAGGTAGCGGCCGTATCCGAACTCTGCCAGCTCGTGGGGATCGGTAAGCTGATATCCCAGGGCCAGGATGATGGCTGAAACCGCGATGGTTTCCTGGCGGGGCTGTTCGTCGAGTTTGATGGCCTGGGTGGGGCAGACCTCTTGGCATTTCAGGCAGCCTTCACAATACGGTCCTTTGTCAATGTAATACGTATTGGGCAGCGCCCGCGGGGCGCTTTTATGGATTGCCATACGGGTAACCATGGATTCCTGAAATTCACTGGGCATGCGCTGGGGGCATGAAATGGCGCACAACCCGCAGTTGGTACAGCGGTCCGGGTCCACATAACGCGGCTGGTGGTCGAGGGTGATCTGAAAATCCCCCGCCTGGCCCGCAGCGGCAACCATCTCCGTGCGGGTCATGACCTCAATGTTGGGATGGCGGTTGTGATCCATAAAGGCAGGAGAAATTGCCGGCCGGGTGCATCCGTAACCGTGGTCTGATGTACCGCGGCACAGCACGCAGTCGTGGGTGGGGAACATGAATCCCAGCTGGGCCACACGGCCACCCAGGCCTGGATCCCGTTCTATGAGATAGACTTTCAATCCCGCTTCGGCGAGATCGATGGCGGCCCGCATGCCCCCGATGCCCCCGCCTACCACCAGCACTGCCCCTTCCGGATTTGTCCGATCTTGATCCATGTGTGGTCCTCGCTAAATTTCTCGAATGTCCAGAACTTTGGTGCCCTCTAATGAATTTATTACCTTTTTAAGATGATCCTGATCCAGGTTTAATACCTTGCAGACTGACACCCAGGCCTCGGGCAGGTTTTCAGGGTAATATCCCACACATACTGAGAGATATCCCCCTTCAGCGGCGATGGCGTTGGTCAATTTTGCCACCTCTCCAACCCGATCGGGCTGGAGCACGGTAACGCGCGTCCCCCTGCGCCGCGAGCCCAGCAGGGAAACCATGATGTTGAACAGGTCGCTGTCCGTGATGATGCCCGAGAGTTCTTTCCCGTTGCTGACCGGCAGGCAGCCAATCCGTTCATCGGCCATGACCCGGGCTGCGGTCTCAATGGGCGTGTCTTCTTCAATGGTGACGACGTCGGTCACCATCACCGTATCGACTTTGATCTTGGCCAGGGTATAGCTGATCTCAAAGCGGCTGAAGTTGCTGACATCTGAAGGAAGCGCGCTGAGCAGGGAGCGCTGGGTGATCAGCCCCACCAGGTTTCCTTTCTCATTGATGATGGGCAGATGGCGAATGCCTTCCTGGCGCATGAGTTCCTGGGCTTCCGTGACAGGCATATCCGGAAAACCGCAGATGGGATTGGGAGTCATACGATCTCTGACAAGCATGTTGTTCTCCTTCTTTACTTCACCGATGGGCTGTGATCATAACGGGTTGTCCCACATATTTGGGTGGTCAGCGCTGGATGCTGTTCTCCGTCAATACATGAAGGGCTGCAGGCAGGCATCGCAAATAATGTTAGCCTTTTCCAGCATGGTGGATTTTATTTTGATATAGCGCGGTGGTTGACAGCCGCAGTGGGCGATGACGCATTTATCTTCTTTATGGTCATTCATCAACTCATCGACCAATAAAATACCCTGCAGGACGCCCCTGTTTTTCCCAATGGCGTTTTTCAAATTGTGGATGAGAGTGATCCAGCGAATGTAAGCTTCCATGGTCAATATCCACTGGTGGCATTTTTGCTGGCAGTTCCAGACTGAGGTCAGTCCAAATTCACTGGCCGGTTTGGTGTACCAGGGTGAGTAGCGGTCGACATGTTCAATCGTTTCCAGAAGCATGTTGGTGACCACGTCCTCCGCGGCCTCACTTGTGGAGGTGATATCCACCTTGCGGAACAGGGACTCGATGGATGGGCACGGTGCGCTGACGTCGTAAGCCCCTGATATTCGCTGCCAGGCTCGATCGATGACCGTGTCAAAATATTCGATTGAATCCTGGTAGTTGTCACCTTTCGGGGTCATAACGCCTCTCACAAGTCCAGCGTACTGTTAGTGGAGGTTGAAAACCTGTGACTCGCGTTCTCAGGATGAGTCCAGGAGATCCCTTTCCCGCAGGAGCGGGAAGGGGTCAACGACATTCTTTTTCAGGGCTGCTGCTTTGGGGGGAAGATCCAGCGCCAGTGCCATAAGCTGCGTAAAGTACAGGATGGGCATCGGGGCTGTGACATCCATCTGGAACTGCCGGGCGTCGAGGTTCAAATGACACAGGGGACAGGCCACAGCGATGGTATCCGCACCCACTGCGTGGGCGTGATTGACCAGGCTGCCGCTTAATTTGTGCACAATATCCGGCCGGGTCAAGGAATGGCCGGCACCGCAGCAGCTGGTTTTATAAGACCAATCCAGCACGGTTGCCCCCAGGGCAGACAGCAGATCATCCATATCGGTGGGGTTTTCAGGATGGGGAGCACCGGTGACATGGGGCGGCCGGGTCAGCAGACAGCCATAATAGCTGACCACCTTGAGGCCTGTAAGAGGTTTTTTAACCCGTTCCGCCACGCGCTTTGTTCCAACATGTTTGGTGAGGGTTTCGATCAGGGTCGTGACCTGGACCTGATCCTGGTAGGCATATCCCATCAGGTGTTCCACCTGATCTTTGTGATGAGGTTCTTCATGCAATTCATGCAGGGCTGCTTTATGGCGGTTGTAGCAGGCGGCACAGGGCATGGTTACCTCTTTAAACCCTGCCCGCTCCATGAGGGCTAAGTTTTCCATGGGCAGGCGGAAAGCGGCTTCAGGGTCAGCCCGGTGGGCGGCGGAGCTTCCGCAGCATACCCATCCGTCGGGTTCAACCAGTGTCATCCCCAGTGCTTCACAGACAGCCTTTGTGGAGTGATCATATTCCGCCGCTGTGGATTCCAGGGAGCAGCCCGGATAGTAGGCCACAGCATGGGCTGCTTTGGGATGCGGCTTTACCTTCCTTTTACTCGGCAGGCGAGTGGGGTGAGGGAAGAACGCCACCTTGCGCTTCTGAAAGAATTTCCAATACAGTTCCACATCCTCCAGGGCGTTCTTGGGATGGCGCAGGATGAGCTCTGCCATTAACCCCGGCTCATAAGAGCGGTTCCAGAGGTTGACCTCGCGCATAAAGGCTTTATTGAAATGATCCGTTTCCGGCACCTGGGGTGAATAGCCTTTTTTCAGGGCTTCCCGGGTGATGAATTCCATGATGGCTGTGATGTCCAGACCCTGCGGGCAGCGCGTGGTGCAGGTCAGGCAGGAGGCGCACAGCCAGGGCGTTTTGGATTCAAAGACAATGTCTTTTTCACCCAGCTGCAGGGCGCGCATGATCTGGTTAGGCTGCCAGTCGAAAAATTCAGCTACCGGACATCCGCTGGTGCATTTGACGCACTGGTAGCACAGGTAGACGTTTTCACCCAGCTCATCTTTCACACGCCTGGCAAGGGTGCTGTCAAAGGAAATGGTTTTTGGTTGTGAGGGTTGATCTTTGATGGTCATACCGGGCCCCTTCTAGGTCTAACTCAAACCGCTGGAACACGATTTTCAGGCCGCGGATAGAGACCAGCGCCTTCCACGATAGGTTTGACGGCCTCTTCCCATTCAATGGCCATGATGTGCACGCCTGCTACCCCTTCGATTTTTTGCAGCTGCTGGATGAGGTCAATACAGATCTGGATGCCTTCCTGACGCCAGGCCTGAGAGCGGGCTTTTTTGTCCTCTTTGGTCAGATCGGATTTGTCGATCTCAGCCCAGGGTTTGCCGGCCTCTGTCATGCGTTGGATGATTTCATCCGGGACAAGGATTCCGGGTACATTGTTCTTCATATAGCGGGCCATCCCCGGGCTTTTAAGGGGGCCCACACCGGCCAGAATAAAAGTCTGTTCATGAAGGCCTAATTCGCGGACTTTATCCATGTATTTCTCGAAGGCCTCAACGTCATATACCAGCTGGGTTTGAATGAAGTCTGCCCCGGCGTTGACCTTCTTCCCCAGCCGGTAGGGGCGGAAGTCAATTGGATCTGCAAAGGGTGCCGCTGCTGCGCCGATAAAGAAACAGGCTTTCTCTCCTTTAAATTCATCACCGCACTGGAAGATACCTTCATCGCGCATATCGGCTACCATCTTGACCATTTGTATGGAGTCAATGTCAAACACATTCTTGGCAGTGGGATGGTTGCCGAATTCCTGATGGTCCCCGGACAGGCATAACAGATTCCTCATGCCCAGGGCGTAAGCACCCAGCAGGTCACTCTGGATGGCTAACCGGTTGCGGTCACGGCATGTCATCTGGATGACGGGTTCCAACCCGTCCTGGACGAGCAAGGTGCCGGCGCCGATGCTGGACATGCGGACAATGGCTGTCTGGTTGTCGGTCAGGTTGACGGCATCCACATAGCCCCGCAGCAGGTCCATCTTCTCCAGGATCACGTCCCTGTCCGCGCTCTGGGGGGGACCAAGCTCACCGGTGACCGCAAAGGCACCGCTGCGGAGAACCTGTTCTAAATTCGAGCCTACCAGGGTTTGCTGTAATGTGTCTTGCATGATCTCCTCCTCAACTCGTCCCTTCTTCTTCACCCAGTCTCAGATCTTCCCGGACAATCTTGCGCGGTCCGCCGTCGCGGGATGTACTCCAGTTTTTGGGCTCCTGGAGTTTCATCAACATCTCGAGTTTCTCCAGGCTTTCCAACCGGTCGTATATCAACTGCCAGGCGCAGTCCACATCCGGGTCAATTTCGCAGTGGCCGGCCTCGGAACCTCCGCACGGCCCGTTCAGGAGGGACTTGGAACAGCGGGCGATGGGGCAAATGCCGCCTGTGATGCCCAACAAACAATCCCCACAGGCTGCACAGCGCTCCGACCACACACCCTGTTCGGTGGGTAAGCCCATAAAAGTAGTGTTCAGTCCGGGGACGACCCAGGTTTCCGGAAAGCGTTCGGCGATGGCCTGCACACCCACCCCGCAACCCAGAGAAACGACCACATCCGCTGCCCGAATATCTTCCCCGAGGGGATCGATGTATTCCCATTCGCACTGGCGCTGGACGGTGATGTCGGTCACATTCTGGGGTCGGTCATCCAGTTTGGAAGACATACGCAGCGAGGAAGATAAAATCTGGGCTTCCCGCTCCCCACCGGCGAAGCACACGGTGACACAGGTCCCGCAGCCCACCACAAGCACATCCTGTGCTTCTCCTACCAGCTCTTTGATCTCTTGTAATGGTTTTTGCTCAGCGACGATCATCTTGACCTCCCGATGTTAGGTGTCTTTCCTGGCCGCTTTGGCCCGCAGGGGATTGGGTCCAAGCTGTGTGATGCGTTCTGTCATTTCCTCGGTCTTCTGCACAAATTCTGCCGCCATAGCAGCAGACATATTGAACATTTGCACCCGGTCCGGCTCGATACCGATCTCTTCCAGCACTTGTTGAAGGAACTTTATTCTTCGTTTGGCGTGTATATTACCTTCCAGGTAATGGCAGTCGCCGGGCAGTCAACCTGCCACCATCACCCCGTCCACGCCGTCTTCCACGGCGTGCAGCGCCATGAGCGGATCAAGTTTTCCTGTGCAGGGTACTTCGACCACCTTGACCTGCGGTGGGTACTGCATGCGCAGGCTGCCGGCCAGATCTGCCGCTGCGTAGGCGCAGTGCTGGCAGCAGTAGGCCACAATTTGCACATCTCCCTGGGATGGTGTGTGTTCGGTCATGGTTGCCTCTCGTGTCACGCTTCCTGTTTATGTAGGCCCTGCAAGTTCCGGGGGTGAAACCAGGGCCCGGACTTTGTCACGCATCTGGTCATCCTGGTAGTGCTGGAGCTGAATGGCGTGGGCCGGACATTCCGCGGCGCAGCTGCCGCATCCCTGGCACACGGCGGGTTCAATATAGGCTGCGCCCATCACCTGGCCCACACCGGTCTGGTCGGGTTGGATGACGGGGACTTCATAGGGACAGATCCGGACACAGGTCAAACACCCGGTGCATTTGTGGGGGTCGACGCGGGCCACACGCCCTCCGGCAGTGAGGGTTTCCCGGCTCAAGACGCGGGCGGCCCGGGAGGCGGCCGCCTGGGCCTGGACGAGGGTCTCATCCAGCAGTTTCGGGTAATGGGCTGCTCCGGCCATGAACACGCCTTCTGTGGCAAAATCCACCGGCCGCAGTTTGACATGAGCTTCTAAAAAGAAACCGTCTTCATCCACAGAAACCTTGAAGCGGGTGGCTAACTCCCCGGTATCCGGATTCGGGACGAGGGGCATGGACAGCACCAGCAGGTCCGGTTCCAGGTGAACCACCCGCTGTAATGTGGAATCCCAGGCCTGGATGACCGCCCTGGAAACCTCCTCTGTTTGAGTCGGTGTGCCATGTGGAAAATCCACCCGGGGGGGATGGGTTTCATCGTATCGCAAAAAAATAACGCCCTGTTCCCGGGCCCGGGTGTAGAGCCGCTCCTTAAACCCATAGGTTCGGATATCTTTATAGAGCACTGTAACATCCAGGTCCTGGATGTGTTCTTTGGCGTACAACGCGTTGCTGAGGGCGGATGTGCAGCATGTGCGGCTGCAGTACTCCTGGGCGGGTCCCACGCATTGGATCATGACCACGCTGCGCGGCAGCCAGTTCTCCGGAAAAGCTCTCTCTCCGCCCAGCATGGCCTCAAAATCTCGCTGGGTGATGACAAAGGGGCTGCGGTGATGACCGTATTCCGGACCCTGGTATTCTTTGGCGCCGGTGGCCAGAATGGTCACGCCGTGCTTGATCTGACTGCGCTTGCCGTGGGTGGTGTGGATGATGCTGGTGAAGTTGCCCATAAACCCGGTGTGGTCCACGATGCGGGCCCCGGTATGCACGGTGATATTGTCATTCTCACTTACCCGGGATAAAAGGTCCGACAAGGTTTGGCGCGGATCCCGATCGCCCTGGGTGATGTATGCAGCGCGCAGGCTGCCGCCCAGCCGGGGTTCTTTTTCTACCAGGTGGACCGGAAATCCGCTTTCTGCCAGGGTGATGGCTGCCGTCAATCCGGCTGGACCCCCACCTATCACAAGTCCAGCATGATCCACCGGGACATCAATTTCTTCCTGGGGTTCCAGCCGGGCAGCTTTGGAGACGGCCATGCGCACCAGGTCTTTAGCCTTGGCAGTGGCCCGATCCCAATCGTGGGAATGGACCCAGGAACATTGGTTGCGGATATTGGCCATTTCAAATAGGTATGGATTTAATCCGGCTGAGCGGATGCTGTCCTGAAATAATGGCTGGTGGGTGAGGGGGGTACAGCTTGCCACCACAACCCGGTTGAGATTTTTTTCTTCCACCGTTTCCGTGATGTGCTTAATGCTGTCTTGGGAGCAGGTGTACAGATTATCCTCGGCAAGCACCACATGGGGCAATTCAGCGGCATATTCAGTGACCCCGGGCACGTCCAGAAAACCACCGATATTAGAGCCGCAGTGGCACACGAAGACCCCGATGCGGGGTTGTTGACCGCTGATATCTAATTCTGGAGGGAACTGCGGGGTAGTCGTAAGAGTAAAGCGCGCCGGACCCAATTCAGTGCCTATAGCTCCGGCAGCACTGGACGCTTCCACGATGGATTCCGGGATATCTTTGGGCTCCCGGAAAGGACCGACAGCATAAATGCCGCCCCGGCTGGATTCGACGGGGTTAAACTGCGGAGAGGAACAGAAGCCGTATTCATCCAGTTCGATCCCCAGCTGCCGCCCGAGATCTTTCACCTCATCAGATATTTCCATCCCCACCGAGAGCACCACCATATCAAATTCTTCTACTACCCGCCGGTCCGGTTTTTCATCGTGGATGGAATGCAAAATGAGATTTCTCGTTTCCGGATCTTCAAACACATCGGAGATCCGACAGCGGTGGTACTGCACCCCGTACTGATCCCGGGCCCGATCGAAGTATCTCAGATAGCCCTTGGAGAAGGCTCGCATGTCCATGAAATAAATATGTATGTCCAGGTCCGGATGGTGCTCTTTGGCAATCATGGCTTCTTTGGTGGCGTACATGCAGCACACCGAGGAGCAGTAATCATGGCTCTGGTCGCGGGATCCGATACACTGCAGGAAGGCGATGCGCTGTGGTTCCCGATCATCTGAAGGGCGTTTGATGTGTCCGAAAGTGGGACCGGAGGCGGATAACAGGCGTTCAAACTGCAGGGACGTGACGACATTGGGATAACGCCCAAAACCGTATTCCCGGGATAATTCTGCCTGGTAGATTTGATATCCGGGGGCGAGGATCATTCCGCCGATCTCGATTTCAAAATCCCGGGCCAGCATATCATGGTCAATAGCATCCCGTCCGCATTCAAAGACACAGGACATGCACTCGGAACAGATCCCGCAGGCCAGGCAGCGGTCAGCCTCCAGGCGTGCGCTGTCTTCGTCATACCCGCGCTCGATTTCAGCGAAGTTCTGGATCCGTTGTTTGACCGGCATCTCCGGCATGGGGACCCGGGATTGGCGGGCGATTTCTCCCCTGGCCATCCTTTCTTCGATTTCCTGCTCGGTGAGGTCAACCACCGGCAAATCCGGTTCGGGGGGCGGTTCGAGGGGTATGCCTTCCAGGTAGCGTATGATGGAGCGGGCCACGGTGTGGCCGCTGTCGACGGCTTCGATCACGAAGGCTGTCCCGGATACGCTGTCCCCGGCCGCAAACACCCCTTCGCGGGTAGCGGCCAGAGTGTTGGGGTTGATGGCAATGGTTTGCTGGTCTGTTATGCCTACCCCGGCGTCATCGGGGATGAACGCCAATCCTGCGCGTTGGCCAACGGAAAAGATGACCGTGTCACAGGGCAGGATGTGGGAAGACCCTGGCTCTTTCTGGACGTGCAATCCCCCGCTGTCGTCAAAATGGAAGCTGTTGACCCTTGTGCACTCCAGTCCTGTGACATGGTTGTTTTGATCACTAAGAATTCGCTCAAAGGACCGGTCAGGATGAATGGTGACCCCTTCCTCTTCAGCGCCCGCAATCTCCCACTCATGGGCCGGCATATCCTCCCGGCTTTCCAGGCAGGCCATGTGGACTTCTTTTCCCAGGCGGACTGCAGTCCGGGCACAGTCTATAGCCACATTCCCGCCCCCCAGGACAAGGACCCGGTCCCCGATCGGCGGAGCGTCCTGTGACTGGCCGTTATCGTATTTCCCCAGACGCACGTCGCGCAGGAAGCGGGTGTTGATCAAAACTCCCTCCGCATTGGCACCCGGGATGGGCAGTTTGACACCTTCATGGGCACCAACGGCAATCAAGACGGCGTTGAAGCCGCGTTCAAAGAGTTCGTCCAGGTCATCCACACGGTGATTTAGATGCAGCTCCACTCCCAGATCGAGGATGTCCTGCACCTCACGTTCAATGATATTGGTGGGTAAGCGGTATTCTGGGACCCCGAGGCGGAGCATGCCTCCGGCAACGGGCATAGCCTCAAAAATAGAAACGGGATATCCGGCCCGGATGATGTCCTGGGCAGCGGCCAACCCGCATGGTCCAGCCCCGATGACGGCCACCCGTTGTTCGGGATGGGTGATTTCAACTGGCTCCACCTGCGCCCGGGGCTGCTCATAAACTTTATCAGTCACAAACCGTTTCAGGGCCCGGATGTTGATGGGTTCGTCCACTTTACCGCGGTTGCAGGCATCCTCGCAGCGGTGATTGCAGATCCGGCCGCAGATGCCCGGGAAGGGATTGTCCATCTTGATGACGCGCAGAGCGTCTTCCCATCTTCCTTCCCGGATAAGGGCGATGTAGCCCTGGGCACGCTGTCCGGCGGGGCAGGCATCCCGGCAGGGGGCCACGCCGGCCTTCTCGATGGCGTAGGCATTGGGGACAGCCTGCGGATACTGTTTGTAGGCCGCATGACGGTCCACCAGATGTTCGTTAAATATATCGGGAATAAGGACGGGACACACGTCTGTGCAGTCCCCACAGGAAACACAGGTCTCGATATCGATGTATCGGGGTTCCTGGTGCAGATGGGCTGTGAAGTGACCTGGCTGGCCGCTGAGATCCCGGACCTGGGTGCTGGTGAGGATCTCGATGTTGGGGTGCCGGCCGACCTCCACCAATTTCGGTGAGATGGTGCACATGGCGCAATCGTTGGTGGGAAAGGTCTTGTCCAGCTGAGCCATTTTCCCCCCGATGGCAGAGTCCTTTTCAACCAGATAGACCTTAAATCCACTCTGGGCCAGATCCAGGGAAGCCTGCATCCCGGCAATCCCTCCCCCTACGACCATGACTGCACCAATGGGTGCTTTCTTATTTACATCCAGAGGGGCGTTGGGGACCATGTCAAGCGCTCCTTGGAGGGGCGATTCAGCGGCACAATTGAACTGTTAAAGAAATGTGCCGCCGTTCGAACCGGTAGGGTTGGGACGGCGGTGAAGGTGCGGTGGATCAACCGATACCAGGATGGTTCAAATGTACCAGATTAATAGGTATCAAAAAACCGCCCACTAGCTGCGCTGGGGCGGCGGTGTTGGAGGAAGTTCGGCCCTCTGAACCCAAATGAATGCGGCTGGTTCAGTTGTTCCACTCTTGATGAAGCGCGGATGTATTTGGGAGTGCTATGTACTTTGATTTTAGCAAGGGGAAAGGATAAAATGATAGGACACATGACATATCTTATATATGACAAATCTAACCCCCAGTACCCTGTGATGTGTTGTGGAATAGTTTAAACCACCCATCCTTCCCGGATCAGGTCAAAACCTGAGGGAACGTTGGTGCGGCCGGTGAACCAGGATGAGATGAAAAACATTATTTTTCATCTTAGGTTTATCTTTCTTTGATAAATTCAGGACAGTTGTAGTCAGGTTATTGCCCTTTGAAACTTTTCACCGGGCGCGAAAACCATTCTATTAGGCTGAGGACAAAAATCACCCGTTATGGAATATTTAGATTCCCTTTTCCGGCGACGTACGTATACCCCGGATGGTTACGCGTCGCTGGAAGATGAAGAACTGATCCAGCACATTGTAGATGGTGATCATAAGGCCTTTTTACAGGTCTATGACCGCTTTGCGGATCAGGTATACGGTCTGGCCATGAAAATGCTGGGCCGGAAAATGAAGGCAGAAGATGTGACCCAGGAAGCATTTATCAAATTATGGGAGAAGGCCCATACCTACGATCCGCAACGCGGGTCCCTCAACACCTGGCTGCTGACCATCACCCGCTATACCGCACTGGATCGCATCCGCAGAGAGGATCGATCTCCGGATCGGGGAGGGCATGATTTTGACCCGGAAGAGACCTTTCCCTTTGCTGCCTATTCAGAAGCAGGAGATCTGGCCGCCAGAAAGGACAGTCTGCGTTTCGCGGTAAAGGACCTCCCACCGGAGCAAGCCCGCGTGATTGAGCTGGCATATTTTCAGGGTTTGTCCCACAGCCAGATTGCAGAATATGAAGATATTCCCCTGGGTACGGTTAAAACCCGGATTCGGCTGGGGATGGATAAGTTAAGGAGTGCCTGGAAAGCTGGAGATACCGAGGCATGACAAATCCAAAACACCCCTCTGGTACGTATTAATTAATAGAGGTGAGCAGTATGAAGAAAGAATGCAAAGAAATTCAGCCCTTATTGGCCAGTTTCGCCCTGGAAGCAGTGAATTCAGAGGAAAAAGAGCTGCTGGAGGCCCACGTGGCGGATTGTGATGATTGCCAACAAGAATTAGTGGATTATATACGGATTAAGGAAGGGTTACTGTACACCCCGCAGCCATCGAAACCATCTCCTGCAATCAGGAAACGGTTGGTTGCCCGGACATCTAAACAGAATGATGAGAGCGCTCTCGGCGGGTGGTTGAATGAGTTATCCTTGTTCCGGACAGCCCTTGCCCTGGGGATGCTGCTTCTGGTCATTATCAACGCTGGCTTATTAGTCCGCGTGCGGCAATTAGGGCAGCGTCAGGCTCAATACGAACAGCAAGCCCGGGCCTATCAGACATCCCTGGCCCTGATGACATATTATGACACCCGGGTGGTGGAGTTATCGAATGACCAGGCCTACGGCACGTTGATTTTTGAACCGGACAGGAAGGTAGGGGTGCTGAATGTGCGCGGATTAGAGGTGATTCCTGGGGACAAGGTGTATCAGATCTGGCTGATTGACCCGCAGCAGAACCGGGTCAGCGGAGGGCTGTTTACGGTAGAGGACAATGAAGCGGCCTATGTATCCATTGTGATCAAACTGGAAGAAGCCTTTCAATCTTATGAAGCGGTGGGGATCACGATTGAGCCAGCAGGGGGAAGTCCAGGCCCAACCGGCCCTAAGGTGATCGGTACTGACCTGTAATTTGGATCCGGGTCCGCTATCAGCCAGGATGTTTCTGGGGGATTTTTTTCATTTCTTATGCTCTCTTAATGTCAGCACCAATCTAAAACCCTCCCGGAAGACGTATTAATAAGTGAGAAAGGTAAAAAGTTCAATTAATTGTTTCCAGACAAAGGAGGAAAGATGAAGAAGAGAGGGTTAACTCTGGCAGCTGTGATGGCGGCGCTTGTGCTTGTACTGGCGGCCTGTCAGCCTGCCACACCGGAACCAACTCAGGTTCCACCCACAGAAGAAATGGAGCAGGAACCAACAGCTACAGAGGCCATGGAAGAATCCATGGGTGCCACTGTTACTGTGGCTGAAAACGAAGAATTTGGGGCCTTCCTGGTGGACAGTGAAGGCATGTCTCTGTATCTCTTTACCAACGATACGGAAAACACCAGCAACTGCTACGATGACTGTGCCACAAACTGGCCGCCGCTGTTGACGGAAGGCGACCCGGTGGCCGGTGAAGGGGTGGATGAATCCCTGCTGGGCACCACTGAGCGCGATGACGGTTCCATGCAGGTGACCTACAACGGCTGGTCGCTGTACTATTTTGCACCTGATGAATCAGCGGGTGATACCAAAGGCCAGGGCGTGGGTGACGTGTGGTACCTGCTTACGCCGGAAGGTGAGGGCATCGGTATGGAATCCATGGAGGAAGAATCCATGGGGACCACGGTCGCCGTGGCTGAGAATGAGGAATATGGCTCCGTCCTGGTGGACAGTGAAGGTATGTCCCTGTATCTCTTCACCAACGATCCGGAAAACACCAGCAACTGCTACGATGACTGTGCTACTGCCTGGCCGCCGCTGCTGACGGAAGGCGACCCGGTGGCCGGTGAAAGCGTGGATGGATCCCTGCTGGGCACCACCGAGCGCGATGATGGCTCCATGCAGGTGACCTACAACGGCTGGCCGCTGTACTATTTCGCTCAGGATCAGGCAGCCGGGGACACCGAGGGACAGGGAGTAGGCGATGTGTGGTACCTGCTCACGCCGGAAGGTGAGGGCATCGGTATGGAATCCATGGGTTCAACGGTGCAAGTTGATGCTGTGGATTCTGCCTTCGATTCCAAAGAAGTCGAGGTCAGTGTCGGAACAACGGTAGTGTGGACCAACACCGGCTCGATAGCCCACACTGTAACCGCGGACGACGGCAGCTTTGATAGTGGGAACATGGACAGTGGTGACACCTTTGAATACACCTTCGAGGAAGCCGGAACCTATCCTTATTACTGCAAGTATCATGGTGATAAAGGTGGGGTCGGGATGGCGGGCGTGATCACCGTCACCGAAAACTAAGTTGAAACCATCCTGATAAAAGTCGGGTTTAGCGGATCATAATTCGACAAAATCGACCCCTTGGAAGAAACACACACAGTGGAGTATTTCAAGGGGTTTTTCCCTTTCCTGATATCAGTGTTAATCGGTTATTGATCGAAGAAAATTGT
>CAZIFI010000041.1:0-1455 GCA_964539105.1 uncultured Anaerolineales bacterium | reverse complement strand
TGGGCTTTTTGGATGGCCTGTCCTTTGAGGGCGGCGAGTTCTCCCGGATAGATGTGGTGGTCCTGGAAATAAGCCACCACCCGGTTATTGGAGGGGAAAACCTCCAGCGTGGGTTGGATGGGGACACCGGTCAGCACGCCATCCGGGTCGCCTTCCATGGACTCCAGTGCTTCGAAAAATGAATTGATAGATTCTGTTGTCATGCCTGGTGTGTCTGCCGTTGTGACAATCAGGATGTTGGTATCTTCCCCCTCAGATTCCAGGTAGCGCACACCAGTCAGCAGTTTTTCCTCAATGCCGGATGAAGGATCGACCGGGATGCTGTAAACTGGCGGCTGCATCTGGATTTCATTCTCCGTTAGTCCCAGCAGATACAGGTTGCCCACATAAGGAGAGGCCTGGAGGGCCTCTAACTGCCAGTCAATCACCCGTTTACCAAGGAAAGGCAGCAGGGCTTTGGAGGTGTAATTGCCTTCCGGGTCCAATACCTGTAGCAGCCTGCGCCGCTTGCGGTCGCTGCCGCACAATACGAGAACGGGGTAGGTCTTCATGGTCATATTGTGTCCTTATTCTCCGACCTTGTATTTCCCCTAAGTATAAAACATTTCTCAGGCGTTTTGGAAGGAAAAAAGATTTTATCAGATAGGATTGGTGCTGTTGGAAATCTGGGAATAGGCGTTATGAAGCTAGTGGGCCGTCAGCAAATGCGAGGCAGCATTTCCCCGGATAGCAGATCGACCAACCTCCGTGCTCCCAGGGTGGTTTCTAACAGCAGCCTTCCGGCAGGTTCCGCGGTTACCCGTCCGATGACCGCAGCCCGGCTGCCGTAGGGGGAGTTCTTTATGGCCTGCAAGACAGGTTCGGCATCTTCTTCTTGCAGGATGGCCAACAGTTTACCTTCATTGGCAACATACAGGGGATCAAATCCCAGCATTTCGCACGCTGCCCGCACCGGTCCCCGGATCGGCAGAGCGTCTTCCTGGATGACGATACCTACTCCAGATTGGCGGGTAATTTCATTTAGAGCCGTTGCCACACCACCCCGGGTGGGATCGCGCAGGACATGGATATTTGAGCTGGCATCCAGCATGGCCTCCACCATGGTATTAAGCGGGGCGATATCACTTTCCAGGTTGGTTTCAAAGCCCAGTTCTCCCCGCGCTTCAAGGACAGCAATTCCGTGATCCCCCATGGTGCCGGATAGGATGACCACATCACCCGGTTGGGCCAGGTCACCGCTGATGGTGATGCCCTGCCGGGGATAGCCAATACCGGTGGTCGAGATATACAGACCATCGGCCTCTCCCCGGGAAACGACTTTTGTGTCCCCTGCGATGATCTCGACTCCGGCTTCCCGGGCGGCACCTTGCATGGAGGCGACGACCTTCTTGAGGGTGGATATTTCCAGGCCTTCCTCCAGGATGAAGCTGGCGGTAAGGTATTTTGGATCCGCAC
>CAZIFI010000040.1:0-18718 GCA_964539105.1 uncultured Anaerolineales bacterium | reverse complement strand
TAGAACGTATGTTCTAACGTGTCAAGGCCCACATCTGGCCTTTTTTAATCCCGGGCCCGTAGATATACGGGAGGAATATCTGCTACAATAAAGGACAGACAAAATACCCCTTATTCCATTAAAATTCGATCCAATTGTTATGAAACATTTGTGGTCTCCTTGGCGGATGAAATACATCGAAGAAGGTCAGGAGGAGGGTGGATGTGTCTTTTGCGAGGCCCCATCCCGGGGGGATGATGAATCAAGTCTGATCGTTCACCGTGGAGAGCAGGCTTTCGTGATTTTAAACCGGTACCCTTACACCACAGGGCATGTGCTGATCCTTCCCTACCGCCATGTGTCCAGGTTAGATGAACTCGATATCAAAACCCGGGGGGAAATGATGGAGATGGTTAACACGGCCCTCGTTGTTCTGCGTCGGGTCTATTCACCCGAAGGGTTTAATGTCGGCGCCAACCTTGGTGAAGCTGCCGGGGCCGGTATCCCGAAACATTTGCACTGGCACATTGTCCCACGCTGGTCCGGTGACACCAATTTCATGTCCTCCGT
Source organism: uncultured Anaerolineales bacterium (assembly GCA_964539105.1). Lineage (GTDB taxonomy): Bacteria > Chloroflexota > Anaerolineae > Anaerolineales > UBA11858 > B10-G9. Next base: position 18,169 of record CAZIFI010000040.1, on the reverse strand, counting down.
GGGGGGTACCCGGGTCATACCGGAGGACTTACAGGACACGCATCGTAAGGTAAGTGAAGCCTGGAAAGTTAAGGAGCAAAGCGAAGGGTCGAATAATTAATGAATCATTGTGTGATGAAAGATGATTTGTAGGGTCATTATCCGGTACATCCTACCCCGGGACCCGCGGCGTCACGTACAGGTCTGAAGTCCTGTGATAGAGAGCCTGAAATGATCATTCACACATGACATAGAAGCAGCACAGATGTTGGCAAATCAACAACCTATTCACCCCATTCCTAGACGATCCTGGAGGATGTCATGCAAAAAGATCGAATCCCAGTCATCTTGAGTGCCGTTCGCACCCCGACCGGAAAATTTCAAGGTTCGTTGAGCGGGCTGCCGGCTACCCAATTGGGCGCGGTTGTTGTCAAAGAAGCTGCCCGGCGTGCCAATTTACCTGATCTCAGTGAGGTCCATGAGGTGATCATGGGCAATGTGGTCTCTGCCGGGCTGGGACAAAACCCTGCCCGCCAGGCGGCCATTTTTGGGGGGTTGCCGGACACCGTGGGAGCCTTTACCGTCAATAAGGTGTGCGGATCAGGATTAAAATCAGGCATGTTGGCGGCCCAGGCCATCCGGGCCGGGGATGCGGACCTCTTCCTCAGCGGGGGGATGGAAAATATGAGCCGGGCGCCGTTCCTGGTTGACGGCCGTACGGGGAATTTGCGCTTCGGTCATGAAGAGCTGACAGATGCCCTTCTTAAAGACGGCCTGTGGGACCCCTTTGAAGATTGGAGCATGGGCAATGCGGCGGAGTTCATCGCCGAGGAGTACGATATCTCCCGGGAGGAGATGGACAAGTTCTCCTATCACAGTCACATGAAAGCCATTCAAGCCATCGATCAGGGAAAATTTGCCGCGGAAATTGTACCGGTAGAGATCAAAGGCAGGAAAGGCGATGTGACCGTGTTTGACACGGATGAGACCCCGCGGCGCGATACCTCGATTGAAGCTCTCAGCAAACTTCGTCCTGCCTTTGTGAAGGACGGCAAGGTGACGGCCGGGAATGCCCCGGGGTTGAACGACGGCGCTGCGGCTATGGTCATCAGCAGCCTGGCCAAAGCAGAAGAAATCGGGGTGGAGCCCCTGGCGACCATTGTCGATTATGCTTATGCAGCTGTGGAGCCGAAATACTTATTCGATGTCCCCACGAAGGCCATCCCCCGCCTGCTGAAGAAAGTGGGCTGGACCCTGGATGACGTGGATTTGGTGGAGTTGAATGAAGCCTTTGCTGCCCAGGTTCTGGCGGATGGAAAGGCGCTGGCAGATCAGGGTTGGGATTGGGACAAAGTCAATGTGCACGGCGGGGCGATTGCCCTCGGTCATCCCATCGGTGCCAGCGGCGCCCGGGTACTGACCACCTTGGTTTACGCTTTGATGGACCGCGGCTTAAGCAGGGGCATTGTCAGCCTTTGTCTGGGTGGGGCAGAAGCGGTGGCCATGGCAGTTGAACTCGCATAATGTGTACGACTCTAGATACGAGGAAGGAAACATATGGGTGAAATCAAGCACATATTCGTTGTGGGATCGGGCACAATGGGTCACGGAATTGCCCAGACCGCTGCGGTGGCAGGGTATCAGACGACGATGATGGATGTCGATCCGGAAGCTCTGCAGCGTGGAAAGCATGCCATCGAGAAATCCGTCGCAAAGCTTATGGAAAAAGAGAAAATATCCCCGCAAGAGCACGACGCGGCGCTGGCAATAGAAACCACGACCTCATACGACGGAGTGGAAAACGCTGACCTGGTGATCGAAGCTGTACCGGAGAAACTGGACCTGAAACTTGATATTTTTTCCACCCTGGACGGAAAAGCTCCCCCCCATGCCATCCTGGCATCCAACACCTCCTCCATCAGCCTGACCCGGCTGGCAGCAGAAACCAAGCGGCCGGATCAGGTGATCGGCATGCATTTTATGAATCCAGTCCCGCTCATGCGATTGGTGGAGGTTATTCGCGGCCTGGATACTTCACAAGAGACGACCAATACCGTGGTTGAGGTGGCGGAAAGCATGGGAAAAGAGCCTGTAGAAGCTCTCGATTCTCCGGGTTTTATTTCCAACCGCATCCTGTGTCCCATGATCAACGAGGCGATTTTTACCTTGCAGGAGGGGGTGGGGTCCAAGGAAGCCATTGATACCGTGATGAAGCTGGGCATGAACCATCCCATGGGGCCGCTGGCTCTGGCGGATCTGATCGGGCTGGATGTGGTCCTGTCTGTGATGGAAGTGCTCCAGGAGGATCTGGGCGAGGACAAATACCGCCCGGCATATCTGTTGCAAAAAATGGTCGCTGCCGGACATTTGGGCCGGAAGACCGGACGTGGTTTTTACGAATATAGCGGGTAATACCATCCGCTGCCTGTGACAGTTCATTTTCCCCATCTGGGGGGTAAAGGTAGGACCGATGGACGTCGCCATTCATGAAATGGAAATTGGAGATTATCCGGAGATTTACTCTTTGTGGCAAGGGAGTGAACAAATCGGCCTGGGAAAATCAGACTCCCGTCACGGCATCAGAACGTTCCTGGAGCGAAATCCCGGGATGAGCTATGTGGCCTGGAAGGAGGATCAGATTGTGGGTACGGTCCTGTGCGGACATGATGGGCGCCGGGGCTACATCCATCATCTCATGGTTCATCCCGATTATCGCCGGCAGGGGATCGGTCAATCGCTTGTCAGCCGCTGCATGTATGCCCTGACCCGCATCGGAATCCAAAAGTGCCACCTTTTTGTCTATGAAGATAATCAGGGTGGCATCAAGTTCTGGGAAAGTCTGGGGTGGACCAAGCGGGTGGAGCTGACCATGATGTCCCAGAATATTGATTGATCCTGTTCTTGGAGGGAACCCAAAAAGCTCGACGATTCATCGTCGGGCTTTTTGGGGTTTGATGCCGGGAGTTGAAAGGAGGAGCTATCCTTTTAACAATGCCTTCAGGGCCTGCTGCACGGCCTGCGGATCCGCTTTCCCCCCGGTTCTGGACATGACCTGACCCATAAACCAGCCCAGGACAGCTTGGTTGCCTTCGCGGTATTCCTGGACCTGCCGGGGGTTATCATCCATCACGTCCTGACAGATGGTATAAATGGCATCGCTGTCTGTGACCTGGGCTAACCCTTCCTGTTCCACGATTTCTCTGATGGACCGACCTGCTGTCTCTAATTTGTGAAGCAGGTCCTTGCCAGTGGAAGTGGTAATGGTTCCATCGTCGACCAGGGCTAAGATTTCAGCCAGGTTTTGCGGGGTGATTGCGAATGCATCAATGTTGATGTCCCGTTCGTTGAGGATGCCCAGAATGTCGTTCACGAGCCAGGTAGACACATTTTTGGGGTCTCCATCAAAGGCCTGGACAGTCCTTTCGAAGTAGTTGGAGATTCCCCGTTCGCTGGTCAGGATGTCTGCGTCATACGGGCGCAGGCCGTATTCCTCCTGGAAACGCGCCTTCCGGGCCAGGGGGAGCTCGGGCAGCGAGGCCAGGATGTCCTCTTTCCATTCCTGATCCAGTTTGACGGGCAGCAGGTCGGGCTCTCTAAAGTAGCGGTAATCGGCCTCGCTTTCCTTGGAGCGCATTTTAGACAGGGTCTGGGTGTCTTCGTTCCAGTCCAGGGTCCAGGAATGTATGGACTGACCCCCTTCAACCTCTTTGACCTGCCGTTCAACCTCGACGTTGATGGCATCCCGGACGTGTTCAATGGAGTTCACATTCTTGATTTCTGTTTTGGGATTCAGGATTTCGGCCCCCGCGGGTCGGATAGAGACGTTCGCGTCGCACCGTAGATGTCCCTTTTCCATATCAGCGTGGGAGACGCCGATCCAGCGCAGCAGCTGCCGCAGCCGGGTGATGTATTGTGCCGCTTCATCAGCAGAGCGCAGGTCCGGACCGGTGACCATTTCGATCAGTGGCACACCACAGCGGTTAAAGTCCAGCAGCCTGCGTCCCGGCTCACGGATGGTCTTCCCGGCGTCCTCTTCGATATGCAGCTTTTCGATCTGCACCCGGCGGATGGACCCGTCTTCCAGCGGCAGATCCACATATCCTCCCTTCGCCAGAGCCATATCATACTGGGAAATCTGATAACCTTTTGGCAGGTCGGGGTAGAAATAGTTTTTGCGGTCAAAATAGGAGACATCCTGGACCTCGGCGTTCATAGCTGCTGCCAGCAGGATGCCTTTTTCAATGGCTGCTTTATTGGGAGAGGGGAGTACGCCCGGCTGTCCGGTGCAGATGGGGCAAATATTGGTATTGGGGGGATCCCCCCAGGAATCTGCTTTACAGGAGCAGAATATTTTGCTTTCGGTGTTTAGCTGGATGTGGGTTTCCAACCCGATGACTACTTCGTATTGTGTCATGACAGTTTTAACCTTTCCAATGATCGCTCTGGATGGCTGCTGCACGCTCGATCATCGAGATTTGCCTAACAACTATGCCAGTGGCCTTGTACCGTTCGCTCACCCCAATATTATACTTGGAGAATGAGTGAGGAATAGGTATAATCCAAGATATGAAGAAGTTATTTAAATCTCCGATCCGGTTCTTTCTTATCGCGGGGGCTGCGCTTATCTTAGGCGTTTCCCTTCTCGGCTCAGTGCAGGCAGCGCCCAGCCCGCAAATGACACCCTTCCCCACCCCGACGCCGGGGTCAGACGGGCGGATATTGTATGTTGTCCAGCCGGGTGATACCCTATGGCGCATCTCGGCCATTACCAATATCCCCGTCCCTGATTTGCGGGACATGAATAACCTGGATCCCGATGATGTGATTTTCACCGGTCAAACCCTGTTTCTGGGAACCGGCGGTCCGAGTGAAGGGGAAACGACCCCGGTCCTGGATGCTTCACCCACTCCTTCTGATCCCACCCAGACGCCTCCCCCCGGCGTAGGTATTCTTTGTGTCATTCTGTTCAATGATGAAAACGGGGATTCGATGCGCCAGGAGAATGAGGTCTCGATTCCCGAGGGAGCGATCAACATCAATAATCGGTCCGGATCCGTTTCAATCACAGAAGATACCCCGCAGCATAATCCCGATCCGGAACAGGATGATTATGTGTGCACCGATGAGCTGGAGGAGGGGGAATACAACGTGAGCGTTGCTATCCCGGAAGGATACAACCCCACCACAAGCTTGAATACCGCTGTGACATTGGAGGCGGGAGATACCACGTATTTGACCTTCGGGGCTCAGCCCAATTCGGAGATGGAAGCGGAGGGGGCTACCATGGTGGAAGAAACCGGTAATTCACCCGTGCTGGGTATCATCGGGTTCACCATGCTGGCGGCAGGCGTCGGCTTGGGGGTGTACGCTATCTGGTTCCGGCGCTAGGAAAGACACATCCCAGGTAAAGCTTAAGTCCAATTTAGTTTGAAGGTTCGCTCTGATATCCGTGGGGGTGGGTGCGGTGCCATTCCCAGGCGCTGGCGATGATGTCTTTCAGATCCGGCGTTTGGGGTTCCCATCCCAGTTCCCGGCGGATCAGATCGGAGGAGGCCACCAGACGGGGAGAATCCCCCGGACGACGGGGGGTTTCGACAGCCGGAATGGGGTGGCCGGTGACCTCCCGGGCTGTTTCAATCACATCCCGAACGGAATATCCTTTGCCGTTGCCCAGGTTGTAGACCAGTTTATGCCTGTCCTGCAGGGCATCCAGAGCCAGCAGGTGGGCTGACACCAGGTCTTTGATATGAATATAGTCCCGGATGCAGGTGCCGTCCGGGGTGGGGTAGTCTGTGCCAAAAATTTTGATGTCATCCCGTTGACCGAGGGGGACCTGGAGAACAAGGGGGATAAGGTGGGATTCCGGTTGATGGGCTTCACCCCGTCCCGGCACAGCCCCGGCGGCGTTGAAGTACCGCAGCGCAGCATAATGCAGGCCTTTCGTCTTCCGGTACCAGTCCAGGATTTTTTCGATCATCAATTTGGTGTGCCCGTACACGTTCACTGGCCCCAGGGGGGAGTCTTCGTCCAGAGGCTCGTCGCTGGATTGATAGACCGCTGCTGTGGAAGACAGCACGAATTTATCGATCCCGGCCCGGGTGGCAGCTTCGATTAAGCGGGTCGAATTGATCAGGTTATTATCGTAATACTTTCCGGGATTTTCCATGCTTTCCCCGGCTTCGATAAAGGCTGCAAAGTGCATTACAGCATCGTAGTTTTCTGCCTGCAGGGTGTCGTTCAGGGTGTCTTCATCCCCCAGGTCAGCCTGGACAAAGGCAGCTTCTTTCGGGACCGCTTCCCGGTGGCCGGTGTACAGGGCGTCATAAACGGTGACACGGTGGCCTTCCTTCAACAGCGTCTGGGCAGCTACTGAGCCAATGTAGCCCGCGCCGCCGGTAAGAAATATATTCATGCCTCTTATTTACTCCAGTTCGGTCTTAAAATCTATTTACGAGCGTACTGTATCCTATCCTACGGGGGATTTCAATCTCCGTCAATGGGATTGACCCTGTGTGCAGGAGGTTGTTCTTCTCCCCTTCCCTCACCGGGGTTCCTGGGACTCGCGTTTGTGGGCTACGCCGTGTTCAAAGCGTTCCAGGTCGACCACTGCCCGCTGGTGGGTACCGGTCCCAATCTGCTCGTGTTCGTCCCAGGCATCCACCTCAAACACTGCCCGGCTGCCGTGGAGCTCAATCAGTCTGGCCTTGACCTTAATCTCCGACTGGACCGGGGTGGCTGCCAGGTGTTTGACATCGACATGGATGCCCACACTTAATTTTTCCGGGGGGAGGTGTTCACCCAGCAGCCGGTGGGCTACTATTTCCATGAAAGAAATCATAGAGGGGGTGCTTAGCACGCGTGAATCCCCGCTTCCAATGTGATAGGCGGTGTGTTTACCCTGCACGGTAAAGGTTTCCTGGCGGGTCATGCCCGGTTGGTAGTGTTCCGAAAGGTCCATGAATCTTTGTTCCTTGATGGGTCAGGCAGCGGCCCACCAGTCCTGGCCTTCGACCAAACCGAAGGCCTTCAATTTTTCCCGGATCAGGGGGCGGGCTTTGCGGGCCCGGACGGCTGTGAGCAGGATGGGATGGTGGTAGCGCTCCCACCACGAAATGAGATCCTCACGGGCGATGATGGGCTGGCCCCGCAGGGTGCTGCCGATCTTTTTGGGGTCAATGTCAACAAATGCTACCACAGGTAGGCCTTCCCGGACGAGATGTTTGCTCAAACGGCGTCCGGTCATCCCGGCGCCCCACACGATGACCGCGTCGCGATCCGCGGCGGGGCCTTTGGCCAGGTAGTGGGCTTTGGCGCGTAAGAAGTTCTTAACGGAATAGCGGCTGTGGGTGTGGGTCAACCGGTTTTCATGTTCCCGCCATTCCAGCAGCACGCGGGGGATCTTGGCGAATTTGGCCCCGGCCAGATATAGGCGGAGCCACAGGTCGTAATCTTCCGGCCAGCCATGGTCCTGGTATCCGCCGGCATCCATGAGCCACGATGTACGCGCTGTCATGCTCGGGTTGGGGAGGGGGCTTTCAATGAAGATCTCACGGCAGATATCTTCATGGTCTACCAGGCGGTTCAGCCATTTAAAGTAAAGCTGGAACCCTTTTCCCACCCCTTCTTCCGAAAAACCTTTCACCAGGGATCCCACAGCTGCCACGTCAGGGTGCGCTGCGAGGTAAGCGGTTTGAGCTTCCAGCCGTTCGGGGTGAGCCCGGTCGTCGGCATCCATTCTGGCGATGATTGAGCCCCGGCACAGAGTCAACCCCTCGTTGGCGGTGGGGATGATGCCGCGGTGGGGTCGGGAAAAGACCCGGATGCGCTCGTCCTTTTCTTCCCACTCCCGCAGGATGTCCAGGGTGCGGTCCGTGGAACCATCATCCACGGCCACGACCTCAAAGTTTTTGAAGGTTTGCCGGGATAACGAGGACAGGGCTTCAGGGAGGGTGCGCTGGGTGTTGTAGCAGGGCAGGAATACAGAGACGTCCGGCATCAGGGCTTTATTCCTCATCCGGATGGATGATCTCTTCTGCCAGGTCATTCAATTCTCCCATATCTTCTTGCGGAATGTGGCTGGCTTTCCAGTATTTGTCCAATAACTCCATGGGGCTCAGACTGCCCACGGTCTGGTCCTGGGGCAGGCGGATACGGGCTTCGGACAAAGGCTGTTTGACGAGGTGGAACTCAAAGGCTTCCTCGGCGAAGGCCTGGATGGCTCCCTCGTCGATGAGCGGTTCCCAGGCCCGGGGATACTCCAGCACCAGGCGGACAATGCTTTCTGCCAACTTCTCCCGGGGGGAGAGGGCTTCCAGGGCCTGCCCGGTGATATCTTCTTTGTCTTCCACGTTGAGGTGGCGGTCGATGAAAGGGCGGATGTTTTCCAGGCGGTGCCACTTGACATGGGTGTCTCCCTTCTGGACGCGGGCCACGGTATAGAATTTGTCATCGCTGGCCTCGCCAAAATCGAGCCGCTCGATGGATCCCGGATAGATGATGGGGGGATGCTTGCCTTCGTTCAGGTTCTGGGGTTTGTGGATGTGGCCCAGGGCAACGTAATCCAGGCGGGGATCGCGCACCAGTGATCCGGGCAGGATGAGGTCCTTGCCGAGCATGACCGTCCTTTCACCGCCGTAGGTCGCGCCCTGCACGGAAGCATGGGCAGTGAGGACGGTGGGGATGTCCGGGTCCCCCTCATCCAGCCATTTGTGCACGATATTGGAGAGACGTTTTTCCATCTCTTCGTAGATTGTTTTTGGGTCGCTGGTGGTGATATCCAGGTAGGCCATCATCCCGGAACGGGAGATCCAGGGCAAGGCGATGACCTGGAGGTTGATGGGGGCGCCGTCGGCCCGCAGCTTGCCTAGATCATCCGGGGTCAGGAAAGTGGGCTTATCCAGGGTACGGATATGGGGCACATGCAGGGTGGAATATTCCGCCAGGGCATGGGCCCGGCCCAGGGCGGGGGAGATATCGTGGTTGCCGACCAGAAGCAGGGTCGGGATCCCGGCCCGGGACAGGCGCATCATGCGCCGGCCCCATTCGCGCTGGAAGGTGGGCGCCGGGTTGCGGTCTTTGTAAGCATCCCCGGCAAAGAGCACCAGGTCGACCTCTTCCTGGATGGCAGCGTTCACAATCTCGTCCAGGGAAGCCAGAAAGTCCATGATCCGCACCGGCAGCCCCGTGTCTGGATCGTGGCGGCCGTAGTTGGCCATGTCGATATGGGCGTCGGCAAAATGCAGGATTTTCGGCATGGTGTTATTGGTTCTGGATCTGGTTAAGTTGGATGGCGGCAGCGTCGAAATTCTGGTTGAGGTGGAGGGCTCTTTGCAAGTCAGCGGTGGCGCCGTCGATGTCACCCAGAGCTGCTTTGGCCCGGGCTCGCCAGTACAGGCTTTCTTCAAGATCGGGTTGGTTCAGGGTTTGATTGGCCAGGTTCAAAGTATCCCGGTAGCGTCCGCTGTAATAGTAAGCCATGTAAGGCCAGGTCTGGTACCACAGCATACGCCAGGGACGATCTTCTTCAGGAATTTCGGGGTAATATTTATAGGCTTCATCGTAGGCCGAAGCCGCTTCCTCAAACCGTTGGAGTTTGACCAAGCTGGTACCTTTGTTGAACAGAGCGAAGAAACGGTGAATGCCCTGCAGTGTTTCCGCTTCTTTTTCGGCAATCTCTAGCGCATGCCGGTACCCCCAATCCGGATCGGCCCAGGGGCCTAAAAGTTCATAGACCTCATCCTGCCGCTCCGGGGGGTAGACGACCAGGAAGAGATAGTTGAACGACCGCCAGTCATCCAGGTACTGTTGATTATTCATGCGGACGTTTTTGTGATCCTCTGCTGTATTGCCATCATCGATCAGGCTGTCCTGCACAATGAGCGATCCATCACTTTCTTCGTATCCGGTGGTGAACATGTAATGCCCCATCCAGCTGATGTTGTTTGAAGTGTCCTCGCGGTAGGTCCCTTTTTCCACCAGGACCGGGTATCCATTTGCGATAAATGTCTTGATCAATTCCAGATTCCCACCGAACCGGGCCACGACGCTGTACTGCGTATTTTCTGCGATAAAGTCGATCATTTCTGCGGGCATGACATTCTTATCGCTGCGGCCGCGCTGGATAAAACTCAGGTTGGGGTTGTTGATTCCCGGTTTGATGACCCGGGCAATGTCGTCTCGGGTACCGTCCCAGCCCCAAAAATTGAGGGCCATGGCCAGGTTGGCTGGTCCGCAATAGTTCCAGCGTTCATTTTGTTTGACAAATTTGACGCCATCCAGCTGCACTGCATCCGGAAGCGGGGTCGCAGTCAAAGCGGGGGTCGGTGTGAGGGGATCCTGCTCATTCTGGACGGTTTTCTCAGGGGTAGGAGGTTCCGGGGTGGGAGAGGCTGCCGGCGGCTGAGAAGTAAATTCGGTCGGGAGCGGCTCCTGAGGCACGAAAACAGCCTCATCCGGGGGGTTGATGGCGTACCTGATCCGAGTGGTGAGATGATCCACGCGCCAGGCTGCCCGGTTGTAAATAAAGGGGATTTGATACAGGACCACGGCCAGGATGGTGAGGATGGGGACCCCGACCAGGATTAACTTTTTATAAAGGCTCTTCATGACGTGGAAATTATATCATCTATGGGAGGATGATTGGCGAAAGGAGGCATTCAAATGGGCGGGAATGTAAGTGCTGGCAAGAATTTCCCCTATTACATAGGACCTGGAACGCATTTGTGCTATTGATTTTGGATCTCGTTGAGACGCTGACGGGCGATGATGTAGCTTTCATTCAGATCCAGGGCTTTTCTCAAATCAGCAATGGCGCCTGAGCGGTTGCCCAGCTGGGCCCGGGCCATGGCCCGCCAGAACCAGCTCTCTTCAATGGCCGGTTCGCTGGCGGCCTCAATGGTCTGGGTGGCGAGGTTGATGACGTCGTAATACCGCCCCGTATAATAGTATGCCCAGTAAGGTCCGGTCTGGTACCACATCATGCGCAACGGCCGGTCATCTTCGGGGATTTGGGGATAGATGCGGAAGGCTTCGTCATAGGCTGCGGCTGCGCCAGAATAGTCATCCAGGGCCACCAGACTGGAACCGCGGTTGAACCAGGTAAAAAATTTGGCGCGTGGCTCAGTAAGATTATAGATCTCAGAGGACGCAGTGGCTGCGGCTTGCTGCATGCCGTAAGCTGGATCTTGATACGGGCCGAGGATTTTGAATAACTGGCCTTCCTTTTCCGGGGGATAGGTGACGATGAAGGTGTAGTTGAAGGCCCGCCAGCGAGATTTCATATCCTGATAGGTGGAGGAGATTTTGGGCCCCAGGTAGGAATCCTGCAGGTAAAATTTTCCTTCTGAGTCATCGTAGGCGTTAACCACCTCGTAATGGCCCATCCAACCGATGAAATCCTCTGTTTCCAGCTGGTTGTCAAACCCGGTCTCGGCGATGACCGGGAAGCCGCTGGCGATGAGGTGCTTCATGAGGTCCAAGGTGCCACCCATGCGAGTGAGAGCTTTGTATTCTGTCTCTTCATTGACATAGGCCACCATCTTATGGGGCATGACATTTTTATCACGCTGGTTGGGTTTGAGGTAAGCGGCAGTGATATTCTGATCCCCTTCCCAGCCCCAGTAGGAAAGGCTCATGGCCAGATTGGCCGGCCCGCAGTTGTTGAATTTCTGGTATTCGTGCTCAATCCCGGTCAGCGCAATCAGGGTGGGCAGGGGAGTGGGTGATGCTGTCGGTGATAGAGCGGCCGTGACAGTGGGTTCCGGCTGTGGTGTGGGGGAGGTTTGTGGTGTGGCTGTGGGGCGGGATGTGGTCGTTGTCAAAGCCGTCGGCGATGGGTTTTCCCCTTGGCCCTGGTTTTCGCCGGGGACGAAGACCCCTTTCTGGGGCGGGTTGAAAGTATATTTAATCCGGGCCCGCAAACTGTCTATCCGCCAGGCAAGCTGTTCGTGGACGAGGGGGATTTGATAGATGATGGCAGTCAGACCGATAAAAACAGGAATGACCAGCACCAACATAAGCCGCATGCGATTTTTCATAGCGGGGAGATTATATCATTCCCAAATCAACATAGATTAAGATAGGGTTAGTTTGAGGTATGCTGGGAGATGGCGATTTGTCCTGCTAATTCAGGCTGCCTTTCCGTTTTCCCCCTCGTCCCCGTCCTCTTCTCCGTAATCGATCACATTCCGGGCTTTTGGACCCTCTTTGGGCGGGCCGATGATGTTTTCTTGCGCCATGTTTTCGATCAAACGGGCGGCGCGGGTGTAGCCGATCCGCAGCCGGCGCTGGAGCATGGATATAGAAGCCCGATCCTGCTCCCGGATGATCTCCACCGCTTCATCCCACAGCGGGTCGCGGTCATTTTCCTTGACCTCTTCCCACATCTCACTTTGCTTGAGAGGCACTTTGGGCAGGCGGGCATCGGGTTCGCCCTCTGCCGAGGTTTCTCCCCGCGGGGCCCGGATCTGGGCCGCCAGGAAGCGCCAGTAGCGGACCAGGCGGTTGATTTCGTCATCAGACACAAACACGCCCTGCAGGCGAACCGGTGCCGCGGCGTCCGGAGCCTGGAAGAGCATGTCGCCCTTTCCCAGCAGGGTTTCAGCGCCGGGCTGGTCAATAATCACCCGGCTGTCCACGCCGGAGGCTGTGGCGAAGGCGATCCGGGCCGGGAAGTTGGCCTTGATCAGGCCGGTCACCACGTTGGTCGAGGGGCGTTGGGTAGAGATGATGAGATGGATGCCGGTCGCCCGCGCCAGCTGGGCCAGGCGGGTGATGGCCTTTTCGGTTTCTGTAGGGGCCAGCATCATCAGGTCTGCCAGCTCGTCAATGATCACCACCAGAAAGGGCATCTTTTTGCCATCTTCCCGCTCCATCATCTTGTTGTAATTGGTGATGTTCCGGGCCCCGGCTTCGGAAAATTTGTGATAGCGCTGATCCATTTCCCGCTGCACCCACTGCAGCACACCCACCACACGCTCCAGGTCAACCACTACCGGGGCCAGCAGGTGGGGGATGCCGTCGTACCCTGAGAGCTCGACACGTTTGGGGTCGACCATGATCAAACGCAGATCCTGCGGGGTGTTGTGGAGCAGGAAACTGGTGATCAGGGAGTTGACGCAGACAGATTTCCCGGAACCTGTCGTGCCGGCGATCAGCAAGTGGGGCATGGAAGTCAGGTCCGCCGCATAGGCATGCCCGGACACATCGCGTCCCAGGGCAAATTTGAGAGGACTTTTTAGTTCTTTAAAGCTTTTGCTCTGAATGACATCGCGCAGGGCGACGAGGGCGATTTCATCGTTGGGGACCTCGACGCCGATGTAGCCCTTGCCGGGGACGGGGGCTTCCATACGGATGCGTTTGGCGGCCAGGGCCAGGGCCAGATCATCCGAAAGACGGGTTATCTTACTCACCCTGACGCGGCGTTTTTTGTTGCGGGACTCGACGAAATCCGGTTCTACCCCGAACTGGGTGATGGTCGGACCGCGGTTAATTTCCACCACATGGCCCGGGGCGCCAAAGGATTCTAAAGTTTCCTCAATGATATTTGCCCGGTGGCGGTCATATTCCTCATTGGGTTCAATATCCTCTCCTGTGTTGAGGATGTCGGGGATGTGGGGCAGGACCCAGTTCACCGGGGTGACGTCCTCCGGAAGGGAGGGGGCCGCTGAGGGCAGGGAAGTACGCTCTTCCTGGCTGGCTGTGTGGGGTGCTTTTTCTACCTTTTTGACATCAGGCTGGGGCAGCTCCTCCTTTTCCGGCACCAGGGACTGGATCACCTCCTTGATCCGATCCCATACAGGGGGGATCCAGCGGAATAAGTCCAGAATGGGGACATCCAGGGTCAGAGAGAGGCTGATCAAGAGCCAGGCTGCCAGGGCGACCGCTGCACCGCCCAATCCGAACATAGACTGCAGGGGAACCAGCAGTAAGGCACCCACATATCCACCTCCCAGGCCTTCGCTGGCTATGGTCCGTGAGGAGGGGAAGTTGACCGGAAAGGTCAGGAATTGAAAGGTGGTCAGAAGGGCACACACCAGGAGAAGGATGCCGGTGATGCGCTCCCAGTTCAGGTCGGGGGTATTTTCATGACGACGGACCAGGATCCAGGTCCCGAATCCCAGCAAGAGGGGGGAGATGAGCACCTCACCCCATCCAAACCCCTGGCTGATGAGGGATAGGAAGAGGGTCAGGATTTTGCTCTGGGAGGCAGTCATCAGCCCCCAGGCGAGGAGGAGTCCGGCGGCAACCAGCAGCACACCGAGCAAATCGACCTGGCGGTTGTTTGCACTCTCTTGTGCTTGGTTCACTTGATCTTTATCGGATGTAGAAGTCATATAGGCTGAACGCAGTCTTGAAACCTGGGCGAATTATAGCACAGATGGCCGATGGCAGAGGCGTGGAAACTCCGCTGGTGTTAGGGTAGCCGATTTCGTATAGGTTGTCAATATATCACTGCTGGATGGCAATCAGGATTCGATCGCTGTTTTGGGATCGGCGCCAGGAGCCGGTGGTTCAGCGGGAGGAGAAGGTTTTTACCAGGGCCTCTTTCCGGAAGGCGAAAATGTGCTGCAGCTGGCGCCGCACGATCAAACTGTGAATGATTTTCCCCAGCGGGCCAAAGGGCATCTGATAGGCGACACGATCCGTAAATTTCACACCCCCTTTCACGCTGGAAATTTCATGGTAGTGGTACCAGAAGTGGTAGGGGCCCAGGCGCTGGTCGTCAACGAAGGATTTCCGGGGCCGGATGTGTTTCAGCTCTGTGACCCAAGTTTGTTTGCCGAACACGGGGAGTTGAATGCGGTATTCGACCAGCAGCCCATTGTACATTTCCTGCGGTATATCATGCAGGATTTCGAATCCCATGTCATCCGGGGTGATGGCGTTCAAATTATGGGGGTTGCTGATATAATCCCACGCTTCCTGCAGGGATGTGTCAATGATCTGTTCTTCATGAATGGTATACATGTCACGGTCCTTTGTGTCGTTCTGAAAATTGCTTCTATTGTATCCTTTTTTGAGTCAGCTTGAGTACATTGTGGTGGAGCAAGAGGGGGGGATGATTTCGAGGGGTTGAGCAGAGCGCAAATGCGGTAAAATACATACGTTGTTTTTGACATCTATGGAAAGGACCTTACTTTGTTTGAAATCGTCTTTCTCGGCACATCTGCTTCTGCACCGTCTGTCCATCGCGGACTTACATCTCAGGTGGTGATCCATTCTGAACACCGCTACCTGATTGATGCTGGAGAAGGAACCCAGCGCCAGATCCTGAAATCGGGTCTGGGTTTTAAACGGCTGGATCGCTTTCTTGTCACCCACGGGCACCTGGATCATATCCTGGGCATCGGAGGGCTGCTGTCCACCTTCGTGCGCTGGGAAGTGGTGGATGACATTGAGATTGTGGGAGGCGCCGCAGCGCTGGAGCGCATTCATGACCTGGTATTCGGGGTGGTCCTGCGCGGGAAGTACCCCGCTGTGGAGATTAAGTTCCGGAACATCGAAGGGGGGCTGATCTATGAGGAAGATGATTTCACGGTGACAGCCTTTCCGGTGGACCACCGTGCCCCGGGATGCTTTGGATATCTTTTTGAGGAGAAGGCCCGCCGCCCGTTCTTGCCCGAAAAAGCGCAGCTACTGGACATTCCACCCGGCCCATGGCGGCAAGAGCTTGTGGAAGGGAACATCGTCACCCTGCCTGACGGCCGGGAGATCGAGCCCGATCAAGTTTTGGGGGAAGTAATACAGGGCACCAAGCTGGTCCATGTGGGGGATACTGGTCGAACGGACAACCTGCTGGATATAGTGCAGGACGCGGATGCCCTGGTGATTGAAGCCACGTACCTGGAATCCGAGAGGGAGCTTGCGGGGCGATTTGGGCATCTGACAGCCCTGCAGGCTGCAAAATTGGCCGCAGAAGCGAGGGTGAAACACCTGATTTTGACCCACATCTCGCGCCGGTACCGGGAACAGGAATTGATCGAAGAAGCACAGTCGGTCTTCCCCACAACAGAAATTGCCCGTGATTTTGACCGGTATCGGGTCAAACGGGGCGTCGTAAAGAAAGTATAAAAAATGAAACAGCCCCGTGAATTGGCGCTTCCACGAGGCTGTCAGCTGTGGGATGGGATTTAATTGTGCATATCCCAAAATTATTTAACCTGCCTGATTGTTAGCTGCTGTGATATCGGGGGGTGTTCCAATTCTCTCGTAAGCAAAGCGTAGCTTTGCGACACAGTGGGCGCGAATGGACTCGAACCATCGACCTCACGGATGTGAACCGTGCGCTCTTACCAGCTGAGCTACGCGCCCTTTTCTGTTGCCGATTATAGCAGACGCCGGGCGGCATGGCAAGTTTATCGTTTGTCTCCGGTCAATCCTGTCCATCTCCACTCTCCAGGGTGATTTATCCCGGATAATCCGAACTCGAAATGTTTCTGGTACCCCTTGTGCTGATGGGTGGATAAGGATTGCAGACGCCGTTGGAAACAAGGATTCGCCGGAGCAGACCCGATTTTGAGGTTTAGGGTTTGGGTAGTACAATAGTTATGGAGACGTTCCAATTCATAGAAGGAACTCAGGGAGGGTTTATGAATGATGAGGAACAATACGATTCTGTTGATCCTTTAATTATTATCGCGTCCAACCGCGGTCCCTTTTCTTTTAAAGCAAAGGGGGATGGCTCCTTTGATGTCCAACGCGGGTCCGGGGGATTGGTCACTGCTTTGGGAGCTTTGGCCGAAAAACATGATGTGCTGTGGGTTGCGGCTGCTATGAGTGAGGATGACCGGCAGTGGGTGGAGGCTCAGGATGAGGATGAAGTCCTGGTGCAGGATATCCTGCTGCGCCTGGTCACACCGGATGAGGATGCCTACAACAAGTATTACCACAAAATCGCCAACCCGCTGTTGTGGTTCATCCACCATCAGCTGTGGGACTCGCCGCGCACGCCAAACATCACCGAGGACACGTGGGATGCCTGGCATGAGGGATATTTGACCGTCAACCGCCAGCTGGCACAGGCCATCGCCGACAGCGTCCGGGACCGGAAGCGGCCCATCCTGGTCTTTCCGCAGGATTACCAGTTGTATATGGTTCCGCATTATTTACGGGAAATGCTGGGCGATGATGTCCAGATTCAACCATTCATTCATATTCCCTGGCCCAGTCATGATACCTGGAATATATTGCCTCGGGAGATGCGAGAAAGGCTGTTCTACAGCCTGTTGGACTCAAACAGGATCGGGTTTCAAACCAAAAGAGATGCCTTCAACTTTGTCCAGACCTGCCGCTATTTCCTGGATGATGTGGATTCCAAAGGCCATCGAGACCGCTTATTTATTGGAAACCGGGTAGTAAAAGCCAACGCTTACCCCATCTCGATTGATGTCGATGAGGTGCAGACTCTGGCCCAGACAGATGAAACACAGCTGTGGAAATCCCAGCTGGTCAATTTCATCAGTGATCGTAAGCTGATCCTGCGGGTGGACCGCATCGAGCCCAGCAAGAACATCATCCGGGGTTTGAAAGCATACCGCACCTTTCTGGAAAATCATCCCGAGCAGCAAGGCAAAGTACAGATGATCGGCCTGCTGGTGCCTTCCCGCATGGAGGTGGAGGAGTATAAGGATTATATGGAGCAGATCATGGCGGAGGCAGGCATGATCAATGCCACTTTCAGCGAATCGGTGTGGGAGCCGGTGCGTTTGATAGTGGGCGATAATTATCCCCGGGCCATTGCCGCTATGCAGCTCTACTCGGTGCTGCTGGTCAATCCCATCCGGGATGGCATGAATCTGGTGGCGAAAGAAGGGGCGCTGCTTAATCAAAATGACGGCGTCTTGGTGCTCTCGGAACAAACCGGCGCCTTTGAAGAACTGGGAGAGCACGCCCTGGCCGTCTCCCCTTACGATATTTACGGCACAGCGGATGCCATTCATAAAGCGCTGACCATGGCGGTAGATGAACGCCATCAGCGAGCAGAGGCGCTGCGGGACACGGTCGCTAAGGCCGGTGTCAAGAACTGGTTCTATGACCAGGTGGATGATGCCTTGAACGGGCATGAACTGGGCGCTGAGGAATGAATTGCCCCGCCGCCTGAAAACCACCGCTTTATGTCGTGTCTTCTATGCGAACGGGGCTGTCCCAAAAGTCATTGGCACAGCCCCGAATTTTTTAATATAATGGGGGA
>CAZIFI010000039.1:0-20133 GCA_964539105.1 uncultured Anaerolineales bacterium | reverse complement strand
TTGATCTCCCGGATTCCTTTATGGCCCGCATCAAGGGGACATACCCGGAGAGGGGGAAAGCCTGGCTGCACAACCTTCCCGCCCTGCTGCACGAAATCCAGCACAGCTGGGGGCTGGAGCTCCTCCCTCCACCCTTCCCGTTTTCCTACCACTATGTCACCCCCTGTCGGACTGAAAACGGTGGGCAAGCCATCCTTAAACTGGGTGTCCCCCACCAGGAGCTGACGCAGGAGATACAAGCCCTCCAACACTTCCGGGGTAAAGGCGCTGTCCGCCTGATTAAGGCTGAGGCCGATAAGGGCGTCTTGTTACTGGAACGACTGCAGCCGGGACATGCGCTGCTGGACATGGAGGAACCGAACCAGGCAGCGATGATCGCCGCGGACGTAGCCCAGAAACTATGGTCCCCACCTCCCGCAGGGCAGTCCTTTCCAACGGTGGCCCAGTGGGGACAGGGATTCGACAGGCTACGAAGGGCCTCCGATAATGGCAGCAGCCTCTTCCCCCGGGATGTGGCCAACCGGGCGGAATCTACATTTCATGACCTGCTAAAAACCTCAGCGAAACCGGTTCTTCTGCACGGTGATTTACACCACCGTAACATCCTCCTGGACCGGGATTCATGGTTGGCCATCGATCCCAAGGGGGTCATCGGAGAACCGGCCTATGAAGCAGGAGCATTTCTCCGCAACCCCATGCCCGAGATCCTGGAATGGGAACAATTTCAAAAGCTGACCGATCTGCGCCTGGATATCTTTCAGGAGCGCTGTTCCCTCCCCCGCCAGCGCATGCTGTTGTGGGCTTTCGCGCAATGCGTATTGGCTGCCTGTTGGAGTTCTGAGGAAAGCAGTCCGGACTGGAGATCATGGATGGCCATCGCCCATCAGTTCCAATCCATGCTGCCCTGATTGTTTCCTACCCTGATAAAAAGCTCCCCGCAGAACGGGGAGTATCTGATTGGTTTATGCAGCGGATCATTCCACGGTGACCGATTTTGCCAGATTCCGGGGCTGATCCACATCCAGGCCCCGCAGGGCAGCGATGTGGTAGGCCAGAAGCTGGAGCGGGATGACCGTGGTCACCGGGCTGAGCATCCACGGTGTGTCCGGAATCCACATCACCTGATCAGCCACCGGGGGGATTTGTTCATCGCCATCGGTAGCCACGGCGATCACCCGGCCGCCGCGCGCCTTGGCTTGCTCAATCTGGCTGAACATTTTTTCATACCATGGATCCCGGGGAGCGATCGCCACCACCGGAAACCCCCCCTCTATTAAGGCGATAGGACCATGCTTCATCTCTCCCGCCGGGTATCCCTCAGCATGAATATAGGAGATCTCTTTTAACTTCAGGGCCCCTTCATACGCTGTAGGCATATTGATGCCCCGACCCAGATATAAGGCATTTTCTGCTTCCAGCAGGGCTTCTGCCACCTCCTTGACATCCTCTTCCCGGTCCAGGCATTTACCGGCCAGATCGGGAATCAACCTCAAATCAGCCACCAGCTGCTGCCGTTCTTCTTCGCTAATCGTCCCCCGCAGCTCACCCAGCAGGATGGCGAGCATATACACATCCACCAGCGGTGCGGTGTAGGCTTTTGTCGAGGCAACGCCAATTTCCGGCCCCACCTGCATGGAAATATAACCATCTGCTGTGCGCATGGCCTGAGACCCGATGGCGTTGACAATAGACCACAACGCAGCACCTCGCTGTCGGCCTTCTTCCATGGCTGCCAGGGTGTCCGCCGTCTCCCCGGATTGGCTGATGGCCATCACAACGGTGTTTTCATCAATGATGGGCTGGCGGTACCGGAACTCTGATCCGATATCCACCTCCACAGGAATGCGCGCAATACGTTCAATGAGCACCTTACCCACCATGCCCGCATAGGCAGCAGTCCCGCAGGCTGTGATATACATGCGGTTGATGCTTTGGGCCGTGGCCCGGTCGATATCCAGCGTTGGAATGTCAATCCGGCTGTGATCAAAATCCACCCGCCCTGCGATGGTATCCGTCAGGGACCGGACTTGCTCGTGGATTTCCTTGTGCATGAAATGCCGGTATTCCCCCTTTTCGGCTGAAACCGGATCCCAGGGCACATTTTGAACCTCATAGGCAATCTTATCTCCCTCCAGGGTCAGGACATCCAGGTCATCTCTTCGGACCACAGCCATCTGGTGGGATTCCAGAAAGACCATGTCCCGGGTATGCTCCAGGATGGCCGGTAAATCTGAAGCGATATATTTTTCATCCTCTTTCATGCCGATCACCACACCCCCGGCATTCCCGATCCGGGCGGCGATGATTTTGTCCGGTTCATGCTTTGAGAGGACAACGATGCCGTGGGCACCCCGCAGCTGGCGCAGGGCCTGGCGGACCGCATCCTGGAGGGGGTTTCCTGCAGCCAGATAGCGTTCGATGAGGTGGATGATGACCTCGGTGTCCGTCTCAGACTTGAAAACCGCGCCCTCGGACTTAAGTTCATCCCGCAGTGACAGATAATTCTCTACAATACCGTTGTGAACCAGTACGACATCGCCAGTCATCCCCAGGTGGGGGTGCGCATTCCGCGTATTGGGCTCGCCGTGAGTGGCCCAGCGCGTGTGGCCAATCCCTACCTTACCTGTAACAGGATCAGCCCGGACCAATGATTCAAGATGATCGATCTTTCCGGCATCGCGCCGGACCTGGATATCCCCGTTGTCCAGGATAGCAATCCCGGCAGAGTCATATCCCCGATATTCGAGCCGTTTCAACCCATCCATAACAATCGGGGTGGCGTTCTTAGGTCCAATATATCCAACGATTCCACACATGCAATCAACCCTCCAATCTCAGTCAGTTTACCCCACAGCCGCCAATCCGGCTCCCCGCCGTATCGCAACCCGGGGAACACATATTACAAATGCTGTGGGTCTGAAGTCTCCTCTATCGTTCCACCACCAGGGCGCTGTTTGTTGACCGGTTACCCGGCCTGTTTGTGGTGCCCGTTTGTTGGAGGGAAAAGACGGAGTGTGGTGAGCTCCGGAGGGCTTCCGCTGATAAATCGATTTTCCCGGCACTCGCAATCCCCCGGCCGGTTAGCCTCCTGAACAGGAGGAACCCTCTTCCTCGTCACCCTGATGACCAGGGCCGTGCGCTATTTTCCCTCATTCCAATCCCTTTTACCACCTCCTCACCATGCTATGGATCTCGTTATATGAGTTCCTGCGCTCGCAGCCTAACTGCGCCCATAATCGTACTAAAGATAGTCCAGGAAAGCAAGGTTATTCCACTTTTTTGACCACCACACTGCGGATGGCATCTCCCTGTTGTACCTGATCGACGACATCTTGCCCCTCAACCACCTCTCCAAACACAGTGTGCTTTCCGTTCAAATGGGGTTGGGGAGAGTGGGTAATGAAAAACTGCGATCCGTTGGTATCAGGGCCAGCATTGGCCATAGAAATTACCCCTTTTTCGTGTTTCAAGGGATTACCATCGAATTCATCTTCGAAGGTATATCCCGGACCACCTCGACCCGTCCCACTTGGATCCCCTCCCTGAATCATGAAATTGTCTATAACGCGATGAAAGG
Source organism: uncultured Anaerolineales bacterium (assembly GCA_964539105.1). Lineage (GTDB taxonomy): Bacteria > Chloroflexota > Anaerolineae > Anaerolineales > UBA11858 > B10-G9. Next base: position 16,556 of record CAZIFI010000039.1, on the reverse strand, counting down.
TAATTCCATCGTAATATCCCTCGTCCGCTAAAAAGACAAAGTTATTTACCGTGCGCGGTGCATGCTGGGGATACAACTTCAACTGGATGTCTCCCTTATCCGTTTCCATACTGACCGCGTACTCCGCATCGGTGTCAATCTTCATTTCTGGAGGGTTTTCCCACTGTTGTGGCATCAATAATCTCCCTTAGCTAGCTGATTTCAAAAATCGCCCTGTCATTATAACATTCCCACCTCCGGAAAAACGGTCGGGGATCCTTCCCTCGCTGGCTGCTACCGGCCCAGTTGGTGAATAAATAAGAAAAAACCCCCTGGATTTAATAACAACTAGGGGGTCTTGAGCTCAAGGCGGATGATCCTTTAGCCTTCAGGAGGTTCCCGGAAGGGGTCGGCCTCCAGGGGGCCGCCGCGGGGATGGCCTTCCCCCCGCCTACCTTCGGGTCTGTGCAAACCATCCCGGTGCAGTTGTCCCGCTACCACCAACCGGGCATAGAATTTACCATCTTCCCCTTCCCGGGCAGTAACACCCGCTTTCCAGCCAATTTGCAGGTCGTATATGCCGTCAGCCTGACCTTTGTAATAGGTGTGTTCATCCACAAAGAAGGTCAGCTCATCGCCTCCCTTCGTTTGCAAGCGGAATTTTCCCGCCCGCGCATCTACCGCAGTGATTTCCCCCCGGGCTTTTAGAAACTGTCCTGCATCCCCGGCCACCACCCACAGAGCCAGGGATTTCCCTTCGGGCCCCTCCACCAGGCCAACCCCGGCTGTCCAGCCCACCTGCAGGTCTGAAAGGTCATTGAGCTGTCCCCCGTACCGAGTATGGTCATCCACAAAGAGGATGATCGTTTCCCCTCGCGGCGTTTCCAGCCTGATTTTTCCGGCCAAACTATCGACCGCTGAAACTTTCCCGCGTGCTTTTTCAACCTCCGGGCGCTCTCCAGCATTGACCATCACCGCCACCAGCTTGCTGTCTTCTTGTTTGGCGCCCACCACAGCAGTCCAACCCACCTCGAGATCGGAAAGGTCCTCCAGCTTACCCCCGAAACGGGTATCCTCATCTGTAAAGAATGTATGCTGTTCCCCCTGTCTGGTTACCAGGCGGAACTTCCCGGCTGCAGCATCTACCGCGGTCACCTGTCCTGTGAAGCGGGCAAGGTCGGGGCGATCGCCGGCGATCACCACGGCGGCGAGCAGCTTTCCATCCTCATTTTCCGAACCTGCTACGGCCGCTTTCCATCCCACCTGCATATCATCCACACCTTCCAGCTGTCCGCCGAAGCGTGTATCCCTGTCCACAAAAAAGGTCAACTCTTCCCCCCGCGACGTCTGGATCCTGAACTTTCCAGCATCGGCATCCACAGCTGTCACTTCTCCCCGGGCCCGGACCGCAAATCGGCCGCCCGGCTCAAAATCCTGCGGGAGAAGGATCACCAGGGCGGCAGTCCGTTCCCCATCCCCCCGGGAAGCCACGCCCACTTTCATACCCACCTCAAGATTTTCAAAAGATCCGCGTCGGAATCGAGTTCCATCATCCACAAGATAATACACCTCATCCCCCTCCCGGGGATCAACGCCAAAGCCATTTTCCCCCACTGAAGTCACGATCCCGTAGGTCAGCCTGCCGCCCTCCCTGTCGATGTCCTGCACGGGCTCAGCGGCATATGTCGTACCCACCCATGGAACGGCCACCAACAGGGGAATCAGCAAAGAGAGTACAATCTTCTTCAACATATTTCACCTCCATCTAAGGGTATATGTAACACTACACCCCCAGCTTAGACCCCCGTTGTAAGCGCCAGGACAAGGGCATGTAAAATCCCTGTAAAATGCAAAAACTGGGCCTCCGGCCCAGCATGAAAGGAAATCTTTATCACAGGAAAGAATGCAAGGTTGTTGTAATCCGGTCCAGTGCACCACCCACAGCACTGGAAGATGATCAAGCCCCCTATTCCAGGTTGTTGGGAAAAACCACTTCTTCCTTTCCGGTTAATTTGTCGTGGATGCGATCCACGACGACATCCAGATGACCCGATTTATGAACAAAATCCAGATCGTCGGAGCGGATGGTAAGCACCGGACAAATGTCAAAGGTCTCCATCCAGTCCTGATAGAACGAGTCCAGTAGGGACAGGTATTCCAGGGTGATCCCGGATTCCATCTTCCTTCCCCGGTCCTGGATCCGTCTCATGAGCACTTCCGGAGGTGCGGTGAGATAAATTAATAAGTCTGGCTCCGGCAGATTGCTCACAACCAGGTTGAACACACGCCGGTAGGCCATATAATCGCGCTCCTCCAGGCTGCCTTGATGATGCAGAGCCCGGGCAAAAATTTTGGCGTCTTCGTAAATGCTGCGGTCAGCGATGGCTGATCGCTCATCTTCAGCCAGATCCAGGTGCTGTTCAGCGCGGTGCCCCAGAAAGAAAACCTGGAGTTGAAATGACCAGGTGTCCATATCCTGATAGAAATCATGCAAATAGGGATTATCGATCACGGATTCAAAGGCAGTCCTCCATCCCAAACGAGCTCCCAGGCGTTCCGTCAAGGACGTTTTCCCCGTACCAATATTGCCTGCCACCAGCACCAATTTTCCTGCCATCTTCTTCCTCCCGGGACATCCATTTTGATCTAGCTAATTTTACTATACCGGAGCCAGAAATTTGACATCCTGGCATTTTCTGCGTAGGATGGATGATAAGGATTCGCAGCAGCTCTTCACCAGGGAGGATCACATGACCAGGTTTTCAACCCCACGCTGGTTATTCACCCTGCTCTTCGCCAGCATCCTGTTCGCAGTCGCAGGATGCCAGCCGGAATCCCTTCCCCGGGAAACCTCACCTGTCCCCACGTCCACAGCCGGAGCAGGATATGTTCAGGCCAGGAGGCGGATGGTGGAAGAACAGATCATGGCCCGGGGGGTGGAAGACGAAGCGGTCCTCAACGCCATGCAGGCTGTCCCACGCCACGCCTTTGTCTCTGATAAGTACCTCCCCCAGGCCTATGCAGACCATCCCCTTCCCATTGGCCACGGCCAGACCATATCCCAGCCATATATCGTGGCCCTGATGAGCGCTGAACTGGATGTAAACCAGGGGGACCGGGTGCTTGAGGTCGGGACCGGCAGCGGTTACCAGGCAGCTGTCCTGGCCGAGATGGGGCTCGAAGTATATACCGTTGAAATTATCCCGGAACTGGCATCACAAGCAAAAGACACCCTGACCCAAGCGGGGTACGACAACGTAGATGTGCTTAACGCAGATGGGTATTTTGGCTGGGAGGAACATGCGCCCTATGACGCGATCATTGTCACCGCAGCACCGGATCATCTGCCCCAGCCGCTGGTCCAGCAGCTGAAAGAAGGTGGAAACCTAGTCATCCCCATCGGTCCGATTGGGGCCGTTCAAACATTGTGGCGCTATGGGAAGATGGACGGTGAAATACAGGCCACGAACCTGGGGTCGGTGAAATTCGTACCCCTTACGGGGGAACATTAGTCAGGAAATATCCTGTAAACAGCACCCGCCCCCAAATATGCACCGACACCCACAGCAAAAACCACCGCATATCCAAAACTCAGGGCCAGGATCGAGGCCACCACGGAGGCAATTACCGAAGCGAACCCATTCACGGCCCAGGCCCAGGGGGTCAAACGGGGCGCGTTATCTTTCACCCGCGACAGTCCCGATGGGAATGGAAATCCCATCAGAAAACCCAGCGGGGCTAGACTGGCAATCAAAACGGCCACCCGGACCCATCCCGCCCAGGACAGGATGTGTTGGGGATACAACGAAACCAGGAAGAGAAGAAAAAATGCAGCAAAGATGATCCCCATCCAGACCCCATGCCGCAACCGAAGATTCGAGCCAGCCGCCAGGCTCCCCCAGCCGGAAAAAAACAGCAGGGTCCCCACCACAATCGCAAATGCATACATGGGATGGCCTACAAAGAGAATCCAGCGCTGAATGAGGGGGATCTCCACCAGCATAAACCCGAAGCCAATCAAACCAAAGTACGCCACAACCTTCCAGGCCAGACCTCTGCCCAACCCCTGCACCAGTCGGGGATGCAGCACCAGGGGTAGGAGGATGAGTCCGGCGCTCAGAACAAATACCAGCCCAAGCAGTGCCAGGAGGATGAAATAGCCGCTTCCCCCGAAAGGCTGCCAGGTGTGGCCCAGGGTGGACAGCACCTGCGGCGTTTGATCCCAGGTGAAATAGTGATAGAAGAAGGGATCAAAATCCCGGGGAGCAGAAATATCAAAAGGGTATTGGCTAACAAAACGCCCACGATCCGCACTTTCCAGGAGCTTTTTGACCTCCTGGTAGTACAGCGGCTCTGGAAGCTGATTATAGCGGTTGACTTCCCCTTGAGAGACATCCGGTGCCCACACCACATCGAAGCGCCGGCTTTCCAGAAACAAACGTACCTCATCCAGCGCCCGCTCTTCCCATCCCGCCGGCCGGACCAGGATGGTCATCGTTTGCACCCCCCTGTAGATGACCAGTTTGTCACCCATGGGATCCATCCCGGCCTGCTGGCCCGCTTCAAGCAGCGTGACAATGACCTTCAGGCTCTCACTGGGAGGATTTTGAAGCCAGCGGGTGACGACCAAAATACCCTCACGGTCCAGGATTCCATACATATCCTGGTAGCCTTCCACCGTCATGGAATATTCCTCGGACAGGCTGAAGGCGCCGCTTGTCACAGGACGAAAGGCCTCAGTCAGGGGATCCAACACCACATCATAGCTGTGTTCTGTTTGCCGCAAAAAAGCCCGGTCATGATTGACGACCGCCTTCACCCGGGGATCATTATAGATATTGTGCGTACCACCTGTGTTGGCCACCGCTTTAAGAAGAAGAGGGTTTTCGACCACGGCTGTGACCCGATCAGCTCCGCCTGCCAGCGCCTGCAGAACACCCAGGCCTGCCCCGGGTTTCAGAACTACAACACGAGGGGATTCCAGGAGGGTCAATGGCAGCCATTCGGGCAGCCACTCTGCCGCCTTGAAGGAGTCGGGATCGGTCAATGTAATCGGCTGCAGGGCACCGCCATCAACAGATAATCCCAGCTGCAGGGGTGGGTTTTCCGGAAACTGATAACTCAATCCGGGCAGCTTCCTTGTACCGGCATCAGACATGACATCCACCCTCGATACCGCGTTCCAGGCCCCGAACTTCAGCTCTGACCCCGGATATCTGCGGGCCTGGGACAATCCTTTATAGGGCGAAAGGTTCATTCCCACCGCAGATTGGCCTTTTGCATTTTGAATAGCAAAGATCATGAACGCCACCACGCCCGCGCCAAATCCCAACTGCAGGGATATTTTCAAGCCTGCTTTCCACTTTATGTCCAAGAGAAAAAGGGTGCCCAGCGCCACTAACCCACTCAAAAACACAGCCCCGGGGACACCCGCCGCTGCCTGGGCCAGCGGAGTGATCAGGGCACCCATTGCAGAACCTACCAGATTGGCACCATAGATGGCGTGATGGTTTTCCTCTCCGTGTGCCAGGGCGATGCCCACCCCCAATCCGCTGACGATGAACGGAATCGATAATACAACGTAATACAGACTAAAATACAGAATTTGTATTCGTTCCCAGGCGATGCTGTATGAGTCAAAAGGGATCAAGTTCACCCCGGCATAAGCCCCGGCAATGCTCAGGGTCAAGCCCACGGCCACCCACTGCAGCACCCGGGGAAGTGGGTAGGCTTTCAAGCCCGGGATAAGGCTCAGCAGGCTGCCGCTGGCGCCCAACCCCAACAGAGCCAGACTCACGACCAGAAAGGCAAAATGATAGAATTGAGCCACGCCCAGAAACCGGGTCAGGGTGGTTTCAAAAATCAACGTTCCGGCAGCCAGCAAGCTGATGGCGATCGTATTTCTGCTAACTTTCATGGTCTTCTCGGGGAATCAATGACCTCATATCGGACAACGAATGATACAGCAAGGCCGTTGTGCTCATTATAATCAAACTTAAAACAAAAATCCTGCGAGAGACTCTCGCAGGACCTATAATAACAGGGAGTGATTGAGCCTATCCGGATTCCTGATCCGACAACAAATCCGCAAAAGATTCTTCATCCCCATTTGCACCGAGGGCTTTTCGCATGGCGGCTTCAAACGCCGTCGGGGTGGGTTCGCTCCTCCGCTCTTCCTCTTCTTCCTGATACTCATCCTGAGGGGGTTCTTTTATCGCTTTCATGCTCAGCTTGATCTGCTTCTTTCGACGGTTGACTTTGAGGACCTTGACATCAATATTATCACCCTTGTTGACAAGATCGGTGGGCTTTTCCACGTATCCATGGGCCATTTCACTGATGTGCACCAGGCCCGGCCGCTCGGCTCCGACATCCACAAAGACACCGTAATTTTCAATGCGTGTCACTGTGCCGTTGAACTCCATGCCTTCCTTGATATCCCGCCATTCCTGATCCAGGGGCTCAACCATGGTCAGTTCAATTTTTTTCTTATCGCGATCTAGAGACTGGACCCAAACTTCGACTTCCTGTCCTTCCTTGACCACATCTGCCACGCGTGTCACAGAACCCTTTTTCAATTTCGAGATATGAACAACGCCGGGAAATTCTACACCGACATCAACGATCGCGCCAGCCAGGGACGTCTTTATTACCTTGCCGGCGACTTTCATTTTTGGCTCTAAATCCTCAACAGACTCCGGGGTTGCTAGTTCTTCTTTTGACATAATACACCTTCCAAACATCTCTTCCTATTCCGACAAGGCTAAATTATACCGCCCATACAGAACCTTGTCAAAGTGAGGACTTTCACACCGTTTATCGCTCTCCAGACAAATTTTTTATGACATTTGTCAGTTTATCCAACCACGCTTCATCCTCCAGATTAAAGTCCAACCACAGCGTGTTCTCACCGATGCTCACATCGGGTCCCACCATCCACGGCTGGGGCATGGCATGATCTTCGGGATACTGCAGGGTGATGCGCTCGTTTTGGACCGCAATGACCTCCAGCCCTGCGTCTTCAGCCAGCAATTTGATGCGCAGCTGGGCAAACAGGTTTTGCACGGTTTCCGGAACAGGACCAAACCGGTCCTGGAATTCATCCTGCAGGGTAGTGAGCTCCTCTCTGGATTCCAGCTCTGCCATCCTACGGTACAGGCTGAGGCGAACCGGGCGGTCCTGGATATACCCTTCCGGAATCCCTGTGGGAAGCGGCAGGTCAACTTTCACCATGGGCCGGAACGTCTGGGCATCGATTTCCCTTTCAGTCATCCCCTGGCGGTCTTCCCGCAGCCGTTTGACCGACTCAGCCAACAGGCGGGTATAGAGGTGGAAGCCCACGGAGGCAATATGGCCCGACTGCTGGGTTCCCAACAGTTCCCCTGCTCCCCGGATTTCCAGGTCCCGCATGGCAATCGAATAGCCAGCACCTAACTGGGAGTACTCGGCAATCGTTTCCAGGCGCAGTCTACCTTCCGGTGTGGGTGCCTGCTGGCGCTGTTTGAAAAAGTAAGCATAGGCGCGCTGCGCGCCCCGACCCACCCTGCCCCGCAGCTGGTATAACTGGGCCAACCCGAACATATCCGCACGGTCCACAATCAAAGTATTGGCGTTGGGTATATCCAGGCCCGATTCGATGATCGATGTTGACAGCAGGACATCCACCTCCCCGCTGGTAAATTCGCGCATGCGCTGGGCCAGCTTCTTTTCCGACATCTGTCCATGAGCCACAGCGATCCTAGCCTCAGGCACCAGTCGACTCAGATGATTGCGCATGGCAGATATCGTTTTCACCCGGTTATGGACAAAAAAGACCTGCCCGCCCCGTTCCAGCTCGCGCCAAATGGCTTTCTGGATCATGTCCGGATCATAGCTGCTGACTTGGGTCACAACGGGAAGACGTTCTTCAGGAGGAGTGTCGATCCGCGATATATCGCGCACGCCGGTCAACGCCATGTACATCGTGCGTGGGATGGGCGTCGCTGTCAGAGTCAACACATCGATATTCGCCCGCATACGTTTGATCTTTTCTTTATGGGACACACCAAAGCGCTGCTCTTCATCCACCACCAACAAACCCAGATCGTTAAATACAACATCCCGGGACAGCAAACGATGGGTGCCGATCACAATATCGACCTTTCCCCCAGCCAGTTCATACAGAATGTCCTTTTGCTCTTTTGGCGTCCGGAAACGGGACAGCATGCGGATATCCACCGGGAAGGCAGACATCCTTTCCGCAAAGGTGTCAAAATGCTGTTGGGCCAAGACTGTCGTGGGCACTAATACAGCAACTTGCTTCCCATCCATGACCGCTTTAAAGGCAGCCCTGACCGCGATTTCCGTTTTCCCGTACCCGACATCCCCACAGATCAGGCGATCCATCGGTTCCGGCTGTTCCATATCGTGTTTCACTGCCTCTAAAACCCGCAGTTGGTCCTCGGTTTCAATATATGGAAAACTGGCTTCCAATTCTCGCTGCCAAGCGGTATCCGGGCTGAAGGCAAAACCCTCAGCAACTTCCCGCCGGGCATACAGCTCCAGTAGATCCTGAGCCATACGTTCCACGTCTTCTCTGACCCGGGATTTGACCTGTTCCCAGCGGGTGCTGCCCAGGCGGGTGATGGAAGGATCACTGCTATCCGGACCGACATATCGGGCCAGGCGGTCCGCCTGGGTGGCCGGGACATACAGCATATCCCCTTCGGCGTATTCCACCGCCAGAAATTCCCCTTCCATGCCGCCCAGGGTGCGGTGCACAAGACCGGCAAAGCGGCCGATGCCGTGATCAACGTGGACCACAAACTCTCCCTCTCGCAGATCGCTGAAATCTACGTCCGGGGGATTTGCCTGCTGGAAAGGCCGGCGGCGGGGCTGGACCCTCTCCCAGCCAAAGATCTCTCCATCCGAAAAGAGATTCAGATTTTCCCCCTCCTGCGCGTCCATGGCCCACCCGTCTTCCAGATTCCCCTTGACGAAAGTCGGAGAGTGGGTGGTTGACATGCGCTCCTCCCAGATCTTTTCCAGACGCGGGGCCTGGCGGGACAATACCACCACATGATGGCCCTGGTCCAGAAGCTCCTGTATATGGGAGATGAAGGGTTTCAATTCCCCGCCGAAACGGGGGTTGGGGGTGAATAATACGGATAATGAGGAGGGATTTCTCCCGGATAAAGGGCCCAGTTTCAAGGAAGACCGGTTTTGAATCCGTACCTTGAGTTCCTTCCAGGGTAAATACGGCACAGGATAAGCCTCAGGGAGACTGTGATCTTCCACATAACGCTTCCGCAGGGATGAGGCCTGGTCTTCGATTTCCAGAGCCGTATCGTTTAACTCCCTCCAATCATCGATCACAAGTAAAGTGGAATCAGGCACGTAACTCAAGAGGGTCGTTTTTGAAGGGTGCAGCACAGGAATATGGAACTCTTCCCGCTTGTTTTCGTCCTCCCCGGGAATTTCGCCGCCTTCTGGCAGGATACATTCCCGGGCCGGTGTGACCAGAATTTGATCGATGACATCAATTGTGCGCTGGGTTTCCGGATCGAACCGCCGCAGCATATCAATTTCGTCCCCGAAAAACTCCAGACGGGCTGGAAAGCGATCTCCCGCAGGCCAGATATCCAGTATCCCTCCCCGCCGAGCAAACTGTCCCGGGGCGACAACCAGAGCAGATCGTTCGTATCCGATGCGGTACCAGGTTTGAGCCAGACCCTGGACAGAGCGTTCAGCCCCAGTTTTGATCACAGAAGAGGCTTTGATAAAATCCCTGCGGGGTAATGTGCGGGTCATGACGGCCCGCACAGGGGCGATAATCACCGGAGGCTCGGGAGGTTTCTCCATGCCCGGAATAAGTGAAGAAGCCAATCTGCTCAGGACCTGGATCCTGTTCTGCCTGGTTTTCCGGCTCCACGGCACCCGCTCATAATACAAAGGATCGGGTTCCGGAAAAACCAGCGGGGATATATCCGGCGCCCATAGAGGTAGTTCATCCCGTACCACCAGCGCTCGACCGGTGCGGCCCGTCAGGTAAAGGATGGGAACCCCCAGCTCAGCCCGCAAGGCTGCCAGGACAGGTAAGCGGGCAGCCTTCAGGATGCCCATCTGGAGGGAGGGAGTATTGTGCTCTGCCAGGACATCAAGCACATCCCGGAAAGGGGGTTGGGTGGATATTCTTCGTCTTATCAGTTCATGCATGGCAATAAATCAATCAGGGTCCCGGTTGATTCGGGTCATGGCTTTGTGGATGCCCTCCTTGACAAAGGCCAGCACCCCTTGAGCCGCATCATCTAACACGAAGGGCAAGATCTCCTGTTCCCGGGGTGAAAAATCGCGCAGCACATATGCGGACACCGGCATGCGGCCGGGGGGACGTCCGATTCCCACCCGCAGGCGGGGGAACTCCTCCGTGCCCACGGCGTTGATAATGGAACGCATGCCCTTCTGGCCTCCAGCCCCGCCCCCCGGTTTCAGCCGCAGATGCTCAAAAGGCAAATCCACATCATCATATACGACCAGCAGACGATCCAGGGGACATTTATGAAACTGCAGGTAAGCCTGCACCGCTCTTCCGGAACGGTTCATATACGTTTGCGGTTTCACCAGCACCAGGCGCTGTTCCTCGAACCTGGCCCGGGTGAAAAGAGCCTCGCGCTTCATCTTCGAAAATGACACACTCAACTCTTCCGCTATCCGGTCCAGCACCATAAACCCGATATTATGGCGGTTGCCACAATAGGATCGGCCCGGATTTCCCAGGCCGACAATCAGATATAATTCCTGACCACTTTCCACACCCATGATTTCCTTTTGTAACTAGAACGATTAGCGGCGGTTTTGAATCCACCGGTAGAGTCCATACAACAGGAAGGATCCTCCCACCAATCCCAACCCTTTGAGTACAGCTCCGTAGAGCTCTTCTTCCTGCAGGGTTGCTGGATTGGAGGGTAAGGGGGAGGGTGTGGGTACCGCAGTCGTCTCCCCGGTCAACCTCACCTGAGCTGTGGAAACCGCCCTGCCCGGGGGCTGGGGTGTTGAAGTCTCAACGGGAGAATAATTCCGAATTCGTAATCCAGAAACCGTGGTTGACACCTGACTATCATCCCGGTAATCGACCCTGACCCGGATGTCATACTGTCCGTCCGTGATCTTTGTCGTATCCCATTCCACCTGAAAGTCTTCCTGCGCCCCCCCTTCCGTATCAAGCTCCAACGACGAGATATAAAACCAGTTCCCCGGAGTCCCCTCCGCGTAAGCAAAACTCACTCGCACACCCCTGACACCCTCTCCCTGCACCCGTCCTTCAATGATGGCAACCCCCTGCAGCGCTTCCCCCTCACGGGGAACAGTCACAATCACATCTGGCGCAATGGTCGGGGCCTGGGCCTGTGACTGCTTGATGCCTGGATGCATTAACCCCGAAAGAAGGAGAAGTGCAAAGATGAAATAAGACGTGATACGCATGGCGGTTTCCTAGTGTAGCATGGGGATGGTTCACGGTCAACAGATACGTTCTAGACAGAGCTGGCCCTGTCTAAATTTACCTCCCCAGCCTCTATCACTATACCATGATATAATGCGGCTTGATAACAGCAAGGATCCCATTCACAACACCCAACCCAAGCACAGGATGACCCTTCTCGCAAACCTGTTCCACGGTGTGAGAACGATTTACAGCAAGACAATGTAAAGGATCCACAAGTTATGGTAAACTCAAGCCATAGCAGGTAATAACAAGGAGATCAAGATATGGCTGCATCGAGAGCGGATGATATGGTCAAACGCTTGCGGGAAATGCAAGCTGCGACACCGGAAATTGAGGCTTCCGCTGTGGTGTCTGTGGATGGGTTAACGATTGCCTCTGCGCTGCCGGGTGATGTTGAAGAAGACCGGGTTTCAGCCATGTCTGCAGCTATGCTCAGCTTGGGAGAACGGATCGCAACAGAATTGAAACGCGGGAGGCTGGATCAGGTTTATATTCGAGGAGATAATGGGTACGTCATCCTCTCCGCCATTGGGGAAGATGCCGTACTGACCGCTCTGGCCCGCCAGGAAGCCAAGCTCGGTCTGATATTCTTAGAAATGAGAAGGGCAGCAGAAGACCTCAGTGAATATATAGGATGAACAGTCGAAGCGTCATCAGTGATAAGGACCCGATTGGGGAGGATGAAAACCCTTCATCCTCCCCTCTCTCTTTGTTGGAGAGGGAGTGGGATGCGAAATCGTCGTTTTCCAGATTGGGCGCAAAAAGAGAGGTAAGGGATGAATACGAAATATATCTTTTTGACCGGTGGTGTGTTAAGTTCCGTGGGAAAGGGAGTTACAGCAGCCGCCCTGGGCCGCCTGCTCAAAGAACGCGGTTTTGAAGTGGCCATCCAAAAACTCGATCCCTATATCAATGTTGATCCCGGCACCATGAGCCCGTATCAGCACGGAGAAGTTTTTGTCCTGGACGACGGGGCGGAAACAGACCTGGATTTAGGACATTATGAACGTTTTATTGATACCAGTTTAAACCAGGTCTGCAATGTGACCACCGGCCAGGTGTATGAAGAGGTCATTACCAAAGAACGCCGGGGAGACTACCTGGGGGGGACGATACAGGTCATCCCCCACATCACCAACGAAATTAAGCGCAGGATCGGCCTCGTCTCCAAAACCACAGGGGCTGAGCTGGTCCTGGTCGAGGTGGGCGGCACGGTGGGTGACATTGAATCCCTGCCTTTTCTGGAGTCCCTGCGCCAGATGCGGCACGATGTAGGCCGGCAAAACAGTTTCTACATTCACGTCACCTGGCTGCCTCACATCGGCGCCACAGGTGAACTGAAAACGAAACCCACCCAGCACTCTGTTCGCGAGCTGCGCTCCATCGGGATTGCGCCCGATATGATCGTCACCCGCTCCGATTACGATGTGGATGACGAAATTCGCGACAAAATTGCCCTCTTCTGCGATGTGGAAAAGAAAGCCGTGGTGCCCATGATCACCACGGATAACCTGTACAATATTCCCCTTTTGCTGGAAGATACCTCCGTAGGGGACCTGATCACAGACCGCCTGGGGCTTGAGGTGCAGCACAAACCGGACTGGGAAGATTGGAAAACTATGGTGCGCAATATGCGGCGCGAAAAGCCCGTCATGAATGTGGCCATCGTCGGCAAGTATGTTGAACTGCATGATGCCTATATGAGCGTCAAAGAAGCCCTGCATCATGCCGCAAATGCTCAGGATGTTGACGTAAAGATCGCCTGGATTCATTCCTCTGACCTGGAAAAAGAAAAACATCTTTCCCGCCTGGATAACGTCGATGGAATAATCGTCCCGGGCGGATTCGGAGAGCGCGGCATTGAAGGAAAGGTCAATGCCATCACCTACGCCCGGGAAATGCGGGTCCCGTATTTAGGGTTGTGCCTGGGGATGCAGTTGATGGTGGTTGAATTTGCCCGGCACGTCATGAACGATGAGCGCCCCAACTCCACGGAGTTTGACCCCTCCACCTCCCATCCCGTAATCGATCTCATGCCCGACCAGAGGGACATCACCGACATGGGCGGCACCATGCGCCTGGGTCTTTACCCCTGCCAGCTTCAGCCTGACAGCAAGGCCAAACAGGCCTACCAGGAGGAACTTGTCCAAGAACGCCACCGTCACCGCTTTGAATTTAACAACGCATACCGCGATGTGCTCCAGCAAGGCGGCATGAGGTATTCCGGCATTTCCCCCGAAGGACGACTGGTGGAAATCGCGGAACTGGATGATCATCCCTTCATGCTTGGAACCCAGTTTCATCCCGAATTTCTCTCCCGCCCCAACCGACCCCATCCCCTGTTTGTGGCTTTCATGGAGGCCGTCATCGATCAGGCATGACATCCATACTTTCTTGATATAAAGGGGATTTCTTTTCCGGGTTGAATCAGCTACAATGAACCACGATAATTAACCACACAGAATGGAGAACTCATGAACACAAATATCAAGAACATCGTCGGACGGCAAATCTTAGACTCACGCGGCAACCCGACCGTCGAAGTGGATGTCATCCTGGAAGACGGGAGCCGGGGGCGGGCGGCTGTGCCCTCCGGGGCTTCCACCGGGGTCCATGAAGCCCTGGAATTGCGGGATGGAGATCAAGCTCGCTTTGCCGGGAAAGGCGTATCCCAGGCCGTCAAAAATGTCAACACCCAGATCGTCCGCGCCCTGTGCGGATCGGACGCCACCCAGCACAAGGCCATTGATGAAGCTTTACTGGCCCTGGACGGCACGCCGAACAAATCCAACCTGGGGGCCAACGCCATCCTGGGCACCAGCCTGGCCACAGCAAAAGCAGCCGCCAAAGCCCTCCACCTCCCCCTCTATCAATATATAGGCGGGGTGTACGCCCATGTTCTGCCCTCTCCCATGTTGAACATTCTCAACGGGGGCGAACACACCGGCTGGCAGTCTACCGATGCGCAGGAATTCATGATCATGCCGCTGGGTGCCCCCTCTTTTTCCGAAGCGCTGCGCTGGGGCAGTGAAATTTACCACACCTTGAAGACGGTCCTCACAGATCACGGATATACCGCCCTGGTGGGGGACGAAGGCGGATACGCTCCCTCCCTTTCCTCCAACGCGGAAGCGGTCGAAATCATCCTGGAAGCCATCGAAAAGACAGGATACACGCCGGGAGAGGATGTCAGCATCGCCCTTGACCCAGCGGCTTCGGAATTCTATGAAGAGGAGGAAGGTCTTTACAACCTGCGCACGGAAGGCAAAAAGCTGACCAGCGAAGAGATGGTCGCCTTCTGGAAGAACTGGGTGGACCAGTATCCCATCGTCTCCATTGAGGATGGGCATGCCCAGGATGACTGGGAGGGGTGGAAAATGATGACGGAAGAGCTGGGCGACAAGATCCAGATCGTGGGGGATGATTTGCTGGTTACCAACCCCGAGCGCGTGCGGCGCGGCATCCGGGAAAAAGCCTGCAACTCACTGCTGGTCAAAGTCAACCAGATCGGCACCCTGACGGAAACTATGGAAGCCGTGCAGGCCTGCCACCGGGCGGGATGGACAGCGGTCACCTCCCACCGCTCCGGGGAAACGGAAGATGCCACCATCGCCGACCTGGCCGTGGCCCTCAACACCGGACAGATTAAAACCGGCGCCCCCGCCCGATCGGACCGGGTGGCAAAATACAATCAGTTACTGCGGATTGAAGAAGAGCTGGGCAGCAAAGCCCGCTACGCCGGCTGGGAGCCGTTTAAAAAATAATTATTCGTTCCGGGCAGCTAAAAAACTTGACCTTCAGGCCATCTCAGCAACCTGAAGGTCATTTTCCTTTTAGACCTGGCAAACAGATGATCCTTACAGTGATTCCTCCTCGTCCTCCCCGGCCTTATCAGTTTCATCCAGACTCATGGATTTCACTGCGTCTTCAATGCTGACATCCTCCCGGCGTTTTCCGGGTTCCGGCGTGCCGCAGTACGGACACAGACTCCAGGAAAGCTTCATTAATTCGCCACACTGGTGACAAGGTTTTTTAAGTTTGGTGTGGCAGTTGGGACAAACCCGCCATTTTTCTTCAACCTGCCGTCCGCAGCCCGGGCACACGGGTGTCTCTTCGATGGACTGCAGCAGGGCTTCCTCTTCCAGCATGTACTGGTACTCCTGCTCCATGGTCTGGGAGGGCCGCAGGATCCAATAAATGACCACCCCGGGCAGGAACAAAACCCCTACAACCAGCACAGCCAGAATGCGGGTCAAGGGATCCTGAGTCCGGGAGCGAATATCCCGGTAGGTCCAGATCAATAATCCCAGCCACAGGGCTGCCAGAAAAGCGCCTCCCCAGGCTGTCAGGATCAATAAAAAATTACTCAGCGACGAAGGATCAAAATTCATATCTTATTCTCCACGGATTGAATTATAGCATTATTTCTGACCCTGTCCCCACCCCTTTCTCGTCGAAGAAGGTCATCCCTGATACTTGTACTTTCACCCCCTTTTCGGTATAAAGAAAACAGGGCATACCGATCAGGGGGAGGAAGATATGGACCCCAAACCTTACAGCTACCGGATTAAGGACCTGGCTCAAAACGAACGGCCCCGGGAGCGCCTGGCACGCCTGGGCGCCCGGGTGCTGACCACAGCGGAGCTCCTGGCCATCCTGCTGCGTACGGGCATTGAGGGAGAAAACGCCATTCAGGTCGGCCAGCGCCTGCTCCACACCTTTAACGGCCTGGCCGGCTTGCACTCCGCGTCCTATGACGAGATCTGCGCCCAGCACGGCATCGGACCCGCCAAAGCAGCCCAAATTAAAGCAGCCATTGATCTCGGACGCCGGCTGTCCGCCCAATCCCCGGAACACCGGCCCACCATCCACAGCCCGGACGACGCCGCGGACCTGGTTCAGTACGAAATGAGCGCCCTGGAACAGGAAGAGCTGCGGGTCCTGCTTTTAAACACGCGCAATCATGTCCTGGGCATCAACACCATCTACAAAGGGTCTCTGAATTCATCCCATGTTCGGGTGGGGGAACTCTTCAAACCGGCGGTGCGGGGCAACGCTGCTGCCCTGGTCGTCGTCCACAATCATCCCAGCGGTG
>CAZIFI010000038.1:15483-20411 GCA_964539105.1 uncultured Anaerolineales bacterium | reverse complement strand
CTTGTACTCTTCCCGGACTTCGGAGCCCGGAGCCTTGGGGGCCACCATACTGACGTCAACTCCAGGGGGAGGATCAATCGTCCCAAAATGGATGTTGAAACCGTGCGCAAACATCAATGTTTTTCCCGGGGTGAGATGCGGCTTGATATGCCTCTCATATACCGCGGGTTGTATTGAGTCCGGAACGAGGACCATGATTACATCCGCCCAGCGGGCGGCCTCGGGAACCGCAGTCACCTCCAAGCCATCCGCTTCTACCTTGGGAATTGAACTGCTGCTCTCCCGCAGCCCCACGCGCACATCGACACCACTATCGGCCAAATTTAGACTATGGGCGTGCCCCTGCGATCCATATCCAATCACCGCGACCTTTTTATCTTTAATCAACCCTGCTTTCGCGTCTTCTTCGTAGTAAATCGTTGTCATCCTATGTCCTCCAAGCGTTCCTTCTACTGTTTCCAAACGTTATCAAGTAAGTCATCCCACTTTAGGCTGTTTCGACCACCGCTTGTCTTCCATTTGCTCCTGGCGTGTGGCGTACCCCTATAGACGCCCCCCGTGACATCGCTACCTGTCCTGTGCGAACGAGCTCTTTGATGCCCAGGGGCCGGAGAAGCTCGACCAAACTCTCAATCTTGTCCTCTGTTCCCGTGATCTCCACGATCACAGACTCAGGGGCGACATCGACAATATCCGCTCGAAAGATCGCAGCCAAATTGGCTATCTGATTTCGCTCTTCCGGGGCCGCCTGTACCTTGATTAAGGCCAAATCCCGGGCTACCGAGGGCTTGGTCGTCACATCCTGGACATCGATGACATTGACCAACTTATATAAATTGGCCTCAACCTGACGAGCATCATCCCTCTCGTTATCGATGACAATCGTCATGCGTGATATGTCCGGGCGCTCCGTACGCCCCACGTTCAAGGACTCAATATTAAACTTCCGGCGCCGGAACAAAGACACCACCCGATTGAGCACACCCGGTTTGTTTTCCACAAGCGCAAACAATATCTGCTGCATCCGTCCTCCTCTCATTCAACAATAAACTTCCGAACGTCCTTTGTTTCCAGTGGTTCACTCTCCCTGCCCGACAACCTCCACCGGGGTACGCACAGGCCTCCTCAACATCTCGTCCAGCGACGCCCCTGCAGGCACCATGGGATACACCGCTTCTTCTTTCTCCACCACAAATTCAAGCACAACGGGGCCCGATGTCCGGCGTGCAAAGCTGATCGCCGGGACGACTTCCGCGGGGTCCGCGACCCTCCTGGCCGGAACCCCATGGGCCTGGCTGAGCTTGACAAAGTCCGGTCCCTGAATGGGGGTCGATGCGTAACGCTTATCCATAAAGAATTCCTGCCACTGGCGGACCATCCCCAGGAAGCTGTTATTCAGGATGGCAACCTTGATATTTGCGTTTTCCTGAACGGCGGTCGATAATTCAGCCTGGGTCATCTGGAAGCTCCCATCCCCATCCACCAACCACGTTTCGCGATCCCGGTGGGCAAACCATGCTCCAATGGAAGCCGGCAGACCAAACCCCATCGTGCCAGCCCCTCCAGAGGTAATCAGCCGGTTGGGTTTCTCAAAGGCGTAGTACTGGGCTACCCACATCTGGTGCTGCCCCACCCCAGTAACAATCGTGGCATCCTCATCGGTGGATTCCCACAGGGAGCGGATGACATGTGGCGAATACAGCTTCCCATCATCTTTCCAGGACATAATGCTGCGCTCTTTGGTCTCGCTTTTCCACTCGTCAATTTGAGCTTTCCACTCCTGATGGGAGTATTCACCGATCATGGGGATCAGGTCGCCCAGGACGACCTTTAGGTCTCCTACCAAAGAAACATCTACCTTTACGTTCTTGTCGATTTCGGCTGGGTCAATTTCCACATGGATCTTGCGGGCACGGGGCGCATAGGTGCGAAGCTTCCCGGTCACCCGGTCATCGAAACGCATACCAAATGCCAACAGCAAATCAGCGTTCTGAATCGCCTCGTTGCAGTACGCTTCCCCGTGCATCCCCATCATGCCCAGGCTTAGAGGGTGCGATGCAGGAAGAGCTCCTAATCCAAGCAAGGTCATCGCCACTGGCGTCTGTGTTTGGGTGGCAAAGACCTCCAATGCTTTCTTCGCTCCCGACATCAACACCCCATGCCCGGCCAGGATCACAGGCCGCTCAGCGTCCTCAATGAGAGCGACCGCCTTCTCCAACTCATCCTTCGGGGCATGAAGAGATAGCTGATATCCAGGAAGAGAAAAGTTTTCGGGAACCGTGCTTTCATCAAACATCGTTTTCTCAAGCTGGGCATTCTTGCAAAAATCAATCAGGACAGGTCCCGGGCGGCCGCTGCGAGCGATATGGAAAGCTTTGCGGACAACCTCCTCGACCTCCTCGGCGTCTGTAATCAGAAAGTTGTGTTTCGTGATGGGCAGCGTTATCCCTGTGACATCCGTTTCTTGAAAAGCATCTCCTCCCAGAAGGTGAGCGTGAACCTGCCCGGTAATACACACTATCGGTGAGGAATCCATCATGGCTGTTGCAATCCCGGTCACCAGGTTGGTCGCCCCGGGACCTGAGGTTGCCATGGCCACCCCCACATCACCTGAAGCCCGAGCATAACCGTCGGCCATATGAGCTGCACCCTGTTCATGGCGGGCTAGCACATGGTGCACCGGATACTCAAGCATGGCATCGTACACCGGCATGATCGCTCCGCCAGGATACCCGAAAACAGTGTCCACCCCTTCCCGCATCAATGATTCCCACAATGCCTCTGCACCTGTTATCTTCATCTTCTTCCTCCTCGACACCTCTCCCATGTAGACAATAAGACCATACTCAAACCAACACCGCCCCGACCTCTGCCCCCGACACCAGACGGGCGTAGCGACCCAGCCACGAACTTTGTGTGTTCGGCTCAAAAGGAGGCAGTGCACGCAATCGTTTTTCAATTACCTGATCGCTCAGACGAACGTGCAATTGACGAGCGTCTAAGTCATATTCCACAATGTCTCCATCCTGAAGAGCAGCAATGGGCCCCCGGGCGGCGGCTTCAGGAGAGACATGACCGATACAGGCTCCTCTCGTGCCGCCTGAAAATCGCCCATCCGTGATCAGGGCCACATCCTCACCCAATCCCATCCCGGTAATCGCTGAGGTCGGCGAGAGCATTTCCTGCATACCGGGACCTCCCCGCGGCCCCTCATATCGAATGACAACCACATCGCCGCTTTGAACCTCATTTCCTAATATGCCCTCCATCGCCTCCTCCTGGCTCTCAAAAATCCGGGCCGGACCGCTGTGCCGCTTCATGGGGGGAGCAACTCCACCTGTCTTCACCACACTGCCCAGGGGTGCAAGATTTCCATACAGGACCGCTAGTCCGCCCTGGGCGGAATGGGGATTGTGCAGAGAACGAATGACTGACGCATCCCTGATTTCAGCTTCCGAGATTGATGCCCCAAATGCTGCTCCCGCCACAGTGGGCCTGTCCGGGTGAATGATATTTCCTCCTTTGGCAAGTTCACGCATGATTGCGGGCACACCACCTGCCCGGTGTACGTCCTCCATGTGCCACGATCCTGAGGGGCTCACCTTACACAAGTGAGGTACAGCCCCCGACATCTGGTTGACCCTCTTCAAATCGTAATCAATGCCAGCTTCATGAGCGATTCCCAGAAGGTGAAGCACGGTGTTGGTACTGCCGCCCATGGCCATATCAAGGGCAAACGCGTCATCAATGGCCTCTTCAGTGACAAGCTGCCGGGGAGTGAGATCCGCCTCAACCAGGTCGATAATCCTTCTGGCTGCCCGTCGCGCAAGATCCTCCCGGTCTTTGGATTCGGCCAGGGCTGTCCCGTTGAAAGGAAGCGCCAACCCCAGCACCTCAAGCAAACAGTTCATGGAATTGGCAGTGAACAACCCAGAACACGAACCACAGCCCGGGCAGCTGTAATCTTCCAATGTCTTAAGCTGCTGAGCCCCAATGCGCCCCTTTTTGTAAGCCCCAACACCTTCAAACACGGATACCAGGTCTACAACCTCTCCCTCTGGAGTGGTCCCCGCAGCCATAGGCCCTCCAGACACAAATATCGCTGGAACATCGACGCGGAGAGCCGCCATCGCCATGCCGGGTACGATTTTGTCACAATTGGGGAGACACACCATGCCGTCAAATTGATGCGCTTGCAGCATGGTCTCGACACTGTCCGCGATCAATTCGCGAGAAGGTAAACTGAACTTCATGCCAGCATGACCCATAGCAATCCCATCGTCCACACCAATCGTATTGAACTCAAATGGCACTCCGCCGGCGGCCCTTACTTCCTGTTTGATGACCTGTCCGAACTCATGCAGGTGAACATGTCCGGGGATGATATCGACATGAGAATTTACAATGGCGATAAAAGGCTTCTCAAAATCACTGTCAGTGACAACCCCGGTTGCCTTCAACAACGCTCGATGTGGCGCTCGTTCATAACCCTTTTTAATTTCATCTGATCGCATGACAGCTTCCCAAAATACAAAAAGGCTGCCCGGTTTGGGCAGCCTTTGGCTGATCGTTTCGGAATGTGTGTGCTTACCTGTTAGTGTTCGCTCTTCACCTTCCGCATTACCCAAAACCGTCGAGAGTCCTCGATCCCGATAATCAGGATAAGGACCAGTAGGGTAATGTCAATAAAGAGCGAAATTAAATTCATCGTTGGCGTCCGCGAAAATGTCCTATTGATACGTTGTTCACAATGTTGGGCGCGATTATAGAGAAAAGAGATCGGTCTGTCAACCCCAGAACCTGTTGTCTTCCTTGTATTTCAATTGCAATATGTAATTATTCTGGCGGTATTGCCACCCCCAACCCGTCACGTTCCAGATCACCACAACCTCAACGCGTTCGCCAGGACACGAATTCCTCTCCGAAAC
>CAZIFI010000038.1:0-15383 GCA_964539105.1 uncultured Anaerolineales bacterium | reverse complement strand
TCCAGATCACCACAACCTCAACGCGTTCGCCAGGACACGAATTCCTCTCCGAAACTCGTCAACTTCCACATGCTCGGTTGGCGTGTGATCGAGGCTGGAGTTCCCCGGTCCATAGGCCACGATAGGGCAACCCCAAACTGGTCCCACCACGTTCATGTCCGAGGTTCCGGTTTTGACCTTAAATCGGGGTCGACCCCCCTCCTGGCGGATAGCCCGCAGCATTGCTCGCACGACGGGGGTATTTTTTTCGGCTCTGAAGGCAGGCTCGCTGTAAGGAAACGAAACCTCACAACCCTCCACCCAATCACGGATCGTCTCTCGCAGTGCGCTCTCTTCTACCGCCAGCGGCATCCGCAAACCAATCTCTATCGCAACCCTCTCTTGCAAACCATCCCCCCGGGTGTGTATTGATCGAAGCGCTGGATCAAGCGTGTCAAAGCGTGGAGGGTTCCGGTCACAATTGACCCGGTCCGTATAGTCAACCAGCCTGTTCCAAAAGGCAATCCCCACTTCTGCTGGGGCAGGGTCCCGACCAGCACTGTGTCCTGCAGGTTTAGAACACTCTAAATGAATGCGCAGTGTCCCTTTATATCCCAACGTGATCCCATGCCAGCCGCTGGGCTCACCGATGATTACCCCATCCGGAGGATCCATGTGCTGTGCTAAATAATGCGCCCCTTTGGAATTCGCCTCCTCCTCCACAGCACCGATCACAACCAGACGTTTGTCCAGCATCTCCCCCTTTACCTGCGCAGCTGCCAGGATAAAAGCTGCTAACGGCCCCTTGGCGTCAACCGCGCCCCGTCCATACAGGCAGTTATTCTCCAGCCTGACGGGCACCACTCCTGGAACCGTATCCATATGTCCCAACAAAACCAGAGTGCGTTCGGCATCCGGGTTGCCAACGGAACCGACAATATTGCCGGCCGGATCCCGGTGAACTTCAAACCCCAGTCCCGCCATCCGCCCCAGTAGAAATTCAGCAAGATCTCCCTCCTGCCCGGAATGGCTGGGGATCATCAGCAACGATTTCAAAAACGCCACGCTGTCATGGGTCATCCGGGCTCCTCCAACACTTTTCGCACGCGGTCAATCACCAGATCGACCTCCTCTTCGGAGATGACGAGAGGTGGAAGAAACCGCATCACAGTGGAGCCCGCCGTCAGCGCTAGCACCCCCAACCCATTTCGCGGTTCGGCCAGCCGGGCCAGATATGAGCCTGCCCTGGTTTTCAACTGTATTCCCACCATCAATCCCAGCCCCCGCACTTCGCGCACCAATGGAGAGGAAATCGCTCGCAAGCCGCTCATGAGCCTCGTACCCATTTTGCCAGCATGTTTCGGAAGTTCTTTCTCTTCAAGAAATCGGATTGTTGCCAGAGAGGCCGCACAGGCCAGAGCATTCCCACCAAAGGTAGTTCCATGGATTTTTTCTGGCATCACACCCACCTGCGGACCGATCAGCACCGCGCCCATTGGAACCCCCCCGGCAATTCCTTTTGCCACTGTCATCAGATCCGGTTCTAAATTATGATGCTCACAGGCAAACATACTTCCCGTGCGGCCGAATCCAGTCTGCACCTCATCGAGAATGAAGAGAGCACCCCGCTCCCGGCACAGGTTCTGCACCCCCCGTAAAAAGTCGGCGTCACCAGGGTTGACACCGCCCTCCCCCTGGACGACCTCAAGAATGACGGCCGCCGTTTCCTGATCCACCGCCTCCTCCATGCCCTCCATCCGATTGTACGGGACGAACTCGAAGCCCGGCACCAGCGGCTGAAAAGGCGCGCGATATGTTTTGTTCCATGTGGCAGACAAGGCGCCGAATGTGCGCCCGTGAAAGCCGCGCATGGTTGAGATAATCTTCTTTCTGCCTGTTGAGATGCGCGCAAACTTGATCGCTGCCTCTACCGCTTCCGCACCGGAATTACACAAAAAAGCCCGCTCCAGCTTTCCCGGGGCAATGCGCACTAACTCAGACAGCAGCTGGGCTCGGCGGTCGTTGTAAAAGTCATTCGGAGCCGTGATCAGCTTTCCCGCTTGTTCAGTAATGGCTTCACCCACGGCTGGGTTAGCATGCCCGATATTAGCTACCCCATGACCGGCACTGCAGTCAATATATTCATTTCCTTTCGCATCCCACAACCGTGCGCCCTGCCCTCTGGCCAAGACCAGAGGCTGTTTGGGGATCACGCCACTCCGATAGCGGTCTTCGACTGTTATCCAATCGGACGGGTTGATTACATGGTCACCTGGCACAATTTCTCCTTATCAATAAGTCCAGCTCACAGAACATGCTCAGTCCTGTTTCTCTTCCGTAATGTGCGCAATCAATGCCCGGGCGGCGGCTTCAGGGCCTCTCGTTTCCCACCCCTCGAGCCCCAGCCGCGTTCGGACCTGACCGACAAACACATCGTTCTTGAAAAACTGGTTGAAAAATCGTTGTGCAATCTCCTCGTGCAGTTTCATGTACTGGGGAGGGCCAAAGATATTGGCAAAATAAGAACGAACAATGCCCTCCTTCGCAGTCGTTCCTTTACACATCACCCTCCCCTCTCTGAACACCGATAGAGCTGAATCGCTGTCGCTGAAGCGGCCAATAATGGGGTGTTCTTCATCCACCTTTTCATAATTATTGGCGTAGAAAATCATATCAATGTCGCTTCCGCGCACGATATCACTGTAAGTCGTGACCGGCAACAGCAGTCGCGCATTGGTCCCGCTTGGGCTCATGAAGATGGCCCGCCCCATCTGCCCGAACTCGTAGCCCGGCTGAAGATCATCCAGGCGAATGAAAGCACCAACTTCCGTACCGTACCCCTTCACCTTGCCATCCCGGATATCGAGAGTGCCCATATCATCCGCGATGATTATCATATCCTGGAGCATCTTTTCACCCAACACCCGGAAGGCTTCCAGCGTCTCAGATTTCCCGGCACCGCTGTCTCCCAGGAACAACACAGAAAACACTTCACCCTGGAGCATAATTTCAGCCAGCGCCCCATGGAAGGGCATTCTCCCCCTTTTCATCATGGCAATATTATGTAATGTGAGCATCATCTTTTTCAAATAGCCGAAATAACCGAACCGATCCTGATTGGGAACAGCGCCCACCAAAAGGTCCCGGTCCTGATCGTCATAAAAAACCGTGGGGTGCGAGCCATAGCGGTCCAGGGTGTCTCCCGGCACACCAAACAGGTAAATCGCATCAGGCTGCTTTTCCAGATCCTCATCGCTGGCAAGCTCAAACAGATTACACATTGAAAGCCCTAACTCCAGGAACTTTTCGTGAATGTAGGTCAATATCAACAGCTCCCCGACTTTTGCCGGATAACAAAGCCATTCGCCCGTGTCAACCTCAACGCGTTCCAATGGATTTTCCTGGATGCGCTGGAACTGACCCTTTCGTTTGTTCATGGGGGGATCAAGCACCAGTGGTGGATACACAAGGATTTGTCTGATCACGGGAATGTGCTCCAGTTTGGTGTAATCCGTCCCCAATCGACCTATGCCCGCAGCTATGGGATCATCATTTGAGACAATGGTGGCAAAATCTACTCCGGCCCTGGTCTGGCGGTATACACGGGGGTGCTTCCTGGTGATGTTTTCCCTGATGTCCCGGTAAGTCCCCCTGACCAAATGCATCAGCTGCTCCACAGTGTCATTGAACGTCCTGTAAGGGCGATCATCCAGTGCCTCGCCCTGAAATCCGGACACAATCACAAATCGATCATAATGCCGCCAAGCGTTGTATAGGTGCTCAACAAAGTCATTCAAGAGCTTCGGATCATCGAAAAACTCCTCAGATCCGGGCAGAATATCGGGGATCACACGCCGATCTAACATCGTCAGGTATTGCAGGACCTGAATAAGCAGTGTGAGGTTATCCTCATCCAATGGCTGGGACCCGAAAATATTCACCAGGCGCGAATCCCTGCGCGAAAGCCGCTCTAAGACCCCTTTCAGAAAGATACGAAAGGGTTGACTCTTCAGGAGTTCATCCGGTGTCTCGCAGATCCTTCCTTTGGACTGGATAATGATTTTGTCATCTACAAACTTGAATGCGTGTGACCGTTTGCCCATAATATCTGTTTAGCTCCTATCTCCAACTGCGTTCGTTCATGCGGTGACCCCATCACGCCGGCTTGCCCGAGGGTTCCCGGGCCCTCTGGTGTTACGAATTATGTGATTGCCCGACAACCTCTTCATACAGCAACATCAACTCCTTATCAAAAAGCGGCCTTTTGAGTTCAACAGCTGTGGACCGTACCTTTTCCAATACCTTCTGGGCCACCTCCCCTTCCAGCTCAACCCCAAACTGTGCTGTAAACTTATGTCTGAGCGCCTGAGATCCCGAATGTTTCCCAATTACAATCTGACGCTTCAGCCCCACCTCCTCGGGCTTGAATGCCTCATAACTTCCGGGATTTTTTAGGATGCCATCCGCATGAATCCCGGATTCATGCGCGAATACATTGGTCCCGATAATCGCCTTCCAGATAGGGATCGCCCGCTGACTGGCCTGGGCTACATACTCGGCCACCTCCCTGAATCGCGGTGTGTCAATCCCCAGATCAATGCCATATAGATGTTTCAGGGCCATGACCACCTCCTCTATGGGAGAGTTCCCCGTCCGTTCTCCGAGCCCACCAATTGATCCAATCACTGCGCTCGCTCCCCCTCGAATCCCGGCCATGACATTGGCTGTGGCCATTCCAAAATCATTATGCATATGCATTTCGATGGGGAGGTCCACCCTGCTCCGAATATATTTAATCCGACGGTAGCTGGTATAGGGAGCTTCAACGCCAAGAGAGTCACAGTAACGTACCCGCTCGGCTCCCAGTTCCTCAGCCAGCTGGAAATATTCAACCAGAAAACCCGGATCCGTCCGGGAGGCATCCTCCGCACTGATCGTAAAGTCTAACTCGTGCTTGTTTGCTTCATCCGCGGCCGCTTTCACCTGTTCGAATACCCATTTCTGCTCGGATCGAAACTTCCGCTCAATATGAGCATCCGACGTGGAAATAGAGATGACGACACTATCCACGCGGCAGTCAGCGGCGTCCCGTACATCCTCTCGTCTCGCCCTCGCAAAGGCACTGACTTCCAAAGGCTGTCTCCCCTGCACGGTGATATCTGCGTTGACCACGGCTAGAATACACGCCTTTTCTTCAGGACCCAATGCGGGAAAGCCCGCCTCCACAGCGGGAATACCAATTGCACCCAGCAGGGAAGCAATCTGTTTTTTCTCCCGAGGAGTAAAGATTACACCTACAGCCTGTTCTCCGTCACGTAACGTTGTGTCCAATAGTCGAATATCTGCTGACTTTTTCATTCTTCCTGACTCTCCCTTAACATGGAATATGCTTCAACCACTTCACTGTCAAACAATGATCTCTTTAGAGCAATAGAACGGGATCGGAGGACGGGCACCAAACGCTCGACATCTTTCTCCGCAGGGTGATACCCTTGCTCCCGTAACTTGCGGCGAATCACACTCGGGCCCGAATACTTCCCCACACTGAACCGCCGCATCAAGCCCACTTCGCCCGGTAAAAATATTTCATACGTCGTCGGATCCCGGACCACCCCGCTGGCCCGGCCCTCGGATTCATACACGAAAAGGTTCCCACCGACGACCGGCTTCCAAGTTGGCAGCGACCTGCCGGACGCCAACGCAACATACTCCCCAAGTTCTCGGAAAAGCGCGGTGTGAATATCCATCTCGATGCCCTCACAATATTGGAGCGCCATCACCAGTTCTTCCATTGAAGCATTTCCGGCTCGCTCCCCCAACCCATTGACCGTGGTATTAACATAGGTCGCCCCCGCTTCCAGGCCAGCAATCGCATTGGCTGTGGCCATCCCAAAGTCATTATGGGTATGCATCTCAATGGGGAGATCGACCTCGGCCATGAGCGTTTTCACCCGTTTATAGGTCTCGAGAGGGTCGAGAACTCCCACCGTATCGCAGTATCGCAGACGGTCAGCCCCCGCCTCTTTGGCAGTGGCAGCAAATTCTATGAGAAACTCAGGATCCGACCGTGAGGAATCTTCAGCGTTTACGGACACATAAAGCTGATGGTCTTTCGCAAAAGATACAGAACGACGAACGGCATCCAGCACCCATTCACGGTCGCGCTGCAGCTTGTGTTCGATATGTATATCTGAGGATGAAATTGAAACGGCCACCGCATCAACTCCGCAATCAAGAGAATGCTTGATATCGCTGATCACCGCCCGATTCCAGCCCAGAATGGAGGTGGGCAGCTCAAGGTCGACGATTCGTTTAATTGATTCCTTCTCGTCCCCTCCCATGGCAGGTATTCCCACCTCAATCTGATGAACCCCAATGCGGGACAGCATTCTTGCGATGTGGATTTTTTCCTCGTTGGCGAAGACCACCCCCGCCGTTTGTTCTCCATCGCGAAGTGTAGTGTCATCGATATACACGGGAC
Source organism: uncultured Anaerolineales bacterium (assembly GCA_964539105.1). GTDB lineage: Bacteria > Chloroflexota > Anaerolineae > Anaerolineales > UBA11858 > B10-G9. The sequence goes on along the minus strand of CAZIFI010000038.1, from coordinate 8,923 downwards.
CTTTGATTTTCGGCTCCGCTCCCACCTCTGGATAGTCTTCCATCATTGGCATTGCTTTCTTGTCACTCATGACGATTCGTTGTTCCTCCTGTAGATATCCTCTCTTGCTTTCTTATGCACGCCACCCGTTGTGCACATTATGTGTACTCGATAACTGTTCCCTCCCCATGTAGCGCCGCCCGGACTGGGTTCTTCACGCGGCCATCGGCGATGATTACACCCGGGACACCGCCCCGAAGCGCCTCCATTGCCCCCAATAACTTCCGTTTCATCCTTCCCTCGGCATGCTCCTCAAGATGTTCTTCCAAATCTTCCGCCGGAATGCGAGAAATCAAAGAGGCTTCATCGCCTGGATCTCGCAGCAGGCCAGGCACATTGGTAAGAATGACAACGCGCTCAGCGCACAACGCCCCCCCAAGCGCAGCTGCAGCCCGGTCCCCATCCACATTCAGTCCCTCGCTCTGGTAACTGATGGCCACCGGCGCCACAACAGGCAGATAATTCTCTTCGAGCAGAGTTTCGATCAAGCGAACATTGACGTTCTCAATAACGCCACTATACTCCCCGCGCAGCACTTTCAGTTTGCCATTTTCTCTGATCCGCAAAACAGACTTCCGCTTTCCCTCCAGCAAGCGACCGTCCAGCCCGGAAAGACCCACGGCGTTGACCCCAAGCTGCTGCAGGCGTTCTACCACCAGCTTATTGATTCGCCCCGCCACCACCATGGAAAATATCTCCCACGTCTCCCGATCTGTATATCGGCTGGTATGTCCAGAAGGAGAGGTCACGTACTGCGGCGGATGGCCCAGCTCCCGGGAGATCCGGTCCGTCTCACTGGAGCCGCCATGGACCCAGACAACCTTTTCCCCTTCTTGGACCAGACTGGCTACTCCACGATAGATCCCTTCCATATTCAGTTCCCCATTTCCACCGGCTTTTATGACGATCATCTTCTATCTCTCCTATCAAACTCCAATCTGACCTGTAAGCCCCTCCCCTCAAACCGGGTGCAGACCAGGGAAGCCCAGGCCCTGGCATTCCGGGAAACCGTACATCACATTCATCGTTTGCACGGCATTCCCAGCTGCCCCTTTCATAAGGTTGTCAATGGCCGCAATCACAACCAGGCGGCGGTTCTCAGGATCTGCCGCAAATCCGATATCACAATAATTCGACCCGCTGAGAATCTTGGGTTCTGGATAGCGGTGGATCCCGCGCTTCGATCTGGCAATCCTCACAAAGGGCTCCGTGTCATAATCCTGCCGATAAATCCGCCAGGCGTCTTTTTCCAGTAGCGATTCGTTCAACAGGCAGTGGCAGGTCGCTAATGCACCCCGAACGATCCCCACCGAGGTGACAGAAAAATGCAGTCGCGGACGATCAGGATCCACGCCCAACTCCTGGATCAACTCAGCCACATGGCGATGCCCTGCCGGAGCATAAGACCGGACCACATTCGCCCGTTCCGGGTGATGAGAGGCTGGATTCCCTTTATGCCCCCCTTCAGAGGATCCCACCTTAACCTCCACCACAGTCTCACGGACCAGCCCCCTTCGGTACAGGGGCCAAAGAGCCAGGTTGGTGACGATGGCGTTACACCCGGTGCCTGAGGCAAACTGTGCCCCGGCCAGATCCTGCCGGTGCTTCTCCGGCATTCCATAAACAAAGCGTTCCAACCAATGGGCTGCAGAATGTTCCTGCCCATACCACCGGTTGTACTCCGCAGGATCCTGCAACCGGAAATCCGCCGATAAGTCCACAATTCGCTCGGACATCTGGGCGAATTCTTCTATGTGGTCCATTGCATATCCGTGAGGTAGCGCTAAAAACAACAGCTCAACCGGTTCCAGCTCGGCCAGGGGTCGGAACTTTAGCTTCGTGTGATCCCGGAGGTTAGGATGAACGAAATGGGCGTATTGCCCGGCATACGTCTCCGAGGTTATCTGCGTTACCTCAATCTCCGGGTGAGAAAGCAACAACCGCAGCAGTTCGCCGCCGGCATATCCTGACGCACCCACAATTGCCGCCTGGATCATATTTTTTCCCCTTTTCCTGCACTGCATTCTGTCTGTTTTGCCATTTGCCTCACGTCCTGTAGATATTCAATGATCTTTCCGGCCACATCAACCTCAACGGCTTTAACCGCTCCATGGAATTCTGGAGTGTGATTGACCTCATTGACCAGCAGTTCTCCTCCGCCCGTTTCCAGGAGGTCCACCGCCACAACCTCTCCGCCCACCGCGCGGGCCGCGGCCTGAGACACGCGATCAACTTTTGCCGTGACTGCACACTCAGAGGTTCTACCACCCTGGGCCGTATTTGTGATCCAATGTTGTGAGCGGCGGTACACGGCGTAAACGGTATCGTTTCCAACCACAAGCGTGCGAATGTCTCGGCCCGGCTTCTTAACATAATTCTGAATATAGTAAGGGTCCTCACCGCTCAAAACCCGCTTGTGTTCCAGTACAGCCTCGGCAGATTCCCGGTCATTCACCTTGGCCAACAACCGGCCCCAAGACCCCACCGGGGGTTTTATCACCACGGGATAGCCCATGCTCGCCACAATATCCAGCGCAGCCCCTCGAGAAAAAGCAACTCCCGTGTGCGGAGTTTGGATCTCAGACGCCTCTAACGCCATTGAAGTCAACACTTTATCTCCGCAAACCGAAATGCTGGCATGTGTATTCACTGTTCTGACTCCCTGAGTTTCCAGGATTTTGGAAATATATCGGGCACGCGTGTGACTCAAACAGCGAATGAGGGCAATGTCCATCTCTGCTGTCAGGGCTTTCCAGTTCAACCCAAATATCTGACGCCGCACATCCACGCGTTGATACGATATCCCTCTGGCCCGCATGGTCTGGAACAGCTCTTTTTCTTCCATGCGGATCCGGGAACAGAACACACCAACTTTCTTTTCGCTTATCGCCCCGATTTGCTCTTCATGGCTACCTCCACAATATACTGTGCGATTTTTCCGGGAATATTGACACCCGTCGTTTCGATGCTGTTGCGAAATTCAGGTGTATGATTAACCTCGCTCACCAACAACCGTCCTTCACGGTCCTCAAGGAGATCAACAGCCACCACTCCCCCACCCACCACCTGTGCAGCTCCGCGCGAGAGTCGATCCACCTCCTCTGTGACGGGACAATTTGTCGCCTCCCCACCGCGGGCCGTGTTGGTGATCCAATGAGGTGATGTGCGATAAATTGCCGCGATAGTCTGGCCTCCGACCACGAAGCTTCGGATATCCCGACCGGGCTTGTTGACATACTCCTGGATGTAAAACACGCCGTGGGTGTAATCACCCAAAACCTTTTTATGCTCCAGGATGGCTTCAGCGGCATGGCGGTCGTTAACCCGGGCCAGCAGGCGCCCCCATGACCCAAACAGGGGTTTCAGCACCGCTGGATACCCCAGGGTTTCTATGGCTTCCAGTGCCGACCCTCTTGAAAAGGCGATGCAGGTGCGGGGGACAGGGATCTTCGCTTCCTCAAGGGCTGTACTGGTCACCATCTTGTCTCCGCAGGTTGCTATTGCCTGATGGGAGCTGATCATCGGGATTCCACGCGCCTTGAGCCAGCGCGTGATGTAAAACGCTCGCGAATGACTCAAACACCGGACAAGAACGACATCACACTCCTCCAGGGTTGTCAGCGCACCTGGCGCCTCCTCCTCGCCTGCTTTATGCCTTCCGAACGAGAGAACAACCTCTCTGGAATCAATCCGCCTGCAGGACGCCCCCCTCTCCCGGAGTTCCTTGATAAGCAGTTTTTCTTCTACCCGTATACGAGAACTCAATACACCAACCGTCACTTCCCCATGTGTAATTTGCCTCCTTTCTTCATGAGCAATGATTGTTTTCATGGCGTTAAACCCGTATTTCAGTCTTTCCGTTAAACGTTACTCTCCCCAATCCTCTTCAACCTCCGGGGCCAGATCTAATGAAACAGGATCCACACTCATGACCTCAAGCTCCACGCCGCAGTCAGGGCAGACAACGATCTCTGCCACCACTGTATCTGGAGCCAAATCTAAATCTGCTGCACATTCTGGACACATAGCCATTTTCAACCTCTCCTTTCGCAGTCAGCTGGCTTTGATAAACACTCTTTTGCTTTCTCGATCTGATTTCGTACTGCGTCCGGCGCTGTTCCTCCCTCAGTATCCTTCATGTCAAGAGCGCGCTGGACGCTGAACACCTCATACACATCACTGCCGAAAGCGGGATGGATCTCCTGATACTGCTCTACGCTGAGCTCATCCAGGGAAGCATCAAGCTGCTCTGCTCGAAGAACCGCCTTCCCGGCCAACTGATGACTCCGCCGGAAGGGGACCCCTTTCTGAACCAAATAATCAGCCAGGTCTGTGGCCAGCATCTCCGGGCCCACGGCCCTCTCCATTCGCTCGGCGTGAACAGCCAGGGCACGAAGGACCTCAACAGCGACAGGTAGCTCCACCTTCAAGGTGTCGATGACGTCAAAGAGACCCTCCTTATCTTCCTGCAGGTCTTTGTTATAGGACATGGGCAGTCCCTTAACCGCTGTCAACAGCCCCACAAGATGCCCGACGACCCGCCCGCTCTTGCCACGGATCAATTCCAGGACATCAGGATTTTTCTTCTGAGGCATCAGGCTGGACCCTGTGGTATGCGCTTCATTAAGCTCCACAAAACCAAACTCCGTGCTGGACCAGAGGATAAGATCTTCAGCCCACTGGCTGAGGTGGGTTTGAAGGAGTGCAGCCCACGATAAAAACTCGATTACAAAGTCGCGATCGCTGACAGCATCAATACTGTTCTGACTCAATGAATTGAAGCCAAGTTCCTCTGCCATCTGTTTGCGATCCATGTTGAACGAATTCCCTGCCAGGGCACCCGCACCCAGGGGACAGACACTCGCGCGGGCAGCAACCTCCCCCAGCCGTTCCAAATCTCGCTGGAATTTCCAAAAGTAGGCCATCAGCCAGTGGCTGAAGAGGACAGGCTGGGCACGCTGCATATGCGTATACCCAGGCATGTATGTCCCAAGATGCGTTTCGGCCTGTTCCACACAACCTGTTTGCAGCCCCTTGATATGCACCTGGAGTTGGGTGATTTCTTTCAGCAGGTAGATCCGCAGAGATGTGGCGACCTGATCATTGCGGGAGCGTCCGGTGTGGAGCTTTCCCGCTGCGTCGCCCACCAGCTCTCCGAGCCTGCGTTCGATCGCCGTATGGATGTCCTCATCCGTGGGCGCAGACGCAAACTCCCCATGCTCAAATTCAACGCGGATGCGTTCCAACCCCTCCTGCAGCCGATCCCGTTCCACCTCGCTGATCAGCCCGGCTCGATTCAGCGCATTTGCATAGGCCAGGCTGCCGGTGATGTCTGCGTCATACAATCTGTGATCAAAGTCGATGGAATCGGAAAAGCTGCGCATCATGGCATCCGCGTCTCCCTCCATCCGTCCACCCCATAAAGTCATCTTGCGTGTCTCCTTAATTGCATGAGTTCAAAGTTGCCCTTTATCACGCCATCCTAGTCCCATTTAAAGCGTTGGTCGTCGATCATTGTCGGATCTTCATCATCTATATTCCCGAAATCGACCAGGGCCTTTACCTTCAGCGGCAGACCAAAGAGATTAATGAACCCTTCCGCATCGCTTTGATCGTAAACATCATCCTGCCCAAACGTCGCAAACTCCTCCCGGTAAAGGCTGTACGGGGACTTGCGACCCACCACTGTGCAGCTTCCTTTGTACAGCTTAACCCTGACAGAACCTGTCACCCGCGTTTGCGTTTCCGCAACAAAGGCTCGCAAAGCTTCGTGCAAGGGGGTAAACCACTTGCCGTTATACGTTAATTCCGCAAAACGGTGAGCAACACGCTCTTTTGCATGAAGCGTGTCACGGTCCAGGCAGATGCTCTCCAAACCCTGGTGAGCTGTGTAAAGAATCGCTCCCCCGGGTGTCTCGTAAATCCCGCGAGACTTCATCCCCACCAGCCTGTTTTCCACCAAATCCACCCGCCCCACACCATGAACACCTCCTAAATCATTCAGTGATGCAAGCAGCTCCACAGGGGGAAGTTCTTCCCCATCGACCGCGTAGGGCACCCCCTTCTCAAAATCGATCTCTACATGCTGCGGTTTATCGGGGGCTTGTTCTGGCGCAGTGGTGAGACAGTAGACGTCCGGGGAAGCCTCCTCCCAGGGGTCTTCCAGATCCCCACCCTCATGACTCATATGCCAGATATTCCGATCTCTGCTGTAGATGGAGCCTTGAGACTGAGCCACCGGGATATTGTGATTGCTGGCATAGGCCAACGCATCCTGCCTGGACTGAATGCCCCACTCCCGCCAGGGCGCAATCACGTCCAGGAATGGGTTGAGCGCTTTGATCGTCAGCTCAAAACGGACCTGATCATTGCCTTTGCCGGTGCATCCGTGTGAGACTGCATCGGCATTTTCTTGTTCGGCGACCCGGACCAGCTCTTTGGCCGTCACAGGACGGGCGAAGGATGTCCCTAACAGATACAGCCTCTCATAGATGGCGCCAGCCTGCAGGGTGGGAAAGGCGTACTCCGTAATGAACGACTCGCGGAGGTCTACAATATACGCTTTGCTGGCACCGCTGGCGAGCGCCTTTGCTTCCAATCCTTCCAGCTCCGTTTCATCCTGTCCTAAATTTGCGGTAAAGGTGATGACCTCGCACCCATAGGTTTCCTTCAACCAGGGGACAATCACGGAGGTGTCTAATCCTCCCGAATACGCTAAGATGACCTTTCCTATTTCCTTCTCCATATGATCTCCTCGTTGAAAAGAACATAATTTCCCAATGATCATTGACAACCCGCGTGGGCCCACAAAATAAAAAACCAGCCTCCATCTGGAGGCTGGTCAGTTCGCATACGCCTAAGCGGCAACCTAAGAAACACCTACCCAGATGCTCGGGGTGGAGGGATATTCTCAGGTCGAGGCTTGCTATTGCTGAACCGTATCACTTGGCAATCCATGTTGTTTAATTTGTCATGTTCTTTCAAACTTGGGTCTAAGGTTAACATAAAATTAAAACCTTGTCAAACAATGAGATGGGAATTTCCATGACGATGCAGTAATAATGCCGTATCGTATGACGAAGATCAGCTAAAATCAATCAGAGCAAGCGTCATTCTGTAGAGGTTCCGGCGGAAATGACAGCCAGGGCTGTGCGCCATCCCATTGCTTCACCGATTCAATAAGCCAAGAAAAAAGTCCATCACCGGGGAATCTCACAGACGAAAGTTACGCGGTTTCTAAATATCGGCTGACCTCCCAATCCGTCACGCGGGTCCGGTACTCTTCAACCTCAGCCCACATCGCCCGGCCAAAGGCATCACAAATGACATTGCCCAGTGCATCCTGAACGACAGGGTTGTCCTCAAACGCTTGCATGGCTTCTGTTAGTGACCCCGGCAGCGATGCAATGCCCAGCTTCTTCCGCTTCTGCCTGTCAAGATCATATATATTGATGTTGTTCAACGGTGCGGGGGGAGACATCTCCTGCTCGACTCCATCCAGGCCGGCTGCAAGCATCACAGCAAAAGCCAGGTAGGGATTGGCCGAGGGGTCTGGACAGCGCAGCTCCAATCGGACTGATTTATTTCTGCCTGGTGTAAAACGGGGTAAGCGGATCAAAGCAGAGCGATTGATTTGGGCCCATCCAATGTAAACAGGCGCCTCATATCCCGGGACCAATCGTTTATAAGAGTTTGTTGTTGGGGCAAGGACAGCTGACATCCCTCGAGCATGATGCAATTGTCCCGCAAGAAATTGATATGCCAGATCAGAGAGGTGTTGTTCGTCGTCCTCATCAAAGAAGAGATTCTCACCATCTTCACTGAAAAGGGATTGGTGCGTGTGCATGCCAGACCCATTGACACCAAACATGGGCTTAGGCATAAAGGACGCAAGTAAGTCGTATTTGGCAGCGATGGCCTTCACGGTATATTTCATGGTGACAACATTATCCGCCGCCCTTAAGGCATCCGCGTACCGGAAATCGATTTCATGTTGTCCTCGAGCCACCTCATGATGGCCCATTTCGACTTCCAACCCCATGGCGTTCAAGGCATGCATCAACTCGGTACGGACCACCGTGGCCTGATCGCTGGACGAGAAATCAAAGTAGCCGCCCACATCATATGGAACAGGATGAATGTCCTCTCCGTTGTTCCGCCTGAAGAGAAAGAACTCGGGCTCAGGCCCCACATTAAACGTCCATCCTTGATCTTCAATGCGGGCCAGTACCCGTTTCAGGACCCCCCTCGGATCGCCTTCAAATGGCGTTCCAGACGGATTATAAATATCACAGAAGATCCGCGCCCGCTGCAGATCTGGGGGGTTCCACGGCAAGACCGAATACGTATCCGGATCTAACACCAGCCGCATGTCACTTTCCTGAACACGGGCAAATCCTTCCACGGAAGAGCCGTCAAACCACACCCCTTCCTCCAAAGCAGACGGCAGTCGTTCCGGGGTGATATCCACACTTTTCACTGAACCAACAACATCCGTGAACTGGAGGGAAATGAACTTGACTTCATCCTCTCTCACACGCGAGATGACTTCTTTTGCATCCATAGGGTCTCCTATTATTTCGAAGGTGTCGTGTCGGTTGTCAGGGCCTGATCTTGTGGATATCGTTTCTCAACGCCACCAATCATGCACCTAAAGCCGAGATTGCTCAGTGCCGGACGATCCACAAAACAAAAAAGCGCGGGCCACTGGCTCCGCGCTTCAGAACTCCAACAATCATTTCCTACCGCTTATCCACCACCGGCCTCCTCTCTGTGAAAGACTGGATTATTGGTGCGGTTATTCAAGCGGAGAGAAATGTATTTCTGCATACTGTTCGAGATTTTAGCGGAGCCCACTAGGTTTGTCAACCCCGAACCTGGTAAC
>CAZIFI010000037.1:0-20436 GCA_964539105.1 uncultured Anaerolineales bacterium | reverse complement strand
GGCAGCGCCACCCGTTCGCCGTAGCTTAATTCAGTGAGATTCTTGCCTTTCCTGCGCGAGACATCCTGGTAAATATAGACCAGGTTCCCTTTTTTCGCAAAGCGCTTATTGACATAGGCCTGGCCGATGAAATATCCCTCTGTATCGGTGGTGCAGCTGGTCACCCGGCCGATCATCCGGCCCACCTCATCCATGACCGGGTCTCCGTAATGGGCCCGTCGCACGCGCTTATCGCTGAACCGGAAGCGGACAATTTTGCTGTCCCGCTCTTCTTCCTGTTCCATGAAGGCCTGTCGCCCGATGAACCAGGGTTTATTGGTCTTCACAAAGGAGGAAAACCCGGCGTCGCCCACGCCCAGCCCCATTTCACCCGCAAATTCATGCCCGTACAGCGGCAGACCGGCCTCGGTGCGCAGGGAATCCCGCGCGCCCAGCCCACAGGGTTTGATGCCGTACTCTTCTCCAGCATCCAACAGATCCCGGTAAAGCTGCGGGGCCTGGTCCGGATGGACGAAAATTTCATACGCGGTGCGTTCTCCGGTATATCCACTGCGGGCCACCACGACATCCATCCCATTCACATTCGCTTCACACACTTCCGCCCAGCGCAGGTGGTTGATCTTCCGCCTATCTTCCTCATTGATATCCAGGGAAAGGAGTATTTTCTGAGACTGCGGACCCTGCAGGGCAAGGTCAACCCGCTGATCTGCCCCCGCTTGCGGGTCGCGTAGATTGCGGAGTTTGACACCCCGACCAAAGGCTGTGACCCAGGGGCGCTGGCGGCCTATCCTCACCTCACCTCGCCGGACGGCATTCAGCCAGGCCCAGTCTTTGGCGTCATTGGCAGCATTCACCACGGCCATGTATTTCCGGTCGCAGCGGCGGTACACCAACAGGTCATCAATCACATTGGCATCGGGATCCAGCAGGTGGGTGTAGAGTGATTCTCCCACCCGGAGTGAGGAGACATCATTGGCGCACACACTGTCCAGGAAGGCCATGGCATGGAAGCCCTCCGCCTGATAGACCCCCATGTGGGTGACGTCAAACAGCCCGGCCGTTTCACGCACAGCGCGGTGCTCTTCTATCACAGAATCATAGCGCACCGGCATCTCCCAGCCCGCAAAAGGCACCATTCTACCCCCTAATTCCTGATGCAAATCGTACAGGGTAGTGCGGCGCAGGGAATCATCTTTCTCCGGCTCCCACTCAAACTCGGGCAGAGGCTCGCCGTCCAATTCTGGCATCCCCAGGTAAAATGGTTTTTCCTTGGCATCCATCCCACCGCTTTCAACTTCATCGTATACGATATCCGTTTCGCGGACAATCACCGGTCCGGGGATCTTGCGGCGGATGTCTTCATCCACACGCACATAGCCATCGGACAGCGCCCTGAGCCAGGCCAGCACAAGGCCTGCCTTTTCGGTGGGCACGACCAGATGGAAGCATTCCGGTCCCACACAGGTGATCATCCCTTCTACATCGCCTTCGGGCGTGTGCAGGGTCGTGGGCTGCCGGTTTCCACCCTTGATCTGCTCGATATCACTGGAAACCACAAAGTTCAAGAACTCGCGCACCTTCTCTCCGCAGATAATATACGTGATCCAGGGCTGATCCACGTCCGGTTCATCGTCCAGATAATAGAAATGGGGATAGCTGTGTTGTGTGGGTTCAAAGTCGATCCCGGCGCGCTGGGCCAGGTCCCGGATCTTGAGTTTGGTCTCTTCCAGAGTGTGGAAATCAACCTTAGCGCGCAGCTTGCTACCCCGGTAATACGGCTCGCAGGCAAAGAGCACATCGGCAATCATATTGGCCAGCTCCCGGGTTTCCTCTTCCCGGAAACCCCGCTGCGTGATCCACGGGGTTCCCATCCTGACCCCGGATGGATTGAGAGCGGATGTGTCCCCCGGAATGGTGTTGCGGTTGGTGACAATTCCGGCCACATCCAGAATCCTGGCTGCCAGATCACCGCTCAGCCAGGCGTCATCCTCACCGCGCACAGACTTGACATCAATATTCATCAAATGGGTATCGGTCCCGCCAAAAGGAATACGAAAACCACGTTCCTGCAACTGCTCTGTGAGGACCCGACAGTTTTTCATGATCTGGCCCTGCAGGTTTTTGAATTTTTCGGTCTGGGCCAGTTTGAAAGCCAGGGCCATGGCCCCGAAGACATTGACATGGGGACCGCCCTGCTCGCCCGGGAACACCGCCCGGTCAATCTTTTGAATGATGTCGCGCTCGGTACTCATCAGGATTGCGCCGCGCGGACCACACAGGGTTTTATGCGTGGTGGTGGAGATGATGTCGGCATAGCCTATGGGTGAAGGGTAATGTCCAGCGACGACCATGCCTGCCACGTGGGAAATATCAGCCAGCAGATAGGCGTCCACTTTCTTGGCAATTTCACTGAATCGTTTCCAATCCAACTGCCAGGAGTAAGAGGAGACACCGGCAATGATCATCTGTGGTTCATGCTCCAGGGCCAGGCGTTCAATCTCATCATAATTCAGGCGCTCTGTGTCCGAATCCACGGAATAGGGAATGATGTTGTAATATTCCCCGGACCGGTTGACCCGGGAGCCGTGAGAAAGGTGACCGCCGTGGATGAGGTTCATGCCCATCACGGTGTCGCCCAGATCCAGCAAGCCGTGGTACACCGCGTTATTGGCGGGGCTGCCGGACAGGGGCTGCACGTTGACATAGATATCGATAGGCTTTTTGCCGTTGGCCGCAAAAGCGTGAGCGGCCCGCTGGCAGGCCAATCCCTCCAGAATATCGGCATATTCAACCCCCTTATAATACCGGTCATCAGAAAACCGGCGGTAATCTGCAAGAAGCTTATCGTAATCCAAAAGCTCCTCTTCACTCAAACCGCCGGTGAGATCAAAGGCATATCCCTCTGCGTAAATATTATGAAAGGCGGATCCCAGAGCCTCGCGCACCGATAATGGCGCCATGCTTTCGCTGGGGATCATGATAATTTTTCGATATTGTCGTTCCGCTTCAATGGTTAATAATTCTTCCAGCTTGGGATCAAGATCAGACACATCACCACGAAAAAGAAAGTCATCCATTTAGTTTCTCCATACTTAATCACGCATCATGAAAACCATTTTTAATGCATATTTTTAACCGCACTTCCAAGATAAATTTTAGTCTTAAGCAGGGGTTGGGTCAAGCTACAAGCTTTTTTCACTCATGTCCCATTCATAATGGGCCGCAACTGTCATGACCCCTTCTCAAGCGCCGGATTGACCGGTAGGAATCCGCCTCCATGTTCCACGCGAATATGAAAATATTTTTACTGACCATCACTCCTTGGATCTGCCTTTCATGAACAGGTAGCTGATAATTGAAATCAGGATGGTGGCCCCGGAGAAAAGCCAGGTGGATCCGGGGACACGACGCAGAGCCCGCAGCTTGCCAGGAATCCCAAGGCGCTTCCAGAGCCCGGTTTGCCCCTGGAGCTTGCGGCGCGCTTCCTGGATCCTGTCTGTCAGATACCGCTGTACCTCACCGGTGGAAAGGAAAGACACCAGCCCGGTCAGCAAATCGCTTTTCTTGATTGTTATCGGGCGGCCCCCATCCAGAATGTCCTTATAGGCTGCTGTGGTCTGGTCCACAATCCGCGTCCAATCCAGGTGCTGGACCCGGTCCCGGGCCCGCTGGCACATCCCCACATACTCTTCAGGCGTTTGTTCACAGATGTCCTGAATGCGGGCAGCGAATTCTTCGGGAGACGTGTCTTTTTCCAATCGGACGCCCACACTGTCATCGATGAGTTCATCAATGGTTTCGTTCGACAGCCCTACCACCGGCGTACCGGAGGCCAGGGCTTCGATGACAACCAGGCTCTGCACCTCCATCTTGGATGCTGAGGGAAATACATGGGTCTTTTCCAGCAGGGGTGGAATCTCTTCATGGGCCACCTGCCCGGTAAAAATCACATTGTTTTCCAGGCCGTGCTCAGAGATCATCTCATCCAGCCGCTTTTTATATTTGGGGACCAGAGCCCGGCCGATGAACTGCATGGTATAGTTTTCCGGCAGATAGCGCTGAACATCCAGCAAATACGCCTGATTTTTCCTCTCGGTGATGTAGCCCACGAAAGAGACAACCTTTTCTTTTTCTTCAATGTCCGCAAACTGGCAGGGCTGATAATGCTCCAGATTTCGGCCGTTAGGGATCACGAATAGTTTACCCCGGTAGCCAAAGTCGCGGATGGAGTTCAAGGCCGGTTGATTGAGGGCGACGATGGCATCACAGTTCTCATAAAAGTCAAACAGGGCCCGGCGCGTGACGGATTCACTGAAAGAACTTTGCAGCAGTTTGAAATTCAGGGCTTCTGTGGTCCCAAAATCGAGGGCGCGGGTCGGCAATACATGAGTGGTATGCACAAAGGGCACCCTGTTCATTTTGGCCCACACCTGTCCGATTAACCCCAGCAGGGCGGGGTCGTGAGCATGGACGACATCCGGCCCATAATCGCCCAGAAATTCAAAGATAGCCCGCACCGTTTTTGCAGTCAGGTTGGGCATATGAAACTCATCATCGCCGGCACTTCGGATTCCAAAAGTCTTCAAACCATCCTCGCTGTGGACTAAACCAGTCTGGTCTGCGGGACAGATCATTACCGTATCATGCACGCGGGCAAAATGATGGGCCAGCTCATGGGCCACGCGTCCTGCGCCACCGCCCATCCCTTCTCGAAACAATGACGTAAATACAACTTTCATAACCGATTACTCTTCCTTCTGAATGGGTTCGCGGGGATCAAACTCAAATCGCTCGTACGTTTCCCGGAAGGTTTCCAGCATGCCTTCCCGGGTCAACCCCATTTCTCGCAGGTTATATTCGTGTTCGCTTTTATGCTCCCGGGCTTTGACCGTTTCTTCCTGCAGAACTCGATCAAACTCCTCCGAGAGGGGGAGATCAAAGCGGTCATAAATCTCCCGTACGGATTCCCGCACATTCCCCACCATATCATGAAAATTGACCACCATATAGCGGTCATCCGGCTCCTGCGCCAACCTGTGCAGCGGATAGGTATACCAGTGCTGGGCGGCCTGCAGGACGTAATCCCGGCTGGAATAGGGTTCCAGCGGGCTGCCCAGCAGCTTCCATTCAAATTCTTTCAGGCTGATATGGGACGGAACGGCATCCAGCGGGTTGCGGGCCAGATAGATAAACCGCACATGGGGAAAATGTTCCAGCAGCGTGTCCACCATGGGAGAGAAATTGGGGTCTTTGGCCAGATAGATCCGGTCCCGGCGGCCCGACCAGAAAAAGAGATGGCGCTTGAGGCACAGTTGGTAATAGCGCATGATGCGCTCCCCGTCTGCTTCCGGCATCTCGTGGTCAAAATAGGCGTAGCGCCGGGCTTCATCCATGATGGCCGCGATAGACCACACTTTCTGGCTTGAAAAATTATGGATGAACAAATAATCATCCTCTTCGGGACTGTTCAGCGCTAGTTTATGGATGGGATTGCCCTGCTGCAAGAAGCGGTTCACCCGTTTCAACCGTTTCTGGATGGGCGTGCCCACAGCGAGCGCGATGCGCTCCACAAACTTGACGATCTTGCGGGCCAGGATGGACGGTGCCAGAAAAATTTCCCATGTCTTCATGGAAATAAAATTCTCTTCATCCCTGGCCAGCAAGCGGTGCAGGAAGGTGGTTCCGCTGCGGGGATTGCCGATGATAAAGATAACCTGGCCCATCTCCACCTCCCGGTAGCGGCGGAAAAAGACCTCATCTGCATACAGCCCGAGCCAGATCAGGAACTCGACCGGGATATAAATGACCAGCGCTAAGAGCAGGATCGCCAGGCGCTTGGCTGTTAAACGGTGGTCTGTTCCCCTGTATTTAAAAAACGATTTTAGGATGAAACGAAAAAAAGCTCTAAAATTAAAGACCACGAACGGCCTTCCTCCTTGGGTTTGGCCTTATTTCTCCCGATCTGATTCTGCCCCTCAAAGCAGCCCCTGGCCCGCGGCTGAAACGCAGGCAGAAGATGTATGATCATATCACTGATTAAATATCACGCAGCCCTTTCACAATCCGCTCCGGTGTGAGGGGAAATTCATCAAACCAGACCCCGGTGGCATCATGTACTGCAGCCACAACCGCCGGCGCAACAGGGATGAACGGCATCTCTGCCATCCCCCGTGCTCCCCAGGGTCCTTCCGGATCGGGATCTTCCATGATGACCGACTTTAATTTTCTGGGGACATCGCGCACGGAGGGAATGAGATAGGTCGAAAACATATCCGTTTTAACATACCCCCCTTCTTGAATGAAATTCTCCGTCAGCACCCACCCGATGCCCTGAGCCACACCGCCTTCGATCTGCCCTTCTACCTGTTCGGGGTTGATGGCTTTGCCGACATCATTTGTGGATATAAAATTGAGCACGGTCACTTCACCGGTCTCGGTATCCACCTCCACTTCCGCTACCTGGGCCACATAGCCATAGGCGAAGTTGGGTTTGGATTCCCCGGTTTCAGGATCATAGTTGGATGTGGATGGGGCATGATACTGATAGGTCCCTACTGCAGGTCGTTCTTCCTGGCGCCACTTTTCAAGGGCTTTGACCGCCGCACCCCGGATGCTGTTGCCGGCCATAAACGTCATCCGCGAGGCAGAAGAACTGCCGGAATCCAGGGTTTCTCCCGTATCCGCTGTAAGCAACTTCACCTTTTCAACCGGAACGCCCACCGCTTCAGCGGCCATCTGTACCATGGCAGTATGCGCGCCCTGCCCGATATCCGCTCCGGCCTGGCGGACGATGACTTCCTCAATGTTTGCCCCGCCGTGGAGCTCAATGGTGGCAAAGGCATTATCCTCATATCCCAGCGAGAAGCCCACATTCTTGAACCCGCAGGCAAATCCCTTGCCGCGCACGAGATGGGGTTTCTCAGGATCCCGGGGCTCTTCTTTAAACCAGCCGGAATCGGTCCTGATCCATCCCCCTTCTTCCGCACAGCGGGAAATGACGTCAGGAATGCTGACGCCGCCCGGCATGGGGGTCCGGACCACCATCAAATCCCCTTCGCTCAAGGCGTTCTTCATGCGGATTTCAACCGGATCCATATCCAGGTCTTCCGCCAGCTTATTGATCTGGACCTCGGCAGAGAACATGCCCTGCGGACCACCGAAGCCGCGGAAAGCACCGCCCGGAAGGCGGTTCGTATACACGGCCCGGGTATCGATCCTGGCGTTAGGAATGCGGTAAGGGCCGGCACACATCAGAGTGGCATTTCCCAGTATTTTATTGGAGGTGGACATGTACGCCCCGCCGTCGGCGGTGATATCGACTTCGATGGCCGTGATCTGGCCATCCCGGGTGGCGCCCCATTTGGCTTTGATATGGTAAGGATGCCGCTTGTGGTGGCCGACGATGGACTCCACCCGGTTCCAGACCGTTTTCACCGCCCGGTCAATGCCGCGTTCATGGAGGCGTTTGACAGCCAACCCGAGGGCAATCTGAACTGAAATATCTTCCCGTCCTCCAAAAGCACCCCCGGTGGCGGGATGGATGATCCGGATCTGCTCTTCATCCATGTCCAGCGCATGGGCGACCTGCTTCCGCTCCTCATGGGCCCACTGGGAGCCGCAGGCAATCGTCAGCCGGCCTTCTTCATCAATATACGCCAGTCCGGCTTCAGGCTCCAGGTAAGCATGTTCCTGGGCCGGCGTGTGAAATTCGGATTCGACAATCACATCCGCGTCTTCAAATCCCTGCTCCACATCGCCCTTGCGAATCTGGAAACTTTCCGCGATATTCGTCCCCCGGTCGGGGTGAAGCAAAATGGCATCTTCTTCCAGAGCCTCGAGGGGATCATACAGCAGAGGCAGATCTTCGTATTCCACCTCGATCATGTCCGCTGCTTTGCGGGCAATTTCATCGCTCTCCGCGACTACGGCTGCAATCTGGTCCCCGATAAACCGCACCCGGTCGGCATACGGCTTGTCAGAACCCGGTCCACAGAAGACAGGCTGATCAAAGATTTGCAGCCCGTACTCATTGACAGGGACATCTTTGGCGGTAAAAATGGCGACCACCCCATCCAGCGCTTGTGCTTCATCGGTCTCAATGGATTTCACAATGGCGTGGGGGCGATCAGAAAAACGAAACTTCATATAAAGCTGATCCGGACGGTTGATATCTCCCGAATACAAGGCTTTTCCCGTGACTTTGTCCCGGGCGTCAATTCTCTGTACAGATTTTCCGATTGCATTCATATTCCAACCTCTCGTTCTTACTGTTCCTGGATTCGCTTTCGCTCCAGTTCGAAAATGCGCCGTAGTATCGCTACCGCACTGGCATAGGTAGGATCCATTCCATAATAGGACAGGGTGCCAGCCCCCAGATTTTTCCCCTTGCTTAAAGGGGTGTCGGAAGCATAATGCAGGAAACCCAGGTCAAAGGGCAGGCGGTCCAGGTTGACGATCTCGTCCGTAGGGTGCCGTGTGGGACGGATCATCTCATACACCGCACTGAGGTAGGGTCCCGCTTCCATTTCAATATCCGTGTATCCCTCCCGGTAAAAGACATCCATATAATCTCTGTTTTGCAAAAAGGTGCCCAAGACCGAAACCGCTTTTTGATTATCCAGCACCGTGCCGTAGATCAAGTACTGGCTGACATCCGCCGCGGAAAAGGCCCGGGGGCACAGGTAGGTGTTCCGGGAGTGCTCATCGTGGACAACGTAGGGGATCATAATGTCACCGATGACCCCGTTCAGGGTAGCTGCCTTCCCCATGCTGTATACGCCCAAAATTCCCCCCACATGTTCCGCCACTTCGGTAAGGATATTATAAGCTGATAGCCCCAGCGGGTAGTCGATGTTGAGGATGAGGGCATCACTGTCCTGCAAGAAGGAAAGGTCTTCCCCCTCGCTGCATAGGCGGGGATCGAGCCATTCCGGCTTCAGATCTGACAGATAGAACACCTGGGCATCAACATCAAAGAAATGGCGGCTGTCAATGCGCTGAATGCCGCACTGCGCTTCATGTTCATCCCGGCGCCGGTGCATATCCTGCACACCCTCCCCCTGGAGACACTTTTTGAGGGCGTAGTACCAGAAATTTTCGCGGCTGGAGGGAACTTCCTGGGCCCGGATCTGATGCCACTCATCCAGAAGCTCTTCATACCCAGCCCGCTGTAAATATCCCTCCAGCTCCTCCCTGTTCAAGAGGGCGAACCCGGACAGCAGGTTGGCCAGGCTGTGGGTGTTGCTGGACACGAAGTAAATCGGCCGCTGGAGGAGGTCTTGTGCGTTAGCGGCGATATTGCTCCACCAGGAATTCGTGGCCCGGTTATATTCAATCAAAGAACCATTCAGCAGGCGAACCTGATAATGGCGCTTATCCTCCTGAATCTCCTTCAAACGGGGGATGAACTCCTCTCCCCAGATGGAGCGCCAGCGGGTGATATCCCCTTGTGACATGCGCAGCCCTTCAGCCAGGGCCTGCCACGATTGACGCCCGCCGCGAAAATCATCCAGATCCAAGTCCCCCGGAAGGTGGGCCAGCAGGCGGTGCAGCTTGTTCCATTCAATCTGATACGCTGTCAAAAGCGGGATGACATCGTCAATATCCGAGCGGCTGGCGATGATGCAGGCCAGGACCTCTTTCCGGGGGTGGTAAAAGCACCTCCGGCGGCGGGCTTTACCCGAGACCTGCTTCCAGGACCACACATCCCCCACGCCGGCATCTTTGAAGATGGAGGCGCTCTGGCCCAACACCACCTCCCGCACATGGCGCACCTCATCCGGCAAACGCAGCAGGGCGTAAATAAAGGCTGACATATCCGGCGCCTGGTCCCGTGCCCGCTGATGGAGAAGCGAATTCATGCCAGAGTGCACCTCTTCCAGAGTCCGGATCTGGACCGCATCCGTGGTCCGCAGCAAAGAATAGTATGTGCGCAGATACAGCTCTACTTCTTCGGAGGCTGTATACGGTACAGTGCGTTCCATAAAACTGTCCTTAAACTAATTCTCTTTCCCGGTCCAGGAGGGCATCCCGCGCCTGATACACCTCCAGCACAGGATAGAATTCTTCTTTAACCTGCTCTGGATCCAGACCCATGTCCTGCATGGAATAGGTATGGGGGCTCTCGTACTCCCGGGAGCGGATCGTTTCCTGCTCCAGATACCGGGCATAATCCGGGCTTATTTCCATCCCGAAGCGCTCATATACCCGTTCCAGGACTTTTTTGGGATCGTGAACAAAATCAGCGAAGGACAGCACCACATACCGCTCCCCCGGCAGGTCCTGCAGAACCTGATGGGGGTAAGTGTACCAGTGTTTTGCGTGGCTGATCAGCGCGTCCTGCAGGGGGTAATCTTCGCGGGGCGAACCAAATGTGTGCCAGTGATTGGCCCACATGTTGATAGTGGAGGGCAGCATGTCCTCCGGCCTGCGGACAATATTGATGAATTTGGCATCCGGAAAATAGTCCAGGACGGTTTCCACAGCCGGGGAGAAATCGGGGTTTTTAGAAACATAGCGCTTCCCGCCGTGAAGAAAAACATGCCGGCGGATGACATCCCGGTAATAAGTGAAATCGGTTTTCTTATGATGTGGGGGGACCTGCTGGTCGTAGTAGATGTACTTTTGAGCCAGATCGGAGAAGGGGAATAGCGCAAACAGGTTATAGGAGGACCACACCTGGTACAGCAAATGGCTGTCCTCTTCAATTTTATCCAGCCCGGTGCGGTGCATGTAGGAATAGGATTCAATGGGTTTGTTGAACTGCCATACCAACCAGCGGATCGGGCTCCCGATCATCCGGCTGACGCGGATGATGACCCGATAAATTTTGCGGTAGGTAATGCTGGGGGCAAAATATATCTCCCATGTTTTCAGAGCCGTGGACGAGCGGTCACCCAGCAGTAAACGGTGTAAAAAGGTCGTCCCCGAACGAAAATTGCCCACGATAAAAATGGGTTCTGTAATTCTTTGCTGCCGGTAAGCAGGGTAAAAGATCTCATCCAGGACAAACCCCAGGCGCAAATACAGCTGCCAGAAGGGATAGAGAGTAAAAATCAAACTCACGAAGAGAAAACGCTTTATCGAAAGCCGGGCCGGGGTATCCCTGCCTGGAAAATAACTGGCGCATAAAAATCGGAAATATTCTCGGAAATTAAATAACATCGTTAAGTTTAGCCCGCACAAGAAGGGAGGGACGCTATATTGCCTCCTGATCCCGGGCAGAAGGTTCATGGTACAGGTACAGATAAACCAGGGCTGCCATGACCAGATAAGTCATGGTTTTAGGGATCATCAATAAGCCCAGCAGGGGAAAGCGCTGCACGTAAAACACGACCGGAATATATGTGGCATACGAGATCAAAATCAGGACCCCGAGCCACCGGAATGGGCGGCGGCTCTCCTCGAATTCCGTCACCAAAAAAAGTGCTGCCACGCCGAGACCCAGGATGATAAGCGGCAGGTTGCGGATAATGGCCCAGGGTTGAACCGGCACAGGCTGATGCCATTGATTTTCAGGCAAGACCAGCAGCCCCAGCCGGATCCCGGCGATGGTAAACAGGCTGTAGACTAGAGGAGATATCCCTTTCGGAGTGCGCACAATCCAGGCTACCAGGAAGAAGACATAAAAGATGGTGATCGTCACTGCCGTGATCAGAGAACTCCAGCCCACAATGGGAACGCTGGCTCCAAATAAACGGATCGAAGCCTGTAACCCGCCTTCCATAAAATAAGCGGCCGTACGTGCACCAACATGGAAGGTATCCCCGAAGGCCAGCGCAAAAAACGCCACCCAGAAAACATTTGCCAGCTGGCGGTGCTCCGGTTTGACACGGTCAAACCGCACCCGCATCACAACCACCGTCCCCCAGATCAGAATGAGATATAACAAATTGAAACCAATTTCCATCTGCATAACTGCACCCGTTATTCTCCAGTACTATTTCCTGCGTCACAGGACCGGCCCGGAAGCGCCCTTTTTATCGAGGACGTGGCCGGCGTTGTCATCTTTTCCCGGTCAAGCCCGTTCAGCAAGACAAATTTGCGCCCTTCCTTTTGAGCGCAAAGGATAAGCCAAAGTATGCCGTCCCCGGCCGTATGTTTGGCTCAATTAACCAGCACCCGCCGGGAGATCTACCTATCCCATCCAGGTTCGAACCGTGCGAGAAAAGCGTGTCGCTCTCTACCCGGGAACGTGATCCGTTACTCGAGAGGATCTTTAGGACGCGACATTTGATAAAACAGGGAATATATAATCGTCACAACACCGAATCCAAACAAAGCCAGAAATAATGCCACAATGATTTCTGCATACAGATCTGGCGCCCAGAAAACACCGCCCTGTAAGGCGGGGGGAACTGGAATCCAGCCCCGTACTTTGTTGGCCTCCACCAGCAGGTTTGCGCCGGCGTACGACATGACCGAAATCAATCCCATCAATATAAAACCTATTCCTCGCCACACAGGATGTATTCCCTCCCGTTTTTCTGAACTGGATGGTTTGTACCGTTCGTAAAAACCCATTACGCACCTTCTTTCAGGCTTGCCTTCTCGATGGCCCGGATGATCTTGTAATAGCCGGTGCACCGGCAAAGGTTACCTGTGATTGCATCGACAATCTCGGTCTGGGTTGGATGAGGCTTTTCCTGCAATAATTTTGCGCCTGACATGATAAATCCGGGTGTGCAGTAGCCGCACTGCACCGCACCCTCTTCGATAAATGCGTCCTGGATAGGATGCAGGTCCTCGCCATCAGAAAGGCCTTCAATGGTCACGATCTGCGCCTGGTGAGCGCGGGGTGCGGGGATCATGCAGGACAGGACAGCCCGGCCGTCTAAAAACATGGTGCACGAGCCGCACTCCCCTTCCTCACACCCCACCTTTGAACCAATCAAACCTGCCTGATCGCGTACCAGGTGCAGAAGGGTTTGTTCATGCCCTTCATCAAATGTATAGGTTTCGCCGTTGATGGAGGTCTCAATGGGAGTTTCACCCTTGATCATGGGTTCTCCGTTCAAGGCGGGATGTGGATCGATCTCGCTCAAGTCCCCCAGCACCGCAGGAGATTCCGGCACCTTACGACCGTCCTCGCCGGCCTGAACCTGGCGCAGCCCGCGGCGGACAAGGATATACGTCATCTCCTTGCGGTATGCCGCCGACCCGCGCACATCATCAATAGGCGCGGCGGTGTCCCGCGCCAGATTTGCAGCCTGATCGATCACGTCCGGATTCAGTTCCTTGCCGATCAGAAATTCCTCCGCTTCCGGCACAGGGATGATGGTAGGGGCTACTGCACCCAGGGTGATGGAGGCGTCTACCACCCTGTTCCCCTCAAAGGTCAGAAGCACGGTGGTATCCACGATGGAGATGGCCTGCGCGCGGCGCAAGCCCAATTTAATGAAGGTGCCGCGCTGATTGTCTTTCATCTTGGGGAAGAAAATATCGGACACCATCTCATCCGGTTCCAGGATGGTCTGGCGCACTCCGGTATAAAAATCCCTCAAATCCACCGTCCGCTCTCCACGGGCGGATTTCAAGGTCAGGCGGGCCCCCAGAGACATCAAAGGAGAGATGGTGTCATTGGCGGGAGACGCTGTAACCAGATTTCCCGCGATGCAGGCTGCGTTGCGCAACTGGGGAGAACCTACCTCCCAACACGCCTCAGCCAGAGGATAGGCACGCTTGCGGATCACGGGAGAAATCAGGACATGGTTATGGGTTACCGTGGGTCCGAGATGGATTTGATCCTGGTCATCGACCCACAGGCGGTCAAATCCGGGCACCCGGGTGATATCAATCAAGGTCTCGACGTCCGGCCGGTCTCCGCGCTCCAATTCCAGGACCAGGTCCGTTCCCCCTACCACAATGCGCGCCGTCGATCCTTTTTCAGCCAGCACATCCAGAACCTGTTCTTCGCTGATTGCATTGATGTATTCTTTCCACATAGACTGCCTCACCTGCAACTTCCTTTCCTTGCCACTTATCTTTCAGACAATGAACCGCCCGATCCTCCGCGCTGGACCATGATCACCTCCGCCATAATGCTGACCGCGATCTCTTCCGGCGTCTCTGCATTGAGGTTGAGCCCGATCGGGGCATACACCTTGCTGAGATCTTCATCACTGACGCCCTTGTCTTTCAGTTTTTCTTCCGTCAGCTTCCAGCGGCGGCGGGAACTGATCACCCCGACGTACTGGTGAGGTTGTTTCAGAATTTCCGGCAGCCCGGACACATCGATCTCCATGCTCCGGGTGGCCAAGACCACCGTAGTGTGGGGCGAAAAATCCACCACATCCGGGATCTCTTTCAACAGACAGGGATGATACTCCGACGCCCCGGGGGCTACCTCGGGGTTACAAAATTCCTTACGGTCATCGGTAAGGACCACGCGGTATCCCAGCCAATCTGCCAGATGAACCACGGCCTGACCGACATGGCCGCCGCCCACAACCACCAGGGTTGAGGCCGGGACCAGGGGTTCTAAAAAGACCTCAAAGGATCCTCCGCACACCCCGGGGTCCCCGCGCTCAGGATCCACCAGTTCGTAGGGGAGAATTTTGGTCTCCCCGCTATCCACGATCTCCAGTGCTTCCTGGATGATTCTGCCTTCCACTTCACCGCCGCCCACGGAGCCGACAATGCTCCCATCGGGATAGACCAGCATTTTGCTGCCTTCCTTGCGGGGCGTCGAGCCCTGGGTTTGGACGATGGTGCATAACACCCCTCTCTTTCCTTTGGATTCAAG
Organism: uncultured Anaerolineales bacterium; assembly: GCA_964539105.1. GTDB lineage: Bacteria > Chloroflexota > Anaerolineae > Anaerolineales > UBA11858 > B10-G9. Next base: position 5,693 of record CAZIFI010000037.1, on the reverse strand, counting down.
ATCTGCAAGTGCTCGATAGACTGAAGTCATATATTTTCCTGATTATTCGATACCTTCTAACAAACTCAATACAACGGGTAATAATTGTTTTTTACGGGAAACCACACCCTCGGCCAGGCGTGTGCCGTCAGACTGGGATGGATAAGGCAAACCGTCAAAGGTGGGGGGAGGATTGATAATCACCAGTCGGCTTGAGCCGCGCACTACATCGGTCACCATGAGCATGGTGAAATCCAGACCCTGCCGCTGCCGCAGCTTGCGCAGTGCCTCTTCCAGGTCATCGAGATGCTTATCGACCTGCATCAGATCGGTGACCTCGGCCTGGGCAATGCCAAACTCCATGCCCCCGGATTGGTATGTCTTGAGATCCGTGGTGATAATATCATCCGGATCCCTGGTAGACAGGCCGGCACCGGCTTTGAGCACATCTTCCCCGTAAGACTCGATCGTTTCGCCCTTCAGCGGGCTGTCCCAGGAGAATGCCCAGCGCCCCAGGCGTTCAGCGGCCTTGTGGTCACGGTCTGTCGTGGTGGGTGATGTCAGGAGCAGTGTATCCGAAACCACCCCTGCCAGCAGCACAGCCGCGATCTTGGGCGGGGCGCTTAATCCGGCCTCTTCAATGCGCTCCGAAATAATCGTACTGGTACTGCCCACCACCTCGATGGAAAAGCGAATCGGTTCCCGCGTGTCGGGATTCCCCAGACGGTGATGATCGATGATTTCCACCAGCTGGGCCTCTTCCAGCGCCCCCACGGCCTGTTCGCGCTCATTGTGATCCACCAGAACCACCTGCACGCGGGGCGGGTTGAGGATATCCCGCTGGCGGGAGACGCCCAGATAGCGGCTTTTTTCGTCAATCACAAAGAAGTGATTTCGCTCTTCGCGCAGTATGCGGTTCAGCGTATCGCGAATGCGCGTGTTGGCCTTGAACTGCGGCACACCGGTATCCGCTGCTTCATGGGACGGCATCTCCAGAAGTTCCGCAATGCGCATTTCCTGACGCTTGGGATGGGGGCCGACCAGGTCGGCCAGAAAGGAGAACAATGTCAGGCCGGTAATCAATCCGTACGGTTTTCCATCTTCGTTGACGATAGGCGCCACTCCGCCCGTGCGGCTGGCGATATCCCATGCCTCCCGCAAATTCTGGTCGGGCTTGGTGGTGTCCATGCGGCGGGCAACAGACTCAAAACGGGGAGATACATCGGTCAGCAGCCGGGGTGGATCCAGCTCCAGGCGCTCCAGGACCCAGGCCGTCTGGGGGTTCATCGTCCCCGCCCGGGCCGCCACCGCATCAATTTCATCCCGCTCCCGCAGCAGCCAGGCATAGCCTATGGCTGAGGCAATTGAATCCGTATCGGGATTAACATGGCCGATGACATAGGTGGTATTTTCCATTTCTCTATTGCTCACAGTACTTCCCCAGTCCCCTTTGTGTTGCGTATTTTATGTTCCGACTACCGATAGAATTATATCAGATATTCAATACCGATCCCCCTGATTTCCCCGCCCTACCCGCCATCACCAGACACATAAAAAAGCCCAGGACAACCTGCCATCCTGGGCTTCGATCCATGATGTTTATGGTCACACCGCCTGATCCTGCAGGGCCCGCCACACCCGTTCCGGGGTGAGCGGGTTCTCATCGATATGCACCCCGCAGGCATTGTGAACGGCATTGGCAACTGCCGGAGCGACACCATCCATGGGGATCTCAGCTACTGCTTTGACCCCGAAGGGATGGGAGGGTTCGAAGGTTTCCACAAAGATGGTTTCCATCTCCGGCATTTCATGCGCCTCAAAGATGTGGTAGTCGCGGAAATCCCGTTCCCGCGGAACGCCATCTTCATCCACCACCATTTCCTCACTCACCGCATAACCCAGGGCCTGGGTCATCCCTCCTTCAACCTGTCCGGAGGCGGTGATGGGATTGACGATCATCCCGGAATCCACCGCAAACAAGAGGCGGTCCACGACGACCTGACCGGTCTCGATATCCACCGTGACCTCGGCAAACTGGGCCGCAAAAGGCGGCGGTGAGACCGGAGAGGAGTAGGAACCGGTGCCCATGATCTGTTCCTGATCTTTGTGGTGCAGGGAATGCAGGGCGATCTCTTCCATGGTAACCGACCGCCCGTCCGGGGCTGTGGCTTTTGCGTCCGCCAGCTCCACATCCTCCGGGTCCACATGCGGTCCCTCACCGGCATCATTGAACATCATCGCCGCCCGGCCCCGGACCCGCCTGGCGACCTGGTTGGCGGCGTCCACGACAGCCGCACCGGAGATGTAGGTGGTGCTGGAGGCATAGGCCCCTTTGTCAAAGGGGGTCATATCCGTGTCGGAAGAGTAAACGATAAAATCTTCCAGGGGTACGCCCAGGATTTCGGCCGCCATCTGGCCCAACACAGTATCAGATCCCGTGCCAATATCCGTGGCCCCGACCTGGAGATTGTACGATCCATCATCGTTGAGCTTGATGCTGGCGCCGCCCATATCCAGGAAGGGGATGGCCGTGCCCTGCATCACTGTGGCAATGCCAATGCCCCGCCGCAGGTGGGGCTTGCCTTCCACCTTCCGCCAGGCATCGTTGCCGTATTTTTCATCCCAGTCCAGGCGCTCCTTGCCGCGCCGGATGCATTCCTCCAGACCCATGGTCTGGATGAGCTCGGGCTGCGGGTCGCGGCCCTCGCTCCACACCGTGCTGAAGGGATGGACTTCCCCGGCCCGGAGCATATTCTTGCGCCGGAATTCAATGGGATCCATACCCACTTTCTGGGCCACTTTTTCCATATGGCGCTCGATAGCCCACGCCCCCTGGGGCACCCCGTAACCCCGGTAGGCACCGGAGGGAGTGCGGTTGGTATACACAATATCGGCATGGAAGCGGATATTGGGAGACCGGCGGTAAGGTCCATCTCCGACATAGAGGGCCATACCTTTGTGCCCCACATTTCCGGCCACCGTCATGGCGTGACCGCCGGTGGCGCCGGTGTCACTTAAGGCATACAGGTAATTGGCGGTCATCGTGCCGTCTTTCTTGACCCCGGTTTTGACCTTGATATGCATGGGGTGCCGGGAGCGGGAGGCGATAAACTCCTCTTCCCGGGTGTAGACCAGCTGCACCGGTTTACCGGTGGCAATGGTCAGATGGGCGGCCACATCTTCGATCAGCATTTCCTGCTTGTTGCCGAAACCGCCGCCGATGCGGGGTTTGATGACGCGGATGCGCTTGACCGGAAGGCCGAGCACCGGCGCGATCTGGCGCCGGACGTGGAACGGCACCTGGGTGCTGGTGCGGATCACCAGGCGGTCATCATCGTCCCAGTATGTCACCACAACATGGGGCTCAATATGAGCCTGCTGCACCTTGGGAACCGTGTATTCCCCTTCAATGATGTAGTCCGCTTCCTCAAATCCCTGGTCCGCATCGCCGATGTCGACGCGGATTTTTTCAGCCAGATTTTTCTCCGGTTCCGACCCTTCATGGGGAACATAGTCCTCCTCATCATGCAGGACAGGAGCATCCGGATTCATGGATTCCCGGGGATCAAGCACGTGATCCAGGACCTCGTACTCTACCTCGATCAACTCCAGGGCTTTCTCCGCGATCTCCACCGTCTCTGCCGCCACAAAGGCCACCCGGTCCCCCACAAAGCGCACTTTTCTGTCCAGGGAGAATGAGTCCAGCGGCCCGGGGATAGGGTGGGACTGACCTGATGTGGCATAGGCCACACGGGGGATGTCCTCATGGGTCAGGACAGCTTCCACCCCCGGCAGCTGGCGGGCTTTGCTGGCATCAATATTTTTGATGCGGGCATGGGCATGGGGGCTGTGCAGAATCTTGGCATAGAGCATGTCCCTTTTTTCAAAATCCTGCGCAAAAGCCGGTTTGCCCTGCACCAATTTCTTGGCATCGACCTTTTCCTTGGGTCGCCCGACCTGCTGCCACGAATCTGGTTCGGTCGTCACTTCCATCTTGGTAATGACTTTTTCAGCTGTGATCACATTCCCGCCGGCTTCGACTTCTGCAGCCGGAGGCGACTCTTCCGGCAGGCCATCCTGGGTCCACTCCGGGGGCGCTTCAATGGGCGCCTTCAATTCCGGCACCGATTCGCCGCGCAGGCGGGCGGCTGCTCTCAGCACGGCCTGAACGGGTTTGACATACCCCGTGCAGCGGCACAGCACACCCGAGATGGCATCCCGGACCTCTTCCTCTGTGGGATCCGGTTCGCGATTGATGAGCTCTTTTGCCGCCAGCAACTGGCCCGGCGTGCAGTATCCGCACTGGATGGCGCCCGTCTTGATAAACTCCTGCTGCAGAACATGCAGGCCGCGGGTCTCCTTCCAGGCCAGATCGGGGGGTTCACCCAGAGATTCCACCGTTTCCACTTCATGACCTTCAGCCTGGGCTGCCAGGTAGAGCACAGAATTGATCGGTTTTCCATCCAACAGGACGGTGTCCGACCCGGATTCACCATGCTCATCCCCGAACTTGACACCCAGAAAGCCCAGACGCCGGAGCACCTTGAACAAACTGTCGCCCGGCTGGGCCTGAACCTGAATTTCTTCACCGTTAATCGTCAATGTCAAATCCAACATTTCATCTTACCCTTTACTCTCTTACCGAAAGTTCATCTAGACACCGCTTCACCAGCGTACCTGCGGTATTCGAACGATATGCGGCGCTGGCCCACTCATCTCCTGCGTCGCTGTAGGCATCCACAGCTGCGCGCACCGCTCCGTCCGCGCCGGGCCCATCGAGGACCATTCTGGGATGTTCCCCGGTGCCGCCCAGGACAACGCGCGTCCTTCCCGAGGGCCACACTGCGACAGCCGCACTGACCAGCGGCAAGTCGGCCGGGGAGCGAGCCACGTATTCATAACTCAAGCGGGCATTGACAGGCACGGTTACCCGGCTCACCATGGCACCCGCGAGTTCTCCCTCACGCACGGGGAGCACATCTCCCAGGTGGGATTCCTGCGGGTCCTGTCCCGCCCGTCTTATCTCCAGAATGGGGTCCAGAGCCAGAAGAGCTGTGGTGAAGGGGGACCGCCCATCTGCTGCCAGCAGGGCGCCAGCTACGGTCGCGACCTGGCGCCGGTTGTAGGCATCCTGATGACGAATGCTCTTCTCCAGCGCAGGAGGAATCTCCCCGCTGTCTAACAGCTCCTGCAGCGTGACTTCCGCCCCGATGTCAAGGCGTTTTCCCCCTGCCCTGATGGACTTGAAATCAAGGGCCTGTAAATCCACAACAGCCACCTCGCCGAGGTCCTTCTGGTTGATATACAGCCCGCCCCCCAGGATAATGGTTCTGGGGTTCGAGCGAGACAATAACTGCAGCGCTTTTTGTTCTTCTTGAGGACGATGATATTCTACGATCATGAAATTCCCTTTCTACGGACATCATGGGGCCGGCCGGCTGGGCCAACCGACCCCGTTGGACGTCATCCAATTAATCTCTTGCGAAAGTGTCGATAAGCAGTTTGTAATCCCCGCCCACCGGATAGAGGATGGGGTTGGTGCAGCCGTGCTCGCGATAGCGATCGACCTTTTCCTTGGCTTCTTCCGGCGTTCCAGAGGCGGTGATGCGGTTGATGAGCGAATCAGGAACGAGATGTTTCGCTTCCTGGATCTGTTCGTGGGTGGCCGGCCAACCCAGAATGGACTGGATTTTTTCCACAATCTCCTCTTCCAC
>CAZIFI010000036.1:0-20811 GCA_964539105.1 uncultured Anaerolineales bacterium | reverse complement strand
ACCATCAACCCCAAAATCAACAGTATGGGAACAATTGCCAGAAGAAAGGTCATCTAAATATCAGTCCTCGATGGAGGTGTACAGGTATACAAAGAAGGCACTGAGCAAAATGGCGGGCAGGATCACCAGACCGGTTTCCGGACCTGTCTGACCCCCGGTCCACAGCTCGGGCCCACCCATTTGGTGGACAATCAACCCCGGCGCCCGCAGACCGCCCACGCGGAAACCGAATATATTCCCCTGGAAAAGTTTCCACCCAAAGTGCAAGCCGATCGGAAACCACAAGCTCCCCGATGAAATCATGGCGAAGCCCAGATAGGCGCCCATCACCATCATCAACACCAGGGACTGCGGAGAATAATTGGGGTTCAGCAAATGCAGGGCAGCGTATCCTACAGCCGTCAGACCAACAGCCCAGTACGCATTGAGACCTTCATTCAGGTTCGTCAACCAGTATCCACGGAAGAGCAGCTCTTCCTGCCAGGCGACGAGGAAAAACAACGCCAGGAAGATAAACCAGAACAGGATGAAGGACGGGGTGATCTGGACGGACCACACGAAACTGTCAAACTGCAGCCACCCCAGCGCCCACTGCAGCAGGTACACAAACCCCGTCATGACGAGCGAAATCAGCAAGCCCATGCCGAAATCGCGGCCACCTTTGCCGCCCAACACCAGACCCAGGCTCCGGAAACTGCGATTATCGAGGATGCGGCGGGCGACAAACACAGATCCAATCACCCCGAGAAGGATTGTGCCCTGGGACAGGAAATAAGTGTAATTGGCCAGCACAGGAAATTCAGGATATAAAAAGTAGCGGATGATGAACTGTACACCCACCACGAATACAGCCAGGAGCGCAAACTGGACCAACAAACGCCACCCGGCCCGCAGCCGGCGCTCATCCGGCGAAAAGAAAACCTTGTCCACCCAGGTTTTATCGGGTTTGACAGGATTCTCTGACGATGTTCCTTGTTGAGAGACAGTTTCTTCGCTCACAGATGTACTCCTTTTCTTGACAACAGCACGTTTGGACACTGTGCCTATTTTAACACGGGAACCCAGCCGGTAAAGGACGGTCCCTGCCCTCCCCCTATGATCTCTGTTATGCAGGGTGCCACTTCTGGAACCCCCACAGAGCACCTATCTGCAGAAAATGTGAGAATGTTCCCCATCCCGGAACCTGGCGTTTATCAACCCACAAAAGGAAGATCAGTAGGGGTTCCGCGCCCATAAGATGACTATAATAGCCCCAGGTCGTTTCAAAATTTGAGAGGTACAGAGCATGAAACCCATCATTTTAGACGATATTCCCTTCAAAGCAACCTTTGAAGAATTGGCTGAATCATCCCGGGTCAGGGAAGGAAGCCAGCACGAAGAGACCCTGAAGAGTTTATTCCAGGAGGCACAGCACATCGCCCGTCCCAAAGCCCTGTATAAAGTGGCATCCATCGACGAAAAAATGGATCAGGGAGTGGTCATGGACGGCGTCACATTTCAAAGCCGGATTTTAAGGGTCAATCTCGACAACATCCACCGCACCTTTCCCTACATCGCCACCTGTGGCTCCGAACTTCACGAATGGCATGCCTCCCAGGACGACATGATCACGCAATATTACGTTGGCCTGATCTGCGAACTGGCATTGGAAGCAGCCCGGACGTTTCTCCAAGACCACATAGAAGGCACCTATCATCTGCAAGAAACCTCCTATATGAGCCCGGGATCGCTGGAAGATTGGCCCATCCGGGAGCAGCGCCCTTTGTTCCAGCTGCTGGGTGATCCGCAAGCCGCCATCGGGATCAAACTCCAACCCAGTTTGATGATGACCCCCTCCCAGACTGTGTCCGGTATCCGCTTTGCTTCTGAAGGGTCCTTCGAAAGCTGCCAGCTGTGTCCCATGGAAGACTGCCCCCACCGCAAAGCCCCCTTCAACCCAGCGCTGTACGAAGAACGGTTTTCCTGACTCAACAGACCTCTGTTGTGACTCCTGTTATAAGCTCCAGGCCGCCCTGAAACGCTTTCTGGGCAACCGGGTCCAGAATGTAAACCTGTTGTAAGGTAGGTCAAGGCGGATTTCCCCTATAAATACAAACAACCCGGTATGGGTAAATAGTTCCAGTCGCGCGCACAAAACGCGGCCACAAAACAGCCATTTTTGCTATACTTGGATGAAATAACACTACGGGGAAGCGCGTTAAAATCCGCCTCGCTACGGGCAAAAACCCGTCCCGTCTTAGATCATTCGCCAGAACGAGATATACTGGGAAAGGAACATGCCAGACCATCCATTCCAATACCAGGAAGCATTTTCCCGCAATATCGGGTTGATCACAGAAGAAGAGCAACGGGATTTACGAAATGCGTCAGCTGCTATTCCCGGGATGGGCGGGATGGGAGGTGCTCATGCGCTCACTCTGGCCCGCCTCGGCATTGGACGGCTGATTATGGCCGATTTCGATCAATACGAGGTCGTGAACTTCAACCGGCAGATGGGAGCCACCGTGCACACGGTGGGGCACCCCAAACTAGATGTGATGGTGGAGCGGGTCAAAGAAATCAATCCGGACATTGAGCTCAAAACCTTTGATGAACCGATCACACCCAGGAACGCTGCTACCTTTCTGGAAGACGCGGATATATTACTGGATGGCCTGGATTTCTTTTCTTTTGAACACCGCCGGCATCTTTTCAACACCGCCCGGGAATTGGGAATGTATGTCGTTTCCAGCGGGCCGATTGGATTCAGCGCCATCCTGCAGATATTTGCCCCCCATGGCATGAGCTTTGACCACTACTTCGCCATCCATGAAGAAATGACCAAAGAAGAAAAGCTGCTGTCCTTTCTGGTAGGAATTGCCCCCGGGGGGACCCATCTGGGCTACACCAACACGGATAAGATCAGCCTGGGCGAGGAAGCAGGACCATCTTTAGGCCTGGCCGTCCAGATGGCTGCCGGGTTGGCCGCGGCCCAGGTGACAAAGATATTGCTCAACCGCGGGCCCATCCCCAGTGTGCCGCATTACTTCCAGGTGGACGCCTACACAATGCAGTGTAAGAAAGGCCGGGTGTGGTGGGGAAACCGTAATCCTATTCAACGCCTGAAACTGTGGTATGTCAGGCGTCTCTTGAACAAGCAGCGGAAATAATCATGAGCCAGAATGGAACCGAGGGATTGAGTGGGAACCCTCATCTAATCCGGCTTGCCATAGGCAATTTCATCAATCCTCTTGTGAGTTGATCATGATAAAAACCATTAGAAAGTGGCTCCTCAAAGCCTTCTTATCCAGATACAGCACGCCGCGGGATATGATCCGGGAGGCGTTCCGCCGCTATCCGGACCGGGAGGCTTTGATTTCATCCCGGGGCCAGCTTCCCTTCGCTGAACTCGAAAGGCGGGTGAATGCCCTGGTTCAGGGCCTGGAATCAAGGGGCATCCAAAAAGGTGATCGGGTTTTCACCTTGCTGCCCGATGGTTGGGAGCAAATCGAGGTCCGCCTGGCATCTTTTGAATCCGGGTTCATCCTCACTTCATTTCACACCGGGCACAGCCAATCCGCGATCCTGGATGCGGCACAGATGGCCCAGCCTGCAGCCTTGATTATGGATCCCCGAAGCGGCGCAGAGATTGCGGACGCGTTTTCCCGGCAGCATCCGGAGGTGACGATCATCCCCACCGGAGACGACAGCCACTATGAGGAGATCCTCGCTGCGCACGAGCCGCACCGCTCCGACCACAGGATTGATCCCGGGGACCCCGCCGGGCTGGGATTCACCTCCGGCACAACGGGACGGCCCAAAGCGCTCTTCACCACCCACCGAGTGATCGTCACCAGCTTGAAATTAACTGCCACGAACGTGTCGATCACACCCGGCCAGAAGGATATCTTCGTGCTCGGCATTCCCCTGGTGGGCGCCGGCAGCGGCGTGGTGCTCCCCATGTTATTTTCCGGCTCAACCCTGGTCATTCCCGACGAATACACACCCCAGGCCGTGATGGCAGCCATCAAGGAGCACCGGGCTACCCGCACCTTCCTCACGCCCAGCCTGTTAATCGATTTTCTGGATATGTCGGAGGCGGATCTCAGTACGCTGCGGAACGTGATCTACGGCACCGCCCCAATGCCTGTCCCCAAACTTGAAGAAGCCATCCAGCGCTGGGGACCCATATTCCAGCAGGGATACGGAATGGCGGAGGTCCTACCCCCTGTCAGCCTGCTGCAAATGCGGGACCACGGGACGCAGGATAACCCCGCTCCCCGCCACATCCTGCGTTCTGTGGGAAAGGTCGTCCCACAGGTGAACGTCAAAGTCGTTAACCCCCAGGGAGAAGAAGTACCAGCCGGGGAAAAAGGAGAAATTCTGATCGACAGCCCCACTACTTTTGACGGCTACTGGCAGTCGCCGGCGCTCAACAAGCGCGTCCTCCGGGACGGCTGGTACCATACGAGGGATATCGGCTACATCGATCATGGGGACCGGCTCCACATCCTGGGACGCAAATCCGACATCATTCACCAAGAGGGGACGAGAATATTTCCCTTGCTGGTGGAAGAAGCCGCACACAATCACCCCGCTGTGAAAGAAGCCTGCCTGGTGAGCGGCGGAGATAAAAACCAGCAGCTGACCCTGGCTGTCTCCCTCCGACGCGCTTACCGCGGGGACGATTATCCCCGTCTGGCAAAAGGCATCATCCAAACCATGAAAGAACAACTTCCTGAGCATCAACTGCCCCATCTAGTGGCGATCATGAATGAATTGCCGCGCAGTTATCTGGTCAAAGTCCTCCACCGGGAAGTCCGGAAGCGGGTTCTGGATCCTGGTTCAGATCACAAGGAGCTACCTTATGAGTACCTATACCACACCAGGTCTTCAAGCAGCGAATGAAAAGCTGCCCCTGGGGCTGAAACTCATCTACGCGGTAGGAAACCTGGGCTTCACCCTGCTCATCTCGGGGATCGGATTTTTCCTGCTCATCTTTTACACCGATGTGGCCCATATCCCCCCCGCGCTGGCCAGCACAGCCCTGCTGGTTGGAAAGGTGTGGGACATTGTCAACGATCCCCTCTTCGGGTGGGTTTCAGATCGCACGAAATCCCCTTTCGGCCGGCGGCGGGTATATCTGATCTACGGCGCACTGCCGCTGGCCCTGGTCTCCTTTGCCCTGTGGGCAGTTCCGCGCGGCTTATCCTCCACCGCGGCCTTCCTGTGGGTCGTACTCAGCTACGCCCTGTTTGACACCTTCTTCACCATCACCAACGTCCCCTTTAATTCTCTCACCGCCGAGCTGACCAGGGATTATGATGAACGCACCAGCCTGATGGCCGTGGCGTCCGTCGGGGCCGTGATCGGCTATCTGCTGGGCGCTGTGCTGCCCCCCATGATTACGGGCGGATTTGAGGATACCTCCACGGGCTACCTGGTGATGGGTGCGGTGTTTGGCGGGATCGTAGGTTTGAGTATTGCCCTGGTCGCATGGCGGGTCCGAGAGCCCTCTCGTGACACACAGGTAACAGCGGGGCTGCCGATCCTGGCCTCCATCCGGGCCACATTCACCAATAAGCCCTTTATCATGCTCCTGGCTGCCTTTGCCATCGTGCGACTCAGTTTCACGCTCATGCAGTCCAGCGTGCCCTATTACATCCAGTACTACCTCGGCGCACCGGGCCGGATGTCGCTCATCCTGGCCCTGTTGATGGTGACCGTAGGCGTTTTCATTTACTTCTGGAAATGGATCAGCGACAGAACCAGCAAAAGCCGGGCCTACGCTTTCGGCCTGCTGGTCATGGGCGTCGCTGCCCTGTCCACCTTTTTTATTCAAGAGGGGCAGCTGATGTTCATGAACATCGCCGTGATCGTGATCGGCTTTGGCCTTTCCTCCCACTGGGTCGCGCCCTACGCCATGCTCCCGGATGTCATCGAACACGATGAAGCGGAAACCGGAGAACGGCGGGAAGGAATGTACTATGGTGTGTACGGCCTGGTTGATAAAATTATGCGCACACTGGGGGTGTTCCTGGTGGGTATGGGCTTAGACCTGGTTGGCTATGTGCCCAATGCGGCCCAATCCGCGCGCTCGCTGCTCGGGATAAGGCTGATATTCGGGCCCATCCCGGCATTGTTATTGATCTTTGTCTTTCCCCTGCTGCTCCGCTATCCTGTCACCCGCCAATCCCATACCGAACTACGGAAAAGGCTGGCCCGCAAACGCCAGGATGAAGGATAAACCGTGATGACGGAACGTAACACAACTTCCTCTTCCCCGATGCAAGGTCCGACGAAAATACCTCCGGAAGAAGACAAAGATTTTGTCCTCAAGGCGGGAAATTTGCGCAAGACATACCACGTGGGTGACGTCAAGGTCCCTGCTTTGCGCGGCGTGGATCTCACGGTGAAGAAGGGCGAATTTGTAGCCATCATGGGTCCCTCCGGCTCAGGGAAATCGACCCTGCTGCACCTCATCAGCGGCCTGGACCGGCCCAGCGGCGGGGATGTGATGCTGGCCGGGCAGCGCCTGTCCGAGCTGGACGACGAGGCGCTGAGCATCCTCCGGCGCCGGAAGGTGGGCTTTGTCTTTCAAACCTTTAATCTCATTCCCATGTTGACCGCCAGAGAAAACGTCATGCTTCCTTTGCTGGTGGACGGCCGTGACCCCGACCAGGCCCAGAAACGGATGGAGAATTTACTCCAGCTGGTCCTGATCGCGGACAGAAAGGACCACAAGCCCGATCAGCTTTCCGGCGGCCAACAGCAGCGGGTGGCGATTGCCCGGGCCTTGATCACAAACCCGGACATCGTCATGGCCGATGAGCCCACCGGAAACCTGGACACCAAATCCGGCACCGTGGTCCTGGATCTGCTGCGCCGTGTGCGGAAGGGCTCCGGGACCTCGATTGTCATGGTCACCCATGATCCCCGCTCTTCCTCCTACGCGGACCGGGTGGTGTACCTGCGGGATGGAAAGGTGGTGGACGAGTCCTTCAACCGCGGCGATGAGTCCGATACCCGGCGCATTGCCAAGCGCCTGGCCTACCTGGAGGAAATCTAGCCCCATGGCAGCCTGGCGGCGGTTCTGGACCAATATCAGACTGGCTCTGCGCAGCATGGCAGGACATAAAACGCGCACAGCACTAACAGCCCTGGGGATTTCCCTGGGTGTGGCTGTCGTCCTGGGCGTGAACATCACCAACGCCACTCTGATGGACTCCTTCAACAACGTTTTCGATGAGGCGGGCGGAAAAGCCGACCTCTCTGTCCAGGATCAAGCCCGTAATGCGGACGGTTTTCCGGAAAGGATCTTCCAGGAAGCGCGCCAGGTGGAGGGGGTAACCGCCGCGGCGCCATCCGTGATGTCCCGCTCCCTGGTGGCGGATGATCTGAGTGGCTGGCAGGCCAGCAGCGGGGTGATGGGCACACTCTCTGCGGGCAGCACCCTGATCACCATCGGGGTCGATGCCGAAATCGATCGCACAGTGAGAGACATCCAACTCACCGAAGGTAGTTACCTGCAGCCCGGGGAAAACCGCTATGTGATGGTGTTGGGGAAATCTGTCGCGGAGGAAAAAGGGTATTCCCTGGGAGACGAAATCCCCATTCTTCTTCCTGGCAGAAACGCTCCCTCTGAATTTAAAATCATCGGCCTCATCGACCAATCCGGGGCCGGTTTGATCAACGGGGGTTCAATCGCTTTCATCCCCCTCAGCGTGGCCCAGGAATTGATGGATCGCGCTGGCCGGTACGACCAGATTGATATCATCGTCGAAGATGAAATATCGGAATCCGAGACAGCGTTGTCCAGGACCAGAGAGACCCTCTCCCGCCAGCTTGGAGAGCAGGTGCGGGTGGTCTATCCCGGCGCCCGGGGAGAAGAACTCGCCAAACGCATGGCCTCTTACCGCCTGGGGCTGGACCTGTTCAGCACGGTGGCCATGTTCATCGGCGGTTTCTTAATCTACAACACCTTTGCCATCAATGTAGCAGAGCGCACCCGGCAGATCGGTCTCTTTCGCACCATCGGGATGACCAAAAAAGGGGTTCTGATCCTGATCTTCACCGAAGCCGGACTGCTGAGCGTAGTGGGGTCCGGTGCGGGGCTGTTAATGGGCATCGGAATGGCCCAGGGCATGTCCACCACCGTGGGATTTGCAGCCGGGACCACGGTCAATTCGTTGACCTTACCGCTCAAAGGGTTCGTGCGCAGTTTATCCATCGGCCTGCTGGTGACGATCCTCTCCGCCCTGTGGCCCGCCCTGCAGGCCATACAGATTTCTCCCCTGGAGGCGTTGGGCATCAAAGCCCAATCCCGGGGTTCAACGTGGCGGGACATCAGCTGGAAATTCGGCCCCGGCTTATTATTTGTGGGCTGGGTGGTCTTCAACGACCTCCCCCTGCGGGATTCAGTGGCCTGGACCACCGTCAGTATGGCAGCGATTCTGTTCCTCTTCGGGGCAGCCTTCAGTGTGCCCATCGTGGACCGCCTTCTGGCAAATATCCTGCAGCCCTTGATCCAATTCGTATTTGGCAGGGTAGGGAAAATAGGCGCATCCAACTTGAAACGGGCCCAGAGCCGGACTTTGCTGACCATCGCTACCCTAATGCTGGGCATTGCGGTCAACATTGGTACAGTGTCTTTGGGCGACAGTTTCCGGTACGATCTCAGCCGATGGACGAAGGCCGCCACGGGAGGGGATCTTATTGTGCAGTCCCCCACCCGGCTGGACGATAATGCTGCCCAGCGCCTGGCTGCGGTGGACGGCGTAAACACAGTCAGCCCGGAACGCAACATCGAGGTCTGGACCAGCGGGGAAAAGGTGGAAGACGAGATCGTCTTCATCGCCATTGACCCCGGCACGCGGGGTGAGATCAGTCAATTCCTGTTTGAAAAACCCGGCAAAGACGCTCAACCCCGGGTCTTCCAGCAGCTGCAGCAAGGAAACCGGGTCATCATCAGCACCAGCATGGCAGAGCGCTACGATCTGGAGGTGGGAGAGGAACTCACCCTGGAAACCCCGCGCGGTGTGGTTGACTTTGAGGTGATCGGCGTGGTGCTGGATTTCAGCGGAAACGGCCTGATGGTGTACGGCAGCTGGACGGACCTATACCGCTATTTCGGGGTCAATAACGTGGATCGATTCTTGCTTTCAGTCCACCCGGGGTATAATCCACAGGCAGTTGGCCAGGCCATTGAAGACATGCTGGGCACCCGCCTGAATTTAACGGTGGATGTGGTGGATAAACTATTGGAAGATGTCCTGGAAATCACGGACCGGTCCTTCGTGATGTTTGACACCCTGGCCCTGATCGTGGTCAGCGTTTCTGCCATGGGGGTGGTCAACACCATGGCCATCAGTGTCATGGAGCGTCGGCAGGAATTATCCATGCTGCGCAGCATCGGCATGACCCGGGCCCAGCTGCGGAAGATGATTCTGGCAGAAGCGGGCGCGCTGGGATTGATGGGCGGGATGCTGGGTCTGGGCCTGGGCGCCGTCCTGGCTCAAATGTTCATCGTCGTCGTGCAGCATTTGATGGATTACCAGCTGACCAACCAGCTTTCCTCACGGGCCATTATCAGCAGCGCCGTGATCGCCCTTGTTATTTCCCAGGCAGCAGCTGTAATCCCCGCCATACGGGCTTCCCGTCAGCCCATCATTGAGGGATTGGCAGAACACTAAGGAGCGCAGTCACATGAACGCAAAGCGAATCCTGATTGGATTAATGCTCATCCTCATCCTGACTTATTTCGGTTTCAGGGGCTATCAAGAGTACCTGGCCCCCGTTGATCCGACACCCACCACAGCTGTCGTCGAATCCGAAGTGATCACGGTAAACGCAGAAGGGCGGGTGGTGCCCCTGACCCATCTCGGCCAGGCGTTCGAGATCTCCGGCCGAGTGGCGGAGATCCACATCAATGAGGGGGATCAAGTTGAAGCGGGAGACGCGCTGCTCAGCCTGGACTCAGACAGCCTGCAGGCCCAGGTAGAGCGGGCCAGATCAGCCCTGAAAGCCGCCCGGGCTCAACGAGAGATGCTGCCGGATGCGGCTAGCGATGATCAGGAAGATCAGGCCGACGCCCAGGTCGAACAGGCCCAGGCTGCCCTGAACGCCGCTCGTATCCAGCTGAAAAAGGCCGATCTCCAGGCCTCTCTCACCGGAACGGTCACCTCAATTGAGGTCGAGAAGGGCCAGGTGGTGGAAGCCGGCAGCCCGGTCGTCATCGTGGCCGATACCAGCCATTGGCAGGTGGACACCCTGGACCTTTTGGAGGAAGATGTAGTTGACATCCAGGTCGGCCAACCTGCTGTAGTTAAATTTGCTGCCTATCCCGACCGCTCCCTGGAAGGTAGAGTGCGCAAGATCGCACACAACGCATCCAGTTATCAGGGAAATGTGACGTACACCGTGACTGTGGAACTGCCACCTGCAGATGATTTCTCCCTGCAGTGGGGTATGACATCCTTCGTGGAGATTGACCCCTCATCATCAACCATCCCTCCCATCATCTCTCCCACCCCCACCATGGCACCCACAGCTATCCCAACCCCAACCGCTACCCCGACCCCTGAGCCCGAGGAAGAGAACGGGAGCAGCAAAAAACCGATACCGGATTCATACACCGTGCGCCGGGGCGAATTCGTGTACTGCCTGGGACGAAGGTTTGACATCAAACCGGCTGACATCTTGAGCTACAATGGCCTCCCTCCTGGTTCATCTCTCGTTCCCGGACAGGTCATTAAACTGCCCACCCAGGCCCGACCCTTCCCGGTCAACCGCGCGTTAGCACATCATCCCACCACATACGTCGTGCAGCCTTTTGATACCCTGCCTGTTATCGCCTGTACCTTTGGTGATGTGACCCCGGATGAAATTGCAGCAGAAAATAACCTCCCAGCGGGGGCATCCCTCACCCCGGGCCAGGTCCTCAACATCCCTTGATGCACACCGCGATACAAAATTACCAGCCCCTCCCACCTGGAAGGGGCGTTTCCGACTCCTCTATCTGTCACAGACCTATTCTCAGGCTCCCACAAACGACCGCATGTGTTCAAAAGCGCGTCGGGGGGCTTCCAGGGGGACAAGGTGTCCCACGCCGGCCATATTTACAACCTGCAAGTGGGGCAGGCGCCGTGACATCAGCCGAACCGCCCCCATGCGCAGCGTGTCGGTCTCTTCACCCCGGATGAGAAGCACAGGCACATGCAGGTTCTCCATTGAGCGCCAGACGATGGGATCTGCCACCCCACCGGTTTTGTAAATCCTGGCTTCCCACTCCGGTTCGTAGGTCAACTCAACCATTCCATCCGGCCGTGTACGGCACAGCCCGCGCACATAATCCCGCAGCACTTCATCGGACAACTTGCGAAAAACCACTTTGCTGCGGTAGTTGTTGTACATATCATCCACGCTGTCGAACACACGTTTACGATTCAAGGTGCGCCGGATGAGAGGATGCACAGCTTCCAGTAACCCCAAGCGACGTAATCCCCGGAACACCGCGCCCAGCCAGGGTGGGAACAGGACAGGTTCAATCAGCACCAGACAACGGAACCATTCCGGGGCTTTCAGGGCTGCCATCAAGGTCACCGTGGCCCCGATGGAATGTCCCATCCCGATCAACCCGCGACGCCCATTCAATCGACCAGACTCTACATCCAACCGCTCCGGATCTTGGAGCATCCGCAGCATATCATCCCGGAAAATCGTCCAATCCCGCACGCCTTCAGGATTGGAACCGGGCCACATAGGCCGCAAATAAGGAGCAACGACCCCATGACGGGGGGTGAATAGGGACAGAAAAGATTGATAGGTTTCAGGAGGATAACCGTTGGCGTGGAGAAAATGGATCAGGGGATCGCCCCCGTCAAGCTGCAGCGGGGGGATCATTCCTCTTCCTCATCAGACGTGAAACCGAGCACCTTCCGCAAGGTACGGAAACGGCGGGGCGGTTTGGAACGATCGGGGGTGAGCTTGTTCAGCAGGAATCCAAGCAGGATCAAGCCGGATCCACCCAGACAAAAATAAACTTCATCCCACCCCAGCGAGGGGGAGAAGAGATAGATCAAAACCATCATCAGACCGGATAGGATAAGGACCGATACCAGCTTATTCATATCGCATTAACTATCCCCCTGCCAGCGATTGATTCGCACAAGATAATCTCACACAAAATCTTCCAGCTTATAGGACACATTCGGGCTGCGGAGCTTGCGCAGGGCTGTGGCTTCAATTTGCCTGATCCGTTCACGTGTGACGTCAAAATACGCTCCCACCTCCTCCAGCGTATGTACTTTACCATCCATCAATCCAAATCTCAACTCCAGCACCTGCCGCTCTCGAACGGTGAGGTCATCCAATGCGCTCTGCAGCTGCTCCCGCATGACTTCTTCCACAGTGGCTTCGACGGGGGACAGGGCTTCCTGATCCTCGATAAAGTCCTCCAGATGGTTGTCATTTTCTTCTCCCACAGGACGATCGAGGGACATGGGATCTTCCGCCGCCCGCAGATAGCGGTGCACTTTGCTGGTCGCTTCCCGCCAGCGTTGAAGTACGCCTGAAGGGGGCGAGGTGCCATCCTCCAGATGTTTGCGAATCATTTTTTTATCTTCGGGTTCCAGATAATCCGTCTCCAGGGCAATTTCTTTGTAGGTGGGATCGTGCTCCAGTTCCTGGATCAAGCGGCGCCGGATGCGCAGCAGCTGAGTGACCGTTTCGAAAACATGGACAGGGATGCGAATGGTGCGGGCCTGATCGGCAATGGATCGGCTGACCGACTGCCGGATCCACCAGGTGGCATAGGTGCTGAACTTGAACCCGCGCGTGGGGTCGAATTTCGAAACCGCCCGCAGCAGTCCCACATTTCCTTCCTGGATCAGGTCCAGGAAAGAATTTCCGCGCCCGATGTAGTGCTTGGCTACACTGACCACCAGCCTCAAGTTGCGGCGGATAAGGGCCTGATAGGCTTCATAGTACCGGCTCCACAAATTTTCAAATTCTACCTGCAGCTCCTTCTCCGGCGGTAAGCGGCGGGTAAAATTCCGCAGGGTGGGTAGGCCCTTCCTGTCCCGGATGACCTCTTGCAGCCACTCGCTGATCTCCAGCGGGAAGGAATAATAGGACACAAAGACTGAAAAGATTTTGCTGGCTACACTGCCCCATTCCTTGTTCTCCCCCCATAATCCGTTGTCCAGGTAAGACCGAGTGTAAGAGGGCGGATCCAGCGCCCATGTGTCCCGCAGCTTCTGGGCTTCCCGGATTAAATCGCCCCAATCGGGGCATTCCATCTCAAAGCGCTTAACATCCTCCCGGATGCGCCGCGTTTGCACGCGGAGGTCATCATACATCGCCCGGTATATATCGGTCAGGGCCGGGTCCTGGGTATCAATAAAGGGATGTTCTTGTTTCAGACGGTCAATGCGCCTTGCGGAGAGCAGCCGGGCCCCTAACCAGAATTCTTGATACACATCCAGCAGGTCAATGGTCCCGATGTCATTGAGGTACATCTGAACGGGATCGTCCCGCAGAGCAGCTTTTATCTTCGCTCCTTCCTGGTTCTTCTGCGTCCTGTTTTTCGGCATCCGGGTTTGCCTCGTGGTTGATGAGGGAATGGGGAGTAACGCAGGGGATCGATGATTCCCGTCGGATGTGGCCTAGGTCATGGATATTCCTGTAAGGCGGCTGTTCTGCTTGTAAAGCGCTTCATAGCTTCATCAATTTTTTTCTGTTCCTGCACGTTTTCTATAATGGCTTCCCGGTACTGGGAGGCTTTCAAATCTCCATCTTTCTGGGTGGTTTCCATCAAGTATCGCAGATGGGCATTCCTATTTCCGACCCGCCACTTTCGCAAACTCAATAAAGCGCGCATCAAATCTTCCAGCACCTTGTCCGCTTTGGGATTGATATCCGCATTCAACTGGAAAAGGTCCTGCGCCACATCCAGCAGGTCTCCGGAAAGGTGATCCATGACGTAGACTTTGGGCTCGGTTTTATTTTGCCGCAGGGCCTTGCGCAGCTGGCTGATAATAAGTTGAAAATCCGTATTCTGGAAATCCTTCTCGCTGAAACGATCCAGACCCGCTTTCCCCAGTTGTCGGTCCACCCGGTACAGCAGTTCCGGATCATGGAGCAGAATCCCCACACAATGCGCCTCGTAGCGCTCTCCCTTACGTCTCTTCTCCGGCTGCTCCCGGGATGTTTCCTGTCGTCTGGGAGGCGGGGATGGGCGGCGGTAGGAGGTCGCCCGTTGGTTGCGTGAAGAAGGTAAGGGTCGAAAATTGAGCAGGGCCCGTTCATCAACTTCCAGGAGGCGGGCCAGACGCTGCTGGTAGGTATCCCGCTCAATGGAACTGGGCACATCATCAATCAGCGGCAGCACCTGGGCAGCGACTTCATTTTTCGCTTTTGGATCGTTCAAATCCCGCCCATCCGCCAGGGCGTTCATGACATGGATGACAATAGGGTTCGCTCTGGAGATGATTTTTTCCCACTCCGCAGGGTCCTGATTGATGACATCGTCGGGATCCATCCCGGCTGGCAGGGCTGCCACCCTGAGATCGGCCTGCAGCCGGGCTTCACGCCGCAACAAACCGCGGGCATCAAATACCAGATCCTGTGTGCGATCCAGAGATTCCCGGGCCACTTCCAGACCCCGCAGGGTGGCTTTCATACCGGCGGCGTCCGAATCCATGGCCAGCACAATGCGCTTTGTATACCGCTTCACCTTGCGGAGATGATCATCGTTCAGCGCAGTTCCCATGGTGGCCACCACGTTCCTGTAGCCGTGCTGGTGGGGCAGGATAACACCCATATACCCTTCCACTATCACCACTTCATCCTCGGAGCGGATCGCCTTCCGGGCCTGATCCAGCCCGTAAAGGAGCTTCCGTTTGTCAAAGAGCGGTGTCTGGGGGGAGTTCAGATATTTCGGCACATCCTCCGGGTCCAGGACCCGGGCACCGAATCCAGCCATGCGGTCCCTGCGGTCCCGGATGGGAATCATCAATCGGTTACGAAACCGGTCGTAGACCCCGCCTGAATCCCGCTCTGACACTAACCCGGCTTGCAGCAGGTCTTCTTCGGTATATCCTTGCGAATTGAAATACGACGACGACGCATCCCATGAGTCCGGGGCGTAACCCAGACCAAAACGTTCTATAGTCTCATCCTGGATGCCCCGTTCTCTTAGATAGGATAATGCCATCTTTCCGGCATCCGTCTGCATCAGGTTATGGCGGTAGAACTGGACCGCGTCTTCCAGCAGCCTGCGCAGCCGTTCGTGTTCCTCCTGCTTTTCTTTTTGTTCCGGGGAAAGCGGTTCCAGGGTCACACCGGCACGGTCGGCCAGGTACTGCAAGGCCTCCTGAAATTCCCAGCCCTCTTTTTTCATGACGAAACTGAAAATATCACCCCCATCATCACATTCGCCAAAACAGTGCCAGGTCTGGGTGTTCGGAAAAACAGCAAAAGCCGGGGTGTTCACATTGTGGTGAAAGGGACAAAACCCGGAATAATTCTTACCGGAATGCCGCAGTTCCACTGATTCAGAAACCAGGTCTACGATATCGATGCGGTCTTTAATTTCGTCCGTTACGCTCATAGTTAACACCCGGAACACACCAGTGAATAAACCACCCTAGAATTCAAAGTCGATTATACCAGTGGAAATAGAACCTACATCCTGGAATGTGTCAGAATTTTGAGATGAAAGAAGTTGCAAACCTTAAATATTCCGGCAGCTCGGCGGGCTATAACAACCCTGTGTATTCTGCTGGAGCGCCTTCAATTGGGTTGTCAGTTACCTTATTTAGAAACCTTCCAGACGTGACATGTCAACCACACCCTCCGCCAGAGAAGCTACCCGCTGCAGTAAGCCCAGGCGATTTTTCCGCAGGCGATCATCTTCCGCCATGACCAGCACATGATCGAAAAAGCGCGTGATGGGGGGCATGAGGGGCAAAAAAGCCTGGAAGAAGTCATCCACATGGCCCGGCTTCCGCTCCCTGTCTTCCGCCTCCTGGATGGCCTGATACAGCTCGCGCTCCTCATCTTCGGAGAGGCGTTCTTCCTCCACTGGGTATATCTCAACCAGATCACGGGTGATACGCACACAGCGGGCATACGTATCCAGGATTTCCTCCCAATCACCCCGGCTCACCCATTCCCGCAGCGATGCTACAGATCGGGCTGCTCCTGCCGGGTTTTGGCTTTGAGCGGAAACCACAGCATCCACAATATCGTAGCCATACCCTTCCTCCCGCAGATGGTTGTGAAGCCGATCCCGGATAAATTTCAGGATGTCCTCTCTGACTTCGTCACCGACCTCCAACGGCATTTGTGCTGCCGCGATTTCAACACCTGCCCGGAGGTCAAAATCTATGTCCCAGGAGATGAGGTTTTCCACCAGACCCAGGGCAGCCCGCCGTTGGGCAAAGGGGTCTTTGCTTCCCGTGGGCGCCAGGCCGGCGGCAAACAGGCCCACCAGGGAATCCAGGCGGTCCGCAATGCTCAGCACCAATCCCGGCTTCGTGTCCGGGGGCGGATCGCCAGCCGAGCGGGGCAGGTAGTGCTCGCGAATGGCCGTCGCCACACGCTCAGACTCTCCAGAATGGAGGGCATAATAATATCCCATAATCCCTTCCAGGGAAGTCATTTCGACCACCATCTTCGTGGCCAGGTCCGCTTTGCACAGCTCCGCCGCGCGCCGGATGATCTCCCGCTGATCAGAATCGATTCCCATCTCATCTGCCACACCATCCACCATGCCCCGCACGCGGTCCGTTTTATCCCGCATCGAACCCAGGTCTTCCTGGAAAGTGAGCAGTTCCAGGTCCGAGACATAGCTTTCCAGATCGCGTTCCTTATCCTCATCCACAAAGTAAGCTGCGTCAGAAAAACGAGCGATGATCACATCCCCGTTGCCTTCCGTGATGATGCGGTACGCCTCTTCCGATTCCTCCGTATACGGCTTGTTCGCCACGGTGATGAAGTAGGGCAGCAGCTGGCCGTCTTTTACCACCGGGAAGTAGCGCTGGTGCTTTTTCATGACGGAAATTAACACCTCGCGGGGCAGATCCAGGTAGGAATCATCAAACTCGCCCCGCAGTGCCGTGGGCGCCTCCACCAGATGGGTCACTTCCAGCAGCAGTTCGGGGTCGGGGGGAATTTCACCCCCTACCTCTTCAGCCAGATGGGTAATCTGGCGCTGAATCTCTTCCTGGCGTTTTCGATGATCGACGATGATGCCCTGCTCAAGGAGCATTTCGACGTACTCCTCAGCCGAGGAGACCAAGACCCGCCGCGGATCCAGGAAGCGCAGACCCCGGGTGTAAGGCTCAGCGACCACATCTGCGTAAGAAAAAGGGATCAATGCCTCGCCATGGAAAGCAAGCAGCCAGCGGATAGGCCGAGAAAACGCCACACCGCTCTGGTTCCAGCGCATGGTCAGTTCGAATTTTAGTTCAGCAACCAGATCTTCCAGAACCTCTTCCATCACCCGGGGAGCCGGGCGGCCGCTTTCTTTCTCAACAGCTGCCACATACTCGCCGCCGTCCATGCTGCGCACTTCCAGGGCATCAACGCCCACGTTTTTGGATCGGGCAAAGCCTTCCGCCGCCGGGGTAGGTTTGCCCTCCTCGTCATAAGCCCGGTCCGCAGGAGGGCCTTTAACAAGTTGTTCCAGATCAGCCTGGCGGGGAGCCAGATCCTCCACAACCACCACCAGGCGGCGCGGCGTGCCCATCACCCGTATGCCCTCATGCTCCAGCCGCAGGTCTTCCAGATATCGGGGAACAAGTCCCTCCAGCTGCTCGATGCCGCTCACCACATCAGCTGGAGGAAGTTCTTCAGTGCCGATTTCCAACAGAAAAGGTGCCGGCTGCTCGGGAGCCTCGTCCATGTCAACACCTGTTACCGCACCTTCGATCTCCGTACCATCCGCGCCATCTTCCAGCCAGGGAAATTCCAGGGCCTGGCGCTGCTCAACGTATTTTTCTGCCACGTGCTTGGACAGATCGCGCATGCGGTTAAAAAAGGCCTGGCGGTCTGTCACGCCCACCGCCCCCCGCGTATCAAGCAGGTTAAAGGTATGAGAACATTTCAAAACATAGTCATGAGCCGGAAGAACCTGGCTCTGGGCCAGGCAGCGCTCCGCCTCCGCTTCATACATCTGGTACAGTTCGCGTAAACGATCCACATCAGCCAACTCAAAAGCGTATGTGCTGAATTCCTGTTCGCTTTGCAGCTGGACATCCCCGTAGGTCAAATGGTCACTCCAGCGGATGTCCTGGAAATTCCGCACCCGCTGCAAGGCCATGGCGATGCGCTCCAATCCGTAGGTCAGCTCCACCGAGACCGGTTCCAGGTCCTGGCCTCCTGATTGCTGGAAGTAGGTGAACTGGGTGATTTCCAGACCGTTCAGCCACACTTCCCAGCCCAGGCCCCATGCACCCAGCACGGGGGAGCGCCAGTTGTCCTCCACAAAGCGGATGTCATGCACCGCGGGGTCTATGCCCAGCGCTTCCAGGGAATCCAGATACAGCGCCTGGGGGTTTCCGGGATCAGGTTTGAGAATAACCTGGTATTGAATGTGCTGGTAAAACCGGTTCGGGTTTTCCCCGTAGCGGGCATCATCAGGCCGGATGGAAGGCTCAACATAACCCACCCGCCACGGCTCTGGACCCAGGACACGTAAAGATGTGGCCGGATTCATGGTACCGGCGCCAACTTCGGTATGATATGGCTGCCAGATTAAACACCCTTTCTCGGCCCAGTATTCTTCCAGGGTCATGATGATCGATTGAAAATTGAGGGCATTATCCATAAATAATCTCCACAGGGTCCCAGTACATTAACGTGAAAGCGAAAAATGAACACCGGACCGGGATCACCCCCCCTCCAGCCGGTGTGAAGTGACTCTCTCCACCATAATCAGGGAAGTCTTTCACGTTGAAAAATTATATCACGCACAACCCCACTCTCCTTGCGGATATCAGAGGCCCAAGATGCCATGAATCCAATTGAACCAAAATTTCCGCATTAAGAAGAAAATCCTGCCGAAACATAGCAGGATATTGTATAATCGCAACTGCTAGAAAGTCCCGATTAATACCATCAAAGAGAGTCATTTATGTCAACAACGTACACCCAGAAAAAGTGGAGCCTTGAAGACCTGTTTCCCGGTCACGACTCACCGGCCTTCAATCAGGCGGTGGAAGACCTCAAAGCAGATGTAGAGGCGTTTCAAAAATATCGTGGCCAACTTGATAAGGACATCTCCCGGGAAACGTTCTTTGAGATCATCAAGGACCTGGAAAAACTGACGGAACAGGCCCAGCGCATCTCCGTTTTCTCCTATCTATGGTTTACAGAAGACACCCAGAATCAAGCAGCCCAGTCCCTTCAGGCCCAGACAGAACAGCTCATGGCGGATACGCAGAATCAGACCCTGTTCTTTGAGTTGTGGTGGAAAAAACTGGACAAGGAACAGGCCCAGCAGCTGATGGAAGATTCAGGAGATTATCACTACTGGTTAGAGGAAATGCGCCATTATAAACCGCACACCCTCTCGGAACCGGAAGAACAGGTCATCAACATCAAAAACGTGACCGGGTTTAACGCCCTCAACACCCTGTATGACTCCCTCACCAACCGCTACACCTTCACCCTGGAAGTGGACGGGGAAGAAAAAGAACTCACCCGCGGCGAATTGATGGTCTATGTCCGCCACCACGATCCCGATCTGCGGGCTGCGGCTTACCAGGAACTGTTCCGCGTGTATCAGGAAGACGCCCCCATCCTGGGCCAGATCTACCAGACTATTGTCCGCGATTGGCGCAACGAGAATGTCAACCTGCGGGATTACAGCAGCCCCATTTCCGTCCGCAACCTGAGAAATGATGTGCCTGACGAAGCGGTGGATACCCTGCTGGATGTGTGCCAGGATAACGCCCCGCTCTTCCAACGCTTTTTCAAACTCAAGGCGGAATGGTTAGATGTGGACCGCATCCGCCGCTATGATGTGTACGCTCCGGTCGCCAAATCCGATAAAACTTATGAATATACCCGGGCCGTGGAAATGGTGTTGGATGCGTTCGACGCCTTCGAACCCAGGGTTGCCGATCTGGCCCAGCAGGTGATCGAGGATGACCACGTTGACAGCGAGATCAGAAAGGGGAAGCAAAGCGGGGCCTTCTGCGCCTCAGTCACGCCCGACCTTGCTCCCTACGTCAAGCTCAATTACCAGGGCAGGGCTGACGATGTGGCCACCATGGCCCATGAACTGGGACACGCCATCCACGCCATGCTGGCCTCAGACCACAGCGTGTTCACCTTCCATTCCTCCCTGCCGCTGGCAGAGAACGCATCCACCTTCGGGGAGATGCTGCTCATTGACCGGCTGCTAAAAAAAGAAGAGGATCCCGCTGTTCAGCGCGATATCCTTTTCCGTCAGATGGATGACGCCTACGCCACCATCCTCAGACAGTCTTTCTTTGCTCTCTTCGAACGAAAAGCGCACGCCATGATCAAAGAGGGAGCCATGGTCGATGACCTGGCTGAGGCTTATATGGAAAACCTGAAAACGCAGTTCGGAGACGCAGTGGAGATGAATGACGAATTCCGCTGGGAATGGGTCATGATCCCCCACTTTTATCACTACCCATTCTATGTCTATGCCTACGCCTTCGGCCAGCTGCTGGTACTCTCCCTCTATCAACGCTACCAGCAAGAAGGGGAAAGCTTCAAACCCGGATATATCAAGATTCTCGAAGCCGGCGGCTCCCGGGCCCCGGTGGATATCCTGGCCGAAGCCGGGATAGATAT